>CAZLWE010000014.1:0-34943 GCA_964562985.1 uncultured Acidimicrobiales bacterium
TGTTCTACGACCCCAACACCCAAACCTGGAAAACCAGACGGGCCACCCCCGACGAGATTCCCCCTGACGGCGGACCGGCTCCGAACAAACCACCCGGCAAATACCGAGCCAAACGGCGAACGACAAAACCCGAAACGGCCGAGACCCGTCGTACCAAACCGTACCTCCACGAACGACCCCCAGCGCCGGGCATCCGGCCGAGCCTGTTCTAAGAGCCTGTCTCACACCGAGCTTGTCTGCTCGCCCGAGACTTGCAGGGTCGCCTGAGGCCGATCCTGGATTTAGCCGGAGTCGCGCACTGGCGTCCAGGGGAGTGGTGCGATGTCGGGTTCGAGCCAAGCGGCACGTGCCTCGGGAGACATCAGGCGGTCTTTGGTCCAGTGGTTCATCGTTGCATCGCGACTCACGCTGGGCTCGTCGAAGAGCGCCTCAGGAGAATCTGCGCCGAGGGCGTCGATCGCTGTGACGTAGTAGACCGTCATGGTCTCGTGGTAGCCCGAGGCCGCCGTGTTTTGGATACCGATGCCACAGTTGTGCTCGATGATCGAATCCCGCAAATGGGTAAGCGCTTCGGCGGCGCTGCGAGTGCGCAGCGCCATCCAACAGGTAATGAGGTGGGCCTCGTGAGTCCACTCGTCCTTGCCGAGCTTCCCGTCGATAAATGCGCGGTAGGTGGCTTCGTGGCTTGCCATCGCTTCGGTATGCATGTTTTCAGTATGGGCCAATATCGACGCGTCGCCGGTTCGCTACCACAGCTACGCGTTTGGGAAGAGCGCTTCCTCGAGGAGAACCGAGAATACCGGAGCGAGTGTCGTCGAAAACGTGCCGGTTAGGTGTTGGGTGTCGCGGTACTTGATGACTCCACCCGGCGTCACCATCTGACACGGGTCGCTCTCGCACACGTAGGGGGTGATGTCGAGATGATGCGACTCGCCGACGGCCCGCACTTCGGCCTCGAACAATGCCGTGTCGCGTAGGACGTGGCCTTCGGCGGGGAATCCACATTCGGCGGGGTCGGTCGGGTTTCTCGATAGGCAGTTCGCAACGTTGTGCGGCGCCCGGGGAGTGTCCCGCATGACGACGACGGTCCCGAACTGCTCGGTGAGCCGATCATGAACCTCGCGATGGCCGTCGGCCCACGCTTCTACGACCTGTTCTGGCTGTTCGAGGAGTTGGCCCTCGGCGTCGACTAACCGCTCCTGATGCTGGAAGGCCCGAGAGATAAGCACGCCATCTGCTTCGACCGTGTCGAGTTCGGCGAGGAGGTTCTCGTTCCATTGAGCGCATTCATGAAACTCGCGGTTGAGCTGGTTCGCCCAGAGCGAGGCACCCGTCACCGGGCACGCCCCCTTGATCCAAGAGACGATTCGCCAACCGTTCTCCTGGCCAGCGAGGTGTAGTGCGGGTAAGAAGTGCTGCATGTGGCTATCGCCGATAGCGATGATGGTTCGATCGCCGTCTTCGTCTCCAAAGACACAGTCAGGGGCGATCTCGACCTGCTCGAAATTGCTGAAGCACGCCCCCATCGCGAGCTCCGGGCGGTCTTGGCCGACCGAGTCGTTCGCGGCTTCTTCAGGGGTCATCGCTCGCACGAGGAGTGTGGTCGGCACTAACGACGTCGCCGAGCTTGGGGAGATAGTGGTCGCGGGGGTTTGCCCCGAGTCGCTTGCGGGTTCGACACCGGTGGTGCTTGGGGCGACCCTTTCGGCGGGTGCGTTCGCCGGTGAGGCAACTGGGACCGTGACGGTAGTGCCACCGGTGTTGCCAGCTGCGAGGAAGAGCGCCCCGCCCAAGATGGGGGCGAGCATTAGTGCGGCCCCGAGCGCAAAGTTCGGTCGGGTCGACACGGAGAGTCGGTTCGAAAGGCGAATGGGATTCTCGATGAGGTGGTGGCTGAGCCAAGCGAGGCCGAACGACGCGGAGACAGCGACGAAGGTCGCGATTCCCGTACTCAGGCCGACATTCCACCGTTGGTTCGCGAGGAGTGCGATGCCAATCGCGGGCCAGTGCCACAGGTACCACGCGTAGGAGAGTCGGCCGAGTCTCGGAAGAGGGTCCCGTTCAAGGATCATTGAGTTCGCCCCGAACACGATGATCATCGCCGCACCAAGAACGGGCACGAGTGCCGCGTAGCCGGGGAACTGGGTTTGCTCGTTGTAGGTCACTGCCGAAGCCAGGATCGCGACCAGACCGAACCCAACCAAAGGTGCTCGATTGCGAGGGGTCGCGAACGATTGCAGCCTTGGGGCAGCAATCGCGAGCAATGCGCCGACCCCCATCTCCCAGAACCTGCCAAACGATGAGAAATAGCTTCCCGGCACCTGTTGGACGGCGTTCGATACCGCAATGGCAAAGGAGCCAGCCACGATCGCTGCCGTCACGAACCCGAGCACCAGGGTGTGCTTCCCCTTGATAGCCACTCGCGCGGCCCATAGCGCGAGCACCACCACAATCGGCCAGACAAGATAGAACTGTTCCTCGATCGACAGCGACCAGTAGTGGAGGAGCAGACTCTCGGTTGGGTTCACCGCGGTGTATTCCGCAGTCTGGGACCCGAAGCGCCAGTTCGCGGCGTACAGAGATGCCCATCGGGCATCGGTGATGAGCGAAGTTCGCTGAAGGGGAGTGAGCAGCCAGCCGCCGATGATGAGCGTTGTTGCCAACACGGTTGCGGCCAGCGGCAGCAGCCTCCGGATGCGTCGGGCAAAGAAGTCGATCACATCGATCGAACCAGCGGCCTGGTACTCGCGGAGGAGTAAGCCTGTGATCAGGTAACCCGAGATCACAAAGAAGACATCTACACCGACATAGCCACCACCGAACCGAGTGACCCCTGCGTGGTACAAAACAACCAGCAGGATCGATACGAATCGCAGCCCATCGATGTCGCCCCGGTAGTGGCTACTGGTGGAGCTCATCGCTTCAACTCTAGTGTCGTCGGGCCCCACGGAAGAGGTCGTGCCGGCGACGGGAATGTCAGGAGCGCATACGTTCGGCGGTCGGGTCCCAGATCGGCTCGGTCTGGATCTTCGCATCTCGCATGACACCGAGTATCTCGATCTGCCAGCCCTCGGTACGGTCTGCGTGTTCGGCGGGGACGTAACCCATCGCCACGGAGATGTCGCTGTGATGGGCATAGCCGCCGGAGGTAATCCAGCCGACGACCTCACCATCGAGCCACACGGGTTCGTCGCCCATGACATCGGCGTTGCCTTCCTCGGCTCCAGGAGGAATGTCGACCGTCCAGGTGCACAGCTTGCGAGCCGGCCCGGATTCGGCGACCGCTGCCACGGCGTCTCGGCCGATGAAGTCTTTGTCGAGATCGACGAAACGGTCGAGGTTCGCCTCGATCGGGTCGTAGATCGGGCGGTACTCGCGGGCCCACGAACCGAAGCTCTTGTCGAGGCGCAACGAGTCCAACGCCTTCGAGCCAAACAGGCCGATTCCTAAGTCTGCGCCAGCCTCCATCAGCAGGTCGAAGCAGTAGCGCTGGTAGCTAGCGGGCATCCAGAACTCGTATCCGAGATCGCCGGTGAAGGTCACGCGACCACACAAAACCCTCGCCCACCCGAGCTCGATCTCTTTGAAGGCCATGAACCGGAACGCGTCGTTCGACACGTCGGTATCGGTGACCCGCTCCAAAAGTTCTCGGCTCTTCGGGCCGGCGATCGATAGGCCGCACATCTCGTACCCAAACGACCGGTACGAGACGGTGCCATCTGTCGGCAGCAGTGATTCGAAGTAGCGCTGGTAGTAGCGGGTCGCGATTCCGGAGCCGAACATCATGAATCGCTCGCCGTCGGCAGTGGTGTTGCCAGTGGCTCCAGCGGTGACGGTCGCTAGTGGACCTTCGGGTTCACCCGGTGTTGCCGGTAGGCATGCCACCGTGAGGTCGCCGATGAGCTTGCCGTTGTGGTTCGTCATTGGTGTGAGCGACATGCGTCCCGGTTTCGGGATGCGGCCGGCGAGCACACCGTCGAGCCACTCGCGCGCACCAGCACCGGAGAACGAGAACTTGGAGAACCCGGTGGTGTCAATCAGGCCGACACCGTTTCGCACCGTCTCGACCTCGGAGCGCACTTGGTCCCATGCGTTCGAGCGATAGAACGTGACGTCTTCAATCGGCTCGGCACCTTCGGCCTGATACCACTGAGCAGATTCGAGTCCATAGCTGTTGCCCCACACCGCATTGGCGTCGGAGAGCTTGTCGTAAATGGGTGTGGTCTGGAGGTTGCGTCCCTGTGGGAGAAACTCGTTGGGGAACGTGATGCGGAACCTGCGTCCATAGTTCTCGCGGACTTTGACGTCGGTGAACGACATGGTGTTGAAGTCGCCGAAGCGGGCGATGTCCATGCCCCAGATGTCGTGACCGGGATCGCCTTCGGTCATCCAGTTGGCGAGCGCAAGGCCAACACCGCCGCCTTGGGACAGGCCCGCCATGATCGCTGTGGCTGACCAGTAGCCGGGGAGTCCGCGCACGGGGCCGAGGCATGGGTTGCCGTCGGGAGCGAACACGAATGGCCCGTTGATTACCGTCTTGATTCCGGACTCGGCGAAGATCGGGAAGTGCTTGAAGCCGCGTTCGAGGTGGTCGGCGAGGTGTTCGAGGTCTGGGTTCAGCAATTGCATGCCGAAGTCCCACGGTGTTTGCTTGGGCGACCATGGGATTCCGTTTGGTTCGTAGGTTCCAAGCAGGAGGCCGCCGCCTTCTTGGCGCATGTAGATCTCGCCACCGAAGTCGACGGCGTGAAGCACCTCTTTGCCGGTGGACTCGTTGATCTCGGCCACCTGGGGCAGGTCCTCGGTGATGATGTATTGGTGGGCCATCGCCAGGATCGGCAGTTCGAGACCGACCATGCGCCCAACCTCGCGGCCCCACAGGCCCCCGGCGTTTACGACGTGTTCGCAGTGGATCGTTTCGAGCTCTTCGCCTGTCGAGGTGCGCATGGTGTGCACCTCCCAACCGCCGTCGCCAACGCGGTTCATCGATCGGGCCCAGGTGTCCCGGTAGACCTCGGCACCCGCCTGGCGAGCGGCTTTGGCGTATGCGTTAGTAACGCCGGTCGGGTCGACGTGGCCTTCGTGCGCGTCCCACATCGCGCCGACGAAATATTGCTCGTCGAAGATCGGGTGGATCTCGGCGGCTTCTGCGACAGAGATCAGCTCGGTATCCATACCGAGGTAGCGGCCCTTTGCGTGGGTGGCCTTCAACCAGTCGTAGCGCTCGGGGGTATCGGCGAGCATGACCCCGCCGGTTATGTGAATGCCACAGTCCTGGCCGGAGACCTCCTCGATCTCTTTGTAAAGCTCGATCGTGTACTGCTGCAGCTTGGCGACGTTTGGGTCGCCGTTCAGCGTGTGCATCCCACCGGCTGAATGCCAGGTCGACCCAGCCGTCAGTTCAGTGCGTTCGAGCAGGACCACATCGGTCCAGCCGTTCTTCGTCAAGTGATAGAGAATCGACGCCCCGACAACGCCGCCGCCGATCACCACCACCCGTGTGCTCGTCTTCATGGCGAGAGCGTAATCACGGCGGCTATTTCAGGACGAATCGCGAACAACGGGGTCTCACCTCAATGTTCGCGGTCTGTCACACTGGGAGCGTGGTAAAGGGAGTTGAGGGCGGGAGCTCGATTGGGCGAATTGAGATCGAGTCTGACGCCCCCAGTGATCCAGATCTTGGTGCGGATGTTCCGGCGCCCGAGCCATCGTCTCGTGGCCGTTCCGTCGTCGTCCTTGGGTTGGTTGCTCTCGCCATCGTCGGCGTCACCTTCTTCTTGATACGACCCGGTGATGGTCTTGCTGGGGAGGGCCCACTTCGAGGAGCCGCTCCGGTACAAGAGCCGCCGGCGCTCACTTTGCCGGAGTCAACGATTCTGCGATTCACCGCACTTGACACTCCCCAGCCGTTGACCTCCATCGTCCGACTCGATGACGGCTTCATCGGGAACGCCGGTGGCGAAGGAACAACGCCGACGATTCTGCGTTCCGACGATGGCGATGCATGGCGAGAAGTGGAGACCGCGGTGACCACACTTGGCACCGAAACTGATGGGGAACGATTCTGGTTCGATCTCCAGCTCGCAAACGGTCGACTCCAGATGCGGGGGCAAACAATCGAGGATGAGCAGATCCTTACCCCGCAAGACATCTTCATCTCAAACGATGGGGTGTTATGGGAACAGATCGACGGCATCGGCTCCGCCGGTGGACAGCGGCGGGGCGAGTCTCTCATCACACAGAACACGGATGGCCAGTTCACCCTCGGTATTGGATCCGAGGAGCTCGTGAGCAGGTTCTTGGAGGAACATACCACCCTGCAAGAGCTTGATTTCCCTGCATGCGATCTCGACCGTCAGGGAGGCGGTGACGAACCTGTCTTTGTGGTGGGAGATTGCGCAGGCGCGGATTTGGTGCGCGACGTTGGTGCGTCGTTTTTCGACAGTGCCGTCGGCGACGAGGAGCTGTTGGACTGCATGTTCGCCTTGAGCGAGATTGGGCCGGGTCGGGCTTTGGTCCATCAACCCTCTGATGGGGAACGAATGATCCTCGGCCGGGTGAACTTTTTCGAGTTCCCATTTGTCTTGGCTGACGGTGGTTTTTCTCTTGTCGACATTGGCGGTTTCGGCGAGGGAACGTCCCTTCGAGACGATCGATGCGATGGCATTGTGGATATTTCGTCGGAGCCTGAGCCGTCCGTCGTAGTGGTAGATGGCGCTACCAACGAATTGCGTCGGTGGCCGCTTCCCGACCCGGAGTTTGGTTCTGGTTCGGTAAGCCTCGCGACGGTCGTCGGGGAGTTCTCCGCTGCCGATGGTGGCGCACAACTACTGGTGAGCTACGACCAGGCTCTGTGGTCACTCGACCGTTCAATTGGATCTTGGACGATCCTTCAACGTGTCACCGAGGAACTGCCGATTGGACGATCGCCAATCTTTGGCGGCGCTGCTCTTCGCAGCTCGGCGACCAGTGATCTGCTCTACGGCGTGACCGGTGAGCAACTGATCATCGTCGATCCGGTCGCGAACGACGTGGGAGAGCCGATCTCGCTGTCGCTCGAGCCACCGACACTTCGCCGCGAAATAGACGGGATCGTGTATGTCGACGATGAGTCGGTCTTCGTCCAGACTGCGAGGCGGGTCTGGAGGATTCCCCTTCGCTAAGGGCTATTCGTCGTCGAGCGTGATGACGACGGCGGTATCGGTGCCCGAATCTTTGCCGATTGCCTTGCGGATTTTGCCGAAGAAGTTGATCATCGCGAATTGGATCCCGTACTTGGACTGGATGAGAGACCTGACCCGCTCGAACTCCGCACCTTGCGACGCTATGGCGGTTCCTTCGACGACATCGGTTCCCGCAGTAACGGTGCCTTTGGCGTCACACGGCTGCAACGTGACCCGAGAGTCGTTGTTGAGCCGCTTGACCTTCCAACTTGTCGAAAAGGTTGTGAACCCGACTGTGCCGTCACCGGTGTCGGTGATCCACACCGGGCATGGCTTGGGGCGGCCGTCCTTGGTAAAGGTCGTCAGGTTTACGTACTTTTCGTCGGCGATACCCATGAGGCCGAGACTAGCTTTAAGCGCACATAATGACCAGTGGATCGGTGGCAGTCCTAGCAGGATGTGACTACTCGAAATCCATCCGCGCCCAGCGCTGTGCCACTCCCGAACTCGACGTACACGGTCGTCGAGTCGTTTTCGATGTGGTCGGTATGCCCAATATTCGCTACATCGTTATAAACGATTGCTGGGTTTTCGAAGAAGGTCATGAGCTCGGGTTTGTGGTTGATTCCGAGAATTTCCTGATCAAACGTCATTTCGACCACCACGACGTCATGGGTGCTGGGTCGGATCTGCACCAGCCATACGCACACGACATCGCCGGCGTCGAGGCCTTCATTTGCGTTGGTCGGCTCCCCGAACCTGGGGTCTCGGAGCGTGGGGTAGTTGACCAGTGTGATGTCCGTGGGCAGGATGAAGCCTTCCTGCTCAGGAATAACAATGGCGGTGTTGGAGCGTGTCGGGACCGGCAACACGGGTACCTGGGAGATGGGAGATATCTGAAACCCCGTTCCTGTGACCGGAGGCGGCGGCGTGGTTGTTGTCGTAGACGTCGTTGTTGTGGTGGGAGCGGTGGTCGTGGACGTAGTGGTGGTGGGTGCCGCTGCTGTTGTGGTGGGCGGCGTGGTTGTGGTGGTTGGCGCCGCCGTGGTGGTGGTGGTCGTGGTTGATGTCGGGCTGATGATTGTGGGGGTGGTCGTGGTTGATGTCGGGCTGATGATTGTGGGGGTGGTGGTGACCGGGACTGTGCTGGTGATGCTCGTGGTGGTTGCCGGGGTGGTGCTTGTGGTGGTTGCCGGGGTGATGCTCGTGGTCGTGACGCTGCTCGGCACAAAAATCGATTCCGGGCTTGTTAACGGCGGTCCGGCCACGATGACCGGTGTTGTGGTTGGGGTGTTGGCGGTGGGGGTGATCGGTCCCGTGGTGGTGGTTTCGGCTGGGGGTTGCTCGACGACGACGGCGGGTTGTTCAAAGGCGATTTGTGGTGGGGGTGTGGTGGTTGGGCTGGGGGCGATGGTGCTGAGTGTGATGGCGGTTGCGGCCATGGCGCCAGCGACGGTGGCAGCGGGGGCGGATGCAACGGAAGCGATGCCGAGGGTTTGGGGGAGTTCGAGGAGCCAGCCCAGGAATCCTGCTCGGCTGGTGTTGCGGATGCCGGCTTGTAGAAAGGCGCGAACGATGACGGGGTCGAATTGGGTGCCGGCGTTGTCGACGAGTTCTTTGCGTGCGAACTCGATGGGTTGGGGGTTCTTGTAGCTGCGTTTGGAGGTGATTACGTCGTAGGCGTCTGCCACAGAGCAGATCCGTCCGGCGAGGCTGATGTCGGTCCCGGAGAGGCCGTTTGGATAGCCGGTGCCGTCCCAGCGTTCGTGGTGGTGGTTGGCAGCGCCGATCCAGGGGCCGAGGAAGTTCGTGAGAGGTTCGAGGAAGTCCGCGCCCATGGCGGGGTGGGTCTTGAGGATTTCCCATTCTTCCTTGGTGGGGCGGCCTTCTTTTTGAAGGATTTCTGAGGGGACTGAGAGTTTGCCGACATCGTGGAGGATGAGGCCCCAGCGGAGTTTGTTGAGGTCTTCGTCGGCGAGGCCCATTTCGGTGCCGATTATTTCGCCGTATGCGCGGACTCGTTCGATGTGGCCTCGGGTGAGTCGGTCGTGTTTGTTGAAGGCGGTGATGAGGGTGATTGCTTCGCGGGCTGCTTCGCCCTCATCGTTGGGGAGGGTCGGGATGGCTTCTTTGAGCTTTTTGGTTCCGCCAGCGCGCAGCGCGGTGCCGAATCGAGAGGGGGCGTGGTCGGGGAAGACCAACGTCAACGACAGCAGCGAGGTGAGAGGAACAAACCGTTGGGCGATGAGCGCGAAGGTGCGGGCGACTACGAGTGACACGAGTAGTGCCTGCAGGATCCAGATGGGTAGGCGCAGCCAGCTACCGGCTTCGAAAAAGAGTGGGGCAAGCGTGCGAACGGCTATCCATGCGAACACGGCGGGCGCGATGAAGATCAGCACCCGTATGCCTCGCGCCAACCAAGGGCGCCCGTTCCATGTATTCGTAGTCACCAACTAGCCAATCGGTCTGTACATGGCTCGGCTATAGCAAAGGATTGGCACAAATCGAATATTTGCCGAGGCGCGCCGAAGCAGTGGGTTTGGATGACCCAAGCCACTTGCTCCAGCGTGTTCGATTGCGCTGCCATACAAAGTGTTTTCGACATTCGATATGTATGAACTAAAGAGCAGTTCGAACTACGCGTGTAGCGACGGGTATGCCGTATGCACCAGCTGCAGCCACAAAACGTAGTTATTTGGTCTTACAACCTGGGGAGAGGGGCGAGGGAAAACTCCTATACGCCTCCACCCGATTCGGTGCCGACAGGCGCCGGGTCAGGTCGAGTCCTACGAGGTCTACGCCGCGTTGGCGCGGAGATCGGCGATATCGGCCCACTCCAGGGCCTGGGCGTGGGTTGCCTCGAGTACTACCCGCGGAGCGACACCGGCTTCGAAGGCGTCGACCCACCTGCTCGCGCAAAGACACCAGCGGTCTCCGGCGTTTAGGCCCGCAAAGCCATATTCCGGGCGAGGGGTGGACAGGTCGTTTCCTTGTTCCTTTGAGAACTGCAAAAAGGCATCGGTAACGATGGCGCAAACGATGTGGAAGCCCCCGTCCTGCGGGTGAGTTTCACAGCACCCGTTTCGGGTGAATCCGGTGAGCGGGTTCGTGCTGCACGACTCGAGCTCACTCCCGAGAACATTCTTCGCCATACCTAAGTCTGCCAACGCTCTTGCTGGTTGCCACAACTTCTCGCCAGATCTGTCATTGCTCGCATCTACTATGGCGGTCGATGCTGATCTCGCAAGTTCCGGCCGGACGCACCTACACAATCGCGGTTCGCGATGCGATCGCCGAGGCGAAAGCTGGAGACCCCTTGCGTGCGGTTCGCGTGGTCGTCCCGTCCAATATTGCTGGCCTCAGCCTGCGGCGAATGTTGGGTTCGGCGTTGCTTACCGAGAGTGGGTCCTTACTCGCCAGCCAGGGCATCGCGAACGTCAGTTTCTCTACGCCGTTCCAGTTCGCCTCGTCGCTCGCGGCGCCAACGCTCGCTGCATCGGGTCAACGCCCGCTCACCACCCCGGTCCTCGCTGCGGCCGTGCGCCATGTGCTCTCGACGAATCCGGGCCGCTTTGGTGCGGTTGCCGAACATGTAGCCACCGAAACCGCCCTCATTCGGGCCTATGGCGAGATCACCGAAATGCCTCCAGCGAAACGACGGGCACTTGCCGACAATGCGTCTGCACGCACCAACGACCTGCTCAGCTTTGTCGAGGCGGTGGGGGAGCACCTGCAATCGGGTTCGTCGCTTCGATTCCACGACGAATACGCGGTTCTGCACGCAGCCGCTGCTGCACTAGATAAGGCGCCGGTCGATGAGGCCATCGTGTTGGCGGGCCCGTTTAGCCAAGGATTGGCCGCCCTCGAGTTCTTGCAATCGGTTTCTGAGCATCTCTCGACTCGAATGGTCTTGTCGCTCACCGGCGATGTCGAGGTCGACGACGCAAGTCGGGGCCAGGCCCAGCTCATCAGCGGCGAGTCGGTCGATGTGGTCAGTGCAGACCTTGCGTTGCCTACGCACATGTTTCCCACCGCCGACCCCGACGAGGAGGTGCGGGCCGTTGTTCGTCAGATCCTCACCGCAGCCGAGCGCGGCGCGCGGTTCGACCGCATGGCCGTATTCGTGCCCGTGCGATCGCCTTACCTTCGTTCGATTCGTGAGCAGTTCGAGCAAGCCAACATTCCAAGTGCCGGCCCCGATCACCGCGCGTTGGGCGACTCGATGGTTGGGCGGCTGCTGTTGAGGCTGCTGGGCATCGCCGATTCCGCACTGTCGACAACGCCCGACAAACGCTTCGAACGCGAAAGCGTGCTGGCGTTGGTCGAGGCAGCGCCGCTGCGTGGCCCCGACGGCCGGCGTATTCGATCAGGGCCGTGGGAAAACATCTCCCGGTCGGCGGGCGTGGTGTCGGGCATCGACGACTGGACGGACCGCCTCACCTCACACGAACTGTCGCTTACCAAGCGACTCGACGACGACCGCTCCGAGTTATCAGCTGGTGCCCGTTCTGGGTTCGAACGCGAGCGCAAGGCCGCCTCTGAGCTGCGTCAGTTCGCCGAGTGGTTGGAAGCACTCACCGATCCCAGCGAGGTCGGGCAATCGTGGTCGCAGCGCGCTGCGTGGGCCCGACAAACCTTGCAACAATTGCTGCCTGCAGAGAGCCGACGCAGCAGCTGGCCCGAAACCGAGGTCGAAGCCGCCGAACGAGTCGACAAACTTCTCACCCGCGTCAGCGTCCTCGATGAGATCGAACCGAACCTCACGTCGGCTGCGTTTCTTCGCGCCATCCAACTCGAACTCGATGCTCCCGCTGGCCGTCGTGGACGGTTCGGAACCGGCGTGTTGGTGGCACCGTTGGCGTCAGCTATTGCCCTCGACCTCGACGAGGTTTTTGTGCTGGGAATGGCCGAAGGCGTGTGCCCGCGTCCCATCCGTGAAGACACGTTGTTGCCCGATGCCGAGCGAGCGTTCACCAACGGGGGTTTGCTCACCCGGCTCGACCGCATGCGCGAAGAACGTCAGCGCTATCTGCACGCCTTGGCGTCGGGTAGCGCGTCGGTCACCCTCCTGCTCCCAGTTGGCGACCACCGCTCGGGGCGTAAGCGCACCGCATCGCGGTGGTGGGTCGATGCTGCACGCGACCTGACCAACGACCCAGAACTCAACTCAGAAACATGGCATGAAGCCCCGCTGTTTGCGGGTGTCTCGGCTGGTTCCTACCAGCAAGCTCTCACGACCGCAGTCGGTGCTGGCATGGCAACGTCGGCGGCCGACTATCAGCTACACCTCGTGCACGCCGCCCAGCTGCAAGGCCTCGATCCGTTGGCCGATGACTCCCAGTTCGAACTTGCTGGCCGGGTTCGGCGCGGCCTCGACCTCACGTCGAACCGGCTTTCGGGGTTCAACCGATTCAACGGCGACTTGGGCGACGTCGACGTTCCACCGGTTGTTGCCGATACCAAGCCCATCAGTTCAAGCCGTTTGGAATCCTGGGCGAAATGCCCGCGCAAGTTCTTCTTTGAGCAACTGCTTCGGCTCGGCGAGATCGAGCGTCCCGAAGAGATCTCCGAACTCAGCGCAATGGACAAGGGCAACCTCTATCACCAGATCCTCGAGGACTTCATTGCCGAATCGTTGCCCGACGCCGCGCACGCCTTCGACGACCCGAACTACGTCTGGACCGACGACGACAGAACACGTTTGTTTGCCATTGCCGAGGAGCGTTACGACGAATACGAAAAGCTCGGTCGCACCGGGCGGCCAATCTTGTGGGCGATCAAGAAAGAGGAAACTAACGCCGACCTCGATGCGTTCCTTCGTGCCGACAACAAGATGCGTGCCGAGATGCAGTCGTTGCCCGAAGAGGTCGAGATGGCCTTTGGCCTACCGAACCGCACCACTTCGGTTGACGAGCCAGCCGCGGAGGTCACGCTTCCCGATGGGCGAGTGCTTCGGCTGCGTGGCTTTATCGACCGGCTCGACCGACGCACCAGCGGCGGCGTTCCCATCGTGCATGACTACAAAACCGGCGGCGGCAAGGGGCAAGAACAAAAGAAGTTCGACGAAGACGCTGTTCTCGGCGGCACCAAACTTCAGCTCGGTGTGTACGCAGAGGCGGCCAGGCAACGATTCGAGACCGATCGGGCCGAGGCGTATTACTGGTTCACCTCCGCGAAGGGGAAGTTCAAGCGCGTTGGTTACGCCTGGACCAGCGACAAGAGCGAACGGTTCACCGATGTCGTCGAAACGATTGTCGAGGGCATCGAGCGGGGCGACTTCCCACCTAACCCTGGCGACTTCAGCACGTTCTTCGGTGACTTTGAAAATTGCGGCTTTTGCCCGTTCACGCGTATTTGTCCCGTCGATCGCGACGAGGAATTGGAGCAGGCGATTCGGTCGGGTCGACTGGTCGACTACGTCAACATGCATCAGCCCCCGAGCGACGAGGCGGGGGAGGACGCGTCATGAGTACCGACGAAGCACTACTAGTGAGCGACGAAAAGTCGCGCACTGCCATCAAAAAGGACCTCAACCGTACGCTCTTCGTCGAAGCCGGCGCCGGTACGGGGAAGACCACCGCGCTCGTTGGTCGAATCGTCGAGCTGGTGCTTACCGACGACTCGACGGTGCAAGTTCCGCTCAGTCAGATCGCTGCGATCACGTTCACCGAAGCTGCAGCCGCCGAGTTGCGCGAGCGAATCCGCATCAAGTTTGAGGAGGCGTTGCGCTATGCCCAGGCGAAGGGCAATGCGGAGCGGGTCGACCGCTGTCGGAAGGCGTTGGCCGACGCAGACATCGCTGCCGTATCGACGCTCCATGCGTTCGCCCAGCGGCTGCTGTCAGAGTTTCCCGTTGAGGTTGGGGTGCCGCCACGAGTAGAGGTCATCGACGAGGTGCGCTCGCAACTGGCATTCGACCGACGTTGGTCGCTGTTCCTTGACTCGCTTTATGACGACCCCGACCTCGAAGAGTTCATCGTTCGGGCCTCGATCCTTGGCGTGAAGCTCAGCGGTCCACAACTTCGCAACATCGCCCAACAATTCGACGATAACTGGGATCGGTTATTGGACGTGCAGGTTCCGGCCACCCGGCCAACACCAGTCGACTTTGCGGGCGTGCGCGAGCACATCCACCTGGTCCGTGAGCTTCCCAAAGAATGCAGTGACCAAGACGACAAGTTCTGCGCCCACATTCGAAACGAGTACGAGCCGATCTTTGGTCGCTTCGACCAGGCCACCACCGACCACGAACGGTTACGCGTTGTCGGCGCTATTTCGAATCTTGGACCTGGCAACGGGGGAGCTAAGGGGAATTGGGGCGGCGACGTTGCTTCAGCAAAGCAGGTCGCCAAAGATCTGTTCGCCTATTGCGAGGAGTTGCTGGCCGTCGTTGCCAGCGACACACTCACGCAGTTCGCCGGAAAGATCGCCGTGTTCACCCGCGAGTCGGCCGAAGTTCGCCGCAGTGAAGGATTGCTCGAGTTCCACGACCTGTTGGTGCTCGCCCACATCTTGCTTCGCACCGCCCCCGAGGCCAGGGCGTTACTGTCGCAGCGCTACCGAGTGCTGATGCTCGACGAATTTCAAGACACCGACCCCATCCAAATCAGTCTCGCATTGCTGCTGGCCTCGTCGGTTGAGGGCCAATTCGACGGCGCGTGGTCTGATCTTTCACCCAATGACGGTCGGCTCTTCATGGTCGGCGACCCCAAGCAGTCGATCTACCGGTTTCGTCGGGCCGACATTGCGCTCTTCCTAGAGGCCCGGGCACGTTTCACCGAAGGCGAAGTGTCGTTGCAGCGCAACTTCCGAACCGTCGAGCCAATCGTCGCAACCGTCAACGCGCTGTTTAGCGAAGTAATGGCCGAGGAAACCGAGTCGCAAGCCAAGTACTCGCCCCTGGTGGCAAACCGCACCGATGCGTCGGCGAGCGATCACCGCCCGATCGTGTTCGGTGGGCCTCATTCGGTGACGGCCCGAGAAATTCGGGAGGCCGAAGCAGCAGACGTGGCCTCGCTCATCGTCGACATTCAGTCCAATAAGGCCAACTGGCAGATCTTCAAAAAGGACGTGGGTTGGGTCGACCCAAAACTGAGCGATATCACCATTCTGCTGCCCACACGTACGTCGATGTCGCAGCTATCCCACGCGCTCGACGACAAGGACATTCCATTTCGAGCCGACACCGGAACGTTGGTCTATGAAACCCAAGAGATCAAAGACCTGCTGAGCGTGCTGTCGGCCATCGACGACCCATCCAATGAGATAGCGCTGGTCGCCGCACTGCGGTCTCCGCTCTACGCATGCGGATACGACGACCTCTACGCGTTCCGAAATGGTGGCGGAGCGTTCGATATTCGGGTGCCGATCGTCGATGCGTTGCAAGGCACGACGGTTGCGGCCGGTATCGAGCACCTGCACGCATTGACCAAGCGCCGGTGGTGGGACGAACCCAGCCAACTGCTCATGCGGGTCATCGACGACCGATTCGCGATGGCGCTCCCTGCACACGGCCGCCGTGCCCGAGACACATGGCGCCGGATTCGCTACGTCGTCGATCAAGCCCGTGCCTTCGCCGAAGCTGGTGGTGGCGACCTACGCGAGTACCTCGAATGGACCCGCCTGCAAGGCGCCGATGGTTCCCGAGCCCACGAACCAATGCTTGCCGAGCCCGATGACGACGCCGTGCAGATCATGACCATTCACGGCTCGAAGGGCCTCGAATTCCCGATTACCATCATCTCGGGCCTCACCACCCAATTAGGGCGAGGTCGATCGGTTGGCGAGGTCATCTGGGGCGAGGCTGGCGAAATGCCCGAGGTCAAGGCAACGAGCGCGGTCAGCACGAAGCACTTCGACTTGGCGAAAGAACTCGACGACGAGATGGGCGGGCCCGAGCGCGACCGTCTGCTCTACGTGGCGTTGACCAGGGCGAAAGATCACCTGGTCATGAGCGGGCATCACGCCGTCGACAAAGACGGAAATCCCAAAGTCAGCCACGGAGGAACCCTCTACGGCTTTGCTCAAGCAACGGGCGCGGACCTCGTTCGCACACCCACTGGCCAAGCACCGCTGTTTTCGCCAACAGCGCACCTCTCGCCGGACGAGGAAGTGCCAACGTATGCGTTGCCCACTCGCTCCGACTGGAGTCGTCGTCACAATGAGCGTGTCGAGAACGCCCAAGTTCGATCGGTCTGGTCGGCCACGGCAATCGCCCAGGCCGCGAGCGCTCGCAACTTCGCTGACGACCACGACGACTGGGTCGATGATTCGGTGTCTGACGATGACGAAGGCCTCGACGACCAGCAATTGCCTCCGCAGGTCTATCGACGTGGTCGAGCAGGGACCGCCATCGGCACCGCGGTGCACGGTGTGCTGCAGTTCCTCGACCTCACCGCTGTGGACGACGCTGACATCGACTCGCTCAGCGATGCGCAAGCCTGGGCTGAGTCGGTACCTGAACATATCGAGACCATCCGGGCATCGGTGCGTTCAGCGTTGCAAGCCCCAATAGTCGCGAGTTGCTCGACGGCACGCCACTGGAAAGAGTTGTTCGTCGCCGCTCCGGTCGGGGGAGTCACCATCGAGGGGTACGTGGACCTCTTGGTCGAGACCGCAGATGGGCTAGTGGTCGTCGACTACAAAACCGACTCCGTTCGCAACGTTGCTGAGGTAGACGCCAAGCTCGAACGCTACTCATTGCAGGGTGCTGCCTATGCCGCTGCCGTGGAAGCGGCAACCGGGCTCACGGTCGTCGACGTGCAGTTCGTGTTCGCTCGACCCGACGGGCCCGTCGTGCGATCTGTCGACGATCTTGTGGTTCGTCGCCAACAGGTAATTTCGGCGACTCAGCCGGTTGTCCAGAGCGATGTTGTCAATAGCGGTAATGTTGCGATCGACCAATAGAGCGAGTGCAAGGGGTCGAATTATGAGCGGACAGATGTCTGATGTGGTGGTCGTAGACGATGTGGAGTACGCCATCGTCGAGCCATTGCCCGACGCCTTATTTGATGTCCGAGCGCAGGGGGTCAAGCCGGTGATGATGCACACGGCCAACACCCGCGGTGTTTTCGCTCGGTACCGAGTTGAGGAAGGGGTGCTGATCCTCTCGGACATTCAGGTCGGATCCGTGGAAGCCCCTCCGCCTATTGGTGGTGTGGAAGCAACGACCGATGAGTACGGACAGACGTGGACCTACCTCGAACTCGACCTACCTCTCGAGTGGACCGGTGACCTGATTGTTGGCGCTGACCCGATTCTGGATCTCTACGTGCACGCGGGTTTCCTCCCTGCCTGGCATTACGAGCGAGTCCTCGCCTTCGATATCGAAGGAGGTCGAGTGCAGTCGAGCGAAGACCGAAGCACCCAGGCCGCCGCATTCCGAGCTGAGCGAACCGGAGGAACTGGCGAGGATGGAGTTGGCTCGGACGCGCAGGATGAAGGCATCTTTGAGCGATTTCTCGACTCGATAAAGCTGCGCCTCGGTCTTCCCGACGACGACTAAGCCCTCTTGTGGTTTGCTCCTAGCGAATTCCGTTGATCAGAAGTTCGACGACGAGCGTCGGCTCCGGTGGGAGACCGTTTGCCTCAGGGTTCTCGATCCCAAGCTCCGGTGGGACAATGACACGCAGCCACGAGCCCACAGCGTTGCCCTCAATCGCTTGGTCCAAGCCAACAAGTAGCAGCGAAGGGTCAGCTCCGATTTCGGTGACCGTCGGCTGCCCCTGAACAAACGTTGATGCGATTTCCTGGCCCGTCTCCTGAACCAATGCCACGAAGTGAACTTCGATAATGTCGCCGAGTTCCACGATCTCCCCATCGCCTTCCTCAAGCACTTCGACCTGAAGTTCGGTGACGGGCTCCGGAGCGTTCTCCACGTCGGGTGGAGTGATCGCTGCGACGAGATCGACGACGAAGTACAGCGGGCTGTTGGCTGGAATAGCCGGACTCGGCGACTGCGCGCCATATGCCTGCTCGGGTGGAATCGCGAGAATTCGTCGGCCACCTTCTTGCATGCCGACAATGCCTTCGTCCCAGCCTTGAATGACGCGCCCCTGGCCGAGAGGGAAGCTGAACGTATCGCCGCGATCCCAGCTGGCGTCGAACTCGCTTCCGTCGGCGAGCACGCCGACGTAGTGCATGACCAGAAGATCGCCAGGCTGGGCAGCGTTGCCGTCTCCCGCGATCAGGTCGGTGATGCCGAGGGTCAGTGGAGCATCGCCCTCGGGGGCGATTGAATCGGGCTTACCGCCGTTGATCTCATCGGTCGAACCAGCAACCACGTCTACGGTTGCTTCGAACACTTCGTCACCGGAGGTCGCGGGTGCTTCTCCACCTGAGGCCTCCGATGCATCTACCGCTGCATCGTCGGCTGATGCGGTGGCGGTGTCTGCTTCCGAGCCACATGCGAAGGCCACAAGTGCGATGGCTACAAGCAGAAAGCGAAGGGGGGTTGGTACGTTCTTTGTCACCTCAAAACACTACCGCTAGTGGCCAGCTTCTAGACCGCGCCTAGAGCGCGAGTACTCTCGCAGCGTGGCACGCACGAGACAGTGGAATATGAGCCTCGACGTAGCCCGTCGAGTAGCTCTCGGCGCGCAAGGTTTTGCCGATTCGAGGCCCAGCGGCCGAGTCGATCGGCGGCATCTTCGCCGTGTGATGAACCGGATGCAAGTAGTGCAACTCGACTCGATTCCCGTTGTTGCGCGCACGCAGTACATGCCCTTCCACAGTCGGCTTGGCCCCTATGACATGATCCGGTTCGACGACCTGGCCTACAACAGTGGGGAATGGTTCGAAGCCTGGTCCCACGAGGCCTCAATCCTGCCGGTCGAAACCGAACCGTTCATCCGCTGGACGTGGGATCGGGCTCGTGACGGCCACACATGGAAGAGCTTGCGAGAAGTTGCGCTCCGCGAACCAAAGTATGTGAAGGCGGTTCTCGAGGAAGTACGAGAGCGCGGAGCCGCCACTGGTGGAACGCTGTTTGATCCGCGGCCATTGCCCGATGATGGATCGGGCTGGTGGCATCGCTCGCTGGGCGTACTCGCCCTCGATTGGCTGTTTCGTATCGGTGAGCTAGGGATCCGTCGGCAAGGGAACTTCGAAAAGGTGTTTAGCCCGATCGAAGACATCGTTCCTGAACATGTGCGAAGCCAGCCGACGCCATCGGTGGACGAGGCGCAGAAGCATCTCGCCCGCATTGCTGTGGGAACGCTCGGTGTTGGGACTGCGGCCGATATCGCCGACTATTTTCGCCTGCCGATACGCGAGATTCGCGCCGCTCTAGACGCGTTGGTTGAGGATGGATCCGTCGTGCCCGCAACGGTGGATGGATGGACGAAACCGGCCTTTGCAGACCCGGAGGCTCGTATTCCTCGGACCATCACCGGGTCGACGGTGTTGTCGCCGTTCGACCCGGTCGTCTGGAAGCGTGATCGGGCGGAACGTCTTTGGGACTTCGCGTACAAGATCGAGATCTACACCCCCGCCGCCAAGCGGCGCTATGGGTACTACGTGCTGCCGGTCATGGTCGACGGCGCTCTCGTCGCCAGGATGGATGTCAAGACCGATCGAGAATCCGACGTCTTGCGCATCAAATCCTGCTTCGCGGAGGAGGGCCACGTAAACGCACAGACGGCCGAACGAGTCGCGGAGGCGGTCCGAGATCTGCGTTCCTTCGTGGGATCCTCGTCTATCGAAGTCGAGAAGCGTGGCGATTTGGCATCGCTCCTGAGTGAGCAGATCTAACCGATCGAAGAACATTTTGTACTTCGCATGGGGCCGACCTCTAGCATCTGATCCGTGACGACTCCATTGAACGATCCTCCGAGCTGGATAGCCGACGCCGTCTTCTACCAGATCTTCCCTGACCGCTTCGCCCGCTCTGGCCAGGTCGAGTTAGGGATGCGCCTCGAAACGTGGGACGAGCCACCCACCTTTCATGGCTACAAGGGCGGAGATCTCTGGGGCGTGGCCGACAAACTCGACTACCTCGCCGAGCTGGGAATTAACGCTCTTTGGTTCAACCCGATCTTTCAAAGCGCCTCGAACCATCGCTATCACACCCATGATTACTTCCGCATCGACCCGGTTCTCGGCGGCGACAAGGCTTTCGACGCGGTGCTCGCTGGAGCACACGAGCGCGGCATCCGGATCATTCTCGATGGGGTCTTCAATCACGCCAGCCGCGGGTTCTTTCAGTTCAACGACATCGCCGAGCACCAAGAAAAGTCCGCGTTCCTCGACTGGTTCAACGTTCGAGACTTCCCGGTTGCTCCTTACGACGAGGACACGCCCGTTACCTACGACGCGTGGTGGGGTCTGCACGCGCTGCCCAAGTTCAATACCGAACACGAAGCGGTCCGCGAATTCCTGTGGAGCGTTGGAACCTATTGGGTCGAAAAGGGAATCGACGGCTGGCGCCTCGACGTGCCGAACGAGATCGGCACCCCCGGCTTTTGGGACGAGTTCCGAAGCCGAGTGCGCAAGGCGAACCCCGACGCCTACATCACCGGAGAGATCTGGCACGAAGCGAAAGGTTGGGTCGGGCCCGATGGTCCCTTTGACGGGGTAATGAATTATCCGTTTACGACCTCCACGATCGCGTTTGGCATTGGCAACCGGATCAACGAAGCCGGCATCGTCCAGAACTTTGACTACCACGTGACGCCCGGGCTTAACGCAGGCGAATATGCCGACCGCATCGACGAGTTGATGGACTGGTACGGGCCATCGGAACGTACGTCGATGTTGAACTTGCTCGATAGTCACGACACCGGCCGCATCATGACGATGGCCGATGGTGACTACGAGTTGGTACTGCTCTGCCTGGCTCTCTTGTTGACCATGCCGGGTGCCCCATGCATTTATTACGGCACCGAGGTCGGCCTCGAAGGTGAGCCGGACCCCGACAGTCGCCGAGGCTTCCCTTGGGAGGCGATGGATGAACATCCCGAGCTCAACAAAGCTCTTCGTGAGCTCATAGCGGTTCGTCACGAGCAGCCCGGCTTGCGCTCGCCAGATTTCGAGCGTCTCGGTCCAGCTCCTGGCCCTGACTATGGCCGCACGTATCTCTATGCCCGGGGGACCGGCGCAGACCGCGTTGTGGTGGCGATCAACCATGCCGATGAACCCGATGTCGTCCCAGTCGTCGACCAGTTCGGACCAGATGTCGAACTGTTGTGGGGCGCAGCGAAGCTCACCAAGAAGCAGGTCAACTTGCCGGCTCGAAGTCTCGGGATCTGGAAGGACCCGCGGTGACCGAGTGGCCAGCAGGAGTGCAGCGCGTTATCGACGCAGCCGCGGCCGGTGGGTTTGAGATCGAAATTGTCGAGTATCCCGATGGCACTCGCACCGCCCCCGATGCAGCCGCCGCGGTCGGGTGTGAGGTTGGCCAGATCGTGAAGTCGTTGATCTTCAGCGTGAATGGCGAACTCGTCCTCGCGCTAACGAGCGGGAAGAACCGAGTCGACACCGATGCGCTCGCCAGCGCTGCCGGCGGCGACCGATGCGACCGTGCCGACGTCGACCAAGTTCGCGAAATCACCGGATTCGCCATCGGGGGAGTCCCGCCCTTGGGTCACCTAAACGAGGTCCGTTCCTTCTTCGACCCAACCCTGCTCGAGTACGACATCGTCTGGGCCGCCGCCGGAACACCCCGCCACGTCTTCCCGGTCGATCCCGAAAAACTGCTCGCCCTAACTGGCGCCACCTCCGCAAACTTTGGGGTCTGACGTGAAGCCTTAGCCGCCAACGGCTTCGCCGTCGATTTTGGCGGCACGGGTTCACGTCCTGTCATTTGCCGCAATCGCACATTCGCCTTCGGCTCGGTGTGCTCTGTGGATTGGCCTGAATCGGGCCCGGTGTGGAGCGGTGTTAGTCGAAGAGGGAGTCGAGGTTCGTGGCGATGGCGTTGTGGTGGGCGGCTTCTGGCTCGGTCTCG
Organism: uncultured Acidimicrobiales bacterium; assembly: GCA_964562985.1. GTDB lineage: Bacteria > Actinomycetota > Acidimicrobiia > Acidimicrobiales > SHLQ01 > SHLQ01. Next base: position 22,108 of record CAZLWE010000014.1, read on the forward strand.
CACAGGTCGCCGAGCCAGGTCATCGAGACGGTGTTATGACGGACGAGGTATGCGTCGGTGCCCTCGGCGGCTTCACCCTTGGTTCCCCAATCCATTCGTAGCCGGAACCGCTCGCCCTCGTCATCGGTTCCGTCATCTCGCAGTTTGCTCGCGACCAGCTTTCGAGGAGGGTCGGTGCCGACCTGGGCCAGCGACCAGCCATCGAGATCACCGAGATCTCTATTTGGAACATTGCAGTTGATCACGACCGGCTTGCTCGAAGGCTCCGCCAACATGGCTTCGACGATCTGGGAGGCCACTGTCGCGGCGGTATCCCACTTCATGCCCGACACGATCTCTGGCCAGGTCTGGCCCATGACCTCTTCGCCGTTGAACCCGATGCTCATCGCCAATCCGCTCGTGCCGCGGTTGCGTCCGGTGAGCGCGGCGCCGATCGTTCCCGAGTGATACACCGACCAGCCGACGTTCTGCCCAGGGTTGATTCCCGACACGATCAGGTCGTAGGGATCCCCGAACGCACCTAGTTGGGCGTGCATTACACACAAGGCAGGCGGTCCGGTGATCGACCAGGCCTCGATTCCCTCAAGGGCAGCGACGTCCACACGTCGAGCGACGGGGTCCTCAAAGGTGAGCGTCCCGAGCGATGCGCCGGCACCGGAGTACTCGGTCGCGGGAGCGATGACGGTCACGTCGCCGAAGGGCCGCATGGCGTTGGCGAGTGCATGAAGCCCGAGTGACTCGATTCCATCATCGTTGGTCACCAGGATGCGCACCCGCTCAGACTACCGTCGTGGTATCAGCACTAAGACGTACGTACTCGATACCTCCGTTCTTCTGAGCGACCCGGCGGCGCTACATGCCTTCGCCGATAACTGCGTTGTCCTTCCAATTATCGTGCTCACCGAGCTGGAGGCGAAACGTCACCACCCCGACCTGGGGTGGGCCGCACGGACGGCGCTCCGCGCACTTGAAGAGCTTCGCGAGGCACATGGATCGCTGACCGAGAAGCTCCCCATCGGTGACCAAGGCGGAACTATACGAGTCGAAGTAAACCACAAGGACGACGCGCTCATTCCCGAGCCGCTGCGCGAGGCCAATAGCAACGACCATCGCATCCTGACAGTCGCAGCCAACCTTGCTGACGACGGAGAAGAAGTCGTTCTCGTCACGCAGGACTTGCCACTACGCCTGCGCGCTGGCGTCATCGGTCTTGACGCGGAGGAGTTCCGTCATATCGACGAAGACCTCGACTGGCGCGGCATCGTCGAGCTCGATGTGAAGGGCGAGGAGATCGACGCCGTGTACGACAAGCACTCCGTGCAGATCGACGCAGCCGCAGGGTTCCCGGTGCACACCGGGCTGGTACTCAACGCCGCCGGGCAGCAAGCCCTGGGACGGGTGACCGCAGACGGCGCAGTACGTCTGGTCAACCAAAACCTCGAACTCTTCGGTGCGCGAGGCCGCAACGCCGAGCAACGGATAGCTCTGAACCTGCTCGCCGATGAGTCGATCGGAATTGTCAGCATGGGCGGTCCGGCAGGTACCGGCAAGTCGGTCCTTGCCCTGGCTGCTGGCCTTGATGCGGTCCTCGAAAAGCAGACCCATCGCCGAGTCATGATCTTCCGGCCCCTCTATGCGGTCGGTGGCCAAGAGCTCGGTTTCTTGCCGGGAACCGAAGAAGAGAAGATGCGGCCCTGGACCGACGCGGTCCACGACGCACTCGATGCCATCGCCTCGCCCAATGCAATCGAAGAGATCGTCCGCCAAGAGCTCATTGATGTCCTGCCACTCACCTACATTCGCGGCCGTACGCTCAGTGACTCGTTCGTCATCATCGACGAAGCACAGAACCTCGAACGCAGCGTGCTGCTTACCGCGTTGAGTCGACTCGGCGAAGGGTCGCGAGTTGTGCTGACTCACGACGTAGCCCAACGCGACAACCTCCGTGTAGGCCGCTTCGACGGCATCTCCTCGGTAATCGCGTCGCTTCGGGGTCACCCGCTCTTCGCGCACATCTCGCTGACCACAAGCGAGCGTTCCGAAATCGCCGCCCTAGTAAGCACCGCGCTCGACTACTAAAGCCGTTCCTCGGCCCTAGGGCGTTCGTTCGCTAGAGGATCAATTGGTGGGCTTGGTCGTTGCCGTTCCTCAGCCCGGGGGCTTCGTCACTAACCGAGTTGCTCGCTTCGCTCGCAACGTCGCATCTCTCAACTGTGGCTAGAGGATCAATTCGTGGGCTTGGTCGTTGGCGGCCTGGAGTGATTCACGTAGTTGTTGGGTGATCGCGGTCAGCCCTGAACGAGGCACTCGGCCTTCGGGCATCTGAATCGGTTCATGAGCCACTACGCCGACTCGTCCTCGCTTCGGGAATTTTGCACCATGGGGCAGAGCCTCTTCGGTTCCGGCAATACCGACGGGAACGATCGAAGCTCCGGTCTTGGTCGCGATCCACGTGGTGCCATCGAACAGTTCACCGATGTGTCGACCGGATTGGCGGGTGCCCTCGGGGAAGATCATGAGCGGTTTCCCAGCGTCGAGGGCCCTGCGAGCGGCGGTGGTCGCCTCGCGATCGGCAGCGTCACGATCGAGCGGGATCGCGCCGAGGCATGAGATCCACCAGGCCACCGGTTTGAACTTGAACAGCGACGCTTTGGAAAGGGTAGGAAGCTGTCGGCCGCCCAGAACACCGATGATCAAGCTGTCGAGGTTGGAGCGATGAACCGGAGCGATGATGACGGGCGGTGCGGTACTCAGGTGTTCGAGACCCACAGTGCGTATATCGAGGAGCCGAAACAGCGTCTGGCGCGCGATCGCCGAACTGACGTGATAGACCCGCTCGCCGTACGGCTTGGCGGAGATGTTCGCCGACCACTCTGCAATTTCGCTCTCAGCCATCGCAGACGAGCCTATGTGCGTCGTAGTCCTACGACGAACCGACTACTTCGACGCGGCCTCAAGGGCCATCGTTGCTGCTTCCCACTCGGTCATGAGATCGGCGGCCCGATCCTTGGCAGCGTCATGGGCTGCGACGAGCTCTTTGACCTTGTCCGCGTCCTCGTAGACCTCCGGGTCGGCGAGCTGAGCCTGAAACTCTGCGACCTCTGCTTCGGCCTTCTCCCACTTGCGCTCCGCGGACTGTTGCTTCTTTCGAAGGTCCCGAGTGTTGACATGGCTCGTATTTCGCTTCTCGGCCTCAGATCGTTTGCGAGCCTTCTTCTCGTCGGACTTCTTCACCTTGTTCGGCGCAGCCTTTTCCGGGCCCACGTCCGCCGCCATCGACCCCAAGGGGTTGAGGACCCCCTCGCTTACGCCCTCGTGCCACACGGCCTTGCCGCCACGAACTTCGATCAACGCGTCGCAAACACTGCGAATGAGGTGGCGGTCGTGGGTGACGAGCAGCACGGTGCCGGGATAGGCGCGAAGCGCGTCTTCCAACACGTCGCAGCTCGGGAGGTCGAGGTGGTTGGTTGGCTCGTCGAGTACCAGCAGGTTCACCGGCACGACCATGATCTTCGCCAAGGCGAGCCGGGTTCGTTCACCGCCGGAAAGCTCGATGATCTTGCGGTCGGCAGCGTCACCGGTGAAGCCGAACGAACCAAGAACGGTGCGCCAGTTGCGGGTGGAGTTTTTCGGCGTGACCGACAGGAGTTCGCCAAGGACTGTCTTGGCGGGATCCATGTCTTCGGCTTGGTCTTGGGCAAAAGCAGAGAGGTCGACGTTGGACCCGAGCGACACCGAGCCGGTTGTCGGCTCCAGCTTCCCAGTGAGCAATCGAATCAACGTCGTCTTGCCGGCGCCGTTTGGGCCCACAAGTCCGATCTTTCGGCCTCGTTCGACGACAGCGTTGACGCCCTCGAGAATGATGTTCCCGTCGTAGCCGACACTCACATCTTCGATTTCGGCGACCACTCGTGAAGATCGCTGCGGCTCGGGGAAGTCGAACTTGGCGGCGATCTCCTTCTCGGTCGGAACTTCGATCAGCTCTAACTTTTCCATGGCCTTGATACGGCTCTGGACCTGCTTGGCTTTGGTCGCCTTGTAGCGAAAGCGGTCGACGAAGGCCTCGGTTGCGGCGATTTGACGCCGCTGTTGCTCTGCTTGGGAGGTCAGCTGAGCAATGCGCTCTTCTCGGGCGGCCACGTATTCGAGGAAGGTGCCGACGTACTCCTGAGCGACGCCGACGCTGATCTCGAGGATTCGGTTAGCAACCGCGTCGATGAAGTCTCGGTCGTGCGACACGAATAGCAGCGCCCCGGACCATGCCGCGAGGTGATTCTCCAGCCAGGCCACCGAATCGACGTCCAGGTGGTTGGTCGGCTCGTCGAGGATCAACACATCGGGATTCGAAAGCAGTAGGCGGGCAAGCGCTACCCGCATTCGCCATCCACCGGAGAGCTCTTTGATGGGTCGGCCATTCCAATCGGGTGGGAACCCGAGGCCCGCCAAAACACGATGCGCTTCGGATTCGAGGGCATAGCCGCCGTGCGTCTCAAACTCCGATTGGGCCTGGCCGTATTGCTCGATGATGCGGTCCATGTTTGAGCCGTCGTCGGTTTCGAGTTCCGCTTCGAGCGCTCGTAAGCGTTGGGCGATGTCTCGAATGTGCTCGGCCCCGTCGAGGGTTTCCGCGAGAACGGAACGATCCGTCGCCTCCGGAAGCTCTTGGGCGAGATAGCCGATACGGAGGTCCTTCGGTTTATGAATGACGCCGCCGTCGGGGTCTTGGACCCCCATGATCAACTCGATGAGCGTGGTCTTGCCGACACCGTTTCCGCCGATCAATGCGATGCGGCGACCGGCCGAAAGCTGCAGGGTGACGTCGCTAAAGAGCGTTCGCGCCCCATGGGCCTTGGATAATCCGGACACGGTGAGCACCCGTTAAGGATAGGAGCGCACACCCAAGCCCAATACGCTCACAGCGTGGTATCTGCAACATCTTCGGCGGTCGAACCGATTGACCAAGGCGAGATCGTCCAGCGCTCGCAGCTGCGCCGCATGAAAGGCTTCGCGACGCTGTTGCTGGTCGTGGCTGCCGTGGTGTACTTCATTGCCCGAGCCAACCAGGATGGCGGCGCACCGTGGATTGGGTTCGTGCGTGCAACGGCTGAAGCCGCAATGGTGGGAGCGTTCGCCGACTGGTTTGCCGTAACCGCGCTCTTCAAGCATCCGCTCGGTCTCCCCATCCCGCACACGGCGATCATCCCGAAGCGCAAAGACGACATCGGCGAAGGACTTGGCGAGTTCGTGCAATCGAACTTCCTTACCGGCGAGGTGGTCTCGGAGAAGCTCAAGGACGTCGAAATGTCCAAGCGCCTTGGTACGTGGCTTAGCGAGCCGGCCAATGCCCAGTCCATGGTCTCCGAAGTAGCGGTCGTCGTTTCGGCTATTTCTGACGTGTTGAGCGATGACGACGACGTGCGGCTCATGGTCGACTCGCTGGTGCGCGATCGCCTCGGCCGAGTTCCAGTAGCGCCAATCTTGGGTCGGGTCATCGACGCAGGCATGGACGGCGAGCACCATCACGAGCTCTACAACACGGTGCTCAAAGCCTCGGCCAACTTCTTAGACGACAACCGCAAGACGTTTCGACGACGCCTCACCAACGAGTCACCGTGGTGGGTGCCCGAACCGATCGACGATCGAATCTTCGACAAGATCTACAGCGCGGTCATGACGTTCCTGCGCGAGGTCGATGGCAATCCGGACCACCACATCAAACGCGACATTGACGTTCGTTCCCGGGAGTTTGCCGAGCGGTTGCGTAGCGATGAGCGCCTCATCGAACAGGGTGAGCAGCTTAAACAGGAGCTCCTTCACCACCCCGAGTTCCAGGAGTGGACCAAGGACCTCTGGTCGTCGCTACAACGGGGATTCGGAGATGCCACCCGCGACGCCGACTCCGATGTCCGTCGCCGAATCTCCGATGCCATCGTGACCCTCGCCGATCGATTGGTCGAGGACACAGCACTTCAAGCCAAGGTCGATCACTGGCTCGAATCGATCGTGGTGTATCTCGCTGAGGCAGGTCGAGGCGAGATCGGCAACCTCATCGCGAACACCGTCGAAGGCTGGGACCCCTACGACACCGCCGATCGCATCGAACTTCAGGTCGGCCGAGACCTGCAGTTCATCCGTATCAACGGCACGATCGTCGGCGGCCTAGCCGGCTTCACGATCCACCTGATCTCCGAGCTGTTCTTCTAATCCCGGGCTTCGCCCTCCAGCGGTCGCAATCCGGCCCTGGTGGGCCTCGATGCTCGGCTGCTGGCCGGAGGCCCATTTCCGCCCGCACCGGCTTCGCAGCTGCGGGCTACCCGTGCTTTCCAGAGTGTCCTCCGGGGGCCCAGGAACCCAAAGGGTTCCCCTGCACGGAGCGTCCTCGCTTCGCTGCGGCATACTGGCTTCGCGCCATGCGCTCGGCCTGCTACCGGGGGCCTCGCGCCTGCTGCGTAAACGGCGTCCGCTTCCACCGGCTTCGCAGCTGGAAGCTATCGATAACGGAGGGTCTGACGCCAGGTTACGGAAGGATCCAGACGGTGTCGGTGGTTGGGAGGGTTTCGGGGTTGAAGCGTTCGAGGAGGTCTTCCATTGCGGGGATTGTCGGGTCAGCGGCGGGCCATAGACCGATCCCGACGGCGAGTGCGCGGCGGATCTGATCCGGGGCGAAACCGATTTCTTCCAGTTCGGCGAGGTTGACGCCGCCGCCCCGCTTGGCGAGTCGCTCGCCTTCCTCGTCGATCATGAGCGGGACGTGGGCATGTTCAACTTGGTCGAGATCTAAGGCGGTTCGAAGCCAAATATGGCGTGCGGTGCCTTGCAGAAGGTCGGCGCCTCGTACGACTTCGGTGACCCCCTGGTCGGCATCGTCGAGAACGGTTGCAAGGTTGTAGGAGGCCACGCCGTCGTTGCGTTGGATGACGAAGTCGTCGACAAATTCTGATTGGGGGCCGTAGTGGCGGTCGGCGAAGTCGATCGTTGGGTGCCCGCTGCGGACGCGTAGCGCTGCTGGACGGTGTTGAGACCGTTCCGCCCGCTCTGAATCGGTGAGGTCGCTGCACGTCCCTGGGTAGGCGCCCTCGGGAAGGTGAACGTGCGGGGCTTGTGCGGCTTCGCGGACTTCGCGACGCGAGCAGAAGCACTCATACAACAACCCCTTCTGGCCCAACTCGTCGATCGCACCGCTATACCGGGCCGAACGCGCCGATTGTCGAAGCATCGGACCAGCGAACGTGATGCCCATCGCGGCGAGGTCGACGAGTTGCGTTCCCTCGTGTTCGGGCGTACAGACATTGGGGTCTAGGTCGTCGATGCGCAGACGCAACTCTCCGCCATGATGATGGGCGGACAACCAGGCCAGCATCGCGGTGCGCAGGTTGCCCACATGAAGTCGCCCCGAGGGGGATGGTGCGTAGCGCCCAATCATCACGTCTCGACCTTATGTCGCGGCGCCGCCGGGTCGGGTGAATCGCACCTAACGCCGACGATTGTCGAGCAAGGGAACGAGCCCAACAAGGAGCCCGAAGATCCCCAGTCCCAGGAATACCCACTCGCCGGTCGCGAACGCCAGGATCATGAAGATCGCTGCGGTTGCACCCATAACGGCAAGCAGTGGCCCGGGAGCTTGACGCTGTGGCGGGCGCCGCTGCGCTCGAGGTGGCGTGGAGCGATCCATACCGTCAGGTTATTGGGCGCGAGACGATGTGGGGCCGCACGGGCGTGTCGCGACGTCTAACCGGCAGTGGCTTCGTCGAAGAGTTGCACCCGGTAGGTCACCGGCCAACGCTTGCCGGTGAGAAGGTATGTGCCGTCCTCAGGATCGAAGGCAATCCCGTTGAGCACGTCGTCGTTGCTGCCCTCGGCGACTTCGGGAGTGAGCGCACGGGCGTTGAGCACTCGCGTGACGTTGCCGCTGTCCGGATCGATCTGGATGATGAGCGACGACTGCCAGATGTTCGCCCACACCGCCTGGTCGACGCATTCGAGTTCGTTGATCAGCTGCACTGGCGCGCCCGACAACGTGACGGAAACTTCGCTCAGGAGCTCGAAGGACTCGGCATCACGGAACTGCAGCCTGTCGCTCCCGTTCGACATGATGAGGCGGTCGCCGTCGTGGCAGATCCCCCAACCTTGCCCCTCGTACTCATATGACTCGATGACCTCAAAGGTCTCGACGTCGTAGCGAAAGGCGATCTCGTCCTGCCAGGTAAGCAGCACGGCGGTGTCGCCGGCAGGGTCCTCGATCACGGTGATCCCTTCGCCGAAGACATCGGGAACACCGGTCGAACGGATGACCGCTCCGGTCTCGGGTTCGAGCTCACGAATGGTTGATTGACCGACAAGCCCGGTGCTCTCGAACAATCGTCCTTCCGAGATCTCAAATCCCTGTGTAAAGGCACTGGTGTCGTGATCGAGAACCTCGAGGATCTCAAAGCCAACATCGATCGGAATCTCTCGTTCGTCGACGTTGCGCAGTGCGTTGTCGACAAACGCCGGAAAGTCATCGGGCGCATCGGCTGCCGGGGGCTCGACGCTACCCTCTGCTTGGAGGGCTTGGTCCGAACCGGCTGCCGATGAAGCTGGCGGCGTTTCCTCAAGGGTCTGGACAATTTCAGACTGTTCGGGGACGCTCGGCGATCGGGCGAAGTCCCATGCAAAGAACCCCACCACCAAGATGGTGACCACCAATGCTGTGGCTACGAATGGATTTCGCATTTACCGAGAGCCCGGATCCACCGGAGTTGGGATGAACACCTCATCGAGGACGGGTAGTTCAGGAGCCTCTTCTTGATATACGAAGCCGTCACCAATTCGGATGTCGCACGTAACCTCGATGTATTCGAGCGTGGGATCGACGCCGAAGATTGGACGCGTCGCCAAGGCCGTCCACTGGTCGGAGAAGCTCGATTGTTCGAGCTCCTCGAGATCCCAACGGGCGGACTCGCCAATTTCGACGAAGGTAGCGAGCCGGTCAGCTACGGCGGCGAAGTCAGCGGTGATCTGGCCCAGCCGAAGGGTGGAGGCGGCGGAATAAAACTCCAGCGCCGTGCGCTGAGGGGCACCCAGAAGACCCGATTCCAGAGGGTCGATTCGATCGGTATCAATGATCGCCGGCGGCGGCTCAGCCGGTGGAGGAGGCGGAACGGTCGACGAGGTCGTAGTCGTTGTTTCGGGGACGTCCTGACCGGCGGCTTCAGCGTTCGATCGAGCGACCGTCGGAAATTCGGGTACTTCTTCCTCGGGAATGTCGCCCAATTCGTGCACACCCACATCAATTGCGGGTGATCCGGCTGGCAAGATTGGGTCGCCTGCGAGGTTCACGAGTGTGATCGGAATCTCCCGCAAGTCTGCACGGAACCCAGAAGCGAGCGAGCAGAGTCGTTGGTTGTCATCGACCGGGATCGTGGTGGTTGTTGTGGTGGTCACCACGACGGTGGTTGTCGATTGGAGGGCGGCCTCGGCTTGGGCTTCTGCGCGATCACTCCCAAGACGAGCGAATAGCCACACGATCATGAGAGCGACCAGGCCCACGAGGATGGCCCCTCGAAGTTCGCGGGCAAAAATATGTGAGCGCTTCACGGTGAATAGCCTATGACACACCGAGGCCCCATCGAGGGTCACCCAGTACCGAGATTTGGGGTATGGGGAGCCAGAGCTCCGTCCGTCGAATTGCACCGATGCCCAAAGCGCGCCTACCGTCTCGGTTCATGCGTGGAGGGTGGAGACGTTTCGGGCTGTACATCGCCACTGTCGCCTCCCTGGTCGCGATCATCACGATCGCTACCAGGGGCGATGGTGGGGGGTTCAACACCGTTGTGGCACAGCTGCTATTCATTGGGGCCATTGCGTACCTATTGACCTTTGTCGTGTGGCCGCGGCGGACTCGTTTGTCCAGCCAACACCCGGCAATTGCCAACGGTGGCGAAGTACCCCGGCCTGGTCCGCGCCTAGAAACTCCCGAGCCTGACCAGCGTCCGGTAATGCGGATCGAACCTCGTCCGCCAGGTTCCCATCCGGCGTCTGAAGTGCACGCACGCGATCGTCTTGCGGAGCGGCCCTCCCGCGGCCGCCGCCCGACGCAGCGACAATCCACTGGGGAGATGCGCTGGCCAGCGCGCTAAGGTCTCTGCTGCATCATTTGCTAGGCGGCCGGGAGAGATAAATGGTTAAGGTTCCTAAGGGATATCGAAGCCGAAATGTTCAAGATCGTCGCGGCTCGCGAAGCGGCGGCGGTTTTGGTGGTTTTGGTGGAAGTCGTCGTGGAGGCAGCCTCGGAGGCTCGCTCGGCGGGGGCGCAGTCGGTGGCGCCGCAGCGGCACCACGGTCAGGAAGGCGAGGTTGCGGTGGTCTCGGACTCGTTCTGGTCGTCGTGTTCGGACTTCTCTTGTTCAGCTGTCTCGGAAACGGTGGTGGCCTCGCTGCGCCGGATCTAACGAGCGACGGCGGACTCGCAGGTGGCGGCGTTTCGCAGTCGAACGCCGATCCATCCGATTTCAGCGCGGATGAGAACCTCGCCTTCGACTTGGCCAATGCCGTACTCGATGACGTGCAGGTCTTTTGGGCCGGCGAATTTGCCGCTTCCGGATCAACGTATCCAGACGCAGGGCTCGTGATCTTTGACAATGGCGTGAGCACGGGTGGATGCGGTAACGCGTCGTCGAACGTCGGACCCTTCTACTGCCCAGCAGATTCAAACGCGTACATCGATCTCCAGTTCATGTTCCGGCTGCAATCCCAGCTCGGAGCCGAAGGCGACTTTGCTCAGGCGTATATCCTCGCCCATGAGATCGGCCACCACGTGCAGAACGTCGTCGGGATCAACAACCGTGTTCGTCAGGCGCAGTCAGGCGCTTCCCAAGCTCAGGCGAACGAACTCAACGTCTTCCTCGAACTCCAGGCAGACTGCCTCGCAGGTATGTGGGCCCGAGACTTCCAGATTCGCACCGATGAGATCCTCGCTTCTGGGGATCAAGAGCTGATCAACAACTCCCTACTACTCGAGGATGGCGATTTGAATGAGGGCGTTCGAGCTGCGGGCGCGGTCGGCGATGATGCCATCACCGGAAGCACGAATGCGGAAAACTTTACGCACGGAACCTCGGCCCAGCGGGTTGAATGGTTCAGCCGAGGTTTCGAGACCGGAGACTTCGACCAATGCTGGACCTTCCCCGACGGAGCGATTTAGAACCTAATGCAGGATTCCAATAGCGGTAGCCAGGCCGTCAAGCATGTCTCGATCGACGGAGTGCATAAGTCGTTCGGCGACACCACGGTCTTGCAGGGAATCGACCTCGCAGTGGAAGCCGGAAAGAGCCTCGCGCTCTTGGGCCCAAGCGGGTGCGGGAAGACCACCCTGCTCCGCTTGATCGCTGGGCTTGAAACACCCGATAGCGGTGAGATCACCGTTGGCGGGACAGTGATGGCCGGTGGCAACGTCTGGGTGCCTCCAGAGCGACGCAACATCGGCATGGTCTTCCAGGATTGGGCACTGTTCCCACACCTGACCGTCCGAAAGAACGTTGAGTACGGCCTCGACCGAGATGAACGTAAGACGGGGCGAGCGAGTGAATCGTTGGAAATGGTGGGTCTCGGTCACCTCGGAGACCGAATGCCAGACACCTTGTCTGGTGGTCAACAGCAACGCGTCGCTCTCGCCCGGGCGATTGCGCCGCGTCCGAAGGTGCTGTTGCTAGACGAACCGTTCTCCAATCTCGACGCAGCCTTGCGGGTCGGCGTGCGCACGGATGTGCATCGGTTGCTCATCGACCTCGGCATCACCTCGGTCTTCGTAACCCACGACCAAGAAGAGGCTTTCGTGCTCGGAGACGAGGTCGCGGTTATGCGAAGCGGGCTCATCGAACAGCTCGGAACCCCTCACCACTTATACGAGCAACCTCAGAACCCGTGGATTGCGAGCTTTGTCGGGGACGCGAACCTCGTTGAGGCCCATGCGACCGGCGATGAGGTGGATTGCCCTATTGGAGAAGTGCCGCTCAAGTCCCCGGCTCACGGTTCGGTCGATGTGCTGATTCGGCCCGAGGACCTGCGACTCGATCAGGGCGGTGACTATCTCGTCTCGCTTGTCGAGTACTACGGCCACGATGCGATGGTCACGGTTGCTCTTGCGGAGGGCGTTGAGGTTCTTGCCCGTGTACCCGCTCGCACCGCCCTTTTACGTGGTGACAGGGTCGATGTGCGATACTCGGGCGAGCCCACCGTCGCGTTCTCGAGAGCCGGCTCCTAACGCACCAAAACGCAATGAGCCCGTGGCGAGCGAGGTCTCCCTCACAAGCCACGGACTCCGTGAACTAGCGGCGCTACGGCCTACCGGGTGTAGGCCAGTGCCCGCTCTTTATCGGAAGCGAGCACGAAGGACATGCCGATCAGGAGCAGTCCGAAGGCCACGAGTGCGAACGAGATTGCGTTGTAGCTACCGGTGACCGCAAGCTGTCCGGTTTGTGTCGCTGCTGCGACACCTGCGGCCGTGGTTGCGGTGGCCGCTGCGCCAGCAGGTGCTGCCGTCGTGGCGGTGGCCGCTTCAGCGGCATCATCGTTGTTCTCGACGGCGATTCCCTGCACTTCAACGCTTGGCTGTGCCGCGGCGTCGCTGCTAGCAGCGTCACCGTCGGTTCCGGCTGCGGCTGCGGCATCGCCTCCGTCGGTTCCGCCTGCGTCACTGCCAACTACGGCTACGGCACCTCCGTCTGTTCCGGCGTCGTCGCTGCCGCCTTCCGACGATGCGGTGGCTGGGGCTGCTGGGGCGTCATCTGCTGGGGCGTCGCCGGCTGGGGCGTCGCCGGCTGGGGCGTCGCCGGCTGGGGCGTCGCCGGCTGGGGCGT
>CAZLWE010000014.1:35043-59699 GCA_964562985.1 uncultured Acidimicrobiales bacterium
CGTCTGCTGGGGCGTCGTCTGCTGGGGCGGTGTCGCAGATTTCGGTTGCGTCGCCTGCTGCGGCTGCGTCACCGGCTGCTGCGTCGTCGCCTGCTGTGTCTCCGGTGGAGTCGCAAACGGCTGGGGCGTCGCCTGCTGGGTCGTCGTCTGCTGGGGCGGTGTCGCAGATTTCGGTTGTGTCACCGGCTGCGGCGTCTCCGGTGGAGTCACAATCTACGGGGCCATCATCGGGTGCAACCGGGCATCCGGTAGCGGAGTCAATTTCGACCGGTTCACTTGACGCTCCTGCCGAACTGCTATCCGGGTTGACGGTGCACGCATCGTCACCGGGTGCCGAAATATCAACGGAGGGATCCGCTGGGTCGGTTGATGCATCAACTGGGGCTTCAGCTGCGGGGCCAACATCCACGAGCGTGAACCCGACACACTGTGGGTCCACCGAGTTGACGCCAGGAACTCCGAGATGTCGAAGAGTCAGGGAACTAGCGCCAGAGCTGATTACTTGCCCACGATGGGTCACCGTGCTCGAGTTGACGTCATCAGGGATGTCGATGCTCGGCGGGGACACGTACCCGTTGTCGAGGGCCACGACGAATTGCTCACCTGGTTGGGTGCCGACATTGGGTTGCTCGTTGTGGAAGTCGTATCCGATCAACGTGACGTCGTAGGTTCCCGCGGGAAGATTGATGGCAAACGGTCCGGCGTTGTTGTCGACCCCGTTGTTGAGGAGTCGAACGCCGTCAAACTCCACGCTCAGTTCACCGCATCCTGCTTGAGCGTCCGCCGCGTTTGGTGCGACGAGCGTTGCCGCGGCGATGCTCAAAGCCCCGAATAGCCGAGTTGCACGTCGTATCGAACGCTTCGATCGGGGTCGCCTGATAGTCATGAGTTCCTCCGTTGGGTCTTCGCCCGTATGGAAGAGACTCTAGTGAATCTCGCGTACTCCACGCGCGGAATTTGGCCACCCAAATAGGTGCAACTTTATGCGGAAGTGCGCGGAGAGTAACTCTCCCGATTCTTTGTGCGACCGGATTGCCCCGCACGGTGTGAAAATCCCCTCTGGAAGTGATGTTTAGTAGCCATCCATGTCGACCGGCTATCAAAAACCGCTCTGTGTGACGTTTTTAAGACGATTCACCACTCCCCCCAACCTTGGGGGGAGTCGAACATGTGCCGCTGGATCTATCGACCCAGAATCTGGCCGAGGATCGCCTTGCCTGCTGGGCTGCCGAGTAGATCGCCTGCGACATCCATAAGGCCGCCACCATCGTCGTTGTCGTTACCGCCGGCGAGCATGTCAAAGATGCCGCCGAGGCCGGAGTCGGGTTGACGGGCCTGCTGCTGCTCACCGCCAAGAAGGCTGCCGAGGCCTCCCGCATCGAGGCCACCGGAAGTCAGGCGACGCCCGAGATAACCCATCACGATTGGTGCGAGCATCGGCAATAGGCGTTGGATGAGGCCGGCATCGAGTCCGGCGCTCTTTGCGACTGCGCTTTCCACTGCGCCCTGCTTGTTGCCGAACAGATGGCCGAGTACCCGAGCGCCATCGGAACCAAGTGCGCGAGATGCGTATCCACCGCCGAGGAGTGGGCCGAGCATGTCGAGGATCGAACCGTCATGGTCACTGCCGAGTGCTCCAAAGAGTGCGTTGGCTTGCGCCGGTTGTTGAGCAGCGCCCGCCAGCGATCCGAGCAGCATTGGAAGTGATGCTGCAACTGCCTTGCCCGCATCTTCGTTCGACGCTCCGAGCAGTCCCGCGATCTGGCCGATCGTGTCACCGCTGAATTGTTGTGCGAGTCCGCCGAGTAGTGAATCTGACATTTTGGGCCTCCAAGGAGTAGTGCTTTCTATTCGCACCCTACAACGGCTGATGATCCCGCGGTGTTGAATCACTCATCTGGTGGCGATGGCTAGTGCGCCAGGGACGACCTCGACCGTCGCCGGTGTCAGCCCTATCCGCTCGCCGTCGCCCCACAATTCGATTCCTGGGCTTTCGAGGTGGATCGACGTCCCGGTGTGGCGCTGAACCTCATCCCAATCGGCGGTGCCACCCTTTTGGCGTTGGATGTGTTGCAAAATTCCGAGGCGACCGACGTCCTCGATCGACGTGAAATGCAGGAGTCCGTCGTCGACGAGCGCGTCGGGGCATGCGAGCATTCCGCCGCCGAAGAAGCAGGTGTTCCCGATTGCGAGCATGGCCGTGTCGGTGACTCTGCGGGTGCTTTCGTCTCCGCCGGTGATCTCATATGCGATTTGTGCACGGGTGAACCTTGGCAGTTCGGCGATGGCAGCGACCGTGTACAGCGATGGGCCGAGAGGCAACGACAGACTGTTCGCTCGGGCATTGATCGCCGCGGGAAACCCGGCGATGACGATCGAAGCAACCCAACGATGCGAGGAGTCGTCGGCGGTCGTTACCCGTAGAAGGTCGACCGTTTTGATCCCGTCGGCGGGGACTGGGTTGGTGGCGCGTTGAAGCCCCATCGCAAAGTCATTGCCAGTACCCGATGGCACGATCGTCATTGCGATCCCGGTCTGCGCCACGCGCTGTATCGCCAGATGAACCAGGCCATCGCCGCCAGCGACAACGAGGCGTTCGATCGCCCCAGCTGCCACAGCTTTCTTGAGCGCGTCGGCTGATGCCTCTGCTGAGTCTCCGGTGAGGTCCACGACCTCGTGACCGTCGATCGTTGCTGCGAGCCTCTGGCGCGAAAAACCTCCCCCTCCTGATCGACGGCCGCTCTGAGGATTTTGGAGGAGATGAAGGGCCACGACCCAAGACTAGGTTTGGCGGCGCAGTTCGTCGAAGACGAGTACGGCGCGGCCTGCTGCTTTCGAGCGGTCGACGTCGACCCATCCGAGGAGCGCCCACTCATTGAAGCCTTCGGGGTCGACCACGATCTGACGCACGCCGATGCGCTCGCCGTCGGTGTCGGCTGCTGGGGTAGCTATTGGGACGTCGAGTTGGAAGAACTCAGGAGCTCGCGCGTCGGGACCGGTCGAAACCTCGTCCTGCTCCTCGAAGTACGCGGCGACCATCGCTTCGACCTGATCGACCGATCGCAGCCTCGTTGGTGCTCGCTCGATGTCGAGTGCGTGATCGGGGTCGGAGACTCGGGAGAGTTCGTCGCTGGTCCGGCGGCTCAGAAGCTGCACCCAACGGAATGCTTCGTTGCGGATCATCACCGAGAATGCACGGGCGTTGGAGGTGACGTCTCTTGGGGCGGCTTCGATCGTGGCGAAACGGCTGTCTGGGGTCGTGGAGTCGTCTTCGTCGGGGTTGATCATCCGCTCCCACTCATCGATGAGACTCGAATCGACCTGGCGCACCATCTCGCCGAGCCACTCGATCAGATCGATGACCTCATCGGTCTTCTCGCTGTCGGGAACGGTTTGATTCATCGCTCGATAGCAGTCGGTCAGATAACGGAGCACCAGACCTTCGCTGCGCTTCATGCCGTACTCCGACACATACTCGCCGAAGGTCATTACCCGTTCGTAGAGCTCGCGCACGACCGACTTGGGTTTGACGTTTTCCTGGCCTACCCACGGATGTTTTTCCCGAAAGCCGTTAAATGCCTCGTAGAGCTCGTCGCGTAAGGGCTTGGGATATTCAACTTCTTCCAGCCGATCCATGCGCTCGTCGTACTCAACGCCGTCTCGCTTCATCTCGGTGACCAGATCTGTCTTGGCCTTGTCGAGTTGGGCCGCGAGGATCGCGCCCGGGTTCTCCAGAACGGATTCGATGACCGACAACAGATCCAGCGCGTGCTCAGGAGCGTCGCGGTCCATGTTCTCGATGACTTCGAGCGCGAAGAGCGACAACGGTTGGTTCAGCGCGAACTCGTCCTGCAGGTCGACCGTGACACGAACCGTGCGTCCATCGGCGTCGGGGGTATCGAGGTGCTCGACCACCTCGGCCTCGAGCAGCGAGCGATACATCGAGATCGCGCGGCGGATATGGGAGCGCTGGGCTTTGCGGGTCTCGTGGTTGTCCTGAAGTAGTGCACGTACGGCATCGCACCCACCGGGTTGTTCGTGCTCGCTCGTGACCGGCGGCCGATCGAGCAGGTTCAACAGCATTTGGTGACTGACGTTGAAACTCGACACCATCGGCTCGGGTGAGCCGTTCACGAGTTTGTCGAAGGTGTCCTCGGTCCAGTGGGCATAGCCTCGCTCCGGTGGCTTCCTTTTTTGGACCTTCTTCTTTTTCTTCGGGTTCTCGGCTGCTTTGCGCTCCGCGGCGAGGTTCTCAATCACGTGCGGGGGAGCTTGGACCCAGACGGTTCCCTCGTCGTCAAAACCCTTGCGTCCAGCTCGCCCCGCAATCTGTTGAAACTCGCGCACGGTAAGGATGCGTACTCGCTGACCGTCGTATTTGAAGAGTTGTGTCATCAACACCGAGCGGATTGGAACGTTTACGCCGACGCCGAGCGTGTCGGTCCCGACGATTACTTTCAGCAGGCCCTTCTGGGCCAGCTTCTCCATCAGGAGGCGGTATTTGGGCAGGAGCCCCGCGTGGTGGATTCCGACCCCGTGGGAGAGGAACCGCTTGAGGTCCTTCCCGATCGGTGTATCGAAGCGGAAGTTACCGACCTCCTCGCGGATGGCCGCCTTCTCCTCTTTGGTGCAGATCGACAGGCTCGTGAACGACTGTGCAGCTTCCAGCGCGGACTTCTGGGTGAAGTAGACGACGTACGCTGGCGCCCGGCCCGATTCGAGGAGCGACTCGACCGATTCGTGGACCGGGGTGTTCTGCCACGCGAAGTCCAACGGCACCGGTCGTTCAGAACTCGAGACCGTGACCGTCTCTCTACCCGTTCGGGCGGTCAGGTCTTCTTCGAAATCAGCCGTCGGCCCGAGCGTCGCTGACATCAACAGGAACTGCACCTGGGGGAGTTGCAATAACGGCACTTGCCAGGCCCAGCCGCGTTGTGGGTCTGCGTAGTAGTGAAACTCGTCGACGACCACCAGGTCGATGTCTGCTCCCGCCCCCTGACGTAATGCAAGGTTGGCGAGGATCTCCTGTGTGCAACAGATCACCGGAGCATCGGCGTTTACCGCCGCGTCGCCGGTGATCATGCCCACATTGTCTGAACCAAGCGCCCGGCTCAAGGCAAAGAACTTCTCCGACACCAACGCTTTGATCGGCGCGGTGTAATAGCTACGCGTCCCACGCGCCATGGTCGCGAAGTGGCCTGCCATACCGACCATCGATTTCCCCGAGCCAGTAGGGGTGGCCAGGATGACGTGGTTCCCCGTGAAGAGTTCAAGGATGGCCTCTTCTTGGGCTGGGTAGAGGTTCAGGCCGATCGAGGCCGAATAGGTCAAGAACGCGTCGATTAGCGCGTCGGGATCTGCCTGATCACTGGGGAAATGGTCGAGGAGAGACAGCGTCCGGGCTAGCGCTCGACGCCAAAGCGTTCAAGTGCGGCCTTGGTGCGATCGAGCAGATACTGCGGCACGCCGAAGGGAGTGTCGCCCCCACCAGAAGCTGCGCCATCACCGGCGTCGTCGGCTGCGCTCGCTCCCGCGGCGGCAGCTGCAGCAGCCGCCTCTTTCTCCGCAAAGTAGCGATCCCATGCCCGTTCGATGACGATGTTGTCGTGGTCGATGTGACCGAGCAGTTCACCGTTCTCGAAACGGACCCAGTAGCGCTTCCAGGTGATGCCATTCGACATCGCAACTTTGCCTCGTGTGCCTTTCGGAACGCGGGGAAGATCGGTCGTTGCCAGCACTTTGGCTCCCGACTTAATGCGTTGCGACAGATCGACGGATTTGGCCATGGCGACAGGATAACGGGCGAGACTTCCTTTAGCAGAGCTTAAAGAGTGAGGAATTCGTGTTTACCTCGGAGAGCTATCGTTGCCACTATGACGCGCTTAGGCCCCATCATTCTCGCGCTCGCCCTTCTGGCGACCGCTTGTTCTTCTGATCTCGTCGACGAGATCGCCGGTGTAGCCGATGACTCGACCGAGGCCGAGGTCGTGGAAGAGTCCTCAGGGAACACGACCGCTCCTACGGTCGCCGAGGCGCAAGACGTCGAGGAACCGTTCGTAGTCGAAGGGCCCACGACAACGCTCGTGCCGCCGCTCGAGGGACCGTTTAGTACCGATGGGGGCGCATTCACCGCCGACATTGACGAGGCGAGCCTGATCATCGAAGAAGACCCCGACCGGGCGGCCGTCGCAGGCCTGACGTTCCCGACCGATTGGACCCGTCGCACGATCGACGGGTACGACGAACTCCTCTCGGGGCTTGGGGGCAACGATCCGCGCGATGGCATTCCACCGATCGACACACCGATCTTCGAGTCCCCAGCTTTGGCCAGCGAATGGTTGGCCCCAAGCGAACCCGGGGCCTTGGTGCAGTTCAACGGCGAGGCGCGCTTCTACCCGTTGTCGATCCTGACTCGCCACGAGATCGTCAACGATGCATTTGGCGACATTCCAATCGCGGTGACGTACTGCCCGTTGTGCAACACGGCCATCGCTTTCGATCGTCGTATCGACGGTGAAGTAATTCGCCTTGGCGTCTCGGGTCTGCTGCGAAACAGCGACCTCGTGATGTGGGACGACGCCACCACGTCGTTGTGGCAACAGGTCACCGGTGAAGCCATCGCTGGTGAATTCGCCGGCCTGAAATTGGAATCTGTGCCGACATCGATTGTGTCGTTCCGGCAATTCGCGGAGAACTTCCCTGATGGAGGCTCGCTGGCCGGCGAGAGTGCCCGCGGACGCTCACAGTACGGCGCAAACCCATACGTTGGCTATAGCTCGTCGCAACGCCCCTTCTTGTTCGATGGCACGCTCGATGGACGCCTGCCGGCACTCAGCAGAGTCGTTGGTGTGAGTGACGGTGACACCTCTGCTGCGTATTCGTTTGCACAAGCGGTGTCGCTCGGCGTCATCAACGACGAGGTCGACGGACGTCCGATCGTGGTTCTCGCAGGCGGAGACACGAACGACGCGCTCGACAGCGGCCTGATCAGTGGCTCGCAGCCGATCGGTACCGCCATTGCACACGACCCGGTGGTCGACGGTCAGACGCTCACCTTCACCGCAAACGGCGACGAGACCTTCACCGACGAGCAGACTGGTTCTACGTGGAATGTCCTTGGACGCGCCACGGATGGCGAACTTGCCGGCACCCAACTCGCCCCGATTACGCATCAGAACGAGTTCTGGTTTGCGTGGCAGGCCTTCTTTGGGGCCGACACCCTCCGAGAGCTCTAACCAAAAACGCGAGCTCTGGCTCTCTCCGAAATTTGCGCGTTGAACGGCACTATTTGCCATACAGCGCGCAAATTTCCGCAATAGCGTCCGCTACAGGTATGTTCCCGGACGGCTCGACGCATCGATGGCGTCGCCGCTCGTGGCAGCACCGGGTGGGAGCCCTGGCTGTGCGCCTTGCTTGAGCTGTTGCAGCTGTTGAATAGCCGCGGCCTGTTGGGCCATCGCCATGGCCTGGAAGCCTTGATGAAGCCCTTGGAGCCAGCCGACGAGCTGTGCTTGTGCGATTCGGAGTTCGCTCTCAGACGGTGGCGTGTCTTCGCAGTCGATGCACAGCTGGAACTCTTTGAGCTCGTCGAGCAGGTCGTCGCTCATCGTGTCCTCAAGCGCTGCCATCGTCTCGCCGTGGATGCGGGCGAGCAAGGAGCGGCCCTCCTCGTCGAGAGGAGCCTCACGAGCGGAGTTCATCAACGACTGCGTCATCGTCCCGAGTCGGATCAACTTGGCGGCGTCGGTGATGGTCGAAACGCCTTCGCCGTCTGCATCCGTTGCCGCAGCCTCGGTCTCTACCAATTCGGGTTCGATGTCGCTCATAGCCTGTCTTGCTCTCCGGGGTGATGCGCGAATGGAACCGCGCGGGCCTACGGTCATTGTAGAGCGGTCCCGATCAAAGGTTTTGCTAACGATGGTCGATAGAAGTCCTATGCGTGCTCTTGCCATGGTCCTAGCGCTGCTCGTGATGGCCTCGGCATGTACCGACGCCGGAGAAACCTCGACTCCCGCGGTGCCTGATGATGCCGATCGAGTCGCGGCCGATTCGGAAGGGTCGCGTCAGGTCGGAGGAGTGCAGGGCACAACTACCGAGAACGCCGTGGACCCAGAGGCGCTCGCTAGCGAAGAAGGTGAAGGTGCTGGGTCCGATGCCGTCATCGGAGAGACCGCATCGACGGATCCGCAGGCGGGCGAGGCTGCGGCCGAGCTGGGTGATAGTTCCGAAGCGGTGGACGAAGGTGACCCCGCGACGCAAGCCCCGGCAGCCGCGCCAGCGCAGAATGCTCTCGACGCGCCCAGTGACACGCCTTTGGATGCACTGGTCACCGAACTGATCACATTCGTTGAAGCTGAGCGGGGGTTGACATTCCTCGATCGGCCACCCGTGCAGGTTCTCGATTCGGGAAGTTTCAACGACGCGTGGCAAGAACTTGTGCTTCGCGAAGCGCAAGGTGATGCTTCGGAGTTCGCCAACTTCACGGACATCTACCAGGCGGTTGGCATCATCGACGATGGCCGTGAGCTCGATGAGATCTGGGCCCGCTTTGGTGATGCTGGAGTCGTTGGCTACTACGACACCGAGACCGGTGGGGTCGTGTTGCGCAGCGGCGAACTGACGACCTTCACCGAGACGGTGCTGGTTCACGAATTGGTGCACGCACTCGAAGATCAGGTGTTCGGGTTAGATCGCGGCTCAGACGCCGAGAACGACGAGCTGGCGTGGACGTTCTCCGCGTTGGTCGAAGGTTCGGCACGAGTGATCGAAGCCCGGTATCGGGCCACGTTGACACCAGCTGAACTGAACGAGGAAGCGGCGGCTCGAAATTCGATCCCCCGGTCGGTGTCGCTCAATGAGTTCACGCCATCGTTTCTCGAGCTGCAGTTCGGTCGCTACGACTACGGAGAGGATTTCGCCTCGGCTCTGTGGGAAACGGGCCAGGACCGCCTCGATGCCGCCTACGCTGACCCGCCGGCGACCTCCGAGGCCGTGGTGAACCCCGAAGCGTTTCTCTCCGGCGCAGACCTCGTCGAAGCGTTGGACTTTCCCCCTGCCGAGGGCGATGTGTTCGAGCAGGGAGTCTGGGGTCAGGCCGGTGTTGCAGCTCTTTTGACCGACGTGTTCGATCGTCGCGAAGCGCTCGAGATTTCTCAGGGCTGGGGGAACGACCGATTCGTCGCATGGCGCGACGGCGAGGTCAGCTGTGTTCGAATCCACGTCAGTGCAGATTCTCCCGAAGCTCTAGACCGGTACGCCGAGGCCTTTGAAGAATGGGCGCAACTCGGCGACCGACAAATTTTCTTCCCGACCGCTGACCTCATCCGTGTGACGAGTTGCGGCTAACAGCGAGCGGTCTTAGCTCGTCTGAAGGGCCGTGCCGGTATAGGGCGCCGGATCCTTCGGCCCGGGTACTTGGAGCCCCGACCAACCGGTGAGCTCGTCAAGGGCGACTATGACCGATCGCCAAGCTTGGGGATCCCACCCCTCGGCCTTGCTGAGGATCTCGCCATCTTGGCGCACTAACACCAGGGCAGGGAGTGTCTCCACGCCCAACGCGTTGGCGGCGCTGCCATTTGGGTCGGCGAACGTGAGGGACTCTTCGGCGTAGGGGCCGAGAAACTTCTTCACGCCATCGGCAGGGCCGGTTGCGAGCCATGCCACTCGAACACCGGCACCGCTGTAGTGATGGAAGATCCGTTTGATCGTGTCGAGGAGCCAGGCGCTCTCATGCGTGTACGGGTCGATAACTCCGGCAAGCATGGGAAACGTGGTCATCCAGTCCGAGAACGGTCGAGCATCGCCGTTGATCGGGTTTAGTTCGGGGTCACCTTCGAGAACTGCCACGGCCGAAACGGTAGCGGATGCGTATGCGCAATACACGCTTGTAGTGTCGGTGCGTGCATCCAATCGAGCGTCTTCGCTATGTGGCCCGGGCCGGACAGGCGCCCGATCGCATCCTCGTTCCCGAGACAATGTCGGCCTTGGCAGCTTTCTGCTCCGACAGGAACGCGCTGCTGACAGCACTACGTCAGCTCATTGCGCGACAGCCCGCATCCACCGGGATCGTGTGTTTGGGCGCCCATATGCTCCACGGCCTAGACGCCTGCGCCGCAGGTTGGGAGCTTGCCGATCGGTTTATGGAAGACGAATCTGGCGAGATCGCCGAATCGGTTGCCTACGGCGAGGCGGGAGGAACGGAAGTCATCGATTCGCTCGCTTCGGGACCCGGACAGGTGCTGTGCCCATCGGGCACCCTCGCCTGGATCGAAAGTGGCCGCAAAAAAGGACGTTCGATCGTTGTCGTCACCCCGTTCGGAAGTCGCTTGCCGGCCAAGCTATGGAACGCGTACCTCACACGCAATGGCCTTGATGGCGCTGGTGGCCAGGAGCGGTCAGGTTTGCCCGAACTGGTCGACCTCGATCGGTTCGACGACCTGATCGACGCCGATGGTGTTAAGCCACGCGATGAATGGGTGGCGGATTGTCCGGACGTGGCCGAACTCGCTCGCGGTTGAGATCGATCTCGAGATCTAGATCACCGTGGCGTGGGCGCAACAGCTGAATCACCGCGTTGATGACGCGTTGTTGGTCACCGTCGGTCATCGATGACCCGCTCGGTAGACATATGCCGCATCGGAAGTGGTCAAGTGCATTTGATCCACCCGTGATGGCGAAGTCGCGGTAGGGCGTTTGTAGATGCATTGGCTTCCACGCTGGTCGAGCCTCGATCTGTTGGTCCTGGAGGAGTCGAACCATTTCAGCCACCGGGCGGTGACGGGTCGGGTCGGTCATCAGTACCGTGAGCCAACCGTTGCCTCGCCCACCGTGTGCGTCTTGAGTGGCTACCTCAACGCCAGGGAAGTGATGAAAGGCCTCGAGATAGCGAAGATGGATGTTTCGGGTGCGGCCGACGAGCAGGTCGAGCCGCTCGAGCTGAGCGACTCCAACCGCTGCCAACAAGTTGGACATCTTGTAGGCGTAGCCAACCTGGTCGTGCTCAAAATGTGCTTCTGGAAGGCGGGCTTGGGAGGCGAGGTGGCGAGCGTTTTCGAGCAGCGAGCGTGGCCCCACCAAAGCGCCCCCGCCCCCGGTGGTCACGAGTTTGTTGCCATTGAAGCTGAGGGCAGCCAATCGGCCGAACGATCCTGCAGGCCGACCTTGGTGGCTTGCGCCGATCGACTCCGCGGCATCTTCGAGGATCGGCACGGCGTATCGGTTGCAAATCGCTTCGATCGCTGAATAGTTCGGACATGCCCCGTAGAGATCGACGGTTATCACCGCTTTGGCGCGGTTGCCGGACTGGTGAAGATCGCCCAGTGCCTGGCTGAGGGCGTCGGAATCCATGTTGCCGGTGACCGGATCACAGTCGACGAAGTGCGGGGTGGCACCCACGTAGCGAACGACGTTGGCCGTGGCGATGAACGTCACCGTCGGCACCACCACGATGTCGCCTGGACCGATGCCGAGGGCGAGCAGTCCGAGGTGAAGGGCAGCTGTGCCGCTGTTAAGCGCGACGGCGTCTTCGGTGGCCGTGATCGACCGGAGTCGAGCCTCGAACTCGTTAATCGCCGGCCCGACAGGTGCAATCCAGTTACTGTCGAAAGCCTGCAACAGCGATTCTCGCTCGCGCCAGGTCATGTCGGGCGGGGACAGATGAATGCGATCCGGAGTTGGTGACATGTGAGCTCCTAGGCCATTTGACCTAGCCCCTGTCGGCAGTAACGCTGCAGATGTGAACCAATCGGCTACGCCCATTGCGGTCAACCCGGCATTCGTCCCTGCGCTGTTGGAATGGTCCGACCCGTCGGAGAGAGATCTGCCGTGGCGTCAGACCCGTGATCCGTGGGCGGTGTTGGTGAGCGAGGTGATGTCTCAGCAGACGCAGATTGAGCGCGTCGTTCCGAAGTGGCAGCAGTTCATGGCCCGCTTTCCAACCCCCGCGGATCTCGCAGTGGCGCCGCTCGGGGAGGTGATCGCGCTGTGGGTCGGGCTGGGTTACAACCGCCGCGCACGGCTACTGCACAGCTGCGCGCAGCGGCTCGTTGACGATCATGACGGCGCGCTTCCCGAGGACTTTGACGAGCTCCTCGGGCTTCCTGGGATCGGTCCGTACACGGCTCGCGCAGTGCTCGCGTTCGCCTTTGAGCATGACGTGGGTGTGGTCGACACCAACGTCGGTCGAGTGCTCGCTCGAGTAGGAGGTCAGGCGCTTGCGACGGGCCGCGCTCAAGATGTTGCCAATTCGCTCGTGCCCGACGGGCAAGGCTGGAAATGGAATCAGTCGATCTTGGACTTTGGTGCTTCGGTCTGCATGAAGCGAAACCCAGGCTGCTCGCTGTGCCCGGTTCGCGAGTTTTGCCGCTGGCGCGGGACTGGACCCGACCCAGCGACGGGATCGGCCGGCGTCTCGGTAGCCCAATCACCCTTTGAGGGGTCGGATCGGCAGGGCAGGGGCCGCCTGATACGAGCGCTTGCCGGCGGAGCTGTTCCTCGGCGCGATCTGGCCGAGATCATGGGTTGGCCAGATGAGACGGAGCGAGTCGAGCGGGTGTTAGCGGACCTGATTAAGGAAGGAATGGTGGAAGCGGCCGAGCTATTTGTGCGCCTTCCATAGGCGGCGTGTCCCTTTGGGCCGCGTCAACTATGTCACATCATCCCTCCGCCGATCCTTCGATCCAATACCATCTAGACACCAGTATTGGGGTGAAGGCGGGCCTTGGGTCAGATCGGGAGGAGCGTGTAGTGGAGGCAGAAACCACGGTCACGTTCTATGGCGTCCGAGGCTCTACGCCATGCCACTGCTCAAGCATGTCGCGATATGGCGGCAACACCGCGTGTGTCGTGATCGAATCCGGACACGCCGATCCCATCGTGCTCGACGCCGGAACGGGATTGCGCTTCTACGGGCTCGATCGAGGGCCGGATCCCTTCACGGGCACGGTGCTCGTGACCCATTTGCACTGGGATCACGTGCAAGGCCTTCCATTCTTTTCGCCGTTGCTCGATCCCGAGTCAACGACAACGATTTATGGTCCGCCCGAGCCTAATGTCAGTTTTGGCGAAGCGATCGGTGGTTTCGTGAAGCCGCCGTACTTCCCCGTCTCCATCGAACAACTCCCGTCATCGATGTCGATCAAGTCCATTGCGAACGAACGAGTCGACCTTGGTGTTGGGGTATCGGTAATGGCACGACCCGTTCCGCACAGCGGTGAGACGAACGGTTATCGAATCGACATCGGGGATACCTCTATTGCCTACATTCCCGACCATCAGGAGCCCGCGGCGATGTCCGATATTGCCGATTCGGTGTTGGAGCTAGTCGAAGGCGTGGATCTTCTTATCCACGATGCGCAGTTCACGCCGGAGCTGCTGGCAAGTCGTCAAGACTGGGGTCATTGCACCCCCGAATACGCTCTTCGCGTGGCCGAGGCCGGTAACGCGAAGCGGCTGGCACTGTTCCACCACGATCCGCTCCACAACGACGACGACGTCGACCGCCTCGTGGAGCAGACCACTCTCGCAGCGACTTCGGTAAAGGTGTTGGGTGCGGCCGAGGGTCTGAAGATCAGCCTGTAGGGACCTTGCGTCGGCGACGTTGGCCGATCGCAGCCCAATATGCCTGCTCATGAACCTCTCCGGTGCGAGCTGGGGCGTAACGTTCGTCAAGCTCGGACGCGAACAGCTTGGCTCCAAATTCTTCGTTGGGCAGATTTCCTTCGACCAAGGTGAAGAGCTCCGCCAACGAGTCCGTATCGCCGGTGGCGTAGACGCGGCGACCGGCATCGCCTTCGTCGGTGGCGAGGATTTCGCGATGTGGGGCGATGTCGCTGGCGATTACCGGCAACGCAGCGCGTCCGGCTTCGATTAGCGCGGTCGGAAGCCCTTCGAGGTGTGAAGAGGTAACAAAAGCACCAGCGTTGGTGACGAGCTCGGCGAGTTCGTCACCGTAAAGCGGGCCCGTGAAGATGATCGGATTGGGGGAGTCTTCGGCAAGCTCGTGCAGGCGATCAACATATGGCTTGGTTCCGGCGGCGCCTCCGATGATGACCAGGGGCAAGTTGGTTAAGGCCTTGCGGAAGGCATCGATGGTCTCATGTGGAGCCTTCTCGGGCACCAGCCGACCGACGGAGACGAAGTAGCGGCCAGCCCGAAGTCCATAACGGTCGAGGGTAGATCCGGGTTCGACGGAAGAAATTGGATGGGTCGAATTCGGGACGACCGTGGTGGTGCGACGAAACTCGTCGGCATATTCGTCCGCGAGTGTGCTGCTGACGACCAGCGTGGAATGTGGGATTCGGGCGCTGACCGACGCAGCGAACCGAAGGATCTGTTTCGCCGCCCGCCCCCACTTGTCTCGCTTGTCGTCTCGACCGTGCACGGTGACGAGCACAGTCGAACGAGAGAGCGGCCGGGTGATGAGCGACATTATTCCTGGCCCCAGCGCGTGAAAGTGGATGATGTCGAAATCTCTGCCGATGCAATAGAGGGCCGACCGGAATGCATGGACCATTGCGCCGATGCCGGGGGACTGAGCCGCTGGAAGGTAGACGAGGCGCACACCGTCGATCATGGGGGGATGAGTCGCGTAGTCCTCGGAGCGACAAAAGACGGTTACGTCGTGACCGCGAGTGACCAGTTCTCGGGCGAGAACATCGACGACGGTTTCGACTCCGCCATAATGTGCCGGGATGCCGCGCGTCCCGATCATGGCGATTCGTAGTGTCGATTTTGACGCTCGACGGATGGCCACGATCCTCCTTCACGCACCTAGGCCCAATGGCACATCGTATTGCGCGGCAAGCTCTGGTTCAAAGCGGAGGCAGATGGCTCAGAAGTTGGTTGATTTTCGTTGATTTTTCAATCGATTCGGTGGAGGTCGCCGAGGTAGCGTTTCGCCCGCTCTACGTAGTTTTGCGCGTTGAGGAGGTTCAGCTCGACGGAGTGGGCGTCCTCACGGATTGTGACGGGAACGCCCAAGGCGATCGCGTTAGGCGGTATTGTCTTGCCGCCAGCGACGACCGCGTTCGCTCCGACCAGTGCCCCCGAGGAAATCACGGTCCCATGGAGCACGATCGCGCCAGACCCCGCCAAGGACGCATTTTCGAGCGTGCATCCCTCGAGATGGGTGTTGTGACCGATCGTGCAATCGTCGCCGATGATGGTCGGATGTTCCTCAGTGCAGTGGAGCACGGCGCCGTCCTGGATCGATGTCCGGGCTCCAATCGAAATGATGTTGTCGTCAGCTCGAATCACGGCGGTTGGCCAAACCGAAGAATGTGCGCCAATCACCGCGCGGCCGATGATGACCGCGTCCGGATGAACATAGGCATCCGGATGGATCTCGGGGCCTGCGTCACCAAGGGCGTAGATAGGCATGGGCTCTTCCTACCAGCCGCGGAGCAGGCGGGTAGGTTGCTTAAACTTCTTTGCGACGACAGCCATGCAGCGAAGCTCTTCAGCCCGATCAACCTTCGCAGCGCGTATAGCCGTCACATAGCCTTTCATTACCTGGCTCGCGAAGGAGAGATCCTTGGCTCCGTGCTGTTTGAGCTCTTCGAAATTGAGGCCGTTGCGGCCCGAGTTCATGGCGTGGCTGCGAGAACAAAATAGAGGCTCGGGGACTTTTTGGAACGTCCCGCGCATCGCCATCTCCACCAGCAGGGTTCGATCGCCGCCGTAGAAGGGGCCATGAAGTCGGGTGTGCATCATCGTGTCACGACGCATGACGCCAAAGATGTAGAAGTTTCGGTGGTTGTTGTTGATGACGGCATCGATTCGCTTGTGCGGGTGGGGAGACCCGAAGCGGTCGTCTCCAGCGGGTGGGGTCAACTTGATGGCTTCCATGTACCCGTCACCGCCGAGGTAGCCCTGCTCCATCTGCAACATGGGCTCGCTGTGTGGGTCGATCAACTGCGCCTCGGAATGGGCGATCACGAGGTTTGGATCGGTGTCAAACAAGTCGATGACTTTGCGGAGGTAGCCCGGTTCGATACGGTCATCGGCAGCCGCCCATCGAAACAGTTCGCCATTGGTCAGGCGGAACAGCCTGTTGAAGTTGGCTGGACCGCCGACATTCGTGTCGTTGCGGGTGTAGGTGATGCGGGAATCCTCGGCAGCCAGTGTCTGCACGATTTCAGGAGTCGCATCGTCGGAGCAATTGTCGGAGACGACGAGCTCAAAATCGGCGAAGTCTTGGTCGAGATGACTTCGGATTGCCTCTTCGATGTAGTCGGCACCGTTGTACACCGGTACGCCGATCGAGAGGCGCGGTGGCGCTGCGGTCATGTCGGGGAGGGTTCCGTTTCCTCGACCGCGGACGCAGCCGGAAGTGCGAGCCGCGTGAGGTCAGGGGCAAACTGGCTTCGGTAACCCCACGTGATCACGGCGAGGTGTGCAAAGCCGATGTTGAGATACCACCACACGACGGTGTTGAGCAGCACATTCTCCGTGACGAGTTGCGCCGCCACCGACAACAGCGCGGCGATCGCGCCAACGCTAATGAACTTGGTGCGATGGTCAAATTCACCGCGTCGTGCTCGCTGCCATGTTTTCCATGCGGCGTAGGTAGCGACAGCGAGCAGCGTGAAGAACCCGATGGCTCCGAGGACACCGCCTTCTAGGTACGCCTGCAGGAAGCTGTTGTGAGGATCCTTTGCCTCTGGCGTCAGGGTCTTGGTGGCATCGATACCGACACCCGAGACTGGATTCCGAGATGACAGTGGCCAAATTCGTTCCCAGTAGCCAAAACGCCAGCCGATGGAATCATCGGTCTTGGGCGCCCCACCGGGTCCGGTGGAGGAAGTCAGGTTAATGATGCGGCTTCGAACACCGGGGACGCTCACACCGATCAGACCAGCGCCGCCGATGATGGCAAACACCAGCATCTTGTTGATACGTGCGGCGAGTAACAGCGTGCCGATGAGAAAGCTGCCCCACGCGCCGCGGGCGAATGTGCTGACCAATAAGAAAGCTCCGACAGCCGAGACGCCAATTGCGACGAGCTTGTGCTTGACCTCCAGCGTCGGAATCATGCTGATCGCAATGAGCACGGCAAAACTGAGGTAGGTCGCGAACGTGTTCGGGTGAGCGAAGGATCCGTCGATACGGACCAAGCCCGACCCGCCGGGGTCCAAGGTGCCCGTGAAGAAGAACTGCACGAAGCCGGTGATAATCGGGACGATCATGCCGAGGCCCGACGCGATCAGGATCTTGTACAGGAAACGGGAGTCGTCGAGAAGATGTTGTTCGATAGCCAGGTACAAGAGCACGACCGATGCCAGCCCGAACATTGCGCCTTGGGAGACGCCGCGATCGACCGAGGTGATGAAGCTTGGGACGAACAGAACGAAGAACGCCATGAACGCGAAGCCGAGTGGAGTTGGGCGTCGCCACAATCCTGTTGTGCGCCGCCCGATCAGGTGCAACAACGTAACCAGAATGGCCAAGATGCCAAGGATCGCCGAGGGTTGAAAGGTTCCGAACTCATCAGCGATGAGATCGTCGAGTGAGGGGCGTATCGCCAAGACGATCAGGAGGAACCATTGGTAGCGGTAGAGGCCAACGATTCCGAGCGCTGCGGCGGACAACAGGGTTCCGCCAAGAATCACAAAGGGTGTGTCCGGCTGAAGCGACTGGAACCCAAACGCGGCAGCGAGGCCCACAATGACGGCTACGAGGACGACAAAGAAGGCCATCGGTCCTGGGGTCGGGAGGCTAGGCCTGACGAAGAGTGGCTCGGGTTCTTGCTCGACGCGAATCGAAGCCGGCTCTGGTCCCGTGTCGATAGTGGTCATGTCTCCTCCACAAAAGACAATGGGTATCCCCACCGGGTGAGGTGCGGGATGAGTTCGGTCTCGAGTTGACGTTGTTGCACGTCCGTCAGGTCACGGCGCCACTTGTCGTTGGTATTGCGGAAGCCGAAATCTGCGACGGAACGTTCGAAGTCGGCGGTCATCGACATATCGCAGAACGACACCGCTGACTCAAATGACGCTACCGGGTCGTCGCACAACGCTTCGTAAGTGATCTCGAAGAACTGGCTTTTTGGAACCAGAGATGTTGCGGTGACCATGGCATCCAGCATGTCAGACAATTCCATGGCTGCGAGGGTCACAAACGACTGGCCCGAATCATCCCAGCGCTGTTGTTGGTCAGGGGTCATTGCTTGCCCACGCCAACCTTTCGTGCCACGCCAGCCTTCCCAGAAGTCGACCTGCATGATGGAGTTCACCACGGCTCGGCCGTCGCGCACGACGTGAATAAACTTTGCTGCCGGGAATGCCTCGAGGAGATACCCCATCCGTGGCCAGCCCGTGATCTTGATGAGGGGGTGGGGTCGGCCGTCAACGACGAGACGATTGACAGCAGCCTGGAGGTTTGACTTGGTCCGCTCCGTGAGGTCCGACGCAAGGAGATCGCGGAACGGTTCGGAGAATCCCGGGGCGATCGATTCCCAATACGCGTAGGCCTCACTCGGCTTCAGGTGGCCGGGCTCGATCACGCCCTTCGCCAAGGCGGCTCCGACGAGCGGAGTGTCCAGTCCTCGGAGGATTGCCGAATTGAGCTTCTCGCCTTTGGGGTACAGGTCGAGCACCTTGGAGACCCACGACACGTGCGGGTGTCGAGCAAAGCAGTGGTGGAACGCCGTCGATCCGCTGCGCCCCGCCCCGACGATAAAGATCGGCGGTGCAGCCACCGTCAGCCAGCCTTAGTGTCGGCGTTGCGTCCCCAGCGACTGTCCTTCGGCTTCGCCGGCGGGTTCGGGTCGTCGTCACCGTCGGGGTCGTCGTCGTTGAGTACGTCGCTTTCGATGGTCTCCTCGTCGACGACCGATAGAGGGGTGATCATCGCCTCGGGGAGTTCTCGACGGCTCTCGAATTCGATAGCTCCGGCAGCCTCGAAGTCTGAGGCGTTCTCTGTCTCGATCGCTGGCTTCGGTCGAAGCAGGTCGTAGATGAAGAACAACAAGATCATGAGCAGCGCGGCAGGAATCGCAAAGATGAGCAAGCCCGTCAGTAGCCCAGCGATGCGAGACGTTTCCTCGGTGACCACCTCGTCGAGGATCTGCGGGGTTTCCCGTTCGGCCTGCACGGCCGACAGCGCGGCTTGGGTGTCTCGGATCGAATCGTTACGGGCAACGAGACGATCGTTCGCTGCTTGCACATTTGCGTCGAGTGTCGTGAACTCGCGCTCGATCGGTGCGAGGCGAGCGACTTCAGCTTCGAGGTCCGCGAGCGGCGGGCCGGTCAACTCCACATCGCAGGTTGACTGTGTGCCGTCTGCAAGGGTGCATGGCGCCTGCGGTGGGTTGCTCTCGTTCAGGCGTCGTGTCACGACGTTGTCGACAGCGATGCCGTATGCCACGCTCGGCGTGAAGCCGCCAGCTTCGACCGTGAGGTCAAGGATTCTTGCTTCGTCCTCGTCGATCGCTGCTTGGATAAGTTCCGCGGCTGACTCGTGGCCGCCCAAGATGCTTTCCAGGGTGATCGTCATTGCTTCGATGCCGGTTTCGATCGCCACTGACTGGGCGTTCGCGATGGCGATTGCGTCAGACTCGTCTTGGGTTACCACGTTGATGTCCACAAACTGTGCACTTGAGCCGGACTGGTTGACGTTGATGTCGTAGTCCTCTTCGTTCACGAGGCTAAGGCGTTCTTCCACCGCGTTCACTACCTGTGGGAACCGGGCCGTTTGTGCGATCTCTTCGACGAAGATGTCGAGCTCCTGAGTGGTGAGGTCATCATCGGCGATTCGGTTTGCGTTCAGCACGTAGCGCGCCTGCCATTGCGCAGGGGCATCAAGTGCGAGGAATAGACCGTAGATACCAGCGAGACCGGCCACGATCGCGAGCAAAAGAGGTCGCCAACCGGTCAGGTGTAGGAAGGAGGACAGTTCTCCAGAATTTGCCGGTTGGGCTTCGGTCATTCGCGCGATTTCCTCACAAGCAGTCCCCTAACGGTACAACGAGTCCACGGGCTGCGGTAATCGACAGGTTACGTGTCATTTTCATCCTGGGCCACGTGATCGGCCTTGATTTCAGATTCCGTAACCCGATGGAAACCGAACTGCCGGAAAGGGCACCGAAAAGGAGTGTGTTGATCTCGTGACGACACCGTGGAATCACCGCTGTAGAGCATCGTCGTGGTGACGGTCACGTCGCTCTTAGCGGCAGCTGCGCTCTTTACGGTGTTCTTCGTTGGTCTCGCGATCGCTCCAAAAGGCCGCGTCGGACGCACGGTCGGCGCGGGCGTCGCCGCTGTAGCTGCGGGTCTGGCCTGGACCGCCGTGGTGGTTTTCGCTCGCGCGCGCGGTTGGGTGCTCACCGAGGAAGCACAATTTCATCACCTCTACGTGTTGGCGGTGGTCGGCTTGCCGATAGTCGGCGCCGTCGTGTTCGGAGCGAGTTTGGTCAGGCCGGTGAAGGACCGGCGGGCCCGATTCGGTGGCCG
Organism: uncultured Acidimicrobiales bacterium; assembly: GCA_964562985.1. Classification (GTDB taxonomy): domain Bacteria; phylum Actinomycetota; class Acidimicrobiia; order Acidimicrobiales; family SHLQ01; genus SHLQ01. Next base: position 55,494 of record CAZLWE010000014.1, read on the forward strand.
GTTGGTTGCACTGGCGTTCATCGCCCCCGCCTTCGTCGGGTTCTACGCCACCAACATCGAACCCGCATGGTTGAAAGTCGAGCACGTGACGGTGGGTTCCGGAGGAGGGGTCCGGGTGGCCGTCGTTGCCGACGTGCAGACGGACCGGTTCGGCGCGTTCGAAGCTGAGGTCATGGAGACAGCCGTGGGCGAGCAGCCAGATCTGATTGTGGTGCCGGGCGACCTCACGCAGGTGGCGCTGTCGGAGTACGAGGGGATCGCTTCCAGTGCGGCACAGACCCTAAGTGCCCTCGAGGCTCCCGGGGGCGTGTTTGTGGTCTCGGGGAACACCGATCCTTCGCCAAATTCGATCCAGGCAGTCGCCGAGGAAGCCGGGATCGTTGCGCTCGACGATGAGGTCGTGGAGATCACTGTCGACGGCCGGCGTCTCCGGCTGCTGGGACTGTCGTGGCCAAACAATCGTCGTGGGGGAGTGACCAATGCTCTCGGCGAGTTCGCCGAGGGGTCCAGCGAGGACACGATCGACATTGTCCTGGCGCACTCGCCCGACGTGGTCTTTAACCTCTCCGACGGCGAGGGGATCGACTTGATCATCACCGGGCACACCCATGGCGGCCAAATACAGGTGCCCTTCTACGGCCCGGTCTGGAATGTGACCGAGCTGCCTCGCGAAGTTGCCGCCGGCGGCCTACACGAAGTTCGCAACGTGCCGCTGTATGTCAGCCCAGGAGTTGGAGTCCAGCGAGGCGAAAGCCCGAAGGTGCGTTTCGGTGTCCGCCCCACCATCGGAATCCTCGACGTCGGTTGAACGAGGCTCGAGCGTGGTCGCTTCTAATCGGCGGCGAACTCAACGGCGAACGAGTCGCAGGTAATGAGGACCTCACCGATCTCGCCTAGGAAGCGATGCCTGCCCTCGAGAATTTCGTAGAGCTCAAGACCTCCGAAGTCGGCTTCGCCCGTTGCGTCGGTGGCCGGCGGCCCCTGAGGCATTCGCCAGGTGAATGACCGTACGCCCTCGAAGCGAATCCGACCGCGTCGGTAGCGGTACTGCTCATCCTCCGAGGGCGATTGATACTGCGGGTGTGACTCGTGGAGAACGAACTCGATCGTTAGCAGGACAGAATTTGGTTCCGCCTGAAGACCCAAAACGAAACTGTCTTCGAGGTAGAGGTGAGCGAACTCCGGTGCGTCACAGTACTGCATGGTCACGACCCTAGGTCGGGGGCGCGTGGGTTCTCTCGGTTAACGCTGGCCCAGAGCTAGGACGCCACTACTCAGACTCACAGTCGGTTTCGTCTGGTTGAAACTCGAATGGGATTCCCTCGAATTGCTCGTCGCGGTTCCAGTTCTCGGGCCGATTCTTTCCAGTCCAATCTCCGCCGTTGCTCAACCATTGATGGCGGAAACGGCGTACGGATTCGATGCTCCCATCCTCGTACCCAAACTCGACATTGCAGCAATCGCAGACTTCAAACAGCGGGGTTTTCCCATCGCTGCCCCACGGTGGTGCATCTTGGGTTAAGCCGCACACCCGGCAATTCATATTCTCGTTCTTACTGCGCATAGAAATAGTCCAGGTTCGTTGGATGAGCGTGGTTTGCGCTGTTCGGTTTGAAGATTGTGCGAGGGGCTCCGGTTGAGTCCATCACGGCAAATTTATTCGAGGCCGGGTGGTACCGCACGACATCGCCGTTGGACCGGATCTTGGTGAGAGTTCCACCCGGAGGGTTTCGAAGAAAGTCCTGTGCCTTTGCCATGTATTCCATTGCGTTTTCGACATCAGGAAAGTCGGACCCGTGCTTGTTGAAGTGGGTTAGAGCGTTCTCTGGAGAGTTTAGGTTCTTCGTTGATGTCCAGTGAGGCGGTTGCAAGATGTCGGATACAGATGGCGGAGGAACGGCGTCGACGATCTCATCGCCAGTCCGCCGCAGGATGCCGGCTTCTTCGAGCCAGCGTTTGGCCCATTGGAGGGCTTCGTCGAGGTTGCGGAAGACGATTCGCCCTCATGAGTTCGCGCTGAAGTAGTCGACGTACTGTTGCTCGGAAGCGTATGCGTCGGGGATCCACGCAACCTGCGAGCAACCTCCCTACCCGGGAAACGGCGGCCAGATAGCTTGCAGGTCTGGCGGAGCGGCAGCCATCGGATCCGAGTACGAACCCGTCCAGCCTGCGCCAACTTCATCTTCGAGAGCCTGATCGAAGAACGACGAAGTGAAGGTGGCGTTGTCGAAATCGATTAGAACGATGGGCCGCGTGCGGTCGGGGCCGTACTCGTTGAGCAACGCTCCCGCTTGGTCCATGGGAAGGCTGCGGTTTGCGAGCGCCTCTAGGTAGGCGTGTCCGTCTTGCGGTGTCACCGTCATTAGGCCATTTCGGAAAGGCGTTGGACGCTTAGAAGGATCGTAATTTGGGTCATATGCCGGATAGTCAAGAATGAAGTCAGCGACGTATCCCATCACAAGAAACCATTCGCCGCCGACGCGCACTAAGCCAGCTTGCTGATCAATATGTAGATCCATCACTCGACTATCCTGCCAGATCCCGGAACCGATGCATCGACGAACTCGTCGAACCATGCTTGAGGTAATCCAAATGAGCTGTCTGTTTTGGTGGGGTCGGCAATTTGCGGAGCATTTGGGAAGAGGTCTGCGTCCGCTTGTTCGATCGCATTAGCCCGAACGCGGTCGACGAAGCCAGGATCGATATCGAACGCCACGATCTGAGCGCCTGGACGGTTGTTCGCTACGTATGCCTGCGCTCGGCCTAGGTCATCGAAGGTGACATAAAGTCTCGCGTCCCCATCGACGATCATGTTTCCTTCTGGTGAGATTCGAATTCGTTCGTATGAGGCTTGTGGGGGTGTTCCGCCTTGAACTCGATACACGGTCGAACCGGTGTCGTCCACTGACCGACCGAGGATTCCCCAGCGCTCGAGTAACTCGCGAACTGCGACGAGGGCCTCGTCGAGCGACCGAAATGCGGTCGCACCAAGTGCTGCGACCACCGCCCCCTTTGCCGCAGTGACTGCTTGACCGATGCCGGGGATCAGCGCAATCGAACTGATTGCCGCATTTAGATGGTCGCCTTCGGCGAGGTACCAGGCGGCGTTGATGCCATCGGCTGCGTTCCCGACGACGGGGACCATGCCGAAGATGTCGAGGGTGAGGTGCCCGATATCGGAGAAGCTCCAACCGCCTCCGGATTGGGTGATCCCGAGATGGCTTTGCGCGTCACCCGATGACTCGGCCATGGCGAGCACGGTGCGGGCGTATTCGACTTGTTCGTCGGTGTAGTAGCCGTGCTCGTTTTCGATCATGGCTTGGAGGTCGTTGGTTGACCACACGCCATCGGCGTCGGCTGAACCAATGCCGTCACCGCGGTCTTGTTTTGCGGTATCGAGAATGTCTCGGATCTCATCGAGGGCGTGTTCGGCTTCTTCGAGCGGTGTCAGCTCGGGGGTCGACCAGGCTTCGGCTTCTTGATGGCGGAACGCCATCCACAGGTCGTTTTGTTCTCGTTGCCGGTCGACCTGTCGCTGTTCGATGTCGTTGCGTTGCGCTATGAGGGCATCGAGGATCGGGTCGTTGTCGGACCCGGACCAGTTCTCGATCTGTTCGTCGAGCTCGTCGAGTTTCAGCCGGTCGAGCGCGGCTTCAGGGTTTGAAGACTTGGCAGCCTCGGCGGCGTTGTCGAACGAAACACCGTCGTCCATCATGTCTTTGGCCAGCTCGACCTGTTCTGGGGTCAGCCCAGTTTGGGTGAACGCGGATTTCAGGTCGGCGGGGATGAACGCCCGAACCCGACCGGTCGGACCTAACGGCTGGGCATCGCTCGAGTGCAAGAAGTCGACTCGCCACGATACGTCTTGTTGCTCGGTTCCCAGATCGTTCGTCAATGTCGTTAACGCGGGGATTGGGCCGTACAGCGGGTTCTGGCCACCCCGGTTCAACAACGCCAACGCCTCGGTGACCAACGGCGATAGCTGCACGATCTGCTCACGCACACCATCCGACGCCGCCCCATAGGCGTCGACAAGCGCTTCCGCATTCCCCATTTGCATCCGAACCATTGACATAACATGAAAGATCGGAAAAGTATTCAACGCGTCAAGCCGAAATGATGCCTGCCGGAATAGTCGATTTCAAGCAGACATTTCTGTCGAATGGGGTTGCAATCGAACAGCCGTTCGATTAGGGTGATCGCATG
>CAZLWE010000015.1:0-53180 GCA_964562985.1 uncultured Acidimicrobiales bacterium
CCGCAGGGAGCGCAGCGAGCGAGGACGCTGCGTGCACGCCCGCCGAAGGCAAGTAGTTCTCTGCAGCCCGGAGGGGCAAAATCGCGACGGAGTCGCTGCCCGACCCCCGATGACCTCGGGGCCTTCTTCGCAGCAGACGAACGTCTAGTCATCGAAGACCAAGGCACACTTCCGGCAAGCGGCGTCGAGGCGCAATGGTGGGAGCTCACCGTCGCACCGGGTCAAGGGCTCACCGAAGGCTGCCCCTTCGGTGAATGCGCACCGATCTTTGTCAACACCGTCGCCGAAGGCGGCGTGAACATCGGCACGAGCTATGACTTCCGGGTCTATGAGATTCCTGACCCCGACGGAACGCTCTATGTGATCAGTCAGGGGCCTGCAGAAATTGCAGCTGAAGCCTTCGCTTTCACCGACAGCGTCCTGACGGGGGTTGAGGTATTGCCTGCGGCAGAGGTTATCGAGTTCGAAGAGGGTGACATCTTGGGTATCGAGCCTGGGTCAACCTTTGCACCGGGCACGTACTTCAGCAGCGGCTCGTTCAGCGTGCCGTTTGAACTGGTCACTGATCAGGATCGGCGTTTGGGCTTTGCTGCGGACACGCTCGTCGGCATCGAGTCACCCGACTTCAGCGTCCAAGACGGCTTCCAAGCTGCGGTGATTATCGAGCCAACGAGTGGCTTTGCCGACCCGGCAACGATCGGAGGTCCCGAAGCTCCGGTGGAGAGCACGATCGGGATCCCAACCGATCTGGTCGCCTGGGCCGACGAGATTCCCCAGCTCGAAGTGTTGAACTCCGGCACCCGGACGATCAGTGGAATCGAGGCTCCATTCGTTGACCTGAACATCACAGGACCAGCGGACCGCAACGGCGACTGTGGCGGCGCCAATTGTCTCCGCCTGTTCGAATGGGCCTTCGACGGGTGGAACATCCTGGAAGGTTCCCCGATGCGCATCTACGTGGTGGAACTTGCCGACACGACGATGGTCATCATCGTCGAGGGGCCAACCGACACCTTCGATGGCTTTGTCGCCGAGACGCTTCCACTGTTGGACGGCATCACCTTCGCCTAGTTGTAGCGGACGTTGGGGGTGAGCGGCGGCTCATCCCCAGCACGCGCTGCAGCTCGGAGGCGGAAAATGGACGGCGGAGCCGTTCCGCCGGAGGGACCGGTCAATCCGCAGAGCACACCGAGCCGAAGGCGAATGTGGGATTGCGGTGAGTAGTGCGCTGCAGCTCGGAGGCGGAAAATGGACGGCGGAGCCGTTCCGCCGGAGGGACCGGTCAATCCGCAGAGCACACCGAGCCGAAGGCGAATGTGGGATTGCGGTGAGTAGTGCGCTGCAGCTCGGAGGCGGAAAATGGACGGCGGAGCCGTTCCGCCGGAGAGACCAGCGCCAAAAAGATTGAAGGCCAGACCCGGTAGGCGGCATCGGGTCTGGCCTTCTTTGATGAGAGCGACGGGATGGAGGGAGAATCGTCGCCTCAAGTTTTGTGATGTGGGGGTTGTTGTGAGGGAGACTTGCGGGGCTACACCAGGAGGGAGGGGATGGTGCAGCCCCCAGTTCTTATGCGGCGACCAGCCCGTCGGATTGGGCGGCCAAGTAGTTCGCTACGGAGGGAACGGAACTACCGAAGACCAGGGAGATGAGTTCGTCGGTACGTCCGGCTCCGGATTCCAGGGCGGATTCTGCGACCTTGCGAGCTTCGAGTTGTTCGGCGGAAACGGTGATGAGCGCTGCCAAGTTGTCGACCCGGTCGTTAGTGAGATCAATAATGTCGTTGTTCATGCCTGGGCCTTTCTGTGATCCTCACACTTCGTTGTGTGTGCATGTACTACTAGAAACTGCTTCCGCCTGCGGTTCATTCCCAGAGTCAAGGAACACCTGATTAACGCTGCTGTGACCGACGGCTCAGCCCCCGAGGTCGAGGAACCAGTCCCTTCGGAGAGGGACTAATCGCCATCTCTGACACGGGTGACCTCGAGCGCGTCGAGTTCGCTGGAGTTCGGGAAACCAATCGTCAACCATCGAGATGGGTGATGCCCTGTTCGCAGGAGTCGGTGGCCGACGACGTTCTCGATCGCCTCCCACGGAACGAGGAAACTACCTTCACCGTGCTCATTGGCAAGCTCGACGAGGCCGGCTCGGGGAAGCAGCGTTTCGGTACCGCGGCTCCAACTGCAGGCCGTCTGCCAGGACCCCAAGATTTCAACGGGGATCAGGGATGCGACGTGAAGCTCGGGACGTGCGACGCTGATGAGCGCAGCGGTCTGCGCGTCTGCGACATGCACGCGATCGAGTATCGAGAGTCGTCGACAGCTCCGGAACGCGGGGTGGTCAGGCGGCGGTTCAAATGGCTGCCATTGCCCGTCCCGGCCAACGAGAGGCTGGAGCGAGATCCGCCTTGCGGGGTCGCTAAAGAACTGCACCAGGTCGCAAGCCCGGGAGACGGCTTCCCAATCATTGGCTGGGCTGATGACAGCGGAATCGACAGTGGGGACGAACAAGACCACCTCAGAACCATGAAGGGGAAGATCGGTCAGGCCGCCGGGCAACAGCAGACGGGCGATCTCTTCGGTGGACTCCACCACCGGGCTGAAGATCGAATGCTTCAGGTTGCCCCAGGCGCTGTGCGCCGGGGATCGGGTCGCGGTATCAAGCGCGGCGTCGATGTCGGCAAAGTCCGGCGACTCAGCGATATCGAGAGGGGCGTCGACCATCCAGTAGAGGTCGCGAGCGATCCGACGCCGAGGTGGGGTCGAACGGTCCGCGGGCATACCAATCGCGTCCTGCATGAGGCGCTGATTCGTCAGGAAGGGCCCACGGGCGATTGTGAGCGGCAACGCTGCCATGGAGACGTGGTCGACATCCCCGGTCTCGCGCCTTGAGGAGCGGTCTACGCGAAGTAGCCAAAGTGGTATGTCGCGGGCGATGTGATCACGAGCAACATTCGTGTCCAGATGAGGAGAACGGAGCGTTGGCGGGTTGGATGGGGTGATGGCCGGGCGATTCGCTGCACTAGGACAACGAGACTTTCGAAACCTGTGGTTCGGCGCGCTTCTGGTGTTCATCGGCGTGCAGATGCAATTCTTCTTGCGCGGGATCCTCGCCTGGGAGTTGACCGAGCGAAGCGACGCACTCGGGCTCGTGTTCTTCGTCTTTGGTGCTTCGCTACTCGTGGCTACCCCACTCGGTGGAGTAGCGACGGATCGGCTTCGCAAGCGCACGGTGTTGCTCACCTCACAGATCGCGCTGTCGTCCTCCGCGGCTCTGATGGGGCTTGCGGTTTTGTTCGATGTAGTCGCCTTCTGGATGCTGTTATTGGCGGCGATATCTCAAGGCATCGCGTTTGGTTTCGCTGGGCCGGCCCGGATCGCAATGGCGAGTGATCTTGTCGGTCGAGAAAATCTCGGCAACGCAATCAGCCTTCAGTCACTTGCATTCAACGGAACACGGGTCTTCGCCCCGAGCCTCGCGGGCGCACTCGTGGGCTGGTCGGTGTTCGGTCTCGGTGGGGCCTACCTCGTCGCCGCGAGCATGAACGTGCTCGGTCTGGTGCTGACCGTACTACTGCCCAATCCTGCTGCTCAGCTGACCGGGAAGGCACGACCTTTTCGCGATATTGCTGACGGAGTCCGTTATGTGTCGGCGACGCCTGCCATTCGAAACGTCGTGCTGGCCGCCTTTGCGGTACTTATGTTTGGGTTTAGCTACCTGACCTTCATCCCCGCCATCGTCGAAGGTGAGTTCAGCCTGGGTGAACAAGAGGTTGGTTTCTTCACCTCCGCAGCATCGGTGGGTGCGCTGCTCGCTGCAATCTGGGTTGCCGGAATCGCCGATTCAGCACGCGCACCAATAATCATGAGCGTGGCGGGAGTGCTCTTCGGCGCCATGATCATCGCGGTTGGGCTTGCGCCGGTGTACCTGCTCGCCGTTGGGTTCGCGGTCATCGGAGGAGCTGGCACGACCGTGTTCCAAACGCTGTCGAACACCCTCGCACTCACCGCCTCGACACCGGAGTTTCAGGGTCGGGTTCAATCGATCATGCAGCTGGGGTTTGCCGGGTTTGGGCTGGCCTCGCTGCCTCTTGGCGTGCTCGCCGAACAGATCGGACTTCGACCGACCTTGATGATCATGGGAGCGATGACCGCTGCGTCGGTCTTGTGTTTTGCGATCTTTGGTCGTGGTGCCGTTTCGCAGCGCATCAGCGACGAGGCCGACCTTCACGAGGCAGCGACGTAGCGCGGGCTATCGGTTAGGCAGTGGGGGAAGCGGCTGGTCGGACAGCCAAGCGTCAAAGAATTCGGAGAGGTCACCTCCGTGAATCTCTTCGGCCAGAGCGATGAAGTCCGAGGTGGTAGCAGAGCCGCCGCCGTAGCGTTCGAGCCAGGTACGGAGCATCTCGAAGAAGGCGTCGTCACCGACCTCAAGGCGTAGCGCGTGCAACGTAAGTCCGCCGCGGCGGTACACGCTCGCGTCGAAGAGACCAGCGGGTCCGGGGTCACCGGGAGCCGGGCTTTGGGCGGCGAGAGCTCGGGTGATGAGCCGGTTCTCCAAGGCTCCCGGGTCGCCGTTTCGTCCGAACTCGATCCAGAGGTCTTCGGCATAGCTTGCGAAGCCCTCGTTCAACCAAATGTCTTGCCAGGTAGCCGGGCTCACGTGGTTTCCGAACCATTGATGAGCCACTTCGTGGGCGACGATCCGTTCGATCGACCCGTCGCCATCCACGAAGGAAGCGCTGAAGATGCTTCGGCCCTGAGTTTCGAGCGCGAAGCTAAAGTTCCCGTCGATCACCATCACGCCGTACTCGTCAAAGGGGTATGGGCCGAAGAGGTCAGTGAACACATCGATCATCTCGTCGGTCAGCCCGAAGTCACCCTCGAAGACGTTGCTCAGACGTGGAGGGACGGCGTCAAAAACCTCGACCTCTTCTGCAGGATCGCTGTCGATGAGTAGGTATTCGCCGACACTGACCGTGGCGAGGTAGGAGGCCATCGGGTCGGTCATTTCCCAGGAGGTCACCCGCCGCCCATCCGCATTGCTGTCAGCGGTGAGAACACCGTTTGCAACTCCAACGAACTGCCCTGGGACATCCAGCGTGAATGTGTAGGTCGCTTTGTCGGTCGGATGATCGTTGACCGGGTACCAGGTTTGGGCACCGAAGGGTTCGCCGACCGCGACGCTGTGGTTCCCAAGATCAAACCATCCAATAACTCCGATCCGGGTCGTCGAATCGACCAACTGCGGGCTCCCGCCGTAGCTGACGGTCAAGGTGTTCTCCGAACCGGCGCGCACGGTTTCGGGGAATCGCACGCGAAGCTTGTCGCCCACTTGTTCGGTGTCGACTATCGCGTCACCGAGACGAGCCTCGGTGACGTTGAGGCCTCGAAGGTCGAAGGAGATCTGATCGACATCCTCAGTGGCAGTGAACGAGATTGTCGCGACGCCCAGGAGCTGGTCTGCGCCAACGGTATCGACTTCGAGGTTGAGGTCGTAGTGCGTGACGTCATAGCCCGTGTTGCCGATGCCTGGGAAGTACGGATCGCCGACGGTTTCGCCACCGACGACACCGACGACCTGCTCATCGGTGGTGGTAGTCGTGTTCTCCTTTGTTGAACTAGCGGCCGACGAAGTTGTTGCGGTCACCGCTGCGGAGGTAGTCGACGTCGTAGTCGAGCTTGAGGAGCCGTCGGGAGCTGACACCGTCGCTGCGCTCGAGCATCCGACGACGACAAGGGCGGCGACGGCGAGCACACGGCTCCACCTTCCCCATTCGGCGCGCCTCGATCCAGAGTTCATCGTTTCTAGTCTGACCCACAACTCGGGTTTCCATACGGCGGAGAGGACCGAAGTTGCCTGACGTTGTGTGTGGGGAACTACCAAAGTTGCGGTCACGGATAAAGCGGACTGCCTCGCCCGGTCGAAAATCAACCCATGTCTGCGATTCTCACCCCCGAGAAGCTTTCCCCAGGTCGAATGGGGGAACTGTTGGCGAACTCGCGCCTCGACGCGAGCGTTGATCTTGAATTGTTGGCAGCGCAAAGTTCATTCACCGTCGGTGAGTTGAGCGACATCGAGGCCGGGCACCGGATCCTTCGGCCGAAAGAGGCCCGTGAGATCGAAAACCTGTATCGACATGACTGTGGGTTGATCATCCCGAACCGTCACCCGCTGCGAATCGACCTCGTCGACGGCACGGTCTCGGCTGACGGGAACTCGATCGCTTTGCGCGCACTCGACGACGACCACGTCTTGGATCGGTACCTTTCTCTCGTCTACTCGATGCGCAGCCTCGAGCGTGGAAGCCCGCTGCACCTACGCGACGAAGACATCGCCATCCTGGCGACTTCACTCTCGGAGCGAGAAGATCTCGTTCTCCGGCGACTACACGACGCGATGGACAGCACGGTTCGGCCCGATGGCCGCTTCCCAAACCTCCTTCACGCGCTCCGGTTAGGGGCGCTCCCAGGCGTTGCTGGCGCCGTCTCGATCGGGGCGGTGGCTTTGCTGGGCGGGGAGACGGCACAAGCGGAGACGCCCACTGCGGAGCTCGACGAAACGCCGCCCGTTGGCGCCAACCTCCGGGAACGGATCGTCCTTCGAGACCTCGTGGTGTCATCGGATCGCGACGCGGGTCTCGATGAGAGCGCCGCTCGCGAGCCGGTCGTCCTCCCGGATTGGCCCGCGTGGGGTCAAGTGCTCGTCGTTGATTCCGTGCAGACCGATGAGCCCGCACCCACGGATTACGAAGTCGATGTTGACAATCACCAAGGGGCAGAGGTCCTCGGAGATCTGGCTGTCGACGACACCACCGCCGAAGTGTTTGTCGAATCCATGCCAGTCGAACTCCGGGCGCTTACCGAGGCCCAGTTTCCTGTAGCACCCGCGGAGATACTCCCGGGATGGACGATCGACTATCAGGCGGAACGACCAGGACTTCGCGGACTGACGCTGTGGGAATCCCAAACCATCGAGATCTACGTCCGGGACACGGACACTCCAGAACTACTCGCGGGGGTTCTGGCCCATGAGATCGGCCATGCGGTCGACATCATGTACCTCCAAGATGTCGACCGCCTCACCTGGCTGCAGGCACGCGGCATCGACAGTCGAACGTGGTGGCCGAATAGCGCGGCGAACGACTTCTCCACCGGTGCTGGCGACTTCGCCGAGGCCTTCGCCTTCTGGGCCGTCGGTGACTCCTCCACGTCCGAACTCGGGGGCGACCCGACAGAGGCGCAACTTCGCTTGCTCGAGACCTTCGTCTCAAGAGGGAGTGGCTTTAGCTAGCGATGATCCCTTCGATCGGCGCTGCGCCGGAATCGAGCACCTCGCTCGAGGCGATCCCAAACCATTGCTCGGCGATGGTGGCGTAGTACTCCTCAAGATCGACGGTGGCGATGAGGTTGTCGTCGTCCAGGCGCGTGAGCGACGGTGCGTCGCCGTGAACGCCAGCCTGAACGGGGCCCGCGAGAAGCGCCATACCCGCCTCACCGTGATCCGTGCCGCTTCCGTTTGCGCTTACTCGCCGCCCGAACTCGCTCGTGGTGCAGACCAGCGTGGAGTCGTCGAATCCGCGGTCGGCGATGTCTTGTAGGAACGCACCCGTTGCTTGCCCGAGTTGGTCGAGTAGCTGTCCGTGTCCACCCAGCTGGTTGCTGTGGGTGTCGAACCCACCGTGGGCTACGTGGATTACCCGGATCCCCGTCTCCAGTTGGAGGAGTTCGGCGGCGAGCCCGAGTGACTCGCCGAGTTGGGTAGCCGGGTACCGGTCCCGGATCCGCTCGTCATCGACCTCTCTGAGCGACCCCGCGAAATCCAGCGTGTCAGAAAGGCTCGCCATAGCGGATTGGTGCGGTGAGGCATCGAGAACGCGCTCGCCGGACATGGCCAGCATTGCGCCACGGAAGTTCTCGAACCATGGTTCTTCGGATCGCAGAAACCAGCTGGCACCGGGGTCGCTCATAGCGACGGTGATCGCCTTGTCGCTCCGGAGTGCCGGGCTCGGACCGTTGCCCATCGAAAGGCCGGTGACCGGTTGGTCGGTCTCGAGTTGGTCGCACAACCTGCCCAGAAACCCCGTACCAGGAAGGTCGGAACCAGACGACTTGCCTGACCACCATCGACGTTCCATCTCGAAGTGGCTGCCGTCGGGGCGGCCGGTCACGCCAACGCCCATCAATGCCGCGACGTTGTGTCCCGTTAGCGGTGCCAGGTTCGGATGCCAGCCAAAGTCGTCCGTGAAGTCAACGAGTTCTTCGTCGGGTATATGGACGGCCTCTCGCCGGTCATACAGGGTGCCGGCATTGCGTGGCACGAGAGTGGCGAGGCCGTCGTTTCCGCCTTGCAGTTCGATCACGACGAGGGTTCGTCCCGCCACGTCCGCATGGGCGGCAAGAGGACGTGGCGGGGACGTCGGTGCGGCGCGCTGTCCAGCTGCTTCGGTGCTGGCGCTTGGCTCGCCGGGAACGAGATCGCTTCGGTTGGTTCGGAGCGCGGCTGCACCGCCGACAGCCGCGGCTGCACCTCCTGCTGCAACGCCGAGGAACTTCCGGCGACTGGTGCGAGGTGGTGAATGGAATGACTCGGACATGGGACGCTCCTCAGACGACAGAAAACTCGGGTGACAGCAGCGCAAGCGACAACAGCAACTCAAGGCCGTAGTGAAATTCGGTCTGGGCCTCGATCGCACGCTCGAGGGCGGCTCTGGTTTGCGGTGACGGGTCGGCTATCCCGCAGTGGGCCAGTACGGCACTGGCTGAGGGCTCCACTCGGTCGATGACCGAATCGGCGATCTCCCAGCTCATCATTGCGTTCCCTCGGGAAATCATTTGGCTCGCGGAACTCCAGCGCTCATCGTCTGGCCACCCCGAGACATTGGGCGGTTCGAAGGGCACCTGGCCCATCTGTTGGATGTGCCAGTACTCGACACCTCGTTCACCGAATCGATCGATCCCGAACGCGGCGGTCGCCGCGGTGAACCACTCGACGGGCTGACGGGTCCGTTGCCCTCGCCCTTCGACAAAGTCATCGTCATGGAGTAGCTCCTCGAGCAGGGGCAATACCTCCCAGTCGTTGTTTCGAAGGATCCGTCCTAGTTGCTCCCGTCGCTCGTCACCGAGTGGTGTTGAGACCAGATGAGAGTGGATCGCACCGGCGATGTGGCCTGCGCAGCTTGGCTGGTCGAGGACCGCTTCGAGGTAGCTATCGAGGTCCCAGCGCGTCCGTTGTCCGAGGAACGTGACCGGGCGGTCGTAGGCGCGCTCTTGGTCAAAGGAGACGTCACCGGTCTCATAGTCCACGTTCCATCCCGCCAGGATTCGAGCGCCGCTGCGGATGTCGTCTTCGGTGTAGCCACGGTTTCGGCCCAGCATGAACAGTTCGAGGAATTCGCGACTGAAGTTCTCGTTCGGGGCGTCGCCTCGTGAGGAGTCTCCGTCGAGGTAGTACAACATGGCGCCGTCGGTGATGAGCGCTCGTGCCAAGTCACGGACGTTCCCCAGCGCATTTCGGCGGATCAACTGGTGCTGGCGCCACATCTCGCGGTGGCCGGCTTCACCGCGTTCTGTTGTGAAGTGCCCATGCCAGAACCACACCATTCGCTCGTGGAGACCAGCGTCGGCGGACATCATCTGCTCGAGGAATTCGGCGGGCAGTGTGTACCACTCCACATCCTCGAAGTCCCGGGAGTTGGCCTCGGCTTCGGTGAGTGCTGTTCCGCGATCGCTCAACCGTTCGTCGATGAGATCATGGACATCGGTCGATTGGTAGCGTGCAAACGCCCGGTCGGGCACTCCGAACCCGGTACGACGGAATGTATGAGCGATTTGGTCAGGTCGTGCCATAACCATCTATGTACCGATACCGCCATGAACTGACCGTGAAGCGGTTCTTCATGTTCCCTTCATGTAGGGGTGCCTACATTGGGGGGATGCGAATTCTCGTGGTTGAGGACGATTCGGCTCTCGCCGAAGTCCTTCGTCGCGGGCTCGTCGAAGACGGCTATGCCACTGACGTCGTCGGCAAACTGGCCGACGCATCTCACGCGGTCGATTTAAACGACTACGACCTCGTCGTACTGGACCGCGGGCTTCCAGACGGTGACGGCAGAAACCTGTGTGCAGCAATGCGAGAGAATGGCGATAGCACGCCGGTTCTCATGTTGACCGCCCGTGACGGGCTTGGGGACAAAGTCGAGGGGCTCGATGCGGGCGCTGATGACTATCTCACCAAGCCATTCGACTACCCAGAGTTGACGGCCCGTATTCGTGCGCTGCTGCGCCGTCCGGCGTCATCGCAGTCTCCGATTCTCCGTCACGGGTCACTCGAGATGGATCCGGCGAGTCGCCGAGTGTCTCGCGCCTCGATCACTATCCCGCTTACCGCCCGAGAGTTCTCCCTGCTCGAGGTCATGTTGCGCGAGCCTGAGACAACCCATCGCCGTACCAATCTGCTCGAATCGGTCTGGGATGCGAACTACGACGGGCTGTCGAACGTGGTCGATGTGCACATCGCCAACCTGCGTCGCAAACTCGAGTTGCCAGCCATGCCGGACCCAATCGAGACTGTTCGTGGCGTTGGCTACCGACTGGCCAGCCAAGGGGAGAGCCTGTGAACCTGCGACGCATACGGGTGCAACTCACCGTGCTCTACGCCGTGCTCGCGGCGTTCGCGGTCGGGCTTCTCGCATGGATTGCACTAGCGAGCGGTGGTGATCGCATCGTCGAATCGGCTGAACGCGCCGCCGAGAACGTCGTGCTGGAGCTTGCGCTCGCCGGATTCCCCGGGCCGCCCGAAGACCCCGAAGAGCTTGGCGCCCCATTCAACACTTGGAACGTGAATCCAGTCGACGAGTGGCTGTTTGCCTACGGCGCGACTCAACTCGAACCGCCGTTGTTCACGATTGCTGACCGAGCGCTTAGGTCGGGTCGCCCGATCTTTACCGAGTTCGAGCAGGACGGTTCTTGGCTGGCCTATGCCGAACCTCGTGAGGGAGGCAACGAGGTAGTCGTCACGACGATCTCTCTAGCGCCTTTCGAGAATGACCGAAGTGCGTTTCGAACGCGGGTGATCCTGGCGGCCCTTGTCGCTACAGCTGCAACGACTTTGGCCGCTTGGTGGGTGGCCGGACGGGCCTTGCAACCGGCTCGATCGGCGATGGCCCGTCAGCGTGACTTCATCGCAGATGCTGCACACGAACTACGCACACCGCTCGCCGTAATCCGAGCGTCGGCGAGCCACACGTTGTCGAAAGAACGCGAACCCGCCGCATATCAACTTGCGCTCAACGAAATCCTCTCCGCGACCGAGCGAGCTGGTTCTGGGGTGGGGGAGTTGCTCGAACTGGCGCGACTCGACGCTGGTCAGGCGCAACCGCGTAAAGCACCCCTGCGAGTAGACCTGCTGATCGAGGAGGTGGCATCGAGCGTTCGCGTCGATGACGTTTCAATCAATACCCAAACCGCTGAATCGATTGTCGTCGACGCCGACTATGCCCTGTTGCGGCAAGTTCTGGAGAACCTCACCCACAACGCGGCATCTCGCGCGGGCGAAGTGGAGCTGTCGGTAATCAACGCCGCGGGGACGGTCACGATCCAAATCGCTGATGACGGTCCGGGCTTTGACCCCGACATCTTGGAACACGTCTTCGAACGGTTTCGGCGTGGAGACAATCGTGGTTCCACCGGGCTCGGTATGGCAATAGCGAAATCGATTATCGAGGCGCACGGCGGGACGGTTTCTGCAGCGAATCGCTCCACTGGTGGAGCGATCGTCAAACTTCATCTACCCGTCTCGAAAGACGCTGGGTAACGTCTAGCGGGCGTCCGCTCGAAAGGCGCTAGGGCGATGCGCTGAGGCCGGTTTGGCATAGGAACGGCGAGGGCGAGAGAAGCGCACTCTGTGTACCGTGCGGATGATGTCGTCGATCGCATCGAGGAGACTTGGGTCGTCGACAAAGAGCTGGTCGATATCGCAACCGCTCCACGGTTTGTCGAGTCGTTCCGCATCCAACCCACCGCGCACCCACGCGGTTCCGATGCGTCGGATTGCGCTGTCGATCGTTGGATCTCCGCACTCGACAGCCAGGGCGGCTACCGCTGCGGGATTGAAGCGTCCTGCGGTGAAGGAGTCGACGACCATCGCGTTGCGGTAGTGCAAAGCTTGTTCAGCGATGAGCGCGTGATTCATATACCCGACTTCTGCCTATGGCGGACACTCCAAAGTTAGGAGGTCTCGGGTTCCCCCTCGCGGATGGTTGGGCGCGATTTCGGGCGCTGTGGAGCTGGGCAGCAGTCGGCCGCGCAGAAGTCCGGTCGCACATCGAGCGTGCCGAGGGCTCGGACCGGCCCGTTCGCCCGTCGTTCCTCGATGAGTTCGACGATGCCGGAGATGAAACGAGGGTCGGTTCCAACGGTTGCCGCTCGGCGCATTTGCAATCCCAGACGCTCTGCGGTGGCGATCGCCTCGGTGTCGAGATCGAACATCACCTCCATATGGTCGGAGATGAAACCGATCGGGATCACCACCACCGAACTCGTACCCGTAGACGCCAAGGCCTCAAGGTGGTCGTTGATGTCGGGCTCAAGCCAGGGGATGTGGGGTGGCCCGCTGCGCGACTGCCAGACTACGTCGAAGTCGTCTCGGTCTACCCCCGCTGCCACAAGGCGGGAGGCCTCGGTCAATTGCGCGACGTAGTCCGACGTGTCGGCCATCGACATCGGAATCGAATGTGCCGTGAAGACGAGCCGGGCCTCCGGCAGGTCCTTGAGGCACCGGGCGACGTTGTCGATCATTGGCTCGATGAACCCCGGGTGGTCATAGAACTGTCGGATCTTGTGGATCTCCGGAGCCCCGTCGACGGCTTCACAGGCGGCGATGATGTTCTCTCGGTACTGTCGACATCCCGAGTACGAACTGGTAGCTGAGGTGACAAACGCAAGCGCCTTCGTGATTCCGTCATCGGTCATTTGCTGGACGGTATTGGTGAGCATCGGGTGCCAATTCCGGTTGCCCCAATAGATCGGTAGGTCGATTCCGGCCTCGGTCAGTGCTGGTTGCAGGAGATCGATGAGCGCCCGGCACTGGTCGTTGATCGGGCTTTTGCCGCCGAACAGAAAGTAGTGCTCGCCGACCTGTTCGAGTCGCTCGCGAGGAATTCCTCGACCGCGGGTCACATTCTCAAGGAACGGCACCACGTCTTCGGGACGCTCGGGTCCGCCGAAGGACACGACCAATATGGCGTCGTACTCAATGGCGGTCATCGTGGTTGACACGTGGGGCAGTACCAGGCCTTGCGTTTCGCGATCTCGGCAAGTTGAATCTCGTCTCCGCAGCGATGGCATGGTTCTCCATCACGCTTGTAGACGTACAGCCGCTCATCGTCGGAGATTCGTCCTGCGGTGGTGCCCACCTCATCGGGCACTCGCGTGACGATTCGATTCAGACGTACCCCTTGTTTGAGCTGGTCCATCGCCATCGTCCAGAGGCCCTCGACGTCGTCTTCACCAATGGTGTTTGCAGGGGACTCTGGGTGGATGCCGGCGAGATAGCAGAACTCTGATCGATACACGTTTCCGATTCCAGCGATCACTTTCTGGTCCAGGAGTGCCGCGGCAATGGGCACGCGACGACGGCCGATGGCGGTCGCAAAGTCCGCTGGGTCGGCGTCACGTCGAAGTGGGTCAGGGCCGAGCTTGGCCGTAACGGCATCGCGCTCGCTGTCGTCGATCAGCGCACAGACCATTGGCCCGGTCAGGTCCCAGAGCTTCTCGTCGCCAATGAGCCGTAGTCGGATCGCACCCTTCTCGGGAGCGTCTGCTGGCTTCGGGCGCAGCTTACCGATCAGTCCGAGGTGAATGTGTAGCAGCGGAGCGTTGGAGAATTCGAGGAATAGGTGCTTGCCATAGGCGGAGGCTTCGGTGAGCGTCTGCCCGTCGAGCTGAGATGCGTCGGAGGCGAAAGGGCCTTGAGGTGATGATGCAGCAACCTTGCCCGGGCGCAGCGTGGCATTGAGGTCTTTCGCGAGACGGTGGATTGTATGACCTTCGGGCATAACGCTCGCAGGTTACTTCGCCAGATGTTCGGCGTGTACTTCGTCGAAGAGTTCTAGGGCGTGCCGGCTTGAGGTCGAGGCGAGGCATTCACCCAATGAACCGGCGTGGTCCGCATCTCTGAACGACCCGCCGCCGAGAACGATCGGAACGTCGAGTTCCTCGTTGAGGGCAGAGAGCGTCACCCGAACGATGTCGTCATTGCCAGGTTGTGTTGAGCACAGTCCGATTGCGACGAGGTTGTCGGTGGCTCGCGCTCGGTCGACGATCGACTCCGGCGGTGTGTTGGCGCCGAGGTCTTCAACGGTGAACCCGCGAGATCGCAGAATGTCTCGCAACAGCGCTGTAGGTAACCCGTGATGGTCGTCGGAGACGACGGCGAGCAAGATGTTGCCTCGACTGCGACCTCTCGTGCTGATTCTCGGGCCGAGTCGACTGATGACTCGAAGAGCTGTGGAGCTTGCCAGATGCTCATCGGCAACTGTTACCTCACCGTCGTGCCAACGTTGACCGATATCGACCAGCGCCGGAGATATGAAGTCGAGGTAGACCTCCTCGGCTCCGGCGCCCGAAGCCATGGTGGATTCCAGAAGCTGGAACGCGCCGTTCTCATCGCCTGCGAGAAGGCGTTCGAGGAGCAGCGGTGGGATGAGTTCTCCCCGCGGTGCCGGTGTCGCTGGCTCGCCGCTTTCGAACTCTTCGAGATCGTCGACGGTCACATGCCATTGCCCGCCTTGCTTCTCGGCTGGCAGACGCCCCGTACGTACGTAGCGATACGCAGTCATGTAGTGAACGCCGAGGCGTTCGGAAGCTTCGGTGAGAGAAATGGTTGCGGTCATTTTTAGCCTCGGAGAAGGTTATCCAGCTAAGGGTTCGACGTCGTTTGTCGCCTTGCGTGCTGCAGCGCGACCCACCTCGGCCACCGCGCGACGCGATGGGCTACGTGGAGGATATCCCAAAGCTGCACGCTGCTCTTCGTTCTCCCCGCCCCAAAAGCCGTGTTCACGGTTTTGGCGAGCCCAGCTCCGACATGCGAGCAAGACGGTGCAGTTCTCGCAGTACGAACGGGCGAGTTGCTCCCGTTTCGTTCGACGGGTGCGTCGTTCCCCGGGGGGAGCAAAGAAGAGATCAGCTTTGCCAGCACATAGCCCGTGGTTGGCCCACTCGCGGCTCCCCGCTGCAACAGCAAACAGTTCATCGAGCATTACAGGCCTCCAGTACATTTAGTGCTAAATCAACTTTAACACTCTTTTCGGTCTTTAGTGCTAAATGTGTAGCCCTTGCAAAAATGGTCCGAGAATGAATAGTTTTTTACTAAGAGACTGGGTGCCTTTGACCAACTAGCGCGCGCTAAGTGGCCGCAGCAACCCTTCGCGTGGGCGCGCAAAACCCGCAGAGCACTGTGCGAGCGCTGAAAATCAGGGCGCAACCCTTCGGTGAAAAGGAGAATCCGCAGACCACACCGAGCTAAAGACGAAGGTGCGATTGCGCGAGGTTGGTCGGCTACCCGCCGAGAAACTTGTTGATCGCTCGGCCCACTTTGCCCGGGGCCGGGGCTTCAACGCCTTCGGGCATGAGCTCAGGCGCGTTGTTCGAAATTGCCTGAAGAACCTGATCTGGGCTCGGGTTGACCATCTTGGCTTTGCCAATCACGACCGTCGGAACCGTTTCGTTGCCATTGGCGATCGAGCGAACGGTCGCTGCTGCCTCGGGCTTGTCCCAGATGTTGTGCTTGTTGAGTGGCACGTTGAGCCCGTTGAGTTTGCGCTCAAGGTTCATACAAAAGGGGCAACCCGGTCGCCAGTAAAAATCAACAACATTGGAACTCATTCGCCGTTTGCCCTTCCGAATAGCGGAGCGTCATCATCAAATAGTAGGCAGGTAATGACCCGATCCGGCTCGTCGGCCTGATTCCATGAGTCCTGCGTCGGCTGAAGGAACTTGAAGCTCAAGCCGCGAGGGTCGGTCGCAGGGACATACGCCTCGAGCGAGGTTCGGCAGACATCTTCGGCGTAGGCCGAGATGGCCCCTTCATCAAATGTGGTGATCGATGAGTCGATCAAGACCTCGCGGTAGACCTCAAATTGATGCTCTTCTTCGCATTCGACCTTCGTAACTTCGGTGACTTGGCCTGAACCAATATCGCCAACGATGCAATCTCCAGCTCGAAGCTCAAAGACCGACGTTGTCGCGTCAGCGCTAACTTCTTCTACCGGCTCTGCAGCGGTCGTTGTCGTCTCTGGTGTGGCAGCTTCCGCGGCGGTGTCATCGTCTCCACCCGAGAGCAGCGACGAAATCAAAATGGCGGCGCCAATCAGGAGCGCAAGCCCCAACACGCCAGCAAGCAACGGGCCAAGCCGTCGCTTGCTCGTTTCTTCTTCGGGCGTCACTCTGTCTTGTGGAACGGCAAGGTCGACGACGCTGGGCGCATTGGTTGGACGGATGGGTTCCTGGCGAAGGGGCGTTTCGTTCGGCGTACGCCACGCAGCGCCTCGGATGGTCGCGTCGGTGTCGACGGCTCCGGTCTGTGGGATTGGGTCGACCGGCGGGATTGTCGTCTCTGGTGCCGTTGGGATTGGGCCGACCTGTGGGATTGGGTCGACCGTTGGCATGGTGACTTCTGGTGCCGTCGGGATTGCATCGACCGTTGGCATGGTGACTTCTGGTGCCGTCGGGATTGGATCGACCGTTGGCATGGTGACTTCTGGTGCCGTCGGGATTGGATCGACCTGTGGGATTGGGTCGACCGTTGGCATGGTGACCTCAGATGCCGTCGGTGAAGGTGAGAGGCCTGATACCGCAGCGCCAACGCCCAAACCAGTTGCGACGCCGCCCAGGCCCTCGGGTCCAGGAGCTGCTTCGGGGGTCTCGCCAGCAGCACCGAGGATGTCCGATACGACCTGGCGCTCCTCGTACGCGCTCGTCCAGCCGTCTTCATAATCGCCTTCGCCGCCATCGGTGATCGATGGTTCGGCGCTAACAGGGGCAGTTTCTGGTGCGATCGCCTGCCAGCCACCTGGTGCTGGCTCTTCGGTCGTTTCCGCAGGAGCCGGTTTGGAACCAAAGGACAAGCTCGGTGGGGAGATGGGTTCGACCGTCACTGATGGAGTCGGAATCTCGGGATCCATAGTTGCTGGGGACGCGGTCATACTCGCCGCGCCGAAGCCTGCTGTGGCCGGCTCAGGTGCGGCCGCGGGCGCGTCAAGCACGGTCGAATCAGTTGCCCCTGGTGGGGCTCCTATTGATGGATCACTGCTGCCGCTGGGAAGATCGCCGTCATAGAGGGCGCCTGGTTCAGCATCCGCGGGATACCACTTGCCATCTGAGGCGAGCCACCAACCTGGCCCTTGCCATACATCACTCACACCATTAAGAGTAACCGAGCCGAGCGAAAGGTGTGAATCGCCTCAGGGAGTAGTTTGAATCGGTGATTCTTGTCGACGCCACGGACGTAACGATGACCCGCCCCGGTCGCCCGCTACTCAATGCTGTTTCAGTCACGATTTCCAGCGGGGACCGCATTGGCGTGGTGGGACTCAACGGCACGGGAAAGTCCACATTGATTGACGTCTTGGCGGGTATTCGCGAGCCAGAATCCGGCTCGATTCGTCAGGCTCGCGATCTGCGGACAGTCACCCTGGAACAGAACCCTGACCTCGGTACCGGATCCGTGCGGGACGCGGTCGTCGGCATTGCCGATTCCCCATGGGAGGTAGAGGCCGTTCTCGACCGGCTCGGCATGGGGTCGCGACTCGACGCCCCCGTTGCGGAGCTATCGGGCGGGGAAGCAAAACGGGTTGCTCTCGCACGAGCACTGGTTCAAGACCACGACCTGCTGATCCTTGACGAGCCGACAAACCACCTCGACGTTGGAGCGATCGAATGGCTAGAGGACCGGTTGTCGCGCTCGAAAGCCGGCATCGTTCTGGTCACGCACGACCGCCACGTTTTGGATCGGGTTACGACTCGAGTGTTGGAAATTGATCGTGGAGACCTCTTCCTTCACGAGGGTGGGTACGACGCATACCTAGAAGGTCGAGCGCTTCGTCAAGAACAGGCAGAGCGAGCTGAGGCCGTCCGAAAGAACCTCGCGCGGACAGAACTCGCCTGGCTCCGGCGAGGCGCTCCAGCCCGGACGAGTAAGGCGAAGGCACGTATTCGCAGCGCGACTGAACTCGTCGAGCACAAGCCCCAGGAAGCGGCCCGTTCGGGATCGCTGGACCTGCACTTCGGCACGCCGCGCCTCGGCAACGACGTTGTGGAACTGCGCGACGTTGGGTTCTCGCACCCCGGATCGTCTCCGCTGTTCGAAGGCGTGAACCTCGCAATCGATCGGCGAGAACGGCTAGGCGTTGTGGGCGCCAATGGCACGGGTAAGTCCACGCTGCTCGACGTGATGGCAGGGAAGCGTCGACCGACGACAGGCGACGTTGCGATCGGCTCCACGGTGAAACTATCCCTGTTCGATCAGCGTGGCGTCGATCTCGACCCCGCAGCCAGGGTGTGGGAAGCCGTCGCCGGCGATGCTCCGAAGCCCGATTGGCACGACATTGCGCTCATGGAGAGCTTCTGGTTCGACAGCGACGTGCAGTACGCCCCGATCGAACTGCTGAGCGGTGGCGAACGACGCCGCCTGCAACTGTTGATCACCCTGGCGCAACGGCCAAACGTGTTGTTACTCGATGAGCCAACGAACGACCTCGATCTCGATACGTTGCGCGTGTTGGAGGACTTCCTCGAAGACTTCCCAGGCGCGGTGATCGTCGTCAGTCACGATCGAGCATTTCTCGAACGAACCGTCGACGACGTTGTGGTATTCGACGGTTCCGGCACGGTGGGTCGCCGCCCCGGTGGGTACGAGGCATACGAGACCTTTCGGCGGGAACAGAAAGCCGACCGGGCATCCACGGCGAGCTCGGGCACCAACAATTCGGCCAAACCCGTACCGACTCGATCGTCATCAGGGCGTTCTAAGAGCACGCTGCGGCACCTGCTCAAACAGAACGAGAAGGAGACCACCGTCCTCGAACGCCGTCGGGTCGAGCTCACCGACGAACTTTCCCAAGCGGGCGACGATCACGATGCCCTGGCTCGTATCGGCACAGAGCTGGGTGAGCTAGCAACAGCCATTGACGCGCTCGAAGAAGGCTGGCTCGAACTCAGCGAGGAACTCGAGGGTTAGTCAGACCTTCAGCTACCGCAAAGCGCGGGCCTGGGCGTACCCTTGGCGACATGAGTGATTCCGTCCGTGACGATGTCGAGATCGATGGTGAAGAGGCTGTAGGCCCGGCGCCGAGCGCCGAAGGCGACGGGCTCGTGCTGTCCATAAGCGATGCCGCGCTCGAGAAGGTGATGGAGATTCGCAACGGCGAAGACGATGCCGAAAACACCGGTCTACGTGTGATGATCGTCGGAACCCGTGGCGTCGAATTTGACTACGACCTTTCCCTGGAGACCGTCTCGGAAGTCTCCGAAGGTGCACTGGTGTACCAAGTGGGCGAGCTCTCGGTCATCATCCCCGACGACAGTGTCGACGACATGCGAGGCTCGACCCTCGACATCCCGTCGAACCCGATGCAGGGTGGTTTGGTCATCCGAAACCCGAACCGGCCGCCCGTCCTCGCACCCGAGGATGTCGAACTGACCGGAACCTTGTCGGAGAAGGTGCAGCAGTTGCTCGACCTCAGCATTAACCCGGCCCTCGCCGCACACGGTGGGTTTGCGAGTCTGGTCAAGGTAGAGAACGACACCGAGGTGCACGTGCTTATGGGTGGCGGCTGCCAGGGCTGCTCGATGAGCGCTATGACGCTGACCGAGGGCATCAAAACCGCGATCGTGGATGCCATTCCCGAGGTCACCGAAGTCATCGACGCCACCGATCACTCCGCTGGCGAAAACCCGTTCTATACGTGAAGCCTTAGCCGCCAGCGACTCCGTCGCCATTTTGGCGGCACGGGTTCACGTGGATCATTCGCCGCAATCGCACATTCGCCTTCGCTCGGTGTGCTCTGCGGATTGAAGGGCAGTTTTTCGCCAAAACGCGAAAGCGCAGCGCAACCAGGCAAGGTCACGCTGCGCTTTGACTGACTACTGGTTGTGTTTGGGAGAAACCTGTAGCCGGGGGCTTGTTGGCTAGGCCGTGAAGTTGGCCTCGTCCGCGTTGCGCTTAGCGCGATCGCCCTTGTTGGCACGATCGCCCTTGTTCGCCCGGTCGCCCTTCTTACCGAAGCCACCGCCATCTTCGAGGCGGGTGGTGATGCGGTCTTCCAGGCCGGCGAGGCGCTCGTCAGCTTGTTCTTGGGTGAGGCGGCCGTTCTCTACTGCGGCGTTGACCCGTTCGGTCGAGCGCTCGACGAAGAGGTCGACGACTCCGCCGAGGCTGTCGCCTGCGATGTCGGCCAGTGAGGAACCGTCGGCCTTGGCGGCCTGGAGCTCTTCCACACTGATACCGATCGTTCCAGCAAGCTCTTCGAGCTTCTCCGCACGAGCTTCTTCGCGCTGGGCCTTCACGAGTTCACGGGCCGACTCGGCGTTGTCCACCTGGTCTTGGGTGATGGTCCCGTCAGCGATCAGTCCGTCGATCACATTTTGGACTCGGGCCTGGCGACCCTCTTGGCGATTACCGCGTCGTCCTTGCCGGGAGTCCTCGGACTCTTCGACCGCTGGGTCGGTCGTGGACGGAGCATCTGCCTCCTGCGCTCCGGCGATGCCTGCTGTCCCGAGGGTTAGGGCTGCGACGCCGATTGCGCCAGCCCCGATGAGTGAGAAGTTCTTCTTAGTCATTTTTATTCAGTCTCTCTTTAGTCGTGTTTCAATTGACCGCTCGCTTGCGGTGATACCCAGTAGACGGGACCTTCTACAAAAGGATCTGATCGCGAGCTGAAACGGTGCTGATCGGTTCCTGAAAGCAATGTAAGAAGCTTCAGGGTTCTCTTCGGCGGCTTCAGCTTGCTCTCACTCGGAGTCGATACTGTCGGGGTATGGCCAATGCCTCGACTCAAGACAACCAGGCGAAGATTCTCGTGGTGGAGGACGACCAAGGGGTTCGAGAATCCCTCGCGGTCGTCCTGCAAGTGCAGTCCTATAACGTGCGCGGGGTCGACCGCGGCGAGCTTGCCTTGGATGCGCAGCGCGACTTCGATCCCGAGCTGGTGATCCTCGATCTCAACCTTCCTGGTATCGATGGCTTGGAGACGTGTAGACGTTTACGGAGCGCGGGATTTGGAGGGCCTATCTTGATGCTGACGGCACGCCACGATGTTGCTGACCGGGTAGCCGGTTTGGATGCAGGGGCCGACGATTACCTCCCCAAGCCCTTCGCCCTCGACGAACTCCTCGCTCGGGTCCGTGCGCTCCTTCGGTCCTTTGATCTCGAAGGCGATGGCGGCGGTGACGACGGCACGCTTGCCCTCGATGACTTGGTGGTCGACCTCGGGGCACGTCGAGTAACGCGCGGCGAAAGTGAGATAGAGGTGACCCGCATCGAGTTCGAGTTGCTGTCCTATCTTCTCGAACACGCCGATCGCGTCCTCGACCGAAACGACATACAGCTACATGTTTGGGGTTATGACGAAGACCTTGGCTCCAACAGCCTCGAGGTGTTCGTGTCTGCTCTTCGCAAGAAGCTCGAGGCCGATGGTGGATCGCGGCTCATCCATACCAAGCGCGGGGTCGGCTACGTCGCCCGGGTTTCGTGATCGGTAGGTCATGAAGCTGCAAAGCCGCCTTGCTCTTACCGTCGCTGCCTCGGCCGCGTTTGCCATCTTCCTGAGCGCGGCCACCTTTTGGGTCCTTGCGTCCCAAACGCAACGAGCCGCCTTCGATGATGGCCTCGTTAGTGCTGCCGAGGAACCACGTGAAGTCCTTGAAGATCTCCGCGGCGTCCAGCGAGCTCGCGGTTTTGGCGGGGTGCTCGAACAGCGGCCAGGTGATGAACGCGTTTTCACCCGCTTGCGAATTACCGATGCTCGCGGCGCCGTAATTTTTGACGATGGACTTCCCGACGTTGCGTTAGCCGGCGAGCCGCGACTGCAAACCATCGAGATCGACGGCGAGCGATGGCGGATGGCCGCTGCTCAGACCGGTCCAAATGGTCGGATCACCGTGCAGGTTGCCCGCAACGTAGAGGACGTTGAGGCCGGGTTGTCCAGGCTGCGAAGCCGAATCTTGTTGTGGTCTCTGCTGGGAGTCGCCGTAGCGGGCGGCCTTGGGGCGCTCGTTGCCCAACGTCTCACGGCGCCGATCACGGCGGTCTCTGCGGCAGCCAAGTCGATGGCGCTGCGTCAGGATCTTCCTAGTCGGATCAACGTCGATCGCAGCGATGAGATCGGCGAGTTGGCGACCTCGTTCAACCAGATGCTGGCGGCGCTTGAGACCAGTCGAGATCAGCAACGTCGACTCGTCGCTGATGCCAGCCACGAACTTCGCACACCACTTACCAGCTTGCGCCTCAAGATCGACCTGCTCGACTCGACGCCCGACCTCCCCGCGGCACAACGTCAGGAACTGCTCAACGGGTCGGCCTCGGAACTGCAGCGGCTCTCGGACCTGGTCGCGGAGTTGGTGAGTTTGGCTTCAGACCCGACCGACCTTGAAGAAGAGCCGGTGCCGACATCTCTGGCCATGTTGGCCAACGATGTTGCCGCGAGCGCCCAACAGCGACATGCGCGTGAGATCACGGTGGAAGTTATCGCGGATGCGCCTATCGATCTGCGGCCCAACATGGTGCGTCGCTCCATTGCGAACATCGTCGGCAACGCCGTGAAATATTCAGCCACCGGCCAGCCGATCCGCGTGATAGTCGACCGCGCATCGATCGAGGTGCACGACCGTGGCGAAGGCATCGCTGAGGCCGACCTTCCCCACGTCTTTGATCGCTTCTTCCGGTCGCCGACGGCCAGGACGCGTCCTGGAAACGGCATCGGATTGGCCATCGTGGCACGGGTCGCCGAACTCCACGGCGGTACCACGTGGGCACGCAACGCCGACGGTGGCGGTGCGATCGTCGGCTTTTCTCTGGCTCCCGACGGGAAGTAAACCCACCATCTTGAGGTTGACTGGAGCCATGAGTGCTTTAGCGGACCTTGACTTCGACAACCGTTTTACCGCCGAACTCCCGGCGGATCCGAACCTTACGAACCTTCCCCATCAAGCGCCGGGTGCTGCGTTCAGTCGGGTTGAGCCCACTTCGACATCGGCTCCGGAACTGATTGCGGTGTCGGCCGAGGCGGCCGAAATGCTCGGTCTCAGCGACGAGCAACTCAAGAGCGACGAATTCCGAGACATGGTCACCGGCAACCTCGTCCTGCCCGGGATGGATGCCTTCGCCATGCGTTACGGCGGCCACCAATTCGGCAACTGGGCCGGGCAGTTGGGAGATGGTCGAGCGATCAACCTGGGTGAGTTGCGCATACCCGATGGGACTCGCCGAACGCTTCAGCTCAAAGGTGCCGGACGAACCCCATATTCACGCTCTGCGGACGGATTGGCTGTTCTGCGATCTTCGGTTCGAGAGTTCGTGACCTCCGAGGCCATGTTCCACCTCGGCGTACCCACCACGAGAGCTCTGTCGCTCGGACTCACCGGCGACCAGGTGATGCGCGACATGCTCTACGACGGCAACCCCGCGCTCGAACCCGGCGCCATTGTTTGCCGGGTCGCGCCGAGCTTCATCCGATTCGGAAATTTCGAGCTACCCGCTTCGCTCGGGGAGATCGACGAGCTTCGAGCCCTCGCCAACTTCACGATCCGCGAATACTTCGCCGACCTGTGGCCCGAGAACGGCGAACCCACGACCGACACCTACGTGCAGTTCTTCCGTGAGGTCGTGCGCACGGCCGCCGAGATGATCGTGCAGTGGCAGCGGGTCGGGTTCGTCCATGGCGTAATGAACACCGACAACCTTTCGATCCTCGGTCTGACGATCGACTATGGCCCCTACGGTTGGCTCGAAGACTTCGACCCAGGATGGACGCCCAACACCACCGACGCCCACGGCCGCCGATATCGCTTCGGTAACCAGCCAGGTATCGGACAGTGGAATCTCGCACAGCTTGGAAACGCGCTGTTCCCACTCATCGAAGAGGTAGAGCCCCTACAAGAGGCGATTGATGAATACGTCACGATCTTTACCGATGGTCATCAAGACATGTTCCGCTCCAAGCTCGGACTCGTCGAATGGGACTACGGCCGCGACGAGTTGCTCTCGTCGGAATTGCTGGAGCTACTCCAGGCCGCCGAAACCGACATGACCCGCTTCTATCGAGCGCTGGCGACGGTGCCAAGCGGTGAAGACGTTGCAGCCGATGATCGCTTCGCTCCGCTATTGCAAGCCTTCTACCAGCCCGATGAGCAACTCACTGACGAGTTGCGTGGCCGCTGGGATGGGTGGCTCGATCGATACACCGCTCGCCTCAGAGGTGAAGGCCGTTCCGACGACGAACGTCGAGTGGCGATGGACGCGGTGAACCCGCTCTATGTCATGCGCAACTACCTCGCGCAGCTCGCCATCGACGCCGCAGAAAAGGGCGACTTCTCCGAAGTGAATGAGCTGCTCGATGTCATGGGCAACCCCTACGTCGAACAACCCGGTCGGGAACGCTTCGCCGAACTTCGGCCGGACTGGGCCCGCACCCGGGTCGGCTGCTCCATGCTCAGCTGCAGCAGCTAATAGTTCTGGTCGAAAACCGGGCGATAGTAACGGATTCTGACCACAGATCCGTTAAGCGGCGTTAACTGACTGCCATGCCGGTGAAGCACATTTCGTCTTGGGTGCCGTCTGCCCACACGATGTAGCGACTCTCGAGGCCAGCAGGCCACAGTGAGCGGTCCCAACCGCACTCGATGCGCAGCACGTCGTCGTCGTCGAAGATGAGTTCTTCGACGGGGTAGTAGCCCAGCTGCCAGTCGAAGTCCCATTGGTCGATATCGATGAGAATGCGTTGCTCGGGTGTGTCGGGGTTGAGCGTCAGACGGAACGTCGTTCCAAGTTCGTGCATATGTGGCGTCATCTGAATCACTTGGCCGACCGGGGCAGGAAGATCGCAGCTCGAACTGGCGACACCATCGGTGAAGTGCGCAAAGTCTTCTGGAGTTACGCCACACCGCTGGTTGATGAAGGCCGGTAGAAGTGTCGACTCCAACCCGAACTCTTCGGCGATCCGCTCGAGCGCCGCACCGCGGTCGCAAAGCGGGCCGTTTTCGAAACTCGCACACGGGATCTCGGCGGGGCCGGTGAGGTTGCTGTATCGGGCGGGGTTTAGGGCACCGCCAGCCGCTGCGATCTCCGCTTCGTCGGCGACTTGGATAGCGAGACCAGAGTTATCGGGAAGAGGCTCGCTGTCGTAGTGATAGTGCCACTGCACAACGAACGTGTCGCCTGCCTCCATCTGGATTCCGGTCCCTTCGGGAAGGGTGATCGGGCCGGTGCCGGGCGCCCAACCAGCGACGGACGAAAGGAATTCGCCTCCGACTTGGGAGACGGTCTGACAGTTCCAACCCGGTGCGCCGTCGGCGCCGTCGAGCGCATCGGCATCGGCACGGAGGTCAGCGGGAAGTATCGAGATGATGCTGTGATGCAGCACCCTGGACTCGTCGATGCGAGTTTCGATCGAGGTCACCCACGAGGTGTCGGTGAATTCGGGATCGATGATCCGGCAGCGGTAGTCGTCGAGTTTGTCCGAGCCGGGGTAGGGCCCGTCGGCTGCGAGGACGAGATCGGCATCGATCGGCGGGAAGGTTTGTGAGCTCGCCGTGAGGGCGGTGTCTTCGGCAACGTCGAGCTCGCCTCCACCGGCTGCCCAGTCGATGATGGTTTGACGATCCTCTGGGGTCATCTCCAGGTCGAACTGGTAGGCGATCTCTTGCAGTCCGCTCAGCGGCGCTGGGGGCATCTCGCCCGCCTCTACCCGAAAGGCCATGAAGTCGGCGATCGTGGCGACATCGCCGGCGGATTCCATCACGAGGTGTGTGGTGCCGGGGCCGGTTCCCGAGTGACACGACACGCAGTTCTCTTCGAGGACCGGTTGCACGTCGTTGGCGAACGAAATGGCGGTTCCCGAGTTGGTCGTGTCAGAGGTAGTGAGGTCGGAGATATTGGCTGGGGTTGTGCTGGTGGTTCCAGTATCACTCACTGCATTTTCGACAGGATCAGAGCCGCCGCCGCACGCCGCGAAGATCGCTCCGGCGAGCAGAAGAGCGCCGACCACGGTCAGCAAAGTTTTGAGATGTCGCATGGTCATCGTCGTCAGTCTAGGTGGGGTAGCGGTGGCCAGATAGCTCGGCCGATAGTTGGCCTATCGGCAAGTAGCCTCAGGCCATGACGGATTTCCCATTCTCCGGAGCGTTGAGCGGCACCCGTGTGCTGGATCTCTCTCGAGTGCTCGCAGGCCCGTCCTGCACCCAAATCCTTGCCGACCTCGGCGCCGACGTCATCAAGGTCGAACGTCCCGGAGTCGGTGACGACACCCGCCAATGGGGACCTCCGTGGCTTCGCGATACCAACGGGGAAGAGACCAAGGAGTCTTCGTACTACCTGAGCATCAACAGAGGGAAGCGGTCGATAACGGTCAATATCGGAACCGACGACGGCGCCGAGCTCATCCGGAAACTCGCTGGCCACAGCGACGTTGTGGTGGAGAACTTCAAGGTGGGGTCGTTGGCGAAAAAGGGGCTCGACTACGACTCGCTGAAAAAGGTTCGCAACGACATCATCTATGCCTCCATCACCGGGTTCGGTCAGGACGGGCCGCTCGCACACAAGGCCGGCTACGACTACCTCACCCAAGCCATGAGCGGACTCATGAGCATCACCGGTCGTTCCGACGACGAGCCAGGTGGCGGTCCGATGCGCGCAGGCGTTGCGGTTACCGACCAGGCGACCGGGTTCTACGCAACGATCGGCATCTTGGCTGCGCTTCATCACCGAGAGCGGACCGGGGAGGGACAGCACGTAGATGTGTCGTTGCTCGATTCGGGCGTTGCGTTCCTCATCAACCAGGGTCTCAGCTATCTGGTGAGCGGAACCTCGCCCGGTCGGACCGGTGAGTGGCATCCGAGCCTGGCTCCGTACCAACCGTTCGACGCTTCGGACGGTCGGGTCGTAATCGCGGTCGGAAACGACGGTCAGTTCGCGTCGCTTTGCACGTGGCTGGGCCTGGCCGAATTGATCGATGACCCGAGGTTTGCCACCAACCCCGACCGCAATCGATATCGGGTCGAACTCGCTGGGCTACTTCAGGGTGCACTCCGGTCGAAGACCCGAGCCGAGACGATCGCTGGTCTTGAGCAGGTCGGGGTCCCGGTTGCGGTGATCAACGATATTGAGGCCGCATTCGCCGAACCGCAGTTGCAACATCGCGGGGGACGCATCGATCTCCCACATGCGACCGCGGAGACCGCACCGGGTATCGCTAGCCCGTTGCATTTCTCGGCTAGCCCGATCGAATACCGAAGCGCCCCACCAACCCTGGGTCAGCACACCGCCGAGGTGCTCCAGGAGGTACTCGGTTTGAGCGACGCGGAGATTGGCGATCTAGCCAGCCGGGACATCCTCTAGCCGCTCGGTTGCCTCGGGCACCTCGTCGGGAGCGAGGTCGAGGTTGTTGGGGTCGTTGTGGGCTGGCACGTTGAGCCGACTGCCGGGTTCCATCCCGGCGGGTAGGACACCGCTCGGGAACCGATCGCTCGCGACGCCGTCGGCGAAGGTGTCGACCACCGTCTGGCTGAACTGAATTCGCCAGTCCCCGCCGGACTTGATGTCATTGAAATACACGAAGCCGATGATGTCGGGGTTGGCGTCGAGCCCAGCGAAGAGCGTCGAGAGCCAGGTGATCCGGTCGGCGTCGACGTCGGTTCCTGCGCCTACCTCGGCCAGCAGAATTGGCTTTGAGGTTAGAGCACGAAGCTCGCCGAGGGTCTGGTCATAGATGGCGGTGAAGGTGGGTTCGGGAGCGCTGCCAAAGCCGCGCCAGTATCCAGCGATGCCGACCCAATCGACGTACTCGTCCCCGGGCCAGTAGTCGGCGATGTCAGATCGAAGGTTGTCAGACCGGTTGACGCTCCAGAGCCAGACCACGTTGTCTGCTCCGGCAGCGTCGAACCGTTGGTGGACGTGACGCCACATGTCGCCGAAGTCGGCGGCCTCATTGCCGTTGACGCCAGCCGACCACGGATACCAGTCACCGTTCATCTCGGCAGCGAGGCGCAACACGATCGGCTCGCCGTGTGCAGCGGCTGCTGACGCCCAGGTGTCGATGTATCCATCCCATTCGCCATCGGCGATCTCACGCAATCTTGGTTGTTGATCCGCGCCGGGGATCACCGGCTCCCATGCGATCTGCGGAGTCATCGAGCGATCCCACGCGGCCCCAACCTGCTCGGCGGGAAACGGGTCCGACCAGTTCGAGAAGAAGAGCAGGTTGTTCGGGGCCTTACCGATCAGTCGTGACACGTAGTCGACTTCACCGAACCACCACGGCGCTTCGCGAGTGTGGAGGCCAAACACTCCCGCCTGCTGGCGGACTTCGTTGACGGAAAGAACCGCGGCGTCTGGTGGGGGTGCGGGGAGTTCGGCTGGGGCGCCCGGAAGTTGCTCACAGGGGCGCCCGTCGCCGTCGCCATCAAGGTGGCTGAAAGCCTCGGGGTCAGAGATGAACGTCGCTTGTGCAGCAGCCCATTCGTCAAAGTCATCGCAGAGAATGAGTGCTGGCGCCGGGTTCGGGTCAACCAGCTGCTCGCACGCAAACCCGTCACCATCGCCGTCGAAGTGGGCGAGCGAATCGGGGTCGGCGTCGAACGCTGCTTGCGCGTCGGGCCGCGTGTCGAAGTCCCCGCACTCAGGTCGTCGCGGAATCGTGCTGGCTGGAACCTCCACCACAACCCGTTCGGTGCGGAATACCACCCGTTCGACTTCTTCTACGGGAAGGGTCGGAGCGAAGCCCACTTGTGTTAGCTGAGGTTGGGGAGTGGAAGGCGCAGGAGCGGTGGTGCTCGATTCAGTAGCCGCGCTCGGTCCCGGGACTGTTTCTGCGGGGAACGTATCGAGCAGGAGATCGCTTGTGGATACCGCGCCGAGTAGCGCTGCCATTCGATCGACCGGTTCGGTCGTAGTTGAGGTGGTTGTTTCGGGAAGCGCCGTTTGGACGGTCGTTGGTGGGGTCAGAACCGAGGGCGCTGCGGTAGCGAGATCCTCGGAGCGTTCGGGAAGGGCGACGGCAGCGAATGAGATGGCCATCAAGGTCATAATCAACATGGCGTTGAAAAGTGGACCACCTATGCCAAGTAGCGATTGCTTCGGTTGGGGTGCGGCGATTGAGTATGTGTCGGTCGGGATGGGAGACATGGCGATCCTTTGGCGTCGGGTGTTGAGAGAATTGCGGAGAACTGGGCTACGGCTGGTACAGGGCCATCGAGGCGACCATGCAGAAGGCCAAGCCATAGGGGATGAGCGCATAGGGGTTGCGGGTCGACTCGCCAGCGAAACCGCCGGCCCGAGTACCCCAGCCCGAGTTGTGCGCCATTCGGGTGAAGCCGAGCATTCGAATGGGCATCAACATCAGCGTCGAGATCACGAGGAACGTTGGGATGCGCCACAGGTCGCTCGGACGTTCACGGAGGTGGCGTGCCTGACGGAGGGCGCTGCTCGCCGTCGACGCCATGATCGCGAGCACCGCAACCACCAAGCCGCCGCCGACGCGCCCGAAGTTGTCGACCCACGGAGCGAATAGATCGACGTCGGTGATCACGAACTGTCGAACGATCCAGCCGAGGTAGGCGCCCAGCAGCAAGAACGGCAACACGATGTCCGCGAGGTAGAAGAACGCGAGCGGGCGAGCGTTGCGCAACATCCAGGGGAACATGCGCATGGTGTTGTACTGCGACCCCCGAGCCCACCGAAGCTGCTGCTTGGCCATCTTCTTCCACTCGAGCGGGGCATCGGTATACACCAGGCTGGTCGATTGATACACCGCCTTGTAACCCTGCTTCAGGCATTCGTTGGTGAGTGTCCGGTCGTCGCTGACCTCAAGGAATATGCCGAGGAACCGGCCTGTGAGGAAGTGCTCCATTGCGTCGACTAAGACGCTTCGGCGCAAGGCGATCGTCCGGCCGGGCAAGCACCCGACCGTGCCGTGCATCGACATCGCGGGCATGGCGTACTCGTTGCGAAGCGACTCCATCCAGTCCGCCCATCTGCTCAGGATGTGCCGTTCGGGCGAGAGGATTCGTTGGCGGGTCGTGACGCCGCCAACCTCAGGGTCGGCGAACGGGCGGACCAGTTCGTCGAGCGTGTCGGTGGTCCAGATCGTGTCGGAGTCGACGAGGACACAAATCTCGCTCGTGGTCTCCTCCACGCCGATTCGTAACGCGTTGCGCTTGCCGGGGACCTCGGTCCAGGTGACGTCGACGTCGTCGTAGTCTGCACAGATCGCTTCGAGTGCAGCGTTACGGGGACCGTTGATGACGACGTGAATCTCGTCGGGCTCCTGTGCCGTGATCC
Source organism: uncultured Acidimicrobiales bacterium (assembly GCA_964562985.1). Classification (GTDB taxonomy): domain Bacteria; phylum Actinomycetota; class Acidimicrobiia; order Acidimicrobiales; family SHLQ01; genus SHLQ01. Next base: position 30,547 of record CAZLWE010000015.1, read on the forward strand.
GGTTGAGCACATCACGGAAGAGGTCTTCGGGTTCGTCGACCACCGGGATAAGTACAGCGGTCGTAATGTCGCACGGCGACGTAAATGGCCGGTAGCGCCGGGACAACCAGGCCTTCCAACCCCAAACCGTCCAGACGAGCCCCATGTACACGAGGAAGAGGTGAACGCGGTGGTTGATCAGTAGGTCTCGAAGTTGGAGCAAGAAGACAAACAAGGTGTTGGCGGTTTCCTTCGTTGACTGGATGGTTCACGCCCGGCGAGGCTCAAGATGTGACTGGGCCCTTTGACCTAGTGGCTATGCCGGAAGGCCCATAAAGGTGATGGGTACCCAGGTTGTTCGGGACGAGTCGGAAAATTCTTTACGACTTTCCGTAACGAAATCGCAAAACTTTACGAAGTAGCCTCTCGGCATGGCTCGTCCCGGGATTCTCGCCTCCGCTGAGGTCCAAAACGAGGGGCAATTCGTCGCTAGGGATTGGGCGTTGTTTCTTGGCGTGTCGCTCATTTGGGGCGCGTCGTTCTTGCTGATCGCCGAGGCTCTTGAGAGCCTGACACCGGGTGTGATCACGCTCGCGCGCGTTGGCTTTGGTGCCGCCGTGTTGTGGGCGATGCGTCTCGCCCGTCCCCCGGCGAAGCGTGTTTCAAAGGAGGATCGTAAACGCGTTATCTTGCTGTCCCTCATTTGGGTTGCAGTGCCCTTCACGCTCTTCCCGCTCGCCCAGGAACACATCAACTCTGCGGTGACGGGTTTGCTCAACGGTGCGACACCGGTTTTCGCAGGCGTGGTTTCCGCGGTGCTGGTGCGTGTGGTCCCAGGGGGATTGCAGCGCCTTGGGATCGCCATTGGCTTTATCGGCGTGGTACTGATCAGCCTCGGATCGGCTGCCGGCGGATCGACCGAAGTGCTCGGCGTGGTACTCGTCCTCGCCGCGACCGTGTGTTACGGATTCGCCGTGAACATTGCGCCGCCGCTGCAGTCTGAGTATGGCGCAGTCACACTCATGAGCGAGGTACTGGGATTCGCCACGATTTGGGTATTGCCCTTTGGATTGCTGTCGCTGCCGAATGCAGAGTTTGAGACCGTTCCCACGCTCGCAGCACTCGTCCTCGGAGTCGTCGGCACCGGTCTCGCCTATTGGATCATGTCCAACCTGGTCGGCCGGGTTGGAGCCGTGCGGGCCTCCTTCATCACCTATCTCATCCCAGTTGTCTCATTGGTCCTCGGCGTCGCGCTACGCGACGATCAAGTTACGGCCCTGGCCATTGCAGGTTCAGTGCTCACGATTGGTGGAGCCTTCATCGCTTCTCGCCGGAGTCGCTAGTGGCTGCTCGCGTTGCAGGTCAACACTGCGATATTGGAGCTGACCGCTTCGCCGAGCCTGTGACGGACTCTTCTCAGCTCAGAAGGTCCCTTGCGACATCGATGAAGAATTGTGTCGATAGCGCCATCGACTCGAGGTCAATGCGCTCATCATTTCCATGGAAACGCTCGGAGTAGCTGAGAGGATCAAGGTTAGGGCTGAACAATCCAGCGCCATAGGCGACTGCGCCCATCTGGCGATACACCTGGGAGTCGGTGAAGCCGACCATGAGGTGAGGCGCGATTCGGGCATCGGGGAAGGGGCGCTTCACCGCGCGCTCGATGCTCTCCCATAGTGGGGTGTCGGTACGCGACATCGTGGATGGGTGCTGCGACGTTGTCTCGATCTCCACATGTTCAAACAGTGGGCCGAGGGCCTGGCGAAGATGCTCATCCACGGCCTCGGGCGTCTCGCCCGGCAAAGTCCGGATGTCGACCTCAACGCTCACCACCGACGGAATGACGTTCGCCTTTTGATCTGGCGATGGCTCGATCACGTTGGGGGAGAACGTCGTGTGGGTGCAGGCATGGAAGTGGCCGGCGATGCCAGGGAAGGGGAACGTCCGAAGGAACTCGTCAATCGAACCGGGGTCGAGTAGGGCCGCAGTTGACTGGTCATCCAACCCAAACCCCCGGACTTGCTGCTCCCACAATTCATGGAACTGGGCCGCCGGCGTGTATTCGGCTAGGTGTTGCACCACGGCCGCTGCCTTGATGAGGGCGTTGTCAGATCCGAACGTTCGAGAACCATGACCGGGTGTCCCCCGTACGGTGATCCGTCGCCAGTCGACGCCCTTTTCACCGACGTGGACGATCAACTGGGGATCGTCACTCGATCCGAGGTGCAAGCCTCCGGATTCGGTAATGACATAGTCGGCGTAGATAGCGTCTCGCTGGTGCTCGGCGAACCAGACCGCACCCGCGCCGGAGTCCGCCTCTTCGTCCGCGACGCCAAAGAAGATGAGGTCCCCGCGAGGCCGGAAGCCGCTGTCGGCGAGATGGCGGACCGCTACCGCCATCGACGATGTGAGATTCAACATGTCTACCGCGCCCCGGCCCCAGATCTCGTCGTCGATGATCTCCCCGCCGAACGGGTCGTGTCGCCATTCATCTTGGGCAACCGGAACCACGTCGGTGTGGCCCATCAACGCGAGGCTCGGAGCTGTTGGATCCGAGCCTTCGATTCGTGCGATCACGGATCCTCTGCCTGGTAACGGTTCGTGCGTCTCCAACGAGAGCCCGGGGCCCTCCAAGGTGTCGACCAAGGCATCAGCGTTACGGGACTCCTGCCCAGATTCGGGCGTGCCATCGTTTACGCACCGGTTGCGAATCATCGTTTGGAGAAGCTCGATGGAACGCTCCGTCAAGGTAGAAGACGTGGAGAGCTCTGCGCGTGCCATGACCGTAGTTTGCCAGGTTGGAAGGGGTCATTAGGATGATGTTGTGAAACCGTTTCCGAGTCGTTTGGCCCTTCCTGATAGGGCGGTTGCCCCAACTTACTCATGCTAACTTTTCAGTCTGGTACTGCTTAGTGCTATGAGCAGTCCCCACGACAACGACACGCCCGTAACCGATGATCAGCTAGGCGTCAGCCAAGTTCGAGAAGCCCGCCAGTTTCACCAACTGTTGTCCGGTGTAGAGGAGGCGGCGCGAGGTGATCTCTGGGAGATCGTCGAAACGCTGACACGACAGGTTGAAGAACTCCGCACGTCGGATTCAGCAAGCGGGTCGAGCAGCCGCAAGATGGAGAGTGAGGTCCGCTGGCTTGATGCACGCGTGATACTGCTCGAACAGGCGCTCGTCGACTCTCGCACCGAGGTGTCCACCCTCCGCGACTACATCGACGCGTACGTCACGGAGATGCACCTCGACATTCAAGATGCTGCGGCCCGTGCCAAGGCCGGACGTCAGTCGCTCCTCGACGAGATCCGAGACCTGCTTGCCGCAAACGCCGAACTCGAACACGTGCTCGGTCAACTTCGACTCGAGTCCTCGGACCGTATCGAAGGTGTTGCTGCCGAGCTGTTTGAGGTCGCTGATCAGACACGTCACATCGCGACAGATGCCCACCTCGCGGCGAACGCTGTCGCTGAGCACGCCGACGGGGCCAAGGCGCGCGCGATCGCCGAAGAGGCTCGAGCGACCGCTCTACAGAACACGTTGTCGGTCGCCGAGGTTCGCGACACTGCCGAGGACGCACACGTTGCGGCACGACTGTCGATCGAAGCCACCGAGGGCGTCTTTGCGATCGCTGAAGAGGCGCGAGCTGCCGCTGAGGAGAACACGCAGAACATCGTTGAGGTGCGTGAGGTCGCCGAAGAGAATCAGGAAGCGGTAACGGAGTCGAAGGAAGAGGCCGAAGAAATTCGGGTCATGGCCGAAAAGGCCAAGGACTTGGCCGAGCGTTCGGCCAACGATGTGTCCGCACTACAGGCAGATTCGGACAAGCGCAAGGAACTCCTTGACCTTGACCTGACCGACATCTCCGCTGAAGTCACACGTCTGAAAGTCGACCTTGAAACGGCTTCGAAGGACCTCCAGTCCGGCTGGCAGCAGATCTCCTCCGACGTGGACTCGCGAGTTGAGGCGGCGACCAATGAGGTCAGCCAACAGCTCCGAGCGGAGGTGGACGCTTCTACCGAGGCACTGCATCTTGACCTCCGAGAGGAAGCGACCTCGTTGCGTGAGGAGACCAGTGTCTTGCGCGCCAAGATCGACAAGTACTCAGAGGGCTCCGGCGGATCGAACACACAGATCGATAATTTGCGTTTGCAGCTCGCCGAGCTGCGAGGTCGAATGGAATCGATCTCGACTCGTTCGGACCGTCAGGATGTTGGTGAGGATACCCCAGAGCGAAGCACCAAGCGCTGGGTTGCTCACCTCGATCTAAGCAGTCAACGACCCGAGCTTCGTGGCCTTCCTTCGCCCGAAGACGAAGACACTCACTCCTAGGTTTGGTGGCTAGTTCTCGGTGATGACTACCGAGAGCAGTTCCTCACCGCGTGACGATGGATTGTTCGGATCTCGAAGTTCGATCAGGTCCAGAACATCATCGCCTTCGATGACTTCGCCAAACACCGCATGGAGGCCATTGAGGTGAGTTGCGGCTTCGAAGGTGATGAAGAACTGGCTGCCGTTAGTATTGGCGCCGCTGTTGGCCATGGCGAGTAGCCCTCGTCGATCGACGGGGGTCAATGCAGACTCTTCATCATCGAAGGAAAATCCAGGGCCACCCGAACCGGTGTTGGTGGGATCGCCGCCTTGGGCCATGAATCCGGCCAGCACGCGATGGAAGCGGGTGAGGTCGTAGTAGCCGTCGCGGGCCAAGCTAACGAAGGAGTTGACCGTGATGGGGGCCGTGTCTTCGTACAAGTCGATGATGATCTCACCGTCGACGGTGGTGAACACCGCTTGGTAGTCGACTCCATCCACGAGTTGGTTTGGTGGCGCTCCGTTGTAGGCATCTGCTCGGCTGAAGGGATCGATGCCAGCGAGTACGCCGTCGCCATCCCATGGCACGAACGATGCTGGGATTTCGGTCGGGAGATCCGAACTGAAAGAGGAGGTGCACGGATCGAGTGCCACATCGACCGTCCCGGTGGTTCCGGAACCGTCGATTAGTCCTTGCCAGAACGCTTGGATCATCGATTCGTCGATGCCCTCGTTGACGCATTCTCGGTCGACTTCTTCGGTGAAGCCCGAAGACTGCTCGCGGCCTGCGGCCATTTGGTCAATGATCGCTTGCGCGGGAACACAGGTTGTGGCCGCTTCCAAAGTTATTGGTTGGGCGCCCTCAGGCACACCCAAGCCCACCAAAATGGCGGCGAGCCCGGTGTAGGCCAGGTCGCCGTTAGGTTCGGCGTCGATCTGGCCAGCGATACAGCTGGTGAATTCCGAAATCTGAGCGCCGTCAGTAATTCCCGTGAGCGGAAGGATTGATGTTGCCAACGTTTGGGTCTCGAAGCAGTTGAACACGGAACCGGTCAAGGCGGTGAAACCCTCCGGGGTGATGTTGTTGGTGCCAAAGCCGTTGTACAGCGCGGTTAATTGTGTGTCACCGTCGGCATCGTCGACCATGCACTGCAGTCGATCGCCCTCGACTTGGCTCTGCAGGAGTGACGATGCGAGTTGCCGGACCGTTTCTGGGTCCACTGGGCCTTCAACGTCAATGGTGGGAACGGTCACCGCGTCATCCGCCGCCACTGTCGAATCGGGCTGGACATCGCCAGAGGCCCCAACATCGCCGCCATCGCTGCTGCAAGCAGCTGCGACCAGTGTCAAGGCCGTAAGGAGGGCGGCCATACGAACGAAGGGATTTACAAAAAAACTACGCACCTCTTCGGTTTAGCAGTTTGGCGTTCCAACCACGCATCATCATGGCGAGTTCTGTCCCACTCTTTAGATCGGAACGACGGGTGAAGTTTCGCGCCACCAGTGAGGTTTACAACCGGGTCTTTTGATCTGTTCACTCAAAAGGGGGTTCTGTTGTAAGCTTGTCACCATGGGTGAGGTAAGAGGGCAGTGGCCCAGCTTTCGTGCGGACCGGACCTTGGCGCGTGGCCCCGAGGGTGCACCGGGCGCTCAGCGGGTTGCTGGAACAACTCAGACTCGCGGCGAACTTAACGATCAGATCGCCAAGCTTTCTTCGCAGGTGGAATCACTCTCGACGCAACTCGATGCCGAGCGGTCTCGCCCGGCTGTCGACGGTTTGCTCGACCAACATCGTTTCGAGGTCGACCAACAGATCGAAGGACTCGCAGCCGACGTGAAGTCCTGTTTGGCGGCGCTTGCGAACCTTGAGTCCGACATCGGCGGCCGTTTCGAGCGCGCTGCACAGCTGCTTTCGACAGACGACTACGAGGAGGAATTGCGCCGAGTTGAGCGCGGAATTCGAGCCGAAGTTGTGAAGTTGCATGCCGAGCATGGTCAAGTACTCGATCAGGTCGGCGAGCTAGTTTCCGCACAGGGTGCGCTTGGCGAGCAGGTGATCGATCTTCGCACTTCGCAGGATGTGGTTAGCGAGCAAGTGATCGATCTTCGAACCTCCCAGGATGTGGTTAGTGAGCATGTAGGTGTTCTTATTTCTTCCCATAGCTCGCTCGGTGAGCAGCAGGGTGCTACAGCACACGACCAACAGCTTCTTCGCAGCGAGATCGCTCAGGAGACGACCGATCTCCGCAAGACAATTCAGGCCATTCGAAACGAACTTTCCGGGCAGGTCGCGCAACTGCACGAGCGCCAGGAGCATGTGGTGGCTCATGTCGCCGACCTGCGGTCCCTGCAGGGCGAACTAAGTAGTCGACAGATGGCGACCATCGTCGACAACGGCCGATTGCGCGAGGAGTTGCTGCACGAAGCCGCCCAGCTTCGAGCGATTGTCGAAGAGTCACGGGAAACAGCCGAGAAGGCGATGTTCCGTGCGTCGACAGCGGCGAACAATCACGACGCCTTTCAAGCGGAAGTCGATCGAAATGTCGAGGTTGCGGAGCGCAGGCTACAAATCCTTGAGTCGCTTATCCAGCAGGTTGACCTGCGGGTGAGCGAGTCTCAAAAGCAGGTGTCGCAGCTTGCAGCCCAGGCGGTCAACGACGCGAACTCTGCGCATCAAGCCATCAGTGACGTGCACGAGGCGCAGGTAGCGTTCGAAGGGGCTTCTGGTTCCAGCGACGTCGGAGAAGAACTGCTCATCGTGCACGGGTCCGTCGATCGTCTCGACGAGAAGCTCGCTCAGGTAGAGGCCGTGTCTGACGAGCATCGCCGGCGCAGGGCGCTCGAGAGCGAAGTGTTTGGAGATCGGCTTCGCAGCCTTGAGCATCGTCTCGCGCAGTTTGAACAGCAGTTCCCCGATGAAGATCACGAGGATGCCGGAGACAACGCTTCTGAGGGATGGCAGTTCGAGCGCCGCAAGCGACGGATGTACAACTTCTAATCTCTGATTAGAAGCTCAATACGACGACCACCAGAACCAGCGCAACGAATATCAGCAGCACGATGATTGCGTAGAGGGTCTTCTCTGACGAGCTCACCCCGGATTTCGCGTTGACCTGGACCTCTGGGGCGCTGATGTCGATGCCAGCCTCACCAATAGCCTCCACGACCTCGTCCACGCTCTTATCCGTTGTGTCGACGGTGGTGAAGCGCCTGTATACGTCGTCGCGTTCTGCGAGGAGGCGTTCGATCTCGGCGAGGGGATCGTCGGCGTCGTTGAGTAGCGGCCGCTGCTCGAGACCGTCAGCGGTCACCCGTTCAGCGATGGCGTCTGGCGATGCGGTAAGGGTGACGATCTGTGCGCTCGCGAGCGCGGCAATGTTGGCCTCGTCGAGCATCGTCCCACCACCGGTAGCGATCACTTGATCTCGAAGCGCTGCGACTTCTAACACAGCTTCACGCTCCATTTCACGAAAGGCATCTTCGCCCGACTCGGCGAAGATTACCGAAAGTGGGCCGCTCTTTGATTCGATCCGGTGGTCGAGGTCGACGAACTCCCGACCAGTTCTTTCAGCTAAGCGTTTCCCGACCGTCGATTTCCCGGTTCCCATGAAGCCGGTCAACACGATGTTGTTCCTTGCGGTAGTCACACGGCCAGCTTAGGACAGCGCTCTCTTTGCCTCAGCGATAATGCCATCAGCGTTCAGTCCGTACCGGTGCAAGATGACGTCGGGTTTGTCGTGCGATACGTATGCGCGGGGCATGCCGAGAACGCGTATGTCGCAGGCCGAAGCGTGCGCTCCTTGCTCACAAAGATGCTTCTCGAGCTTGTCTCGGAAGAGCTCACCGGCGCCGCCGTTGCGGAGGCCGTCTTCGACGGTGATAACCACTCGATGGCGTGCAGCGTCGGCGATCATCTCGGGATCCGGCGGTGATACCACTCGCGGATCCCAGACCGTGGCGCTGATGCCAGCTTCTGCGAGTTGGTCAGCGGCCGCGAGCGCCTCAGCGAGAAGATGGCCGACTCCCAAGATGCACACATCGGTGCCTTCGCGAGCCTTGCGGGCGCGCAAACCGACCCCGACTTCGGTCTCGGTGACGGAACGGGCGGGCTGGCGAGACCAGCGGATCATGGCTGGCCCGTCGGAACAGAGAGCCACCGCGTCTCCGAGCTGCACCTGCAATTCTTGGTAGCTCGATGGAGCGAATACCGTCATGCCTGGGACCTTGGTGAACAACACCATGTCGAGTAGTCCGTGATGCGATGCACCGTCCGGGCCGGTGACGCCGGCGCGGTCCAAACAGAAGATCACTGGCTGACGATGGAGTCCGACGTCGAGGTTGACCTGGTCGAAGGCTCGGGTCATAAAGGTCGAATAGACAGCGACGACAGGTCGCAGACCTCCCATGGCCATGCCTGCAGCGGCGGTAACGGCATGCTGTTCGGCGATGCCCACGTCGTAGGTACGGTCAGGGAACCTCTCCCTGAAGGGCAGCAGGCCGGTCGAGTCGGGCATAGCGGCGGTAATCGCGACCAGCTCGTGGTGTTCCTCGGCGAGCTTGATGAGCGACTCGGTGAAGGCTTGGGTGTAGGAACCTGGCTTCACGCTGCCGGTGTCGTGCATGTTCTTGATCTCGTCGTTTTCGGCTGGGGCGTAGCCGCGACCCTTCTGGGTCATCACGTGCACGACGACGGGCCCGGTGAACTTGCGGGCGTTTTCCATTGCCTCTTCGAGTTGTTCGATGTCGTGTCCATCGAACGGGCCAAGATAGTGAACGCCGAGGTTCTCGAAGAACGCCGGTGGCTCCCACATATGTCGAATAGCAGCCTTGGTCGACTGGATGCCGCGGTCGATGAGCGCGCCGACCCACGGGATATTCTCTGCGATCTTCTCCATGGTCGCCTGGCGGCGCATGTACACCGGGTTCGACCGGATCTTGACGAGCGATTCGGTGAGCAGCGAGACAGTCGGGGCATAGGAGCGGCCGTTGTCGTTCAAGATGATGGTCACGTCGCTCTGCGCGTGTCCGAGATTGTTGATTCCCTCATAGGCCATGCCGCCCGTGAGCGCGCCATCGCCGATGACCGCCACGATCCGGCGGCCCGAGCCGACCGATGAAGCTTCCGCTGTTGCGAGCCCGTGCGCGTAGCTGAGAACGGTTGAGGCGTGGGAGTTCTCTATCCAATCGTGCTTGCTTTCCTCGCGCGAGGGATATCCGCTAATGCCGTCGGCTTTGCGTAGTGCCTCAAATGCATGGGCCCGGCCGGTGAGCATCTTGTGGACGTAGGTCTGGTGCCCGGTATCCCACAGCACGACATCCTTTGGAGATTCGAAGACTCGGTGCAGCGCAATCGTGAGTTCCACGGCTCCGAGGTTCGAGCCAAGATGCCCGCCGCTCTTAGATACGGACTCGACGATCAGCTCCCGAATTTCGGCTGCGAGCGCGTCAAGTTCTTCGTAGGTCAGCCCCGCGAGATCCTCTGGACCGTTGACGGCAGAAAGCAGCATCACCGGTCACGATACCTCAGGTGTTGGCGCATTGACTCTCTAGTGCCGAAGGAACGGTGTTTGCCCGGAATCTGGTCCATCTCGTTGCGTCTGGTCAGTCGGGAATGTCTCTTCGTCGATCATCACACGGATGATGCGACCGACTCCGACCAGGTCGTCGCCGCTTGTTGCCTCGGATTCAAAGATGAGTCTGCGGCCCTCCATGCGAGTGAGGGTTGCCTCGGCGTACACGGTGGTGCCTATCTCCATGCCGACCAGGTGATCGAGGTTGATGCGGAGCCCGGCGGTGATCACGCCTTCGGGCAGATTGCCTTCGAGAGCGTCCATGGTCGCTTGTTGCATGACCTGCAGCAGCGATGGCGTGCTCAGGACCTCAGCGTCGCCTGTTCCATGCCTATAGGCCGTGATCTCTGGGGTCACGGTCATCTTCGCTGTGCCACGAATACCGAGTTCTAGCGCCACGATGCCCACCATAGTCGTCGGAATTGGACCGCGCAGCGGCGTGAAGAATCGAAAGCAACACCACAGGAACGATCAAAGATCCACCAGGTGTTACCGATATGGTTTTACACAAGTCTCGCCGGGCTTCGCCCGACCCAGAAAGGCTGCAATTTCATGCTTGATGAATCGCTCGTTGCGTCCACTATCGACATCGCGCTGCAAGGTGGTGCCGACTTTGCCGAGGTCTTTGTGGAGGACAAGCGAAACTCCTCCGCGGTACTCGACGATGGAAAGATCGAGGAGTTGACGAGTGGTCGCAGTCGAGGCGCTGGCATTCGAGTTCTCGCCGGTGACACGACTGGATTCGCACATACTGCTGACCTCAGCGAGCAGGGTCTTCGCACCGCGGCCGAGGCGGCCGCCGCTGCAGCCCGCGGAGGCGGTGGAGGTGTCCGCAAGGTCGACCTCGAACGGGTCGTTGCGTCCCGGACCGTCTCCGTTGAGACGCTCCCCGAAACGGTGGCCAAGGCGACCAAGGTCGAGCTGTTGCAGCGCGCAGACGAGGAAGCCCGAGCAACCGGAGGGGCAATCACACAGGTGAGCGCTCGCTACGGCGATAGCCGCCGCAAGATCATGGTCGCGAACAGCGATGGAGTTCTGGCCGGCGATGACCAAGTCCGAACCATGTTCTCGGTCAGCTGTGTAGCCCAAGGCGATACCGGTATGCAGACCGGGCGCGAGAGCCACGGTCGAACCATCGGCTTCGAGATGTTCGATCAACACGACGTCACAGAAATGGCTCGCACCGCCGCTAACCGCGCAATCACGAAGCTCGCCGCCCGCCCTGCCCCAAGCGGCGCACAGACCGTCGTCGTTGGTCCAGGCGGAGGAGGGGTCCTCTTCCATGAGGCATGCGGCCATGGCCTCGAAGCCGACCTCGTCGCGAAGAAGGCGTCGGTGTTTGCCGGCCGCATGGGTGAACAAGTTGCGAGTCCGCTCGTCACCCTCATCGACGACGGCACGATGGGCGCCGAATGGGGCAACTTTGCCATCGATGACGAGGGTCGGGTCGCGCAACACAACGTCTTGATCAAAGAGGGAATCCTCACCGACTACATGTACGACCAGATCCGTGCCCGCAAAGAGGGCCGTCCGTCATCGGGCAACGGTCGTCGGCAGAGCTACAAGCACCTTCCGATGGTGCGCATGACCAACACCTACATCACCGCGGGAGAAGATGACCCGGCAGACATCATCGCCAGCACCGAGTCCGGCGTATACGTCGCGCAGCTCGGCGGTGGGCAGGTAAACACGGCGACCGGTGACTTCGTCTTCGGTATGACCGAGGCCTACCTCATTGAGGATGGCAAGATCACCGAGCCGATTCGCGAGGGCAACCTCATCGGCAACGGGCCGGAGGTGCTCAACCGCATCGATGCTCTCGGCAACGACTTCGCTATGGGCCACCCGGGCACGTGCGGCAAGGACGGCCAGGGAGTTCCCGTCGGTGACGGCACCCCGACGCTGCGAGTAACCAGCCTGACCGTTGGCGGCACCGCCGGCTAATGGCAGATCTCCTATCGGTTGCACAACAAGTCCTTTCGTGGGCCCAAGACGGCGAAGAGGTTGAAGTAATCGCGGTTCACGACCGCGAGACCGAGATCCGGGTATACGAGGGCGAGATAGAACAGTTCACGGCGAGTGAATCCCAAGGCGTTGGCGTTCGGGTGATCCGAGACCAGCGTCAGGGCTTTGCCTACGCCGGTTCGCTCGACGAAGACGTTCTGGCGGAGACCATCGCCGATGCACGAGACAACGCGGCGTTCGGGACGCCCGATCCATTTCTCGGGTTAGCTGCGCCAGATGGCGTCGATGTCGCGCCCCTCGATCTTTTCGACCCGACCGCCGCTGACGTCTCCACACAAGACAAGATTGCAATGACGATCGACCTCGAAGCCAAGACTCGGGCAGCTGATGCTCGCATTATCGGTATCGAATCCGCGGACTATGTCGACATGGTCAATGAGAGCGCGCTCGTATCCAGCGCAGGGGTCCAAGTCACCAACCGAGAGTCGGCGTCGTACGTAACGTCGACGGCGCTCGCCGAACAAGACGGCGATACCCAGATCGGTTTTGGGTTCAGCGTGGGCCGCAACCCAAACTCGCTCGATGTCGACCGTGCTGCGGCCGATGCCGCCGACCGTGCCACTCGGCTGCTCGGGGCAACACAGCCCGCGACCGAACGCGTGACCATCGTGTTCGACCCGTTCGTCACCGCACAGTTCCTCAGCATCCTCGGGGAAACGATGACCGGCGACGCGGTGGCCAAGGGTTACTCGCTATTCGCGAATCGCTTGGACGAAACGGTGGCCTCACCGCTCATCACGTTGGTCGACGACCCGACGAACCCGAACATGTTCACCGCATCGGAAACCGATGGCGAAGGACTCGCTAGTCGACGCAACACGCTCATCGATTCCGGTGAGCTGTCGATGTTTTTGCACAACGCGTACTCGGCCCGACGCATGGACACCGCTTCGACGGGCTCCGCAGTGCGGAGCTACTCGTCGGTTCCCGGAGTCGGTGCACGGGCCTTGTTTCTGGAGCCCGGAACGAAGAGTCAGCCCGAGCTGATCGCAGGGATCGACAACGGTGTCCTCATCCAGGGTGTGGCTGGAATTCACTCTGGCGTGAACCCCGTGAGCGGTGACTTCTCCACCGGAGCCGAAGGGTTGCGGATTCGCAACGGAGAACTCGCCGAGCCGCTGCGCGAGATCACGATCGCCTCCACGCTGCAAAAGATGTTGGGCGATGTCGCGGCTATTGGCAACGACGTCGACTGGCTGCCAATGTCGGCGGCTGGCGTGTCGGTTGTGATCGACGACGTCACCATGAGCGGATCGTAGCGACACCACCGATTACCTTTAAGGCCATGACGCGCTGGTACAGGTTTGTGGTCTTTGCCGTGCTCGGCGCGCTCATCGCGGCTGGGTGTAGCGGAGGAGGCGACGCCGAGGTATTCGACGGGCCGTTCCTCGATACCGACGTCGCCACCTTGCAACCCGCCATCGCGTCCACGATGGGTGCCGTGACCAGCGTGCGTTTTGAGGTCGAGCGCAGCGAGGCGCCGGTGTTTATCGATCAAGTGGAGTCGATCTCGCTCAACACGATCCTCGGCCAATTCGAGGTGCCGGGTTCTGCCAATGCGATTCTGCGAGTGACGGTGAATGACTCGCTAAACACCGAACTCGGCGCCATCGCAATCGGTGAAGAGGTGTGGCTCACCAATCCGGTCACCGGTCAGTTCGAGACGCTGCCGCCTGGCTTCGATATCGACCCGAGTCTCTTCTTCGACCCGGTCAACGGCTGGCAACCGCTGATCGAAGATCTCACCAACGTCGCCTTCGTGGCGCAAGAGGAGCGAAACGGCTCGACTCGTTTCCACCTCACTGGAACGGCGACTGCTGACCGCATGCAAGCGATCACGGCAGGTCTGGTACGCGGCCAAGACGTCGATCTCGACATGTGGGTGCAGCCCGTGACCGGCGAAGTGACCGAGCTTTCTTTCTCGACGGTCTTCAACGATGCACGCAGTGATTGGCGGATTCTCCTGACTGAGTACGGAGAAGATTTCGATATTTCACCGCCTAACGTCGATGGCTGACTCCGTGGCGGCGGAGAAACGATCGGCGTCCCCGAGAGCGATCCTGTGGGCGGTCGGGTTCTCGGTCTTTGTGGCCGCAGACGATCTCACTGTCGTCACGACGATGCTTCGGCCGATCATCAACGACCTGGGCTTGACACTTCCAGATGGTCTCGATGATGCGGCGTGGATTGTGAACGTTTACCTGATCGCGTTCGTGTCTGTCATGCCGCTTGCGGGTCGGTTGAGCGATGTGGTCGGCCGGCGTCGTCTGTTTGGGATCGCATGGATGTTCTTCTTGGTCGGCACGATCGTGATCCCGTTGTCGTCCACGATGACGCCGTTCCTCGTCGGTCGAGTACTTACCGCAATCGGCGGAGGAGCGATGATTCCGGTGGCGTTGGCCGTGGTCGGCGAGGTCTTCGACGAAGAGAAGCGAGCCCGAGCTCTCGGAACCCTCGGCGCAATCGAGACGATGGGCTGGGTGTGGGGCCCGCTCTACGGTGCGTTGCTCGTCCGGTTCTTGACCTGGCGCTGGCAGTTCTGGTTGAACATCCCGCTGACCGTCATCGGCTTTGCCCTCACCTGGTGGGCGTTGCGAGATGTCGATATTGAACGACGCTCGGTTCGAGAAGTGGATTGGATCGGCGCGGTTTTGCTGTCTTCCACACTGATCGTCTTGAACCTCGGTCTGCTAGGCAACGCCGAGATCCAAAGCGTGGTCGGGCTCGAAGACCTTCAGGGCGGTTCGGGGTTCGACTTCCGGCTGCTCCTTCCGGTCGCTGTGGCGCTCGGCGGGATCTTCTGGTGGCACCAACGGCGGGCCGCTGACCCCCTCATCTCGCCCGCTTTCTTCGCGGGTCGGAATCTACGGATTGCACTGTTCGTCAACCTGTTGGTCGGGGCGGCGCTAATCGTGGCGATGGTCGACGTGCCGATCTTCGTCAATGCCGTAGAGATCGATCTTGAACGTTCTGCGGTTCTGGCCGGTTGGATACTGGCCTCCCTCACCGCGGCGATGACCCTCGCATCGTGGTTGGGTGGCCGGCTCACCGAACGCACGTGGGCCAAATGGCCGACCTTGCTCGGTATGGCTGCCGCGTCGATCGCGCTGGTGTGGATGGGTCTGACGTGGACCCCTGACCTCTCCTACATCACGGCCGCGGCGCAGCTCGCGATCTTGGGTGCTGGACTCGGCTTTACCTTTGCGCCGACCACCGCCACGGTCGTCGAAGCGTCTCCCCCTCACCAACGCGGTGCTGCGGCTGCGATCGTGATGATCGCTCGCCTCATCGGGTTGAGCGTCGGGCTTGCCGCGCTCACCGCCTGGGCGCTGTCGCGTTTCAACACGTTGCGTCAAGAGATTGAACTGCCGCCGATCAACGACCCCACCTTCACCGAAGCCGTGACCGAAGCATCCGCCCGCCTCACCGCAGATGCCATCTCGGAAACCTTCCTCGCTGCCGCAGCGCTCACCGTGCTCGGCGTCTTCGTCTCGTTCGCCATGCGAGCGCGCGCAACCAATCGACCACAGGAGACCACTATGGAAACCTCTCAATCCCCACAACCCGTCGCCGTGAGCTCCGGCGACGTCGGCGTGAACAAGGTGATACTCGCGATCGCCGGGATCGCGCTTCTTGGCACAATTGCCGCGCTCGCGCTCGTGGTGTTTTCCTTACGGGGGGCGCAGAGCGATTTGGCCGAGGTCAGGGCGGAGCTGACCGCGACCCAAGAGGATCTTGCGCGAGTCGAACAAGGTGCGGCTGGTTCAGCGATCGTGTCGACCCAGGTGCTGGAGCTCACCCGGCAGCTCGCCGAGCTTGAACCGCAAATTTCCGAGGGGTTGAACGAAGCCATCGTCGAGTTGGAGAACTTCTCGAACTCGACCCTCGAGTTCAATGTCGCCATCGACCGCACGGTCGAGATCGACACGGAGATCACGATCGACCGTGACTTTCAGTTTCCGATCAGCGAAGTCATCGAGATCGACCAAACCCTGCCCATCAACCAGACGGTCGATACCACGATCGAAATCGACACCGGACTCGGCTTCGAGGTGCCGGTCGATGTGAGTGTTCCTGTCGACGTTGACGTGCCGATCCTGGTCGACGTACCGATCAACCTCGATGTCGATGTGCCAATCAACGAGACCGTGCCCGTCAATGCGGAGATCCCGATCAACCTCGACGTCCCGATCGAAATCGACATCGCCGAAACCGAACTACAAACCCTCGCCGATCAACTCGCCCTCGGATTGCGCAACATTGAAGAGGTCGTCGGCGACCTCGCCATCGGCTAGTAAAGATCTGCCGCTCTTTTTGTACCTACACGGCACTTTTCGGCGACAGTCTTTGGTTTAGCGTCATTGTGCTTCTCCGTTCAATTCGGCCCGAACCCGTTGTCGGGCTTGGGTCAGCGTCGCCGAAGCCGTTCCTGGAGCAACATCGAGAGCGTCGGCGATTTGGGCTTGCGTGAGGTCCTCCACGTATCGCATTGCGAGGGTGCTTCGCTGCTTAAAGGTGAGCTTGCTGACCGCCGCCCAGAGGTCCGGGTCGACCTCGCGAACGGTGTCAGCCAGCTCGGGTTGATTTGCGAGCGGAACGTAGCGCTGCCATTTCTCGTATGCGGCGAGGTGATTGTTCGCGGGTAGCCAGCTGACCCCTGGCCTTGAGAGATCCGTTAGAGGGGGGCTGGAGAGCGCGTCCACGGCACTAGGGCATTCCAGCGTTGAGTGTCGTGAATCAAGACGAGAGGCGAAGCCTGAGCAACCCTCACAGTCCCCGCTCGGCGCGCACCCAACGGAAAGTAGGGAGGTCAGGTTCTTAGGAGTCACAAACTCTTCGTGGTTGAAGAGATAGTGGCAGTGATCAAGAACTGTGGGGTTGCTCGGTTTCCCTTTGCATCCCCAGCCCGTAGGGCTGGCCACAACCATTTGGGAGAACAGTTTGAAGTGTTTGGGGCGGCCTTGAGGCGGTAGGCCGCCGCCACTGACACAGGGGTTTGCCCAACCCCATCCTCAGCCCGTATAACGTCACCAGCGCACACGACCAGCACGGCGCTGAGCACCCGCCGGTACTCCTGGTCGAACCAGATCTCGAAATGTGCGTCGTCCTCCATCACGGGTACAAGGTCGCGACCGGGCCGGTTTGTTTAGCCGACGGAGAAAAGATTTGTCGAGGACAAATCTTGGTTAGCCCTCGCTGACGGTGATGGTCGCCGTGGGGAGGGCGTCGCTTAGGTTCTCGACAGACAGTGGGTTGTGGTCTTCCGCGTCGCCGGGGACGATGCCTGAGAGCGGCACGATGCCCGATGATTCAGGACTTGGGTCGGGAACCGGTTCAACGCTGATGAACGTCGTTGTGCCGCGGAGGTCAACCGGGAAGGTCAGGCCCTCGGGGGCGTTGAGGAGATAGTCCTCGCCGACGAGTGGGGGAGCGGTTTCTGGTCCGCTGTAGAGAGCGGCGTCGTCTGAGGCAAAGGTGTCGGTGAACTTGCCGCCGGCGACCTCGATGCCGTCGATGGTCTGCCACATCTCGTACTCCCAGCCCTCGCCGAGTTCAGGCAGGAACAACGACTGCTGGCGGGGGAGGATGGTCCACCAGACACCGCTTCGCTCGTTCTCTGGAGGTCCGTCACCGTCGGTTGGCGTGGCCAAGATGTACTGTCCGCTGGCGTCGGAGAAGTCGGCGATCCCGCCGGTGGTGAGATCTGCAGAGTTTCCGTTCATCGCCCCGGACAGCACGATCGTGTTCGACGGAGCGGGATCGTCGTCGGTCTCGATACTCACGACAACTTCCACGGCATCTGGGATGCCGTCGGGCAGTTCGAATTCAACCGGTCCGGCATTGGTATCGAAGGTTCCCCCACTGACCGGGTTCCCGTCGGCATCGACGAACCACGCCTCGTACACGCCGGCATCGCCGAGCGGGGCGAGCCCGTCGAAGGAGATCACCATGCTGGGTACTGCCGGAGGTGGGGTTGTGGTTTCCGGTGCCGCTGTGGTGGTCGTCTCGGGTGCAGCGGTCGTTGTGGTTTCCGCTTCGGTCGTGGGCGTGTCGGTCTCCTCAGCCGCGGCCGCGTCGCCCTCCACCGCATCGGTAGCTGTCGCTTCGGTCGCGTCTGCACCGCACGCCGCAGCGATCAACGCAAGTCCAATACATCCCCAAATATGTCGCCTCATGCCGACAATGTTATGACGCGCGTCATGTCCGATGCTTGTCAGGTCGCGATTTGTCCGGTTGAGCCAGTTAACTCTGACGGCTGCGATGGTCGTACCTGTTCATGTATCACTCGTAGTGTCCTTGTTTTCAGGCAGGAACTGTCTATGGTGAAGGTATGGAAATTTCGACGACGTGGCAGTTCCTCACCAACCACACTCACGTTCTCTTGGCCATCCGACGCAACCCCGATATTCGCCAGCGCGAGATTGCCGATCTTGTCGGAATTACCGAGGGTGCAGTGCAGCGCATCATCACCGAGCTTGAAGCCGCAGACTGCCTGACTCACGAGCGTGTTGGTCGCCGGAACCGCTACTCGATCGTCGAGAACGCAGACCTTCGCCATCCACTCGAGGATCGTCATACCCTCGGCGAACTCCTGGCGCTGCTCGAAGACTAGATCTCCTCCGTCCGCGCGGGCACCGCGACGGTTGAGCGCGTACATTGGCGAGCCATGAAGGCCGCAGTGTGTCGTGAGTTCGGTTCGCCTCTGATCCTCGAAGAGGTCCACCTGGGGGAAGTTGGTGCTGAGGACGTTCATGTCGACGTTGAAACCTGCGCCGTGTGCTTCTCTGACATCCACTATGCCGACGGTGAATGGGGCGGGTATCTGCCATCGGTCTACGGCCACGAGGCGGCTGGAACCGTGACCGCAGTAGGTGCATCGGTCGACGATGTCGCAGTCGGCGACCATGTTGTGGTCACGCTGATTCGCCACTGCGGAGACTGTCCCCAGTGCGACCGTGGCAATCACGTCTTTTGCGAAACGGCCTTTGCTGCTGACGACACCAAGCGGCTCACCGACTCGTCGGGCACACCCGTCGATGCGGCCATGCTGTGCGGTGCGTTCGCCGAGGAGGTCGTAGTCGACCACAGTCAGGTCGTCGCCATCCCCGAAGACTTGGAATGGGATGTCGCCGCGTTGCTCGCATGCGGGGTCATCACGGGCGTGGGAGCGGTAACCAACACATCGAGCGCCGATGAACACTCGACCGTCGTGGTAGTCGGTGCGGGGGGCGTCGGCCTGAACACGATTCAGGGAGCGGCGATCGTTGGGGCCCAGGTGATTGTTGCGATAGACCTCGCGGAGGAGAAGCTCGATATTGCACGCAGCTTTGGTGCGACGCACGTGGCGACTCCCGACACTGCTCGGGAAGTAATTGCAGAGGCGACCGGTGGGAAGAAAGGCGTAAGCCACTGCTTCGTCACCGTCGGGTCGGCGCCAGCGATCAAGTCCGCCCTGCGCTACATTGCGCCAGCTGGAGAACTCGTCATCGTCGGCATGCCTGCCCTCAACCAAGAGATCGACATCGACCCCGTCATTATCGCTGCGGCGGGTCACCGAATCGTCGGTTCAAAGATGGGGACGAGCCAGATTCGTCGAGATATCCCTCAGCTCATTGAGTGGTACCGGGAGGGCAAGCTCAAACTCGACGAACTCGTCAGTGGCACCTACCCGCTCGAAGACATCAACACCGCGATTGCAGACGCGCACAAGGGTGAAACCATCCGCAGCGTCGTCACGATGGGATAGCGAAATGCAGTTCACCGAAGTCGAGACATTCGTCGTGGCGAATCCGCCGCCGAGCTATGGCGGCCGATACTTCGTCTTCGTAAAGCTGACGACCGACACGGGAACGGTCGGCTGGGGAGAGGTGTACTCACCTCCATTCGATGCAGCGACGGTGGAAGCGGTCGTCGAGGACATCTTCGATCGCACCGTTGCGGGCACGGACCCCTTCAGAATCGAGGAACGGACCCGGGCGATCTACTCGCTGGCATTTACGGGCCGACCTGACGTCACGATCGGCGGAGTCCTGTCAGCCTTTGACATGGCGTCGTGGGACATCGTCGGCAAAGAGACCGACCGCAACGTTACCGACCTGCTGGGTGGCATCGTTCGAGATCGCGTGCGGTCCTATACCTACCTCTATCCCGGAGATTCAGACGCAGGTGAAGCCGTGTACGAAGATCCGGAACTCGCTGCGCAACGCGCCCTCGAGTACGTCGAGGTTGGACACACAGCGATCAAGTTCGATCCCGCAGGGCCGTACCGAGAGGTTGGACCCCGGCAACCGACGCCGAACGAACTCCACCGCTCCGAAGCCTTCGTAAACGCAATTCGCGACGCGGTCGGTACCCGCGCCGACCTTCTGTTTGGCACGCACGGTCAGTTCACTCCGTCGGGTGCGATTCGTCTGGGTCAGCGACTGGAGTCAGCAGCGCCCCTCTGGTTTGAGGAACCATGTCCTCCCGATATCCCTGAAGCGATGGCGCGCGTCGCAGCACAATGCAGCGTCCCAATCGCCGCGGGTGAACGGCTGACGAGCATGCACGAGTTCAAGCGGCTGCTCGACGCGGGGGTTGGCATCTTGCAACCCAACCTCGGTCGTGCGGGAGGCATCACGGCGGGCAAGAAGATCGCCGCGATCGGAGAGGCGTACGGCGCGCAGATCGCCCCGCACCTCTACAACGGACCCTTGGGAGGCGCGGCGAACTTGGCCGTGGCCGCCACCATCCCCAACTTCTTGGTGCTCGAAGGCATTCAAGAATGGGGAGGTTTCCACGCGGAGATTCTCACCAACCCAGTGCAATGGGACGACGGCTTCGTCCTTCCCTTTACCGGCCCTGGTCTCGGAACCGAGATCGATGAGGTTGTTGCCCGGGAAAACCCGTGGACTTCTGGCGCCACGCACCTGGCCATGACTCCGGGAACCGATGAGTGGCCCGGCTGAGGTACCGTGACCACTTCTGCCTACACCAAACGCGGTTTCGGGCCGATAGCAACTCAGGTGTGAAGTTCACCCTGGATAGCCGAAACGGAGTTCCCATGGGCGATAGCAGTCGTATCGTGCGATCCGCTTTTGTGTTCGTTGCCGTGTTGTTCCTCCTGAACTCGTGCAGCAGCGGCTCCACCGACGACGAGGTAGCAGGGGCTGGCGATACGACCGAAGCGAGCGACTCAGACGATGGGGTCGAGTTCGATGATGCAACATCGGCCACCACGCCAACTTTTGACCCGGACGACTTCGAAGAGCCAGAGGCTCCGGTCCTAACCGTGATCGATCCAGGCGAGGAACCCCGCCAAGAGCTTCGGTTCGTGCTCGAGGACGGTACGGAGGTGTCCTCGACGACGAGCACGCAGATCATCGAACAGCTCGTGGACGGTGAAGCGATCGTTCCCCCGCAGCCCATCGAGACCATTACGGAGACGTCGATTACTCGGACGGTCGTCGATGGCGGAGTGGAGGTCGTTTTTGAGATCACCGATGTGGCTCTTGGAGACGCGACCGACCCTGAGCTCGCCGACTTCATCAGTGCGAACTTTGCTGAACTCATCGGCATTTCCACGACGCTGCTCGTCGATGACCGAGGCTTTGTTGTCCTTGCCAGCGCCGAGGCGGGCGCCAACGAGTTGGTCGACGACCTGCTGGGAGAGGCATTCAATCAATCGAACCAACTCCCGGCTGAGCCGATTGGCGTGGGCGGAGCGTGGGTCATCGAGTCAGCGGCGGAAAATGACGGCCTCACCGTTCTCATGCAAACGATTTTGACCGTGCGCGAGTTCACTGAGGGCGGAGTCGTTCTCAACATCGAGGTCGTTCAAGATGTCGCAGAGGTCGGCGAAGAGATCAACCTCGACGGTGTCCCTGCGGTCGTTGACGTGTGGGACGTTGCAGGAGGCGGAACGCTGGAGATTGACTTTGGTCGGTTGTCGCCGATCGCTTCCGATCTGGTTGTCGATGGCGCCCAAGGTTTCACCTTCCCCGGCGCTGGCAGTCTGGAGCAGCGGATCTCGTCAGAAACCCTTGTGGAGACGATCGGCTAATCGGTTGGGCGGTGAAACTCGATTGCCGCGTCGATAACCGATCCACCAGGCCCACCATTGCTCTGTTGCTCAGCTTCGAAGGACTCGCCGAGAAGTGAGCCCACGAATGCAGCTGTCGAAAGGGAGAGCGCACCGAGGTCGTAGCCACCTTCAAGAAAGGCGATACGACGACCGGCGGGAGCGTGCCGGGCGATACGGGTGGTCAGCGCCGCATAGTCTCCCGAGGTCAACCCGAGGTTCGTCAACGGGTCGGCACGATGTGCGTCAAACCCCGCGGAGATCAGAATCCAATCCGGCGCAAAGTTGGCCAAGGCGGGCTCGATCACCTCATCGAAGCCACGAAGGTAGACATCGCCGGTCGTCCCTGAGGGCATCGGGAGGTTCAACGTGTAGCCGACGCCTGACCCGATGCCGATTTCGTTGAGGGCGCCGGTGCCGGGATATTGCGGATACTCATGGGTCGATATGAAGAGCACGTCGTCGCGTTCGAAGAATGCGTCTTGGGTGCCGTTGCCGTGATGTGCGTCAAAGTCGACGATTGCGACCCGTTCGCCGGCCTCGGTGATGGTTTGGGCAGCGACCGCGATGTTATTGAACAAGCAAAATCCCATCGCCTGCGTAGGTGTGGCATGGTGTCCGGGAGGACGAACGATGCAGAACGCGTTGTCCGCCTCTCCTGCACGAAGTGCTTCGATCGCGTCGATGC
>CAZLWE010000016.1:0-48205 GCA_964562985.1 uncultured Acidimicrobiales bacterium
CTCGATCACATCGGCACTCATCGAACGCCGAGAGATCCACGCCGCGGTTTCCCTCGGCCCACTTTCGGGCAGCGGTTCGAACGGTCGCGCCGGCGCAACGCTCCCCGTTGCTGGCGCAGACGCGCCCTCGGCCTCCACAGCTGACGTCGGCACCCTTGTCGGCGAGGTGGTGGTCGTCGTCGTCGTCGAGGTGGATGTCGAACTCGGCGCGTCCGTCGCGTCACCAAGCGTCTCAGCTGCGTCGTCCGCCAACTCAGCCGACGCGTCCTCCGAGCCCGAACAACCCATGAGCGCGAGCACGGCGAACGCGATGAGTACGTACCGATAGCTCATTCCCCCAGCATAGAACGATCAACCCGTCCCGATCGCTCGAGAGCTATGTCTCGACCATCAGGTGGTTGCGGAGTGCGGCCAGCGCTTTGTCGGGTTGGTCGATCCAAGGAGCACTAGCGCTCTCCGGTGTTGACGATGACTTGCACGGAAATGCCCGTGTTCAACGCGGCCAGCATGACCTCTTCGTCAACGTAAAGCGTGCTGCGGTACGGGAACCGGGTGCCTTGGCGAACCACGGTGTCACCGGTGAGCAGATCGGTGAGGTTCACACCATCACGCTCGATCCCAATGAGCCAGCCGTCGGGCTTCAAGCGAAACCCGAAGTCGGCAGCGTCTTCCCCTGAACGATCGACGCTAAGCGACCAATCTTGCCCATCGGGGCCAACCGTCCACACCACGTTGCCTGCGAGCACGACGATCCGGTCTCCAATACGGACGAAGTCG
The DNA here is from genome assembly GCA_964562985.1 of uncultured Acidimicrobiales bacterium. Classification (GTDB taxonomy): domain Bacteria; phylum Actinomycetota; class Acidimicrobiia; order Acidimicrobiales; family SHLQ01; genus SHLQ01. The sequence continues at coordinate 778 of CAZLWE010000016.1, forward strand.
ACGCTGATCACGCCGTCGGCCCGCATCGACTCCTGCACTTCGATTGGCACTTCGATCGAGCGGAACGAGCCGTCGGTGCCGAGAATCTCCAGTGCCGGAGTCGCCAGCTGATCGAGCAACACCTCGTCCGCCTCGCATGAGTCGGGAACGGCGAGGCGACCCACCGTCAGCGCGGCAACCTCACCGCCCTCGAGCGGTGTGTGCCCGACAGCGGCCGACGCCTCAATGGTCGATACCTCAACCGCACCGCGGCGCCGGACGACGATGTTTCGCCTGTCGGAGTCCGACATCGCAAAGACGTTCGCGCAACCGCTCACCTCCATCGGGGGCACGAGCAGTTCCTCCTGCACCCCAAAGCTGTCGAGGTCGTGGAAGACCGGCGTGGCGTCGCCAACGAGCTCCACGGGCGCAAAATCTTCGTCGATTCGCCACTCGGCCCCATCAGGCGACAGGAGTCGGTGCACGGCCACCTCGGGCGACAGGCTCTGGCCACCCCTCGGAAACGAACTTCGAACACGGAGCATCGCTACCTCGTCGCCGACTTCGATCAGGTGCGAGTACCCGATGACCGCTTCTGAACCCTCGGAGGGAAAGTCTGGCACCTCGACCCGCAGCGATTCCCACATCACGCCGGTCTCGGAGCGGAGCACGCGCGGTTCCTGAGAAGCCGAATCGGCAGACAACGCCAAAAAGACCTGAGCGCCATCGTCCTCATGGCGTACGACGCTGTTGAAACCGAAGACTGGTGAGAAGAGTTCGGCTCGATCGCCTCCCGCGGCTTCACCGAGGGCCACTGCGTCGGTCGTGCCTGCGATTGGTTGCACATCGGTTGTCGGGCTGGTCGTCGTTGGCGTCGTCCGTTGGGTCCCCGCCAACGTCTCCCCCTCCGCTGGGCGAAGAACGATGAGCGCGAGTGCGACCAGGCCGATGACAGCGATAGCAGCGAGCAGCACCCCATTTCGCCGAGAAGGCTGAGGCGCTCTGGGCGATTGGCCGCTATCGGAACCGGTTGTCTCGTCTATCTCCACCCGCACGGAGTTCGACGTCGTCATCGGCTCGTCCGCCCAACGTCTGTTTGTTCGCGTCGGCGAACGGGGTCAGCCATATCGAAACCCAGGCGCGGCGCGGCGATCAGTTGATTCCGATCACGAGTCGCCGCGTCCACATTCCCATGATGGCTCATCGGTGACAGTGATGACGCCCGGGATCGAAGTCACCGCCCCACCTACCTCGTCTAGATTGCAACAATGGCCAGCACACGCACTCTCGACGACCCGGATCTTCTTCCGTTTCTGCCGTTTATCTACCTCGCGTGGTCCGATGGCGAGCTCGCCGACGCGGAGATCACCTCCATCTGTGACGAGCTCTCCGGCACCGGTGTCACCACGGACTGCCAGCTGGCCTTCGTCGGTTGGCTGGATCCCGAAGACCCACCGTCGCCCAATGAGTTGTCGGAAGTCCTGGATGCCATCCGATCGCGCTCGAGCGACATCGACGGTGCGGAGAAGCTCGACATCGAGTCATTCGCAACCACCCTTGCAGCAACGGGCCGAGGAGAGTCTGAGCTCACCCCCGCAGAGCTCGACGCCATCCGAATGCTCGGCGAGCAGCTCGGGTTGTCTGGGAGCGAGCCGACCCGAGTGGTGCTTGGCCACACCGCTCCGGCGACAGCCACTGCGGCGGCCACGACAGATATCGATGTCGATTCACTGATCGCTCTTCGCGACGGGCCGCGTTACGAGATCAAAGAGCGGCTTCGATCGTTGCTCTCCGAGCCCGACTTCGCGCACGTCCCCGGCCTGCACATGGATGACTACCGACTGCGTGTTCTGAACCAGCTGCAGCGGCTCGCCGATGAGGGGTACGGGCGCCTCGGGTTCCCACATGTTCATGGCGGTGCAGGGAGCCAAAGCGACTTCGTAGGCGCCTTCTCGGTAATTGCCCATCACGACCTCAGCCTGTTGACCAAGTACGGCGTGCAATTCGGCCTGTATGGCGGGGCGATCATGCGGCTCGGAACCGAGCCGCACCATGCGGAGCTGCTCGAACCCATGATGTCGATGGCCATGCCGGGCTGCTTCGCGATGACCGAGACCGATCATGGCTCGAACGTGCAGAAGCTCGAAACCACCGCCACCTATGACCCCTCGACTGGGGAGTTCGTCATCAACACCCCGCACCATGGTGCTGGCAAGGACTACATCGGTAACGCCGCCAAAGACGGCCGCACCGCGGTCGTCTTCGCACAGCTCCACGCCGAGGGACGTGGGCACGGCGTGCACGCACTCGTGGTTCCCATCCGCTCCGACGATGGCCAGCCCCTCGAAGGCGTCACGATCGAGGACGACGGGCCGAAGGCCGGACTCAACGGCGTCGACAATGGCCGGCTGTGGTTCGACAACGTTCGTATCCCGCGCACGAACCTGCTCAACAAGTTCGCCTCGGTCACCCCGGAAGGCACGTACGACTCCCCCATCCCTGGGATCGGCAAGCGCTTCTTCACCACGATCGCCACGTTGGTCGGCGGCCGCGTCGGTGTGGGCACTGGTGCGATATCGGCCACCGAGACCGCGTTAGCCATCGCTATTCGCTACGGCCTACGCCGCCGACAGTTCGGCCCGGAGAACCAGCCCGAAACAACCCTGCTCGATTACCCGCAGCATCAACGACGCCTCATGCCGCTGTTGGCCACGACCTGGGCGTACCGCTTCGCGTTCGAGCACCTCATCGACGACTACGCCGAGGAACGAATCGACACCCGCCTGATCGAAGGCCATGCGGCCGGGCTCAAGGCGTTCTCGACATGGCACGCCAACAAGACGATCCACGAGTGCCGCGAGGCGTGCGGGGGCGCTGGTTTCATGGCCAGAAACCGCCTTGGGCTTCTGCGGGCCGACATCGACATTTTCCAAACCTACGAAGGCGACAACACCGTGCTCTCCCAGCTCGTTGCCCGCGGGTTGTTGTCGAACTACGCCCAGCAGTTCAACGACCTCGGCCTGCTTGGCACCGCCCGGTTCCTCGCGGGACGTGCCGTGGGAACCGTGCGCGACGTCAACCCAATCGTGGTCGGCGGCGCGTCGCAAGACTCACTGCGCAATCCCGCCCGGTATCTTGATCTTCTGGCCTGGCGCGAAGAGCGCCTGGTCGCCACGCTTGGCGCTCGCCTCAGACACCGCATCAACAACGGGACGGATTCGGCCGTGGCGTTCGCTGAGGTGCAGAACCATGCGATCCGAGCCGCACGCGCCCACGTCGAGCACCTCGTGACGCAGCGGTTCGTTGCAGTCGTGCAGAGCATGGACGCCGGCCCCGATCACGATGCGCTTTGCCAACTGTCCGACCTCCACGCGCTCACGACCATTGAGGCCGACCTGGCGTGGTTTATGGAACACGGCAAGCTGTCGGCTGCCGCCGCCAAACAACTCCGGCAGGTGATTGGCGACCTTTGCGCCGATGTCCGAGCGAATGCTCGCCCCCTCGTAGACGCATTCGCAATCCCCGATGCGGTCCTCGGCGCCGAAGAGCTCCTAGGCAACGCCTAACCAAAACGTAAGGTGCCTGGCACCTTACGTTTTAGATGATGGTCCAGCCGCCGTCGACGTAGAGGGTTTGGCCGGTCATGTAGCTGCTGGCATCGGACGCCAAGAACAGCAGCGCACCGTCGAGTTCGTGCTCGTCGCCGTGCCGGCCCATCGGGGTCGCGCTGTTAATCATGGCCTGACCCTTTTCGTTGAACATCATGTCTTCGGTCATCTCTGATCGGAAGAAGCCGGGCCCGATCGCATTGACCCGCACACCCTTACGGGCCCATTCGCTACCGAGCTCACGAGTGAGCTGCACCAGGCCACCCTTCGCTGCGGCATAGCCCGGCATCGGCAGACGCCCACCGGCCACCTTTCCCAGCACCGAGGCGATGTTCACCACCGAACCGGTTCGGCCGTTCTCAATCATCCACTTCGCGGCGCGAGACGCCAGGTCATATGGCGCCACCAAGTCGATCTGGAGTTCGTGGCGGAACCCATCGGGGTCGTCCTCGATCGCACGAATGGCCCGACTGGTTCCCGCGTTGTTCACCACCACATCTATCGTTCCAAACTCACCGAGCGCAGCCTCGACCACGAGTGGCGCCGCGTCGTCGGTGCTGAAGTCGGCCTGCACCGCGACCGCATTCGACAGTTCGCCCGCAAGCGCTTCGAGGCGTTCGACCCGTCGAGCCGCCAGAACGAGCTTCGCGCCAGCCGCGTCACACACCCGCGCAAACCGTGCACCGAGGCCCGACGAGGCCCCGGTCACGATGACCACCTTGTCGTCGAGACGGAACGTGCTGAGCGGATCGATCATCCACGCAATCTACCCCGCGAGATTGCACGCCACGAATGGCAGCCTGACCCAGTTCTAGCTGGCGGTGAGGGCGTCGAAGAAGTAGCCGAAGGTTGGGCTGGCGAGGCGGGCGCAGTCGCGGCAACCTTCGCGGAGGATGTCGGCGGCTTGGGGACTGTCAGCGCCGTCGCCGGGCTGGATGATCTCGGCGTTTGGTGACGCCGAGAAATCGCCGCCCTCTTCGATCTGTATGCGTTGACCAGCGTCGACGTCCGTGAAGATCTGCTCCTGGCCACTCGGCCACACGATGCGAATCTCGTCGACGGTGTCGTTCTGGCCGAGGCCGAAATGCAGTCGCTTGTCGTCTTGCACTCGGAAATGCAGGCCGCCGTTTTGGTGACGCACCTGGGTGAGCCCGTCGGCGCTCACGTAGACCATGGCGCCGATACCGTCGCGGTTCGAGGTGGTGCCGACCAGCTCGACTCCCAGCCAGGAGTTCGTGTTCCCGCCATTCTCGAGCAGGCGGTAGGTCGGGTCGTTCTCGCTGGAGGTCTCGAAGAGGTCCAGCGCACCGTCGTTGTTGTAGTCGACCACCGAGATCGATCGGTGTTCAGGGCGGGGCAAAGGGGTGGTCACCGCGGTGAGCGGGAAAGGCGTTGCGCTGAACGACCCGGTGCCGTCGTTCTCCAGCAGGTAGTCAATGCCACCAGTATTTCGATCGAGGACCAGCATGTCGACATCGCCGTCGTTGTCGAAGTCTCCGGTGCCAACACCCGACCCGTCGGTCGTCCGGAACCCCACATCGGCGAGCCCCGACTCAGCAGATGCATCGACCCAACCGCCATCGGGGGCGCTCAAGATGAGTTGGTGGCCGTCGGTCACCCACGACGGAAAGAATAGGTCGAGCACGGCGTCACCGTTGAAGTCGGCGACCGCGGTATCGATGAGGCCACGGTCGTTGTCGGGGCGGATGTCGGTGAACACCGACTCGGTGATGTCGACCAACTGGTCGCCGCCGGTCGAGAAGATCTGAAGCGGCTGCTTCTGGATGATCTCGACGTTGCCGTCGCCATCGAGGTCGGCAATCGCTGCGGACTCGAGGCCGTAGGTCTCGTTGTATTCGTAGCCCACATCCTGGAGAACGTCGGTGAACGTGCCGTCGGGGTTCTGCTGGAAGATCGCTGGTGGCAGCTCCGGATCCTTTTGGCCGTCGGCTAGCGAGCCGTGGATGAAGTCGAGCAGGCCGTCGTTGTTGATGTCGATCAGCGCTGGTTCCCTGGCACGAGACACGCCGTAGTCGATGCCTCGCTCGGCAGCGACGTCGACAAGTTGACCGCCGTCGTTGATGAACAGCTTGTTGAGGCTGCGACCGAGCTCGATGTTGAGGCCGACGAGCAGGAGCAGGTCCTCGTCGCCGTCGTTGTCGATGTCGGTCCAAACCGCACCGTGGCGATCACCGTTCGCGATTGCGCCTTGTTCATCTGGGGCAATGCGGTCGAGTTCGTTCTCGAAGGTGCCGTCGCCTTGATTGACGTAGAGGCTTGGTGGCGGTCCGAAGCGGTCGCCCGCGTGGTTGTTGACGAACACATCGAGCAGGCCGTCGCCATTGACGTCGCCCCACGCAATCCCGTAGCTCGGCCGCTGATCGACCGTCCCATCACCATCGTTGTCGACCCACAGCGACCAGAGCCCATCATCGGTCTCGTTGATGACGTCGGGGAGCTGATCGGAGACGTTGGTGAACGATGCGGTCGCCGTCTGAGCGCCAGCGATGACCTCGCTCGGCGAGTTCGGTGGAGACGCGACCAGGAGGATCGCCATCACCGCAAGGGTGATGACAACACTCGCACTTCGCCGAATCCTGGTCATTAGTACCTTCTTCGGCCAGAGTACGTGCCCAGCCGTAGGCCAAAAGACGAAGTTTTTCTTGTGTGGCTGCTAGTCGTCGGCGGCCGTGAGGTGGTTCAAGAGGAAGTCCCGCTGTAGATGCAGGAGATTCTCTGCGACCGTTTCCTGGGGTGTCATATGCGTAACCCCGCTCAACGGGAGCACTTCGTGGGGCTTACCCGCCTCCAATAGCGCTTGGCTGAGTTGCAGGGTGTGCGCGGCGACGACGTTGTCGTCGGCGAGGCCGTGAATCAACATCAGCGGCCGTCCCAGTGAACCCGCGTCGCCGAGCAGACCGCTCTGGTCGTAGTGCTCGGGCACATCATCGGGGTGTCCCAGATATCGCTCGGTGTAATGGGTGTCGTACAAACGCCATTCGGTAACCGGCGCACCGGCAACCGCCGCGTGCACCGCGTCGGGACGACGCATCACGGCTAGGGCAGCCAGATACCCACCAAAGGACCACCCTCGGATTCCGACCCGAGATAGATCGAGGACCGAATTCGTGTTGGCGAGGGCATGCAGCGCGTCGATCTGGTCGTCGAGAACTTTGGTCGCGAAGTCGCCGTAGATCTCACGTTCGAAGGCGGGTCCACGGCTGGGCGTTCCCCGCCCGTCGGTGACGACCACCGCGAATCCTTGCTCGGCGAACCACTGACTCGTCGCAAACGCATTGCGAGATCGAAGCACTCGCTGGGCGTGTGGCCCGCCGTAGGGGTCGAGCAAAACGGGCAGCGGTGAACCATCGTGGCCACTGGGCAAACACAGCGCCGTGTTCAGGCTCCGCTCGCCCACCACATGGAAGCTGGGTGTGCAGTTAAACCCTGGAGCGTCAGCCAGTGATTTGAGCGCGGTCGTCGACCCATCGTTCCACACGACCTCGATGCTCGGCGCGGCGCCAGGCCGGGCGACGGAAACGACCCGTGTGCTCCCGGTCGCAACGGCCGTGGCGATGGCACCCGCATCGGTTAATGCGGTCAGGTTTCCGTCGCCGTCGCAGACCGCGAGAACTGCATCGGTGGCGTCGGTCGTACAGGTCACGAGATAGCCGTCCGGGTGCATACCGATGAGGGACCGGATTTGCAGCGCATCGTCGCCGACGCCCTCCATCGTGTGGGTCATCGGTTCGCCGTCAACCGACAAGCGCCGGTTCCCCTCATCGACGATCATGACCAACCCGTCTGGTCCGTCGAGCGGGGTCCGGGGTTGAATCTCGACCCACACGTCGTCGGTTACCCGCAACACCTCCGTGAGTTGGCCCGTGTTCGGGTCGGCCTCTGCGACGGCCAGCGTTCGTTGGTCGCGGGTCTGGACCGTCACCAAGAGCCGCGGCCCCCACGAAACTGAAACGAGGTACTCCCAGGCATCCCCGCTGAGCGAGTTCCACGGAACCTCAATGGTCGGCCCGTCGTCCACGTCGACGATCCACAGCTGCACCTCGGCGTTTGTGGTTCCCGCTCCGGGATAGCGAATCGCCTGCGGCGCCGACTCGGGCCGTGCGGGCGCGGAGACCCACCACTGATCCACGGCGCTGGTATCGACCCGGCACGCTGCCAGGCGCTGGCCATCTTGAGACCACCAATACCCCCGACCCCTACCCATTTCCTCCGCGGCAACGAACTCCGCGCTCCCCCAGGAGACATTCGGGGCGTCCTCGTCGGTTCCGGGGATCACCCGATCGTCGACCCCGTCGGTGATTCGAAGCGTTGTCCCGCCGACGTAACAAACACGAAGACCCCCCGGTTCGAACGTCGGGTCGAAGGCGGCACCGTTGGATGCCATCTGGGTTACGGCACCTGCATCGAGATCGACACGATGAAGGTCGCCACCCAGCACGAACACGGCCTCGCCACCATCTCCTCGAGAGACATAGGAGACGACACCACCGGCCTGTTCGCGCCGCCGTTCTCTACGGGCCTTCTCCGCTTCGGTCAGTTCGACGTCGTCGCTACCTGCAGCGTCAAAGACACGTCGGGGGTCGGTCCCGCGGTCGAGAACCCACAAGCTGTTTGCCGAATCGGTCGGGCCCGCGGAACGAAGGAAGACGATGCGTTCGCCATCCTCGGAAACCTGAAATGAGCGGGGCGAGCCCAAGGTGAAACGCCGGGTTGCGGCGTGACGGCGGGGGAACGAGTCGATAGGTGACGATTTACTCACTCCATCATCTTGGCCTGTGAGGCGATCATGACCGATGATGTGTGGGTGACTACGGAGATCCCTCTCGATAACGAAACTCGAACTGCGCTCTTGTTGTTCAATGAGCGCCTCGACGCGCGGGCTTTGGCCCAGCGCGGAAAGAAGCGGGTTGCCAAGGCCGAGCGGGCCAAAGAGGCTGCAGCGACCAACGTTCGCAAGGTCAACGACAACCCCGACGCAACCGCCGAGCAGAAGGCCGAAGCCGAGGCTGCCTACAAGTCCGCGGCCGACGAGTACAACGTCATCGCGGCCAACCCGACCGCAGGTCTCGACAAGCCGAAGGCGAAGAAGAAGGAAGAGCCTGCCGCTGAAGACGCTCCAGCCGAAGCAGAAGCACCCTCGGCCGCAGTGGTCGGCGAAGACTCGTTACAAGAAGTCTCCGCCGATGAAGAAGATGCGCCCGCAGCCGAAGCTGCGGACGCAGACGCTGAATAAGGCTTATCCGAGCTTCTTCACGACGTAGGTACCGGCGACCCGGTCCATCACCGTGCGGTTCTGATCATCGCTGAACAGGAATACGAGCGATACCAAACCGACGATCCCGAGCACGATCGAGATCAAGATGTTGACGAAGGGAATCGCGGCGAGGATTCCAAAGATCGCCACGCCTGCACGCATTGGCCCTCGAGGGATCCCAAGCGGCTCGTTGCCGTTCTCGTCCACGATGCGAAGCCCCAGTGCGAGCTTGCCCAACGTCGCCGACTTAAAGGCATACATCAGCGCGAAGTAGAGCGCACCGATGATCGATCCGAGGATGAGTCCGAAACTTAGACCGACGTCGGTACCTCCGTTCTGGAACGACGAGATAATTGCGCCCGCTCCAAACGGGATCGTGATGATCGTGACCACGATGTTGTCGATGATGTTCGCGGCGATGCGAAGCCATGGGTCGGCGAGTTCCCGACCGTTGGCGAGCCCCGATGCGTTCGGGGCCAGATAGCCAGCCTGTTGTTGGGCACCCTGTTGTTGAGGGCTGCCAACCCAGCTGCCGCCATCCCACCATCGAACCGTTCCAGCTGGGTCACCTTCAGCGGGGTACCACCCCGGCGGTTGCTGTCCGTCCTGCATAAGAAGCTCCCTTCGCCGCATTCCCTTTGCGACGACCAAACCCTAGGCGACATGCGCGCTGGCGTGCGCTATTTAGCCCGTAGTCTGCCTACGTGGCGTCGATTGACTATGAACTGCACGACATCGACGAACTCGAGTCGCCGGTGTTCGTTCTTGCGTTCAAAGGCCTGTTCGACATCGGCGGTGCAGCCACAGGAGCAGTCGACTGGTTATCGATGACCCATCAGGGCAAGCCAGCGGCCTCGATCGACCCCGAGTTGCTGTTCGACTTTCAGGAGACCCGGCCCGAGATACGGCTGGGTCGCAGCGGCAATCGCGAGATCATCTGGCCCTCCAACAATGCCGTGTGGGCGAAGACCGAACCGGGAAGGCCCGACCTGGTCCTACTCAGTGGTGTGGAACCGAACCTGCGATGGCGATCGTTCTCGACCGTCATAACCGAGCTATGCGAACACACCGAGGCGTCGCTGGTGGTCACGATGGGGGCGTCGCTCGCAGTCGTTCCACATTCACGCCGTCTCCCGGTCAAAGCCTCTACCGGGAATGCCGAATTGGCCGACCGATTGGGCGTCGCCAAACCCACCTACGAGGGCCCGACCGGCCTCGTCGGTTCGTTGCATCAGTACCTCGGAGAGGCTGGTATCCCGGTGATGTCACTCACCGTCAGCGTTCCCCACTATGTGCCGAGTGCCCCATCGCCCAAAGCCACCGCAGCACTGCTCGCCAACTTCGAACGCATCGTGAAGATCCGCACCGGCCATGCGGGAATGGCCGATGACATTCGCGATTGGGAATCTCGCGTGCACCGAGCCATTGAAGACGACGAAGAAGTCCGCTCCTACGTCAGCGATCTTGAACAGCAAAGCGACGACGAACCCCGCATCGTTCTCGACACCTCCGACGTCGCCGACGAGGTCGAAGAGTTTCTTCGCAAACAGCGAGACGACTAGCGATAGTCACATTGATGGGCGGGTGCCGCCAGCATCGCCGCGAGATCTGGCACCATGCGCAGTGTGGATCTGAGCACGCTGCTGCTGGTCTGCGCGATCGTCGCGGGCCTCTCTGGTGGGTTTGCTGCGCGCTTTCGTAGCTGGGGCACAGCGCCAGCTGACCTGATGGTCGGAACCCTCACGTCGGTCCTCTTCTCCACCGTCGTGGTGGTGGTCCTGGTCCTCTGGCTCGACCTCAACCTCTTCGGATTCATTCACTTTCTCTACCTGCTCGCGGTGGTGGGATTCCCGATCGGAGTCGCGATCATCGCGCTACCCCACCTGCTCAACGCCGAGTTCAAAACGCCCTTCATCGTGTGGCCTCTCGTCATTGTGGCCGCCGGTGCGGTCGGCGCTGGACTGTGGGGCACCCACGTCGAACCTGGCCGCCTGGTCCTCGATGAACAGATATTGGGCGCCGAGGGTGCCAATCGGTCATTGGTGATAGGCGTCGTGGCCGACCTGCAAACAACCTCGATCGGAGACCATGAGATCAACGCCCGAAACCTGATCGTCGAAGGCGACCCCGACGTCGTCGTGGTCCCGGGCGACCTCTACCAGATCGAACCCGATGACTTGACTGCTCGCCTTCCGGAATTCCTTGGTTGGCTCCGAGAGCTCCAACGTTCTGTCGAACACGTCATCATCGTGAATGGTGACGTGGACGACCCCGAGGTGCTCCAGGAACTCGCGGACGAAACCGGCGCGCTGTATCTCAACGATGAGCTTCTCCCCCTGGTCCTCGACGGCCAGCGGGTGATCTTCGCGGGGATGACGCTGAACCCCGATGCCGACCGAGGCGCGATCAGCCCGGAGCTGCTCGCCGCCCTCGAGGAGACCACAACCGATCGCGACCTCGTCATTGCCGTGAGTCACCGACCCGACAGCGTGCTGTCCTACACCGAGGACACCACCGTGGATCTCACCATCGCTGGGCACACCCACGGCGGCCAGGTCTCGATCCCGGGTTTCGGTCCGCCGATCACCTTCACCGACGTGCCCCGAGAGGTGGCCGCCGGAGGCTTGCACGTCGTCAACGGCCACCCGCTGTATGTGTCGACCGGGGTCGGGCTCGAGCGAGGGCAGGCGCCGCAGCTGCGGTTCGGTGTTCGCCCCTCGGTCGCATTGTTGACCGTGGTGCCAGCCGATAACTAGTTCGACTCACCCAATGCGCCGACGTCGACGACGATTCGGCCACGGACTGTGCCCGCGAGGATGTCGGCCGCGACGTCGATCACTCCGTCGAGTGGGATCTCGGTGATCATTTCGTCGAGCTTCGAGGTATCGAGATCGCTCGACAGTCGCTCCCATGCAAGATCTCGACGTTCAGGCGATTCGTGCACGGAGTCGACCCCCGCCAGCGTCACGCCACGAAGAATCAGCGGTGCAACGGAGGTTTCGAGATCCATGCCGTGGGCGAGGCCGCAGGCGGCCACGCATCCCTGCGGTTGGGTTGCCGCCAAGACATTGGCCAGCGTGTGACTGCCCGCCACGTCTACCGCCCCCGCCCATCGGGCTTTGGTGAGCGGCCGCGACGAAGGTTCGGCGAGCTCCGAGCGGTCGAGCAACTCCGATGCGCCGAGGCCCGTGAGGTATTCGCTCTCGGTATCGACGCGCCCCGAGCATGCGATCACGTCATAACCGAGCTGCGCAAGTATCGCGACCGCAATCGAACCAACGCCTCCAGCAGCGCCGGTTACCAGGACCGGCCCGGAACTTGGAACGACCCCGTGATCTTCGAGTTCGAGAACACACAGCATTGCGGTGTACCCGGCGGTGCCAATCGCCGCGGCTTGGTAGGTCGAGAAGGCGTCGGGGATCGCGGTCAGCCATTCGCTCGACACTCGGGCACGCTCGGCGAGACCACCCCAGTGTTTCTCGCCGACATCCCAACCATTGAGCACGACACGGTCGCCGACCTTGCGCGAATCGTCAGCGCAGGAAAGTACCGTGCCAGCGAAATCAACGCCGGGCACCATTGGCCACTTGCGCACGATCGGTGACGAGTCGGTGATCGCCAGCGCATCTTTGTAGTTGAGGGTCGAGTATTCGACCGCGACGAGAACGTCACCTTCGGGAAGGTCGTCCTCGGTTAGTTCGACAACCTCCACACCAAAGTTGTCGTCGTCCTTTGTCAGCAACACTCCACGCATGGAGTGCACCCTAGGGCGAGCGCTTCAGGGAACTGAAGTTCTGCCACGCCATGAACCCAAGAATGACTGGCGCGAAAAGCAGACCGAATTGGAACCAAAGCGCAGCGCCAATGATGATCGCAAAGACGATCGACACCATGGCCGCGGTTCGACGACGGCTCGGAACATCGCCCGGAATGAGATCGGTCATGATGTGGCCACCGTCGAGCGGCACGATCGGCAACAGGTTGAACGCACTCCACCCGAACGTGGTGAATAGCCCGATGTTGAGCGCGTTCTCGACAATTTCGCCCTGCCCATCGAGTAGCCCCGCTTGCCACACGATTAACAAGATGACACCGGGCAAAGCCCCGGCGATCGGCCCGGCGACACTAATGAAGATCGACGCCGCGCGGCCTGGCGCTTCGGCCAGGCGGTACCGGGTGAAGCCGGCCATCCCTTCGAGCGAGATACTGGGCGGGCCCACGGTTCCTTGCGATTTGGCCGCGAAGGCGTGGCCGAGTTCATGGATCAGAACTGCTACGACCGCTATCGCTGCGAAGATCGCGATGAGTTCTACTCGCTCACCTAACGATATGAATCCGATGAATCCGATCGTCAACAGGAACGAAGTATTGATCGTGGTTGGGAAACCAAGCAGGTTAAAGGACATCGGTGCCTCCTGATCCGCCGTCTCTACCCTAGGTCGGCTACGAGCGGTCGTACGTTACCCCTGGAGCAGGTCCAGCTCAGCGGTGGTGAAACATCCGGCGATCTGATTGTCGATCCGCGCCCGTTCCTCGGTATCGCCCGAAAGGTCGGCGAGAATCGTCACCCGAACAAACTCGCGATCGTTATAGAGGTCGTCGATACAACCCTGGGTGGGGGCCGAAAGATCGAGCTGTGACTGTTGCGCGACCGCGCGCCCGACCGATACACACTCGGAGAACAGGTCGAGGTATCGGTTCTGCACCTCGGTCTCCGACAGCAAGAAGTCGAACGGTTCCTCATCGAGCAACGCTCGCCAGAAGGGGCGATACTCCTCGGTCGCCTGCAGTTGGTTTGACACACACGCGGCTTCCGTCGGCGGCAACGGTGCGCCTCCGGCTTCGATCAAGCCAGAAGCGAAGTCGTCGATGGCAGCCGGGCTCGCACAGGCTTGCACTGCAGTCACCACTGCGTCGATCGGATCGGCGCCGTCGTCTGCAGCGTCGGTTGCTGCGTCGTCAGCGCACGACTGTTCGTCGAGGGTGAGGAGCAGACCTGACTCAGCCAACTCGGTGTACGCAGCAGCGTTCTCCGACGTCTCGTCGATCGCGATCGTGGTCGCGGTTGGATCGACTGACGAGGATCCGTCCGGGTCGAGGAGCTCCACTTCTTCCGGCGCTTCGCTGGCCTGTTCGTCACCGTTCACATCGATCGTGGTGGAGGTTTCCTCGTCGCCCGTTTCCACCTCGTCGCTCGAGTCTTCAGGTTCGGTGGTCGTCGTCGTTTGGTCTGCGGTGTCTCCGGGGCCGGGTTCGACGATGGAACTCTCGCTACACGCGGCAGCGATGAGTGCAATGAACAGCAGGGCCGCCATGCGTCGGCGTGGGCCGAATCGCGCGATGCGAGTTTTAACCATGGCGTTAAGGCTAGGACCGTTGAATGCTCGGTGGTGGGCACCCATGCATGGTCCTACTAACGCGTTGGGGCATTTCCAGGCCAGACTGTCGGAGTGGAGATCTCGGTCGCTGACAGCCCAACTGTCCGCCAATCCTCAACGCGGCGGCTGATCGCTGCGTTTCTCGTGCTCATCGGCCTCCTCGCTACTGCGTGCGGATCATCGCAGTCTCGAAATATCGGTTCGCCCTCCGAATCACCTGCCGAAGCCGACCTGTCGGTCGGGCGTACCGCCGCCGCCCCTGCGTCGGATGGGTCACTCGACACGAACGCAGACGGCAACCTCGACCCAACGGCGGCCACTATCAACCAAAACGTCGTCCACGTGCTTGGGAGCGTGCGCTCCACCCCGGTCGAAACCGATGTTTGGCAAGAGGAAGTTCCGATCGTCGGATCGGACTTGGCGACCGTCGCATCGGTGAATTGCAACCTGGCCGATGACTGTGACCTCAACACGATCGCCGACTGGGCAGAAGGGCGCGTCGACGTCATCAACCTCGCCACCTCCGCCAGCGTGCTCACCGCTGACGAACTGCTCGAACTCACCGACATCCTTGAAGCGCGAGGGGTGGCTGTCGTCGGTTTCGGTCCCGATCAATCCTCCGCGCAGCGTCCGTTCACGTTCGTCAACCAAGACCTCACTGTTTCGATCCATGCCCTGAGCGTGGTGGCCGTGCCCGAGGTTCAGGCGACCGGGGAGACGGCCGGGATCGCGGGGCCAGAGTCGCTCGACGCTGTCCTCGATGCAGTCGCAGTCAGCCGCGACGCGGAGCAAGGCGTTGTGATACTCCTCGACTGGGGCGGCCTCGAAGAACGCGCGCCGAGCACAAACGAAACCGACATCGTCGAGCGGTTGATCGACGCGGGCGCAAACGCGGTCATCGGCCACGGCCCCGACTTTCTGCAGCGCTTCGATCAGGTCGGGGGCGGGGTCGCCGCCTACTCGCTTGGAAACGCTGTTTCGGCCGTGGATGAACCGTTGCGTCGAGATACCGCTGTGCTGCGCCTCGAGTTCGCACGGCCAGGCCGGTCGTGCCTGCTACCCGCAACCGCGACGGACCAGGGCCCAACCCTCGATGATCCGGGGCTCTTGACCTGCGCTCGTTAAGCGAGCAGCTGACGATAGATCAGCTGCTGGCGTAGCCGCGGCGCGTTCTCAAAGAGCAACGCGTCAAAACCGAGCGACATCGCAGTCGCAATATTTGCCCCCGAGTCGTCGATGAAGACCGCATCACGGGGCGAGAAATCGTATCGGTCACACAGGATCCGGTAGATGGCCGGGTCCGGCTTGATCACCCCCTCACGACCGCTGACAACCATCCCGTCAAAGTGCTCGAAGAATGGATAGGCAGCTTCGATCGAGGCGAAGGTGTCCGCACCCCAGTTCGTCAACGCATACAGCGGCGTTCCGACAGCCTTGAGGTCCTCCAGAATCTGCACCGAACCCTCGAAGACCTCGCCAAGTGTCTCTTTCCAACGAGACGCGAACGCCATGATGAGGTGGTCGTACGCGGGGTAATCCTCCGCAGCCGCCAGCGCCACCTGTTCGAGAGGCACACCGCTATCGAGGCGCTTGTTGTATTCCATCGTCAACACGTTGTCGAGGAAGTGGTTGAGTTCGTCGGGATCCTCAATGAGTTGCTCGAACAACAGGCGCCGATCCCAACGGATCAACACGTTTCCCAAGTCGAATACGACGATTTTCCCTGAACCCACCGCTGCAAGGTAGCAGTGCGGACCCCGGTTCGGTCAGTCGCGAATGCCATCGGTATTGGCGCCGATCCGTTGTACGAATTTTGCCACCTCCGATTCGGGCAGATCCTTCTCATAGTCGAAGTCGTCGCGAGCCGCAGCGAAGATGGCCTCATCGATCCTCAGGACTTCGTCGTAGGCGGGGTTGTCGTGGAGGTCGCGCCTTTCGCTCCACACCTTGGCTTGGGCAACGAGTGTGTCCTCGTGGCCCGGCATCATTCGCAGATACTGTGGCACCATGTCGAGGTCGGTGTCGGCGGTAGCGATAATCACCTTGTCGATGTCGGCCCGCGTACACATGGTGAGCGCGTCGAGGGCCAACCAGACGTCGATCCCCTTCTCCTGGCCAATGTTTCGAGACTTCGCTTTTGCGTCGACCGTCTTGTTCTTGGCATCGCGAGGATCTCCAAGGTCTCGCTCATTGCGGATGTCCCATTGCCAGCGATAGCGCAGGGGCTTTTCCAACACCACCACGTCGGTAGCGGCCATGAGATCGTGGCGACGTCGCTCGGCTTCCCAGCGATCACGATCGACGTCGGGGCTCGGAATGCCGGTGACGTAGCGGATCTCTACGAGGTCACAATCGCCAGCGAGCGCTCGGCCAAGCAGTAGCGGATGCATATTGCCCGTGCCGTTCGCGCCCTTCTCGCGACCAAAGGCGTAGCGGGCCCCGATCGTAACGTTTTGACCGTCGATGAATACACCTACACGCATAAGGGCGAGGCTACCGAAGCTTCCCAGAACTGGAGGGGATTGGCGGTCTGGGAAGCTCCGGTGTAGATATCAGCCGGCAAAGGTTGCGACGCCAAAGCCTGCGCTAAAGCGTTCGCACCAAATCTCTACGTTGCGGAACACATCCAGGTCGACACCGACGGGGATCTCATAGTTTTGGTCGCCGATGTTGCCGGTGAGATCACCGAGACTGATGAACTCGCCGTTGTCGGCACGGAGATAGACCTTCAGGTCGGGACCATTGTCAGACACGAAGTTCTCCAAGCGGAGAAAGCGCTGCTCGGTGCCGTTGTTGAGCACCGAAGCATCTCCAGAAACCGAGTAGCCGTTCAGCGACGAGAAGCTTCCACTGGCGAGCGTGACGATCTCACCTGGCGTGTTCTGTTCTTCGGCTGGCTCCTCGGCTACGGGTTCTTCAACTGGCTCAGGGGCTGGAGCGGCGGCCTCGACGGTCTCTTCAGCGGGAGCTTCCTCGACGGGAGCTTGCTCTACCGCCGCCTCTTCTGCAACGACTTCTTCACCCTGTTCTGCTGCGAGGGCGACACCCTCGGGTGCCTCGTCGATAGGTGCTGGCTCAGCCTCGGCAATCGCAGCAGCGGCTTCAGCGTCTGGGCCTGCGTCGCCGCCGGCGTCAGCGACAGCTGCGCCTGACGAGGCGTCCTCGGCCTCTATTGATCCGGCTGCGACGGCGATCTCGGGCTCCGGTTCGCCAGCGTCTTCGACTACCGCTGGCGCAGCGTCGAAGACCGGGCCGCTTTCGTCGACGACGTCATCGATAAAGGCTGCTTGAATTCCAAAAAATCCAAAAGCGAGCCATCCGAGTACTCCGATGCCCACTATAGCGGCGATACCAAACGGACCCTTATTGTTCTTGATCAACTCCATAGATAAATGAAACCAAACCGCAATCAAAAATCATTTCCCAAACTGGCTTAAAATCTGTTCACAAGTGACGTGTCAGAGTTCATAGAACCCCGAAGTTTGGGGCCGCCCAGAAAAAGTGCTTTGGTTAGCCCCTTTTGTATGCCGATACCTCGGTCGTGTCCCGTAATCCAATCCTTACCCTGTGGGCCCTAGTCGGCCGTATCCGCCTTAATCCGTGGCTTGGATACGTCGCGCTTACATGGTCGCTCGTCGCAATACCGCTCGTTCGAATGGCACGCTCCGGGGTGTCTCGCGGCGACCTCTTCGATTTCGCCCTCGTCGCCCTCGTAGCGGCCGTCTTTACCTTGGCTGCAAAGCGCGAGCGTCGCCGCGAAGAAGAGGTGTTGGAGACGCTCACCCGCCGGGCGAGCGCCGACCGCCCCGAGGCGCTCTCTCGTGACGCCCTCGATGCGCTGATCGCTCAGGGCACCGGCGCCGGCGCGCTCAACGCTGTTGAGGCCGCCATTGCGAATGCACCGAATGATCCCTCGCTGTGGTGCCTTTGGGCACGATGCCAGATGGCGAACGATCAGCCACGGCTTGCGTTTCTCGGCATCGATCGCGCCCTTTCCCTCGATCCAAACCACGTCGAAGCGCTCTACCTACGTGCCTGGTCGAAGAGAAACTATTGGAACTTCTTCGCTGCTGGTTCCGCTGCCGCTGCCGGACTTGCCGTAGCTCCATCGCATTCGGGGCTTCGCTTCGAGCAGCGAGAATCCGCTCGAATGATCCAACAATGGACTCGAGCCAAGACGCTTCCAAAGCAACAACGCGTCGCAGCCGCCCAAGCGCCGCGACCAAAGCCACGGGCTGACCGAGTCGCTGAGGTTACGGGCACTAGCGATCGCCAGATCGCAGCCCAGGTCGCACCGCCGATGGCCCTTGGCCCATCAACGGCAACGGAAAAATCGGTCAACCCCGTCGAGTCAGCGCCCGCTGCGAAGGAAGCCTCACCACTGTTCGTTGAGAAGGTCGAGCCAACCCTCGACGTGGAGACCGCCGCATCGGAGCTCTACGACTACGAAGCCGAGACTTCCGTTGAGGATGACGCAGAAGCCGAGACTTACGTTGAGGTTGCGCTCGACCAGGGCGATCGAGAAGAAGATCTGATCCAAGAAGTCGCCCCGATCGCCTTCCCCGCGGGAGACATTTCCCTTGACGAGTTCGTCGGCACCATTGACGAGCCGGTCAACCCGGCCGGAGACGCCGAAACGGAGGCCGAGGACGAATCACCGTGGGGCGACTTCGACCTCAGCGGTCTTGGGTCAGAGTCCGCAGAAGCCTCCACTCCTGAACCTGCCGACGACCCGGTGCCGTCGATGGCTATCCGGACCAGAGCAGAACACATGGCAAGCAGGCCGATGCCCCGAGCCGTGACGACCGCGCGACCGATCGCCCGCACTGCGAAGAGCAGCGTCGCTCAACTGCACCAGTCCGTCGCCACCTTCGACACCGCCAAGAAGTCGCCGTTTGCGAATCTCGAAAAGTTCGCTGCAGAAGCCAATGCCGCATTGGCTCGAGCTGCAGACGAAGCACTGGCAAAGGTCGATGCCGTTGATGACCGTCACGTTGCGTAGTGATCGAGGCGCTTAGGTAACCAAGATTGGTGTCAGTTTCACGATTGGCCCCTTCGCAAGCTAGAACGTACATCTCTCCGTTGTGAGGAGACAGTGAGCGCCCCCTCGGTTCACTCCGACGGGGCGCTCCGGCGTTTTGGAGAGTCAGCGCGCAACTCGTCGCTAGGTAAGGTCTGGTTACGTCGGAACACTGTCCGGATCCTTGGGGTTAGATATGGCATGACCGCTAGTTGGAGCCGCAGACGATTTCTCAAAACGGCCCAACTGCTCGCGGCGCCCGCACTGCTCTCCGCGTGCGGCGTGTCCGTCGCGAGGTCCTCCACGGCAACGGTCTTTCCTCCAGGTCTGTTCGATCCGACAGATATCCCCGGTGTCACGTTACCCGAGGGCTATTTCCGGTCGTGGGGCCGCGACCTCATCCGCCCGGTCTACGAACCCAACTTTGTAGGCCCTTCGGGTGTCGACTGGCCCGACGAGGAACTCGTGATCGGCGTCAATATCAACGGCCAACAGCGCGCCTACCCCGTCGGCTTCTTAAGTACGAGAGAGATTGTCATCGACCAGATCGATGACATACCCCTACTGGTCACTTGGTGACCGCTTTGCGCAACGGCGTTGGTCTATCGCCGAGAGATCGAAGGAAGAACAGTACTGCTGGGCAACCAGGGCGACCTGTTCATGAACGCCCAGACGTTGTTCGACCACGACACCGGCAGTGTGTGGAGCCAAGTCACGGGCAGCGCCATCCTGGGACCACTTGTTGGCACGAGCCTTGAACTCCTGCCATCGGAGCTCTCCACCTGGATTGATTGGCAAAACGAGTTTCCGGGCACCATGGCACTCGCGGCAACGACATCGTTCAACACCTTCTTGATCCGAAACCTCGCGGTCGTCGCTCGAGTAAACGACGAAGTCGCCGGACTGGAGTTCAAGGATCTCGCCGAAGTCGGTTCGCTACAGGCGACCGTCGGCGGTGAACCGATCGTGTTCGTTGCCCACCCCACCATCGAACGATGGGCGGTCTTCTCTGAGCGTCTCGATGGCGAAGTGCTCGATCTTCAGCTACAGGACGGGTTTGTCACCGATGCCGCATCGGGGCGCCGGTGGGACCCATCCACCGGGTCATCGTTCGACGGCAGCCCTCCGCTCAACCGAATCTCGACGTTCAGTTCGAACTTCAACAACTTCATCGACATCTTCCCCGACGCCCAGGTGCTGATCGAACCCGAGATCATTCGGCCGATCCCGGACCCGATCAAGTCGTACACGATCATCATGGAGTAATGAGACCTAGGCTCTGGCATGGCCGATAGCGAGGACGTCTACACCCACGGACACCACCCGAGTGTGCTGCGGTCGCGCACGTGGCGGACCGCAGAGATCTCTGCGGGCTATCTGCTCGCCCACCTCACTCCCTCGATGCGGATGCTCGATGTAGATTGTGGGCCAGCGACCGCCGAAACATGGCGTAGATGGATGAACGATCCAGCCGCCTGGTTCACCGTTCCGAACGGCGAGCTACTGATTCGCTGCTAAGCGACTTCGAACTGTTCGAAGAAGAGGCTGAACTCGATGATGCCCTCGTCTCGCACGACGATCGAAGGAGTGAACGGCGGGTCGATGTCGAAGTCTTCGAAGACCACGTCGATCGATCCCGACACTTGGACCTCGTCGCCGACTAGCCGGGCGGTGAGCGCAACGTCGACCTCTTGGGTGACGCCTTTGAGCGTGAGGTCACCGGTCGCATCTACATCGAGGGCTTCACCGGCGAGCGCCGCCTCGTTCAGGTCTATGGGGCTGGTCAGATCAAAGGTGGCGAAGGGGAAGATGCTGGTCTGCAGGATGGGTCCGCTGAACTGTGCGTCTCGGCGAGGGTCGTCGCTGGTGACCGTGGCGAGGTTCACTCGGAACTCTGCATCGGTAACTACGTCATCGTCGATGTTGAGATCGCCGGTGATCGACGAGGTGCGTCCAACCGCCTCGAACTCGCTTAGTCCAACGAAATCTTTGAACACTCGGTAACCGGCGACCGAATCGCCCACGAGCACCCAGGCGCCGTCGGCGTTCTCGATGCGGATCGTGCCGTCTTCGGAGACTTCGATCATTTCGGCCACAACGTCGGGGTTGGGTTGCGCACCATCTGCGCGGCCGACGGCGAGGGCGATGCTCTCGTCAGCTCGATCGCCGATGGCGAGTCGAGGCGGCCCCTCAGATTCGAACCCAAGGAGGGCAGGTACGGCGAAGAACCCGATCGCGGCGAGTGCACAGATCACGCCGACGGCGATGAGAGCGAACTTCGAGCGGGTCATACAACCACAAACCCACGTGCACACGTTCCTGCGCCCGCGCACCACCAAGTTCCGAAGATGTTGACGAACGGCGCCTACACCTCGACCGTGGCGGACACTCGGCTCGATACGGCCGGTTCCGCTGGGCCGTGGAGCAGACCCACCAGCGCGACGGCGGCGAGCGCAGCGACTGACAATGCACCGATCGCTTCGACCGGAACGATGGCGTTCGGCACTGATGAATCGCCTCGGGTGACTACCCAGAACAACAGCACCCCGAGTCCCGAGCCGACCGCAACGCCGAGTCCAAGCTGCCACGCAAGCTGTAGTGCCAGCGTCTTGGGCCGGACGTTTGGCGAGGATCCCAAGGCCACCAGCGTCGAGAACTCTTCGTCTTGTTCGACAGCCGCAAGGGTTGAAGAGGAAATTGCAAGCGTGAAGAGAAGCACGGCTACAGACGCGAGAAGCAGTTCGCCGATAAACCCGAAGCCGGGGTCGCGAGGTAATGAAGAGATTGACGAGGAACTCGAGAGCTCGTCGATCATCGCGTCGGTGAGCGGTTCTTCGAAGCGGACGAGAAAGAACTTGAATCCCCCGGCCGTGGGCGTTTGCTCGTCAAAGAATGTGTAGGCCGCCGGACCGGGCTGGCCTACTCCGCCACCACGCCTGACACGGCGGATCTCGACCGGAGTGGTCCCAAAGCTCTGACCATCCTCTGGCTCGCTGAGGGCGACGACCTGGTCGACGATGTCGGAGTCGATCAGGAGTCCCCCTTGGCGGGCGAACTCCACGTCGTCGGCACTGAATTCGAGGACTGAGATGAGGTCGTCAGTCAGCGGAGCAACGTCGAAGGTGCTCTTCGCGATCCCACCAACGAACTCGGGTTCGAAGAACGTCCCTTGGAACGCGCTGAACCGAGCGAGACCTGCGACCGGGTTGCCATGGCGTTGCGCTACTTCATCGACGAAGCCGTGCAGCGCACCGAACTCGGTCGCAACGATCTGGCGACGATCTCCAGCGTCATCTTCCTGGTCAGCATCGCTCAGGATCCCGGCAGCAGCCATGACGGTAAGGGTTGTGAGGGCCAGCACTGCCGCGGTGAACCCGGTGGCACGCCGGGGATTTTCGGCAAGCCCTTTGATCGCCGAAGCCACGCCGCCGCTGGTAACCCGTTCGGCAAGAAACGCAAGTATCGAGGGGATGAGCAATGCCACACCGGCCAGGGCGCCGAGGACGCCAATGATCAGACCCAACCATGCCTGTTGGCTGAATTGTTCAAGGAACGGGAATCGAAATGTGAAGGAGAACGCGATCACCGAAACGAGGAGCAGGGGCGTCGATATAGCCAGCGCCGCCAGACCGACCCGTCGCATCGAGGCGACGTTGAGTTCGGGCACCTCATGAGCACTCCCCCGGGGTTCCCCGACGCGCGCCGCCGATGCGACCGCCGCAGCCCAAACCCCAGCGATCGCCGGGATGCCGACGATGATCGCAGTCGCCACCAACCCGGACGCCGTTCCCGTCAGCCCCGAACTGACGCCCGGATCTAATTCGGAGTGGAATAGACCAACAATTTCGGCCGTCACCACACCCGTCGGGGCGCCGAGGCCAATACCGATGGCTGCCGGAAGCCCCATTTCCCAAAGGAGTAGGCGGGAGATATGCCAAGGTTTCGCGCCCACAGACGCCAGCAAGTCATAGCGAGCCCGTCTTCGCACGGTCGCCGCAGCGAACGCGGAGTTCGACACCGCGAAAAGGAATCCAGCCGCAACCACGATGACGACCACAGCCTGCGGACTTGCCAGAAGCGCCACTCCCGCCTGACCAAAGCTCGCGTGGGCGAGAAACGAGAGCAGGCCGACCGGAAAACCAAGGGTTGCGATCACGCCCACTGCCGTCCGGCGATCGGCAAACGCTTCGGCCCGACCAGCGCTTCGCAGGGCGGTCATTCGCCCGCCCCTTCCGCGAGAAGCGTGGCATTGGGTTCCCGGGTCGAGCGGGTGGCGACCATGCCGTCACGAAGATGCAGCACTCGATCGGCCCATCCGGCTGTTGCGGGTTGATGGGTGACTACGAGTGCACCAGCGCCCGATTCATCGCAGGCTCGCCGGATCAGCATCATCACCATCTCGGCAGTGACCGGATCGAGCGCTGCCGTTGGCTCATCGGCGAGCAGCAGGCTCGGCTTCACCGCAAGCGCTCGGGCGATAGCAACCCGCTGTTGCTCGCCACCGGACAGCTCGCTTGGAGAACTGTCGAAGCGATCTGCGAGCCCGACCCATTCGAGAACCTCGAGCGACCGGCGACGAACCTCCGACGCTTCGTGCTCGGCGAACTCGAGTGGCAACATGACGTTTTCACCAACGGTGATGCGGCCTAGCAAGTTCAGATTCTGAAAGATGAACCCCACGTGCTTGCGGCGAATCTCGCTGAGCTCTTCTGCGCTGCGGCCGAGCAACGCCTCGCCGCCAACGCTGACTCCACCCGACGTCGGGTGTACCAAACCAGCAGCGATGTTCAGCAGCGACGACTTGCCCGATCCCGACCGACCGGTCAGCGCCACCATCTCCCCCGGCGCAATATCCACATCGACGCCATCGAGGGCCTGGTTCGATCCATACGAAAGTCGTATGTCACGCATCAACAGAATGCTCATGTGCGTTCCCTTTCTTCGGCGTCCGCCGCCGTATCGAGATTGTTGAGGTTGGGCGAGGGATGGCTTTGCAGCCGTTCCTCCGCGAGATCCAGCCACCGCAATTCGGCCTCGGCCAGGATCGCGGTGCGGTCGAGATGCAGGAGCCAGGCGAGCTCACCACCATCGGCTTTGAGCCGGGTCACCGACTGCAGCGTCGACATCGTCGACTGGCGCTGCGTGTCGATCACGTCGACCGCCTTCGCCCGATCGAGATGCACCGCGACCAGCACCTTCATCGCGATCTCATCTCGCGACCCCAAGGGTTGCTGCACCGGGAGAACCATCCACTCATCGACTTCGCGCTGGCCGGATTCGGTCAGCTCGTAGCGAACCCGACCGTCACCGCCCTCACCCAGGTTGACGACCGCTCCTGCCTTCTCCAGACGCTGCAGGGTCGTATACACCTGTCCATAGTTCAGCGGCCACGCCTCGCCGGTAATGGCATCGAACTCGGCCTTGAGTTGATACCCATGGCGCGCCCCCGATTGCAGGAGGGCAAGAAGCGCTGCTCGAACGGACATATACTATGTATATATACTGAGTATATATTTGTCAAGGTCGAGATCAAGGTCGACCGCTTCGCTCTCGAACCGGCACCCATGGGCTAGGGGTCCGAGCGGTGTTTGGCTATGGCGATGTTGAGATTTTCGGTGATGGCGTCCATGCGTCGGCCGTACGACGGCGCGACACCCACTCGGACTTGCTGCTCCGAAGAATCGGTGAGCACCAACGATCTCGCCCGCTTAGGGTTGATCTGCTCGAAGGATTCACGCATCTCTTCTCGAAGATCATCCTGAGGCCAAATCCCGGGATCCTCTCGGACTTCGATCCGAATGCTCCACAACTCGAGCTCATGACGGGATTTCAGGTTTACGACGGTGACCTTGAAGTCATCGACTGCCACCTTCATGGATGCCACCCGTTTGAGAAACCGAAAGGACCACACACAGCCCACGCCGATGACCACCACCCGAAAGGGAAGGGCCAAGAAGCTCGTGATCGCGAGCAGCCCGACAAAGATGCCCACGACCAATACGTTCAGCGGCGCCATAGGCACCCGGGCGACGAGGGTCTCGGGTCGAGCTACCAAGCTAAGCCGCTGAGCGTCGCTCCTCGATGGCGAAGATCAGTTGCTCAGCGAGAGAATCCAGGCGACTTCCATACGCGGGAGCTACTCCCACCCGGACCTCTTCACCATTGCTGTCGCAGAGCCACAGGCCTCGGGCGACGTCTGGCTTTCCATGCTCGCCACTGCCCAGCGCTTGTCGAAACTCCGGAATGAGATCGTCCTGGGGCCACGCCTCACGATCGACACGCGAGTCCACTGTCACCGTGTCCAGATCCAGAGCATGCTTGCTGTTGAAGTTCACGACGATGACGGAGTCGTCATTCACCGCAAGGCGCATCGCCATAATTCGACGCACAAAGGCATACACAACCCAGGTGAGGGCGGCGATGAACACCCACTTCATCACCCCGGGAATCCCCGCAAAGGCGACCGCGAAGATCCCGTACATAATGATCGCGAAGCCGACCGGTGGGCCTAACGCTGTGCGAGCCAACACTGTTTCTCTCATGAGCTACCTCTTCAGGGAACTAACACGCCGAGAAACCATCTTGCCTCATTCGTTAGACAAATGGAGGTCGGAACACGTTACGGCTGCGTTAACCGGCGAGAAACTTGTTGATCGCTGCGACGACCTCAGGGGCTCGATTCGGCCCGACGATGCAGCGTTCCTCTGGCAAGAAGTGCACGCCGTCAATCTCGACGGCAAGGAAGCCACGCAGGTATTGCAACTCCGCCCACGGGTCCACGGTGACATCGTCATCGGACTCGCTCGCAGCGAGATACAAGACCGGCGCCTCAAGGGGGCGGGCACGATACGCGAGCGCAGCGCGGCGTATTACCGGGCCGAGTTGACGTTCAGCATCCTCAACACTCGGCTCGATACCGGCATCGGTGGCGTCCCGATATCGGCGGCGCGCCCGGGCGAACAACGCCCGTTCCTTGATGCGTCTCGTGCCCTCGCCAGCGACCGCGCCGACACCACCATCACGAAGCAACCCGCGATACTTCTCGGCAACCGACTGCGCATCATCCACGTGCACACCCGCCATGACCGTGTCGACCATTGCGACCATCTCCACCACGTCACCGCGACGGAGTAGCCGTTGTGCAATCTCCCACGCGAGCAGCCCCCCGGTCGACCAGCCGAGCAGCCGGTATGGTCCGCTGACTCCAGCAGCATCAAGTGCCCGAAGCATGGTGTTCGCCTGACGCTCAATCGTGTGGACGATCACGCTCCGGCCGTCGGCCCCAGGAAGTCGCACGCCGACGACAGGAACGTTCTCGTCCAAGGCCCGAACCAATGGGGCGTACCGAAGCAGATTGCCTCCGCCCGGTGGCAGAACGATCAGTGGCGTGCCGGTACCGGTTGAGCGGAGCCACTCGACCAGATGTACATCCGAGGACTCCGCCCCGTCTCGCGTCCCTGCTGTACCGTCTCCGATCGATCCATCCTCGCGGGTAGGAGCATCGCCAAGCTCGCCCCCCACGCGGTGAGCCGAACTAGGGGTCACGAGCCGGGCTGCCAGCAGTGACGGCGTCGACGCCTCGACCAGTTCGCCGATTGGTACGCGTCTTGCGAATTCGTTCTCCAAGTGAGAAACCAGCGCAACCGCGTGAAGCGAGTCGCCGCCCAAATCGAAGAAATCATCATCAGCTCCGACGGCCGCGCCATCGAAGACCTTCGAGAAGATCTCCGCGACCCGCGCCACGTCAAGGCCCATGGGCGGCTCAGTCGCCGAGACTTCGGTGTCGCCACCCTCTGAGAAGTCGGGCAATACGTCAATCTGTGTGCGGTCCAACTTGCCGTTCGTGTTGCGTGGAAGCGACGTCACCACGATGCGTTTGGGGACGTGGGTAGCTGGCAAGACCGCCATCGCCGCAGCACGAACCGCTCCCCCGCTCTTGATCGACTCCACCCAGCCGATCAACACACCGTCGCGCACATCGACCAAGCAGGCGTCTACCCCTTCGATCGCCGAGATGGCCTGTTCTACTTCGGCGGGCTCGATGCGGATTCCACCGACTGATAGTTGCTCGTCGATTCGGCCAAGGAACTCGATCGTCTCCTGAGCGAGGTTGGTTCCGTCGGCGTCGATTCGTCGACGCACGACCAGGTCTCCGGTTCGATACCCGCGCCTACCGGCCCGATCGACGAACGGTCCGTTTTGGTCGGCCCGGAGATACCCAGGCGATATACCCGGCCCAGAAATCACGAGCTCGCCGGCAACGTTTTGCGGCGCTGCTTCGACGCCCCCAACCTCAAGCACCTCGGCGTAACTCCCGGGGATTGGTCCACCGATCGGAATCGCAGCGCGTTGGGAGTCGCTCATCTCGCACCGATACGCGGTCGCCCAGACGGTCCCTTCCGTAGGTCCGTACTCGTTCACAAGGCCAACATCGGGTGCGAGAACAAAGTGACGCAACACCACGGCGGGCGAACACGCCTCACCCGCGACGATTGCCATGCGCAGCCCATCGAGCACACCCTCAAGCGCTTCTGATCGCTGCAGCAGAGCTCCCCAAAGCGTCGGAACCATCAACGTATGAGACACACCGCAATGCTCGATCAGGCCGAGCAACGCATCGACGTCGTGCGCTTCACTCGATGTAGGGAGCACCACCTCACCACCACACGTCAACGTCCAGAACAACCCGACGATCGACGAATCGAAACCGAGGCTCGAAACCATCAAGAACCGGTCCACAGGCTCGTCGTACCACGCCGCTCTGGCGCCGTTCGACGCTGCCAAGTTGCCATGGGTAATCGCGACGCCCTTCGGTTCACCCGTGGAGCCCGACGTGAAGATCACGTATGCTTCGCTGTCGCTAGTGACTTGGGCTCGTTGGTTGAGTGGCAGCACCGCAGCATCGGTCGCGTCGGTGAAAATGGTGAGCACCTCGGTGAGGCCCCGATGCCCCTCGCCAGAACTCAACGCAGCCGACACTTCGGCGGCGCTTAGCAGCGCGGTCACTCGCTCCGCAGGCTGCGCATGATCCACCGGTACATAGCTTGCGCCGATCAGCCAGCAGCTCCAGATCGCGGGAATCATCTCCGCATCTGGCGCCATCACCAGGGCCACTCGGTCGCCTTCCCCCACACCGACCGCTCGCAAGCGCGCGGCAATGGCCCGAGCCCGGGAATCCACCTCGGCGTAGGTCAGCGATGTCTCGCCGCATCTCACCGCTGAAGCCTCGGGATTTACTTCGATAACCCTCGCGAGCCGGTCGGCCACGAACTGACCGGCCGCTCCATCGATCGCGCCGCCGTACATGGCGGGCGGGTGTTCGACCAGCGCCTCTACGGTGCTCGTTGGCGTCGAAACTATCCGCTCGATCGACCGAGCGAACGCTTCCAACATCTGCTCGCCGACGGCGCGTCCGACGGTCGCTCCTCGGTACTCCACACCCAGCTCGACGAGCCCATCTCGTATCTGCACGAAGAACGTCAGGTCGTTCACCGAGGTGCCCGAAGCGAGGATCCGATGTTGGACCGGATCGCCGCCCAACGACGCCGGTGCGAGGTCCTCTACGGCCAGCATTACCCGCCCGGTCGGTCCGGCGATCTTTCGAGCGCGCGCGGAGCGCACGATCGAGGCGAAGGGAACCGCTCGACGCTCCAGCCCCTCGGCGAGCACTGCGCTCGCCGACTCACCGAGAGACCGCAGATCGCTTTGGTGTTGCACATCGACGACCAACGGAAGCGGGTTCAAGAAGTACCCAATCACCTGACGAAGGGCGGGGTGATCGCGAAGCGAAGAAGTGACGGTCACTTCGATCGCATCACCATCGTGGAATGAGCGAAGGGCAGCCCCGAGGGCCGCGAGCGCGTTCGCGAACAATGTTGTTCCGGGACCGTCCCTAAGCGCCTCGGCGGTGACCTCGATTCGGCGATGGAGGTAGCCGTCCGCTTCGTCGTTGCCGACCGGACGATGAACCAACTCGGCGGGTTGTCCCGTTGGACTCCAGGCGTTAGCTACCTCCGGAGCACGACCCTGTTGCCAGACCGAATGCGCTGCGTACGTCGTGTCAAGCGAGGGCAACGGTTCGCCGCGGTATGAGAGATCGATCTGGTCCCACAAGACATCGAGCGAACCGGCGTCGGTGACGACGTGATGTGCTCGAAGGAGGATCGCCCGCCTGCCCGCGTCTTCGGGGTCGTCCGATGTCAGGTGCTGGACGGTGATGAGCGGACCATTGACGAGGTCGAAGGGAATGCCGTTCAACCGATCGGCCAGATGGTCGATCGATGCGGTTTCGCTGTGCATCGTTCCAATTCGCAGCGCCTGATCGACTTCGAGGTGCCGACGTCGACGCCCAAAGGAGGTGTGGAGCACCGGCTGATGAGCCACCACGGCTGCGACGGCCGCATCGAAGCGTTGCGGATCAAATCCGTCGGGAACTGTGTACAGCCGCGCCACGTTGTATCGCTTGTCGCTCGGATCGCGACGCCACTCGTAGAGCAGCGACTGTTCGCCCGGCGATAGTGGCTGCTCCCCCTCGTTCAGTTCCGGAATCACCATCGCGGCGACCAAGGCTTCGTCATCGCTGCTGTCGGTACCCGCCGCGCTGCGTCCGTCCCGGCCAAGCTCGGCGTCGACGTAGGCCGCTAACCGCTCGACCGTCCGGTTGGTGAACGCGACCGATTCGGGCACGACGAGGCCGAACTTGTCGCTCACCCGGACGATCATCTCGAGCGCATGCAATGAGGTTCCGCCCAGTGCGAAGAAGTCGGCCGTTGCCGAGAAGTCGTCGGCTGCGAGCACCGATGCCCAGATCGCACCGATCGCAGATTCGGTATCACCGGCGACATCGCGACCCTCGTCAGCGTCTGTCGCCCGTCGCCGCATGGCTGGCGCCGGAAGCGCTGCGGTATCGACCTTGCCGTTCGTGGTCAGCGGAATGTGGTCAACCACCTCGATGGCGTTCGGCACCGCATGGCTCGGCAACTGTGCCACCAAGGCTGCCCGAAGGGCGTCAAGGTCGACTGCATCGGCATCCTTCTCCGGCTCCACCCACAAGGTGAGCACTTCAGGCTTGCGAGGTTCGTATCCAACCTGGGCCAAGATGTTGGTAATAGCGGCGACTTCGTCCTCGTCCATTGGATCGTCGAGTTCATACAGCGCTTCGTCTCGCGTCTTGTGCCCAAGTCGCACGTCCCAGCTGTAGGGAGCCGCGTAGTTGTGATGCCCTTGTTCGATCTTGTGCACGAAGATGCCCGCAGCATTGATCAGACAGTTCGTTGAGCGGCCCGAATCGGGAGGGCGCTGCCAGGTTCCGCTCGATTCGAGGGTCTCGTAGAGCTCTGCGAGCGGCACGTCGACGTAGCGGTAGAAGTCGACGAATCGAATCCGATCGAAGATCGTCGGGTCCGCCAAGAACTCGACGTCCATGTTCTCCGAGACCGCATCTGGCGTGGAGTGGTAGACGTGACGTGCCTCTCGCACCATCGCGTCGATGGAGTTGGGATCGAAACGATCCGAGTCGAACATCCCCGGAACCAAGCGTGTTTCGAAGAACTGCCCACGACTGAGTCCGGTAACGATGCCGCTGACGCCAAGTTCTTCAGCCTTGGCAAGCGCGATCGTGTAGATGGCCTTGTAGCAGCCGTTGCAGACGTTAGAGAAGCGCTCGAGGCTGTCTCGGAAAATCTCGTCCATGCCGTCGATGGTCACGAACTCGTGATCCACCCCGAGGGCTTCTGTTGCCCGACGGACGTTGGCCTTCGCCACCTCGGCGATGTAACCGTTGTCCAAGGTGATCGCGAATACTCGCGCACCCATGTCGACCAATTTGTACAGTGCGTACGTGGAGTCTTTCCCGCCCGAGATCAGGTGGATCACGTCGTAGTCCCCCGTCGAACTCGTTCGTGCAGCGGCGATCTCGTCGGCGAGATCCTCTTCGTCTTTGAACCAGGCGACGGCCTGTGGTGCGATCCGATCGAAGTCATGGCAACTCGAACAAACCCCGTCACCGTCGATGACTGTGCCGGGCACATCGGAGCTCAGCCCGCAGCGAACACAATGCTCGAGCGGCTGGTCTACCGGAGGCGTCCACAATCCAACGACCGCGCGGGCGACCCCGTCGACACCCTGTGCAACGTGTTCGATCTCACCAGGTTCGAGCCGGATGCCGCCGACCTTGATCTGCTTGTCGATGCGCCCGAGGTACACCATGCGGTCGGCATCGAGCATGCGAACGAGGTCGCCGGTGCGGTAGAGGATCGCATCGGAGCCAGAATTCGGGCGATGCAGCAGCCGTTCCTGGCTGAGCTCCTCATCACCCAAGTATCCAGCTGTCATTCCCGGGCGAGAGATGAACAATTCGCCCGCGACGCCCAACGGCACGGGATACCCGGCCGGGTCGAGGACGTGGAGGCCGACGCCGGGTGCCGGCGCACCGATCGGCACCTCAGGACCAGGGTCCAAATCAGGGTCGTAGCGATGCTCCATACATCCGACCACTGCTTCGGTCGGGCCGTACTCGTTCCACATGACCAGCCCATCGCGACAGACGTCGACCAACCGGTCGGCGAGATCGACCATGAAGGCCTCCCCTCCGACGATCAAACCGGCGAGCGGGTGTTCATCGCCGATCATCCGCGCCAGCAGTTCGAGGTGGCTTGGCGTGGCCTTGACCAAGGTCGCAACTCGCTGGTCGACAATCTCGCGCAGCGCAGGCAGGCCACCGGTCGGGTGAATGGTCATGAGACCGCCGGACAGGAACGGCAAGAAGAGCGTCGTGATTGTCAGATCGAACGACAGGCTCGTGAACAGCGGCATTATCGGGGCCAGATCGCCGATGTAGGTGGTGTACGCGAAGCCGAGATACTCACTGAGCCCTCGGTGGGTGATTGGCACGCCTTTCGGCAGGCCGGTGGATCCGGAGGTGTAGATCACGTAGGCGAGGTCGTCGGGGCTAAGCGCAACAGGGAGCGGATTCGGCTCCTCAATCGGCAACGATTCGATGCTGGCCAAGTCCTCGAGGACAAGACGAGATCCCGAATGTGTACGGAGGTGTTCGCGACGCGCTCCTGGGTAGGTGGGGTCGATCGGAACGAAGGCGGCGCCGGCCCGCAAGACGGCGTGAATGGCGATTACCGCGTCGATGCTGATCGGCATCTCGATACCGATCAGATCGCCCTGGCCATAACCAGCCCGACGAAGGTGGTGTGCTGCGCTTTCGATTGCCTCTTCAACGTCACCGGCTGTCAACTGCACAAGGCTGGTTCCGTCTTGCCAACGCAGCGCCGGCCGGTCGGCGTGGGCCCGCAGGCGTTGCCCAACGATCGCCGGCACCACACCGTCGATCGGCAGGCCGGGGCCAGGGTGGGTGAAGGGCTTGAGCAGCAGGGCCTCGTCGTCGCCGACAAGCCCCACGGAGTGCACCGGCGTTTGCGGATTGGCCAACATGGCGTCGAGCACGGCACCCAGGTGCCCGCTCGCTCGCTGGCGGTGGTCGCTCGCCGAGACTGCGTGGTTCATGTCGAGGGCAAGTTCGAGTGTGCCCGAGCCGTCGTAATCCAGTGCCTGGACACGAAACTTGTGATGCGGATCGACGTGTCCCGGGTGGATCCAGCGGGTCGTTGCACCGATCGAGCCGAAGTCGCCCAGGGTGGCGGCATGCACGTTCAACACAACGTCGAAGCTTTGCCGGGGGCTCGTGCCAGGCAGCGCTTGGGAGAGCAAGCCCATGAAGTCCTTAGCCACTCGTTTGTGGAGACTCGCGAACGTATCGTCTTCACGAACCTCGACCGACAGTGGGAACAACTCGACCAACGGCCCGACGACAGCCTTGGCATTGGGCGTAGATCGGTGATGAACGGGAACCCCGATCGTCACCGCAGCGTTCCCGAGTCGCGTCAGGTAGGACGCGACGACCGTGGCCAAGGCAACGTTGAGAGACAGGTCAGGGCTCAGCAGTCGGAACTCACCGGCGAGCAATTCGTCGAGCGCTGTTTGGCGCTCCCCGGCCAACTCAACCCACGTTCGCTCCGCGAGGGTGGTCGCCCCGCGGTCGGCCTGGTAGAAGGCCGTGGGAGTCGGGGTTGGCGACATCGCCCACGTGTCTTTCGCACGTTGCACCCGATCGGCGGCGTGTGTCGTGGAGAACTCGGCCCACGTCTCGGCGTAGCTCGGCAGAACCCACGCCTCGTCGTGGTAGGCCGCCGCGACAGCACGAAAGACGTTCCCCGAACTCGCAGCATCGATCACGATGTGATGCGCGTTCATCCACCACGCCCACCCAGTCTCGAGCTCGAGCAGGACCGAATCATACGCAGCGGTCGAAAGATCGAGTGGCGTGTGCAGTCGATCGTCTACCCACGCATCGAGGTCTGCGGAGTCGACGCGAACATGACGACACGGCGCCGGCGGCGCGACATCAACGACCGGGTGAGGCACTCCATCAACCGTTCGGATGCGGGTGCGGAGCGCGTCGCTCGCACTCACCACCGCGTCCACGGCTGCACAGAAACGGTCCGCGTCGATAGCGCTTTCGAATCGTGTCAACAGCGCCATGTTCTGATGCGGCGAATCAGGGTGAAGACGTTGTGATGTCCAGATGAGTTCTTGAGCCGGGGTGAGAGAGTTCCGTGGCCCCAGCTGTACCGGGCTACTAGTCGACATGGCTACCCGTGTGCACGCTCCAAGTAGGCGACCATCCGGTCCACGGTCTGGAAGTTCTCGAGTGTGACGTCGCCGGGATCGACGACCGCGCCGGTCTGCTCTTCCATCCAATGCGTGATGCGAATGACGCCGAGGCTGTCGACCGCGCCGGTCAACAAGAGGTCCGTATCGGCCCTCACCACGGTCTCGACAACGATCTCGTCGTTAATGAATTGGACGAGATCTTCGGCTTGGGGGGTCACAATGTCCTTTCACAAGCGGCCACTGACCGTTCGCGCAGGGCACGGCGGTCGAGTTTGCCGCTACCGGTAAATTCCGGTGCGTCGAGGGTCACGATTTTGCTCGGTACGGCATAGCTGGGTAGTACGGATGCTGCAGAACGAAGAAACGCTGACTCGTCGAAGTCGGCGGACTTGTTGAGTACGCCGGCGATGAGCTCGTCCTGGTTCGAGTGTGCACGAAGAACTCCGACGATGACGTGTTCAGCCGCACCGAGTTTTTCGAGTTCGAGTTCGATGCCTTCGAGTTCAACACGGAACCCTCGGACCTTCACCTGATGGTCGACTCGTCCGTGAAAGGTGAGTTCGCCACGCCCATCATGGGAGACCAGGTCGCCAGAACGATAGAAGCGTTTTCCTTCGACTTCTCGCAGAACCCGAGCATTCGCTTCTGGTCGATCGAAGTACCCAACCATGAGCTGCGGGCTATGGGTCCACATTTCACCTTGTTCATGAGGCCCGACGAGACTCGTATCGGTCGGTGAGTCTGCGTCGAGGTACGCGATCCGAACCTCGGCGTTGGCGAGCGGGAAACCAATCGAAACCGACCGGTCCGCTGGGGGCGGCGAGTCGAATACCGCCAGCGTGCACTGATTGGTTTCTGCTGGACCGAAGATGTTGGCGAACCGTGCGTTCGGACAATGGCCCATCATCTCCGAAATCGTTTCCGGCATAATTACCTCACCGCCGAAGTGCACCCAACGCATCGCGGTCAGGTCCCGATTGTCTAAGTCGCCGCGCGTCACCAACTGTTGCAAGAGAAACGGCACGGAGTACCAGACCGTGACCTCGTAATCTTGCAACAACTGGCTATGGCTTGCCGGGAGCCGTTGATGAGCCTCGCTCACGACAACGTTGGCAGCCCCAACGAGGGGCACCGCCCAAAGCGCCATGGTCGAGATATCGAAGTGGAGAGGAGCAATGTCGGTGACACGATCGGCGCGATCCAACCGATAGGTGCGAACCGCCATCTCGGCGTATGCCACCGCTGAGGAATGCGTATGGACGATTCCCTTCGGCTCGCCGGTAGACCCCGAGGTGGTGATGATGTAGGCCGGTTCGTTCGCGTCCATGTTCACCGGCGACATCGGCGCCAACTGCGAGACCTGGTCGGGACCCACCGATACAAGGGGTTTGGTCGTTGCATCGTCGATTACCGCACCGATAACAGTCTGAAATGGTCGTTGTTCGTGGATCGCGAGGATCGAACGAACGAGCGGGGCGTGGGTAATGACCACCTCGATGCCCATACGGTTGCAAATACTGGCCAAACGTGCCGGTGGGGACGCCGGATCGAGCGGCACCGCGACCGCTCCAGCAGAGACGATCGCGTGCATGGCGATCAAGCCAGCCGCGCCCTTGTTGCAGTGCACGCCTACCCGGTCACCGTGGCCGACGCCACTAGACCACAGTGCCGCCGAGAGTTGGCCGCGCTCCTTGGCCGCTTCCTCGTAGGTCCACGTTCGGTCGAGATCGATGATCGCTATCGCATCGCCGCGAATCCGTGCCTGATCGTCGAGGAGGCCCGCGAGACTCATGGGGTCTTCACGAACGAATTCATCCGCCCCAACTCCTTCGACCACGATCAATCCTCATTGTTGCCCTTCGGGCTGTTCGATCCTCCACACCGAGTGAAGCTTCGAAGATACTTTGCACTTGCGATGTGGTAACCGTGGTACCACAACTCTGCGTTGCAGCCTGAGCGGGCCGGTCCCATGAGACCGACGCAACATGTACGACCCGCCCGGCGCCTACCCCTGGATTCTCAATGTCAGCAAGAAGCTCGGACAACTCGACCCTCTCCCCAGCATTTGATGCGATGCTCGATGTCGACCATCCGGTAAAAGTCGCCGCGACCCGGTGGGCTCGAGAGAATCTGTCCGACCCGGATCTTGCCCAACGCGATCTCGAATGCACGTTTTGGCGAACCGGTTGGGACCGACTCGCCGAACATGGCGTGCTCGGGCGCATTGCTGACGTCGAATACGGCGGTGAAGGCCTCCCGCTCACCACCGCGCTCCTCGAACTCGAAGGCCTCGGGGCGGGTTGCCGAGATGACGGCCTCGTATTCGCTGCAACATCCACAATGCTCACTACGTCGCTAACCGTCGAACGGTTCTGCACAACTGAACAGAAGCGCGAATGGCTACCGAAGTTGGTCAGCGGTGAGGCGTTCGGAGCGTTCTCCATGACGGAACTCGAATCGGGTTCTGACGCGTTCGCCCTCCAGACCACCGCGACGAAGACCGACGATGGCTATGTCCTCAACGGCACCAAGGCCTGGGTCACCCTCGCGCCGCTGGCCGATGTGTTTGTGATATTTGCTACGACCAACCCCGATGCCGGACGCTGGGGTGTCACCGCGTTCCTGATCCCAGCCGATGCCCCCGGCCTGGAGGTATCGGCGAACCAGCCAAAGATGGGATTGCGAACGATTCCCTTCGCTGGGGTGACCATGACCGACTGCCACGTCCCCGAAACTGCACGAATCGGAGCCGAGGGGTCGGGGGCGAGCATATTCAGTTCCTCGATGGAAGCTGAACGCGGGTTCTTGCTCGTCGGCAGCATTGGCGCGCTGGAACGCACACTGCACGACTCATTGGAGTACGCAAAGACCCGTGAACAGTTCGGCCAAGCCATCGGTTCATTTCAGGGCGTCTCCCATCCGCTGGCCGAAGTGAAGCTGGCACATGAATCAGCCCGACTGCTCATGTACAAAGCCGCGGCACTTCACGAACGAGGAGAACCCTCGATGATGGCGGCGGCGCTGAGCAAGCTCGCCGGGAGCGAGGCGGCACTCGCCGGAGCGCTGACCTCGATCGAGATCCACGGAGCGAAGGGCTACGTGACCGAGTACGGCGTTGAACGCGACCTGCGAAACCTCGGCGGCGGCGTCATCTACGGCGGTGCTTCCGGGATCCAAAAGAACATCATCGCCCGGCTTTTGGGGCTGCCCCAGTGATCGGCGCGAACCGATCAACGTTGGCAGCCGTAGTGTCGGATGTGGCTGACCCAACGCGGCCGCGTCTTGGAACTACCAGCAAAATTCAGTCACTCTTAGTGATGAGATATCCACAGCTCTCTACAAACTCCTGAGGTTAAATCAACATGCATCGATTTCGATCACCACGCTTTGTCATGGTCTTGGTTGGCCTCGTGCTGATTCCGCTCTTCGGGGCGTTGTTTACGAGCACCGCATCGGGACACGACGGGGAGAGTTCGGTCGTCTATCTCGACGTGTTCCCCGATGGGACCGCCCAAGGCCAACTTGAGCATCCCGTCAGCTTGATCAACGATCTCCTCGGAACCGACCTCGACCCGGCCGAAGTCACCGCGGACGACGTCGCAGGTATCGAAGAGCTCCTTCGTGACTACAACGCGGACAACTTCGCGATCGTCAGCGGTGACGGCGAAGTGTGGGACATCACCTTCACCGGAGACGTCGATGCAGTCGAGACCGAGAACGACTTCTACGGGGCATTCGTGTTTGAGATCTCGAACGTCTTCGACACCGCACCACGAGTCTTCGACGTGACCTTCAATGGCATCGTCGAGGACAACACTCATTTCGCAAACGTCGTCATGCGGACCGACCCGGTTACCGGCGTCTTCCTCAATGAGGGCGAGCTGGCAACGGCCGAGTTCATCACCGCCGACAGGCCGACCGTGTCGGTCAATCTCGACAACCCCGATCTGTGGGCGGCGTTCACCGGCACCGTCTGGCTCGGCGCTGACCACATCTTCATCGGAACCGACCACATCTTGTTCGTCCTCGTACTTCTGCTTCCCGCGGTGATGCTCTTCTCGCTCTCGAACGGTTGGAAACCAGTGCCAAGTTTCGGTGGCGCACTCTGGC
Organism: uncultured Acidimicrobiales bacterium; assembly: GCA_964562985.1. Taxonomy (GTDB): domain Bacteria; phylum Actinomycetota; class Acidimicrobiia; order Acidimicrobiales; family SHLQ01; genus SHLQ01. The sequence goes on from CAZLWE010000016.1 coordinate 38,830, forward strand.
GAGTCCTCAAGATCGCCACGGCCTTTACCATCGCGCACTCGATCACCTTGACGCTGGGCGGGCTCGGAATCGTCGAGCTGCCATCCAAACTGGTGGAAACGATCATCGCGATATCGATCATCGCCGCGGCGTTCCACAACCTCAGACCGGTGTTCGCAAACCGCGAGGCCTTGATCGCCTTCGCGTTCGGCATCTTCCACGGCTTCGGATTCGCCGGCCTTCTCAGCGACCTCGGCGTGGGACGCGGCCAACGCTTGCTGTCATTGTTCGGCTTCAACCTCGGGGTTGAAATCGGGCAGGCATTCATCATCTTGTTGCTGTTCCCAGCGCTCTTTCTCTTGCGCCGGACCATCTATTACCCGTGGCTCCTGCGCATCGGCTCAATCGCGCTTGCCGGAGTGGCGTTCATCTGGGCCATCGAGCGCATCTTTGAAACCGAACTCGGCATCGACTCCGTGCTGGAGAAATTCACCCGAGCACCGCGGGTCTTCCTCTTGGTTGCGATCGTTACCGTGCTCGCAGCCGGAATTCGGGCGGTCGAAGACTCCCAAGGCCGCCTACTACCAATCGATGGCAGCGGCGATGAGCCGACGATCGACCTCCGAGACTCCGAGGGCAGCGACGCAGCACTCGTCTAGCGCTGCCGGTTAATCCGCTACGCGGCAGTACGTCGCCGAATACCTTCCAGGGTCTTGACCATGTTTTCTTGGAGCATGGCCAACCGTGACTCGATGGCGGCCGACTCTCGATCGGGGTTGGCGTCGATTCGGGTTCGCAAGCCGGAGGGGCCTGGGCCGTGCACGAACGAGTACGTCACCTCGGTGCCCTTGGGGACGGAGCGCAGCCCGAGATCCCAAATCGCCGTGTGGTTGTCTGGATCGCCGACCTTCCACGCGAACCGCTTACCGGGATCGGCAGCGATGACCGTGGACGTCGTCTCCCACTCGAGATCTCCCATCCGCTGACGGCCCAAGAAGGTCGACCCAACCGCTCCTGGCCGACCCGAGGACCACTCGCCACCCTGAAACTCGGTGCCGAAGCTCGCCATCACTTCGAGGTCGCTCACCAGTTCGTAGATACGCGCACCATCAGCTTTGATGAGGGTTTCAACAGCTACGGACGGTTCATCGCTCATGCGCATGGGCACGAAGTGTAGACACACCGGGGTAGCAGCACACGAAAGGTCTCGTTCAACTAGTGGACGCAAACGATTGGCACGAGACCCGACATCTCTGTCAGCTAGGCCGAAGCTCACGCCCGTCGAGATGAACGAGGCGCTCTTGTTCGCAGGCGTCCCAGACGAAACAATCCTTGTCGTGGTCGTTCGTTAAGCCCTCGGACTGCATAAACGCATACGCCGTGGTCGGGCCAAAGAAGCGCCACCCTCGTTTCTTGAGATCTTTCGCGAGTGCCGTCGATCGGTCGGTAAAGGCAGGAATCTCGCCGCTTGGGCCCCGGTCGGGTTCGGTTACGGCCCAACTCCAGATCCAATCGCTTAATGACCCGGACTCCTCAACAAGCTCGATGGCACGTTGGGCGTTGTTGATCGTGGCCTCGATCTTGCCGCGATGTCGAATGATGCCCGCATCATCGAGCAGCCGCTCCACATCGTGGTCCCCAAAACCGGCCACGACCTCGAAATCGAAGTCAGCGAACACCTCACGAAACCGGTCCCGCTTTCGCAAAATGGTTAGCCAGGACAGCCCGCTTTGGAAGCCCTCGAGACAAATCTTTTCGAAGAGCAGGTGATCGTCGGTGGTTGGACGCCCCCACTCATAGTCGTGGTACGCCAAGTAGTCGTCGTGGCCGAGCGGCCAGTCGCAACGGATCACTGCCTTTGAATCTGCTGACGTCATGGCGTCGAAGCTACCCCACAGGGGTCGTTAGGCCCGTTCTGACTTGGGCCTTTAGAAATCTGCGTCTTCGGCCGATACCTCAAGTATGGAACGTCATCTTCAACTGGTTCACAGCGTGACCGAGGTCAGCGAATCTGAAGTCGCAACCCTCGAGCACGAAGAAACGAACGTTGTTGACCTCGAACTGGAGCGGGCGCGTCGACGTCACCACCACTACCACCCATCTGCTGGTCGGGCATGGCTCGACACACTCTTCGACGACGACGACCTCGATCCGGTCTGCTAATCGCCGAACTCGGGCTAGCCCCGCATAAGTTCACGTAGCAGGTCGAGATCATCAGCCGTGGGCTGAGACCCTATCGACGACCGCGAAACGACGCCGGTCTCCATCACCGCGAACGCCTCGGCGAAGTCCCCAGCACCGGTCGCAAAGTCTGGCGCCGCAGCGTCTGGCCACCAGGGGGCTCCCGCGGGCAACCCACGCTGCTGTATCCACCGTTGTCGATCGTCGTTGTTGTTGAGTTCGACATCGATCACATGGCCAAGCTCATGGGCGAATACACGATGGAGTGACTCTGGCGTGTCGTCGGCGCGCACGAACACCTCGACCCGCTTCTCGTGCGGGTACGTAAGCGCTCGAATGCCTTGGCGGGGGCCCGCAAATTCGACACGCCATTGAGGAAAGGCGGCCTGCCAATCGAACGACATCCGGTCCAGCGCGAGTTGCCCAATGGGCACCGTGGCCAAGGCCTCTGGTGGTTCGGGAGGTGACGTGGACTCGACGACAGCCGTCGATGCCGTAGCAGGCGATTGAGGCGTGCTGGAGGCGACGCTGGTGGTCGACGTGTCGGGGATGGACGTCTCCACCTGTGCCGCCGAAGGGGTCGTCGAATCAGCGTCTTCGGGCAGCACCAAGATGGCCGACGTGGTAGGCGCGAGGGTCGTAGAAGTGAGGTCAACGGACGTCGTTTCGGGTCCGAGCGGCGAGTCCGAGTCCGCAACCTCGACCGTGGCGGGGACCAGAGCAGCAGCGACTTCGGTGCTCGGCTGATCACGCGGGAGCGCCCACAGCCAGAGCACCACCAACGGGACCAGCGCGATCTTGGTTACGCCTGTCACAGGCAAAGGTTTAGGACATCTTCGGCACTATCGCCAAGACCGGATTTGCTTGTTCATCGCCGACAAGGGTTCGCCACGCTTGTCGGGCGTCGCCGTTACGCCAGAAGAGTAGCGATCCGGTCTTTCGGACGCCCGATGATCGCTTTGTTGCCCTTCACCACGATCGGCCGTTGCAGGAGTGCTTTTTGTTCGACCAGAAGGTCGATGACCGCGTCGGCGTTGCCGACGTAGTCGTCCGCATTGAGCTCAAGCTTCTTGAAGCGTGAGTCCTTCCGGACGAGGTCCTCAACCGGGTCCTCCAGGCCAGCAACGATTTTCTCGAGGGCGCCTCGATCGGGCGGCTCTTTCATATACAGAACAACGTCGTGTTCGACGCCCAAGTCCTCGGCGACCGCCAAGGCATTCTTCGATGACCCTCAATGCGGGTTGTGGTAAATCGTTACGTCAGCCACTGCTCGTCCCTCTCGTCATGACCTGCCGAGCAGACCATAGGGGCTAGACCGCGTCGCTGCCGAGTTCTCCGGTTCGAATGCGTGCCACGGTCTCGATTGGGGTGACCCAGACCTTGCCATCGCCAATTTTGTCGGTCCTCGCGCCTTCGATGATCGCCTCCATCGCCCGCTCAGCAGAATCGTCGTCGACGATGACCTCGATACGGGTCTTGGGCGTGAACAGCACGCGGTACTCGGTTCCTCGGTACGTCTCGGAATGTCCGCCCTGACGACCGAACCCCTGAACTTCGGAAACGGTCATTCCTTGAATTCCGGCAGCGGCGAGCGCGTCTTTGACATCATCGAGTTTGAACGGTTTGATCACCGCAGTAACGAGTTTCATGGTCTCCTGCTGCCTCTTTCGCGCCAGCTTAGAGCTTCTCAGCTCAGCTGGGCGAGTCTGGTTCCTAGTCGCCGCTGCAGAACTGGCCGAGGTCTACGACGACCGACCCCGAAACGGACTCTGCGGACCAGTCGACGGAGAGTTCGATCGTTCCGCTCGTCGGCAATGGCCAGATCCACCAATCAGCGGTAATCACATGCTGATCCGGCTGGCGTCGATCGTTGAGCGCAATATGTTCATCTCGCTGCCCGATTCGAAGCAAGCGAGGTTCGTTCGGTTGGCATGATTGATAGCGATCAATCACCTGCCGATTGTCGACCGTCGCTCCGTCGCCGAGCGACACTTGCACGATAAAGAAATCTGGACCGCTGCTGTAGCGGGCACCGTGACCGGGAATGAGTGCTTCTTCGGGAACGAACACGGGAGGCAATACCCACGACTGCTTCGATCGGGTCACCAGGGTGAAGCCAAGCCCTTCGCCGTCGGTGGCCATAGCGACCAACTCGACCTCTGCGGAGTTGCTCGATGCAACCGAAATCGCTTCCGCGGCAACAGTCCCCACAGGATGGATAGGCCCTGCATTGTTGGGACCCCACCAACCCAGGTGCCCCGGGTTTCGACGATCCAGCGAGTGGAGTAGTTCTTCAACCTCAGCGTCGGTGAGGTGGCGGATTCCGTAGGAAACCAAGCGGCGCGCTTCTGCGGGTTGCACGCCAAGGTCACGCAGGACGCTGCATGCGCCGGAGGAGTCGTCAGCAAGGAGTCCGTGGAAAACCTCAAAGACGCCAGCCGGACCGACTCCATCGATGCGTTGGGTCTGGAGTGCTTCTTCGGCGCGGCGGGTGAGGGCAGGTCGACCACGATTCATCGGGTCGATCCCTCGCTTGGCGACCAGGCGCTCGATGGCCCGGTCTACCCGCAAGGTGTTGAGGGCGAATAGGTCGATCAGGTCGACGATGTCGCCACGAGCCGTAGCCACGATCCCGTAGAGCAAGTATTCCGTACCGCACATCGAATCCCCGTTTGCCATGGCAGCGTGCTGTGCCACGTCCAGGGCGAGGTTTGCCGGATCGTCGAGTAGAAATTGTGACTCCATCAATACTCGAAGGTAGAACCTTTGAGCCCGGTTTTGAAGGGCGAAGACCGCATTCAATCCTGATAGCCCAACGAGTAGGTCCCGATTACCTATCCAGGGCGTACAGATTGGACATCCACCCGTCGGTATCGACCACGATTTAGCGTGTAAGCATGTCTGTTCGACCCTCTGCCGAAAACGATGTGTTCGTGTCAGATATCGACTACGACGTCTACGACCTCGATGAAATTTCCAGGCCAGCGCGGGGAGCGCGCCCATATCGGGGTGCGAGTACCACCAGACGGCGCGGGGGCGTGCCCGATGCACGGTTCCTCATTCCGTTGGCGGTCTTGGCCGCCGCGGTCCTCCTGATCTTCCTCGCATTTCGGTCAGGTGGCGACGACGGAGCGGTAGCCGACGCTGGCACCGACGGACAAAGCGAACTCGCCCAACAGGTGCACGATGCGGAACTCCGAGCTGGTTTTGATGGTCTCACCATCACCGAAGAGGGCGACGGGACGATCGTCATCGTCGGCCAGGCAGCAGACCCCACCGTGGCTGCATCGATCGGTGCGGTCGCACGATCTGTCGAAGGAACTCAACGCGTCGACAACCGAGTTGTCGTCCAAGGCGGTGTACTGGACAACTCCGCACCTACGGAACCAACAGTCGTCACCCTCTCCGAACAGCTCGCCGCGGTCGGCAACGTGACTTTTGAGACGGGCAGCGCGGAAATCACGGCCGAGGGCGCCGTAGTAGTTGATAGCGCAGCTGCGTTGCTCGCCCAAGACCCCGGGGCCCCAATCGAGATTCACGGGCACACCGATACCGACGGCGATAGCGAAACCAATCAGATCCTGAGCCAGCAGCGCGCCGAAGCCGTGCTGACCGCACTTGTCGCACGTGGAATTGATCCTGCCCGCATGGCGGCGATTGGCTTTGGCGAATCCCAGCCGATCGCGCCCAATGTGACCGAGGACGGGCGGGCGACAAACCGCCGAATCGAGTTCATCGTCCTGCGATAGGGCGCTCGGACATTTCCGTCGGACACATCTCAACTGACTCTCAGCTGACAAAGTCGCGACTAATTCGTTTGCCCCAGCGTCACTAGTCCGCGAGACTCCTCCGTGGTGGGACGAGCCTTAGCTGGCTGACATAGAACGACGCCGGGGGGAGTCGTTGACCTAAAGGAGAGGATTGATGGCGAATACTGGCCAATCATCTGGCGCTGCCGATAAGGCACGCTCAGGTGCCGGCGCTGCGAAAGCGAAAGCAAAAGCAGCTGCGGACCGCGCTTCGGGCCTCGGTGGCAAAGCCACCGGTGCCGGAAGCAGATTCAAGGAGGTGTCCTGGGATCGTCCGGGATACGTCGATGGGAATGCCAACGGCGACATGCCGTGGAACCCCGGATGGCGCCACCGCGAAAGCGCTTGGCCCTGGCTGGCTCCCCTCGTCGGCCTGATCGCCATCATTCTTTTGGGTTTGTGGGGGCTTTTCCACGTCCAAGGTGACGTCGAAGCAGCGGCTCCTCAGATCTTGGAGCAGAACGGTATCGACCCGAGCGGCCTGACCTTCGACGCCAGCTTCCGCGATGTTGAGGTCGGCGGCGAACTGCCTGCTGGTGTGACCGCCGAACAGATCGAACAGATCCTCGAGGACAACAACTTCGAGGAAACCGACGGCGACAACGACGAGAATGACGGCGAGGGCGAAGACATTCGCGATGCCTCCGTGGTCGCCGCCGCAGCCGCCCCTCAGGCGTTCGGTGCCATCGACGTTGACGTTGACTCCGACGGAGAAACGATCACCCTCACGGGCACCGTTCCCTCCGAAGCACACGAGGCCGAACTGATCGCCGCCGCTGAGTCGACCGGACTCACGGTCGTCGAAGACATCACCGTCACGGGTCTTGAGCCATCGGCAGATGACGCTGACGCACAGATCGGCCGCTTGGCCGGCGTGATCGGCGGCTTGGGCGTTGGTTCGTTCGTGCTCGCCGACCTCATGGTCGGCGATGACGGCCCTGTTACCGGCCGCATCGAGGCCCTCGATGGCGCTGGTGCCGAAGACTTCACCGGCCTTGTCGACGGCGAAAGCGTGGACGTAAGCGCTCCACCGGAGCTCGGACCGCTCGACGTTGACGTCAATTACGACGGCGATCGCATCGTTCTCGACGGCACGGTGTTCAACGAAGAAGAGCGAGCCTCACTCGTCAGCGCAGCTTCAGAGGTCGTCGGCGAAGAGAATGTCGTCGACAATCTGACGATCAGTGAAGTCGACGCAGCTGTCGAGGGAACGACCGGCAAGGTCGACTCACTCGCCGCAGCGATCGGCACCTTCGGCGGCCTCGTATCCGCTGACGGCTCGCTAAGCGACACGGACCTCACCGTTAACGGTGTGGCCAACGACGATGCCGCGAAGGCCGCTACCGACGGAGCGATCGAAGCCGCAGCTGGCGCCGATCTGCGACCCGGCGGTGAGGTCACCGTCCCAGAAGCGCCAGAGATTTCGCTCGACGAGGAAGTAGAACTCCTCCAGGCAGAACTCGATGCGCTGCAAGACGAGATCCGTGAGAACGTCGTGTTCGCCTCGAACTCAGCCGAGCTCACTCCAGCAGCCCAAGGCACCCTTGACAAGGTCGCTGCGGCCATGGCTCGATTCGGTCGCCCAGTCGTCGAGGTCGGTGGACACACCGATTCGGTCGGCCCGGACGACTTCAACGTCGACCTGTCTCAGCGTCGTACCGACTCCGTCGAGGCCTACCTCGTCAGCCAAGGCGTCGACCTCAACCGACTTCAATCCATTGGCTTCGGCGAAGCGAACCCAGTCGCTGACAACCTCACCGAAGAGGGCCGCCTACAGAACCGCCGAGTCGAGTTCATTGCGAGGTCGAGCTTCGATGGCTGACCCACACACCCACCGCACCGCTAACCAACCAACTTTCACTTCCATGACCGAACGAATCGACACCAAGGAGCACACGTCATGATCTTCTCCCTCTGGGAAATCTTCATTCCCCTACTACTCACCTTCCTGCTCGGACTCCTCCTCGGTTGGTTGATCTGGCGCTGGCGTCGTACGTCGGTCACAGCCAATCAGTGGAACGAGCTCTCCGCCTCTGGTCGCAAGGCTGAGTCTGAGCTCGCAACCGTTGTTGCGGCTCGCGACGAGGCAATCAACGAGCGTTCGGCACTCTCGAGCCGAGTGGCATCACTCACCACCGACCACGAGGCAGTTTCCGCCAACTTGGAGTCATCAAACGCTGAGCTTGCAACGCTTCGCGGCGACCTCAACACGGCAAACGGCCAGGTCGGCACGCTTCAGGGCGACCTCGCAAAGTCGAACGACGCCGCTGCGAAGGCCCAGGCCGACCTGAAGGCGCAAGCTGACGCTGCTGCCAAGGCTCAAGCCGACCTGAAGGCGCAGACCGACGCCGCGAAGAAGGCTCAAGCCGAGCTCGATGCCCTTCGCGGACAGGTGAAGGAAAAGGACGCCAAGATCAACGCCCTTGACTCCGACGTTTCCGGGAAAGACAGTCGCATCAAGGAACTTGCCGCTGGCGCAGCCGCCGCTGCTCTGGTCGCAACGCAACTCGACGACAGCAAGGCCCGCTCCGGTGAGCTCGAAGCATCACTTGGTGCCGCTCGTGGCGAACTCGACGGTGCGCAAGGCCGTATCGCCGATCTTGAGTCACAGCTTGGAGCCGAAAAGGACACCGTTGGCGCACGCGATGCTCGCATCGCCGAACTCGAGGGTGAACTTGGCGGAGCGCTCGCAGCTCAACGAGACCTCGACGCCGAAAAGGCCCGTGCCGCTGATCTTGAAGCACAACTGGCAGCAGCCCAAGGCCTCCAAGGTGACCTCGATGCGAAGGACGCAAGGATTGCGGAGCTCGAAGCAGCTCTCGACGGTCCCGATGAGGATCAGACCTTCGGCGATGAGAACGCCATGCGCATGGCTGCATGGGAGTCCGGAGCTTGGAAGGTCGGGGAAACCCAGCTCGGTACCCCCGGTGTTGAAGTCGATCACGTCGACGACCTCAAGGTCATCAAGGGTGTCGGACCAAAGCTTGAAGGCGTACTCAACGGCTTTGGCGTACAGACCTGGGAACAGGTCGCAGCGTTCACCGACGAAGACCAAGCAACCGTCAACGACGCACTCGACTCCTTCCCTGGCCGCATCTACCGTGACGAATGGGTCCCACAAGCGCAAGCCATCATGGCGAACGGCCACATGCCGCTCACCAAGAAAAAGAAGGCAGACCTCGACTCCGCTAACGCCCGCATCGAAGAGCTCGAAACCGAGCTCGCCGACGAGTCGGGGGCACAGGAACAGGTCAACGCCATCCGAGGAGACCTCGACGGAGCCAACGCCCGAGCCGCCGACCTCGAAGCACAACTGGCAGCAACCCAAGGCCTCCAAGGAGACCTCGACGGTGCCAACGCCCGAGCCGCCGACCTCGAAGCACAACTGGCAGCAACCCAAGGCCTCC
>CAZLWE010000016.1:48305-52718 GCA_964562985.1 uncultured Acidimicrobiales bacterium
AAGGGGACTTGGATGCTCGCAACGCACGGATCGCCGAACTCCAAAGCGAGCTTGGCGACGCCCAAGGCCTCCGAGGAGACCTCGACAGAGCGAACGCCCGAGTTGCCCAACTCGAAGCAGAGGTTGAGGGCTCCCAGGGCCTCAAGGGTGACCTTGACGGTGCGAAGAGCCGAGTCAGTGAACTCGAAGCGGAGCTTGCTGCAGCGGGTGCCGCTGGAGCCGAGGTTGGCCAGCTGCGAGTCTCGCTTACCGAGAAGGACCGCCGCATTGAGGCTCTTGAGAACGCCGCCCGCAATGCGGCGAGCTCCGATGACCTCGCTGAAGCGAAGAAGACCATCAAGGCACGTGAGGCTCGGATCGCCGAACTTGAGGCGTCGATTCCTCCGGAGACCCGCTATTACAACGCCTGGAAGGCCGGAGCTTGGCACTCTGGCACGACCAAGCTTGGTACCCCGGGCATCGATCACTCCGATGATCTCAAGGTCATCAGCGGTATCGGCCCACAGATGGAAGGGCTACTCAACGGCTTCGGCATCAAGAGCTGGGAACAGCTCGCTGATCTGACGAAGGATGAAGTTGCGACCGTCGATGGTGCGTTGGAAGAGTTCCCTGGACGCATCGAGCGTGACGAGTGGGTACCGCAGGCCAAGGCGATCATGGAGAACGGCCACAAGCCGGTCAAGCGAGCGCCAAAGAAGCGTGTCAAGAAGAAGCCAAGCTGGCAGAAGGGCACGACCAAGCTCGGAACGCCGGGTGCTGCCCACAAGGACGACCTCAAGGTCGTCAACGGCATCGGCCCGAAGATGGAGGGCATCCTCAACAGCTTCGGTATCCAGACTTGGGAGCAGCTGGGTGCGTTCAAGAAGGCTGACGTCGAGAAGGTGACCGAGGCAATCAACACCTTCCCGGGACGCATCGAGCGTGACGAATGGGTTTCACAAGCCAAGGATCTGTGCAAGCAGTTCAAGGATGTGAAGAACCGTCCGACCCGCGAGACGTACCTGAACAATTCGGGAGATACGGATCCGTTCAGCTAGGCATCGCCTAGTCCCAAACCTTCGGTAACGTCGGGTCTATGCAAATAGGCCCGGCGTTTCGCCGTTTTGGAGCGCAGCTGGGGCTCATCGCTCTACTCGTATCTGGATGTTCGCTCGACGCAGACGCGACCAACACTCCGACCACCAGCGAGGCGCCTCCCACAGAAGACGCCGACAACGAACCTAACGCGGGCGAATCCGAGGACAACCTCCCCGAACCCGATGTGGCCCAGCCCCAGGGGGTCGCAAGGCAACCAGCGGGAGACATCGCCTCATTGGCTGAGCTTTCCGGGCTCATCGCCTACCGAGATGACAGCGGCGCGATAGTCGTCTCCTCCCCCACGGGCGAATCCTTCGTGACGCTGAACGACCCGGAGATACAAGCCCAACGCGCCCAACCCACCTGGTCGAACGATGGCACTCGAGTCGTGTGGACCTCGCTCGACGCCGACGGACCCTCCGTGACCATCGCCGATTTCAATGGAGACAACCGGGTAACGATCTCCGCCCCGACCCCTGCCTTCTTCTTCGCCTGGTCGCCCGACGACTCCACCATCGCCGCCCTGGGACCAAGCCCTCAAGGTGTCGAATTGTTCTTTGTCGATACCTCGGCCGATGAGATCACTCGAGTTGGCTCTGGCCAACCGTTCTTCATCGACTGGGCAAGCGATACTTCGCTGACCTCTGCGGTGAACGGCGCCATCCTCGCTGACATCCCGACGGATGCGGTAACCGTCGACGAACGTGAGTTGTCCGCTCCGCTGGGCGCCTTTCAAGCTCCAGCCAACGTCATTGACGACCTGATACTCGTCGCCATAGAAGGTGGCTTCGACGGGAACGACCTGGCCCTAATCGACGGGAACGACGCCGTCACGGTCGCCCTCGCCCCCGGACCCATCACCTTCAGCCCGAACCCGGTCGATACCCGCGTCGCCGTTCTCGTCAATGCCGACACCAGCGAATCCCAAGTCATTGCCTTCCAGGTCGACTCTCCAGCGACGCTTCCCCCGAACCGCGTCTCGATCATTGATTTCGAGACGGGGGAAGTCGAGACCCTCGACATCGAAGGGGCATTAGCCACGCAATGGAGCCCCAACGGAGCGGTACTCGCTGTGCTCCTCGCCCAAGAAACGGGCCTCGAGTGGCGTTTCGTTATTGGAGGGGAGATGCTTCCGGGGGACCCGTTCATACCGAGCCAAGAGTTCTTCAACTCCTACGTACCCTTTGCAGACCAATACGAGCGTTCAGCCACCTGGTGGTCGCCTGACTCGCGTGCGGTGGTGTTCTCCGGTTCGATCGACGGCGAATCTGGCGTGTGGGTCGACCTTGTCGAAGATGGACGTGCAGCGATCAGGATCGCCGATGGCGACATCGCATTCTGGTCACCCGCTTCGTGATCGACCTCGGCGAGACCACATGGCAGGTCGCCACCATCATTCATCTGGCGGCGACCTGGGCGCTCGTTGGGCTTATCTGGACGATCCAGGTGGCGCACTATCCCAGCTTCGACGCGATCGATCGTGACGAGTACCGCCGGTTTCAGGCTGCACACATGACCAAGATGGGCAGCCTCGTCGGGCCGCCATGGCTGATCGAGGGCCTTGGGGTGCTAGCGGTCTTTCTGCTCGCGCCAACGACCACCACGCAACTGCTAGCGGTCGTGGGAGGCCTTCTCGAAGCCGTCGTGATCGCCGTGACACTACGGGCCTCGATCCCCGCGCACGAGAAGCTGAGTAACGGGTTCGACGAAGCGACGATGAGTGAACTACTGCGCACCAACTGGTGGCGCACATGGGCATGGACCGCCCGAGGTGTTATCGCTGTAGCACTCGCTGTTCTCGCGCTTTAGTCGGCGGACTTAGGCCTTAGGGAGATAGGTCAACCTACGGATCAGTCACCGGCCTCAGGACAGATCAATTGAAGCAATCCGGTGTTCGCCCTCGTGTGACTGCACAGCAAACGGGGCCTGGCCTCTCGCAACAGAAACTTCGTTGATACACCAACAGAAGTTGATCAGATCAGCCTCTTGCCCTGACCCCTAATTCGCAATAGGGGTCAGGCCCCTAAAGTCAGCGAGTGGTTCAAGGACGCGGGCCCCGACCCTCGTGAGCCCAAGATGGGCGCTTTCTACGCCGCGGTCTTTCAGTTAGTCATGGACGAGAACTAACCCCAGGGCCGACGACGCAGACCGGGCGCACATCGGAGCGTCTGCAATGGTCAAGGAGAACCCGCCAACCACCGAGGTCCAGTTCACCGTGCCCAGAACCCAGAAAACCTCGGAGAAACGAGATTTCTGCGAGGGCCGAAGGTCTAGCCGGTCTCGTGCGATGGACAGGTCGACCTGACCTCACCGACGAACGCATCGAGTTGGGCCTGACCGATTTCGATGTCGCCATCTAAGCCGATCTCTTGCATGACCTCAGCTCCGGACAGCCCACCGTCACAAACCGCAGCAGCAATTTCTTCCACTAGTGAGAAAGTCCAGTCATCTTCAGTTCCGGAGATATCGATGTACCGCTCGACGAGTCGAGCGAGGTCTTCCTGATTCGGAACGACTACCGGTTCACTTGCTTCGACGAGCACTTCTCGCACCACGATCTCGGGATCAGAATTGAATAGCACTAGTGCGATGATGCCGCCGAGAATCGCTGATGTCACTGCGACGACAACAAAACCGACGATCACTGTCTGTCTTGAAAATCCGTCCATAGACGTGAGAGTACCGTTCTTCGCTAGCTAGCGGAAAGTGTCATCGCGTAATGCGAGCTACTGGACGGAGGTCACCATGTCTCCGAATCGATCCCCGATCCAGTCGCCATAAAGAAAGCTGGCAGTGGCGCCCTGATCGGACGAGAGTTCGCCTTCGTCGTCAAGCGGGACAATTCCACTAGCCGTAAGGACATCGAACACACCCGACTCGACTTCTCCCTGGATAAAGATTCCGTAGAGTTGGCCTTGGGCTTCTTCATTGATTGTGAGGCCTTGTATCGACACTCGACTGAGTCGCGGCGAGCCGGGTTGGTCGTCTTCGGTCTGGTAGCTGGTCCATCGGATGGTCAGCGTCTCGGGTACGTCACCTTTGAGGACCTTAGTTGGTTCGAGAACAAGCCCAATTTGTTCGAACGCCGCGGTGTCGGGAACTTCGCTAGTGGGCCCGTAGTAGCGGAACTCTGGTTCGACCGCCACCACGCGGGCTTCGAAGACCATCTGGGCTTCAGCGACCATCCCGGCGAGATCCGAGGGACCGTCCTCGTCTTCAAGGATGTCAACGATCGGAAGTTGAGTTGAAACATCTGATGATTGTGAGTCATCGAGGCTGCTTGGAATGCCCCCTGATTTTGGTGCCAGATAGTTTTGGGGTCCTGAACGCCTTCGG
>CAZLWE010000017.1:0-47949 GCA_964562985.1 uncultured Acidimicrobiales bacterium
GGAACCGAAAAGACCTGGGGCGTGCACGCAGAAGGCGGCCCAGTCGTCGACGAGACCACCCTGGCCGAGGGCCTCGACGCATCCAAGAAGTGGATCCGTCAGGCAATCGAGCTTCAGGAGTCGCTCCTCGAAAAGGTTGGCGCTCCAGAGAAGATGAGCTTCCCGATCATGGGCGACTACTCAGACGAGCTGCTCGCAGCTGTCGAGTCCGGGTTCGGCGACAAGATCGCTGCCACCCAGACCATCGCCGACAAGATGGAACGCCAGGGTGCCGAAAGCGCACTCAAGGACGAGGTCAAAGAAGCATTCGCCGAGCAATTCGCTGACGAAGCAGGCGCAATCGGCCAAGCATTCAACTCGGTCAAGAAGGCTGCAGTTCGTAAGCGCATCGTCGAAGACGGCATGCGCATCGACGGCCGTGGAACCTCGGACCTTCGTCCGGTTTCCTCCGAGGTCGACCTCATCCCTACCGCTCACGGCTCTGGTCTGTTCCAGCGTGGCGAAACCCAGGTCATGAACATCACGACCTTGGGTATGGGACGCATGGACCAAATGATCGACGGCATCGACCCGATCGATCGCAAGCGCTACATGCATCACTACAACTTCCCGCCGTTCTGCACCGGCGAGCCGGGCTTCATGCGTGGACCAAAGCGTCGTGAGATCGGCCACGGAGCGCTCGCTGAGCGTGCCGTGTTTCCCGTGATCCCATCGATGGAAGAGTTCCCGTACACCTTGCGTCTCGTCTCTGAGGTTCTTGGATCGAACGGTTCGTCGTCGATGGCGTCGGTTTGCTCGTCAAGCCTTTCGCTCATGGACGCAGGCGTTCCAATCAAGGCACCGGTTGCTGGTATTGCAATGGGCCTCGTCAAGATGGACGACAAGTACATCACCCTCACCGACATCCTCGGTGCAGAGGACGCCATGGGCGACATGGACTTCAAGGTCACCGGTACCGAAGACTTCGTTACCGCACTTCAGCTCGACACCAAGATCGACGGCATCCCTGCCAACGTTCTGGCAAGCGCTCTGACCCAGGCCAAGGAAGCACGCCTCAAGATCCTCGCAAGCATGAAGGAAGCAATTCCTGCACCGCGTGACGAGGTTGGCCCAACCGCTCCGAAGATCATCAGCTTCGAAATCCCGATCGACAAGATCGGCGAGGTTATTGGACCAAAGGGCAAGGTCATCAACTCGATCCAGGCCGAAACCGGCGCCGACATTTCCGTCGACGACGACGGCATGGTCGGAACGGTCGCCGTTTCGTCTCCTGATCGCGACAAGGTCGATGAGGCCGAGCGTCAGATCCGTTTGATCCTCGATCCGCCAACCGCAGAGGTCGGAGCCGTCTACCCAGGCAAGGTCGTGAACATCACCAAGTTCGGTGCGTTCGTGAACATCCTTCCTGGACGTGATGGCCTCGTGCACATCTCCAAGCTCGGCGGTGGCAAGCGTATCGATCGTGTCGAAGACGTTGTCTCTTTGGGCGACGACATCGAGGTTCGAGTCGAAGACATCGACCCGAACGGCAAGATCTCGCTTCGTCTCACGAGCGATGACTCCGGTGACGGTGGTGGCTCGGGAGGCGGATCGTCCGACGACCGACCTCGTGACCGTGGTGGCCGTGGTGGCGGCGGCGGTCGCTCCGACAGTGGTTCCTCCGACAGCGGTTCCGGTGGCGGCTCCGACAGCCGTGAAGTTGCATCATTCGAAGATAGCTTCGACGCATCCCTCGCGGACGAACTCGGTGACCTCGGCCCAGCGCCGAAGAGCCGAGGCGGCCGCGGTGGTGACGGAGGCGGCGGAGGCCGTCGACGCCGTTAACTTCGGTCCTGACGGACCTCAGTTACTCGAGTTCTTCGCCTAGGGGCTCAGAACATCGGGTATGAAGCCTAGAAATCGAACGGGGCCCCCGAGTAATCGGGGGCTTCTTCTCGTTTTGTCATTCTTCGAAGGATCCGGACCGTTGGCCGGTCCTCAGGCTTCGAAGATTGTCGGTGTGGCCAGAAGTCCGGTCGACACGACGGTTTTGAAGTACTCGACTTTTACATCAAAGGACTGCAGCAGCGCTTGTGTGCTGGGCTTCACCACGGCATCGTCGAATTCGCCCTGCTCAAAGTGTCCGGCTGATTCGAGGTCTGCCCAGAAGCTCGTGACGACCAGTTCGTTGTTGGCCGCATTGACTTTCGTTGCCAGTGCTGCCCCCAAATGGCCAGGTAGCTCGGCCATTTCAACAAAGGTCGTCCGAGTCAGATGTTCGGCGTATTGCTGTAAGACATCGTCTGACCCTGCAGTCGCCCGCCACCAACGAATCACCATGGTGTGAACCTCCCTCGTCTCCGTGAGACCTAAAGCGTTCGGAAAGCTGGCGTCTGACATCGCAGCGCCATGTCTACGCTACGTGCACAACCATGTCTGATAGCAACCATGTCTGATAGCAACCATGTCTGATAGCAACCATGTCTGATAGCAACCATGTCTGATCTCCAGAAAACAACACTTCCGAATGGTCTTCGAGTCCTCACCGAGCCGATGCCGGGCTCGCGTAGCGCATCGATTGGCGCGTGGGTAGCGGTGGGTTCTCGTGACGAGGCTCCGGAGCTTTCCGGAGCGTCGCACTTTCTGGAACACCTGTTGTTCAAGGGGACACAGGACCGAACGGCTCGCGAAGTCGCCGAGATGATCGATGGGGTAGGGGGCGACATGAACGCCTTCACGGCCCGAGAACACACAGCGTTCTATGCACGCGTGCCTTCAACGTCTCGGCAGATGGCAACCGAGCTGCTCTTCGACGTCGTGCGTCGCCCAGCGCTTCGCCAAGATGACGTCGATGCCGAACGGCAGGTCATCAATGAAGAACTCGTTGCAGCATTCGATACCCCCGACGATGTGGTCCACATCGTGTTGTACGAGCGGCTTTTCGATGGCCATTCGCTCGGCCGGGAGGTGCTCGGTGAGCCCGAGACCATCAACGCCCTCAACGCACCGGACATCGGCGCCTTCCATCAACGCTGGTACGGGCCATCCAACATCGTCATCGCCGCGTCCGGCGATGTCGACCACGACGAACTCTGTTCGTTCGCCGAGGCGAGCTTTGGTGACCTCGCGGAGAACGACAAACCAGAGCGCGTCGTCCCGAACGACTTGCAGGCCGAGATGATTGCGACCGAGTTGCCCGTAGAGCAGCTCCACGTAGCGATGGGATGGCGCTCACTAAGCCATGATGACGACCGCCGGTACGCGCTGGCGATCGCCAACCAGGTGCTCGGCGGCTCACCATCGTCCCGGCTTTTCCAAAGCATCCGGGAAGAGCAGTCGTTGGCCTACACGGTCTTCTCGCAATCCTCGGGCTACGCCGATAGCGGTTCTGCCACCATCTACGCGGCGACCTCTGCGCAGCGTGGTGACGAACTGCTGGGTGCGCTCCGTGCAGAGATTGACAAACTCGTCACCGACGGCTTAACCCAACGCGAGCTCGACCTCGCCCGTACCGGTCTCGAAGGCGCAGTTGTGCTCGGCCTCGAAGGGTCCGGCGCTCGTATGACGCGCCTGGCGACCAACGAAGCCTTACGTGGGCAAGTGCTCCCAATCGACGCGTTCTTAGAACGACTTGCTGCACTGACCGTCGACGAGGTAAATCGGGTTATCGGCGACGTCTACGGCGGACCTGCCGTCACCAGCCTCGTCGGCACAGGAACTGCCTTGGAAGCCATCGCTGGATAGCGTTCGCTAACCGCGCTTGTCCCCGCGTTCGAATGTAGTCGTCGCTCAGTCGAACAGGTTGCCGAAGGAGTGGGCCGTGTGCGATTTCGCGAACGGCCCAATCATCTCCGATGAAATCGCCGCGTCAGGGAAGAGGCCCTGGAGCTTCTCCTTACTCAGAAGATCGATGCTTTCCAGTTCGTTGCGAGCTTCTTCTTCGCCCCACTTGCGGCCTCGGCTGAGCGGGGTCTTCGAGAGAACCTTGGTCGCGACCTCAACGGGAAGGAATTGGATTCCTGGCAACAGGAAATGTGGTTCGATGATGAAGCTGCGGTTCGGCGTCTGAATGAAGTAGTTCGATGCCACTCGCTGTACCTCTTGGGCCATCCTCCGCTTCGCATCGTCGTCACCGACGTGTTCAATGACCGAGTTTGAGAAGGCAAGGTCGAAGGAGTTGTCCTCGTACTCAAGGTTCGTTGCATCGCCGGTCACGTTGATGAAGCTCTCGTGCTTGAGGTGCTTCTCCATGAAGTTGACGAGCGTAATCTCCAGACCCTCGGAGGGCTCGATCCCCATCTGCGTCCAATATCGAGAGCTGCCGCCAAGATCGATGATTCGGAGCGGTCGCCCAAGGTGATCGAACATCTTCTGTACTTCGACGAAGCGGCGGTCACGGAACTGCTTGCCGAGCGCGTCGATGTAGTTCTCCGGGAACGGCTTGTTGGGATTTAGCTCGAGCAAGATGGGTTTCTCCTATGGCCGCGCAGCACGCCGCGTCGCTACGGCTGCCTATCGCAGAGTAACGCTTCTTCAGGCCACCTATCGAAGAGTAATACCTCCTCAGCCACCAGGTATGCATGGGACTTGTGGCCTGTAGGTGGCACACCAAGATGCATGGACCCACGAGGTATAGGGCGTGAACGGTTAGCCTGTGCCCATGATTCGTGTTGGTGTTTCGGGGGCTGGTGGGCGTATGGGTAGCGAGGTCTGCCGTGCGGTGGACGCCGCTGACGATATGGACCTCGTCGCTGCCGTCGACCCTGGGGTCGCTGGCCAAACAATCGGTGACGTCGCCGGGATCAAGAGCGAACATCTCGTTGTTTCGACCGTTTTGGAGCTTGCATCGAACGAAGTCGACGTGATCGTCGACTTCACCTTCCTCGAGGCATCACTCGGTGTGCTCGATTGGTGCGCGAACAACGGCGTGCACGCGGTCGTTGGCACGACCGGGTTCTCCGACGACGACCTGGCTCGCTTCGAAGCGACCTTCACACAAAGCAACGCCATGATCGTGCCGAATTTCGCGATCGGTGCGGTGATGATGATGCGCATGGCCGAGCTCGCCGCCCCGTACTTCGAGACCGCAGAAGTACTGGAGTTTCATCACAACAACAAACGAGATGCACCGTCGGGAACGGCGATGATGACCGCCCGACGGATCGAGGCCGCAAAGCAGTCCAGCGATTCGTCGTGGGACTCCGATCCAACTGAACACGAGGTCGTGTCGGGAGCGCGAGGCGGAAAGGTCGGGGGCGTGGGAGTCCACGGAGTTCGCATGCACGGGATGGTCGCGCATCAAGAGGTCATCTTCGGCACAACCGGTGAAACGCTCACGATTCGCCACGACAGCATCCACCGCAACAGCTTTATGCCCGGCGTGCTTCTCGCCGTTGGGAAGATCGCAGACACGCCGGGGTTGACCCTCGGACTCGATCCACTGCTCTTCGCGCAGGACTGATCGTCAGGCGCGAGCCGACTGGGCAGCTACCCCTGGAGTATCCTGAAGGTATGGTCACCGTCGATCGACCGACCGTTGGAGTCGGTCCACAACCACCTGCGATCCGCCCGTATTCATCGGCGGATTTTGCATGGGCGGTCGAGCTGCTGGCCGCTACCGGCGGAAGGCATCGGGTTCGGCGCGGAAAGGTCGTCGACGTAGCGCTTCTGGCCGGCATCGTCGCCGAACGCCTGGGCCACCCCGCGGCGCTCCTTACGTATTGTCGCCCGAACCCCGAGACCCTCGAAATCTCGGCGATCGCCTCCGCCCCGTTCGATGACGAGCTCATCCGCACGCTAATCGGCGCGTGCATTATGCAGCGTCCGGTGAACTGTCGCCGCGTGTACACCATCTGCTCAAATGCGGAGTTCGATATACAGCGAATTTTCCAGCTCGTCGGGTTCCGTCTTGCAGCGGCCCGCCCCGGAGCGATCGAGATAGCCGCTCGCACGTCTACCGCCGTTGAACAAGTCCTCGGTGGGCTTCCCGTTCGTGACGAGATTGAATACGAACGGCTCTTCACCCCAGCCTGATGTTCTTCGCCCCTCGTTGGATTGCATCCCATGTCTTTGTGGCGTTGCTCATCGCCGCGTTTATCGCGGCAGGGTTCTGGCAGATCAATCGCCTCGGACAGCGTCAGGACACCAACGCTCGGGTCACCGAACGGCTGGGTACCGTCGTGACGCTCGACGACGCAGTCGCCAGCACAGGCGGGCTTGCAGACGAACTCGATTTCCGTCGGGTCCAGCTCTCTGGTGAGTTCGACACGAACCGCGAGATATTCATCGCAAACCGCAGTCGAGAAGGTGTCGCAGGATTCTGGATGTGGACCGTCTTCGTGCAGGACGACGGCAACGAACTGGTGGTCAATCGCGGCTTCATCGACCGTGCATCGATCCTGCAGCTGCCCAACGACGCAGTCGCCACGCGTATCGGCGCCGAACGTAGCCCGCTGATCATCGAGGGTCTCCTACGACTCGGAGACCTGGACGCCCGGCTTTCCGAAGACCGAACTCAGCTCACCCGCCCTGACGCCGAGCAGGCGAAGGAGTTACTCCGGGTTGATTCGACGCTGCCCGGGGAGATCTATCTGCAGCTTGAGGCTCAGGAGCCCATTCGCTCCAGCGATGTGCCGATCCGGCTGCCGCTGCCGGATCTCGGCGAAGGCCCGCATCGCAGCTATGCCTTCCAGTGGTTCACGTTCGCCACGATCGGCGTGGTTGGCTACGGGTTGACGCTGCGCCGCATCGCCCGTGGTGATCAGTCCCGAGGCGACGTGCCCCTAGACGAGCCCATCAACCCGGTAGCCGTCTGACACAAAGACGAATGAACCCCGCCGTCCGAGACGGCGGGGCTTTGGCGCCCAACCACTACGTAGGCAACGGCGACCGGTAGCCTCTATGGACGAGAGGAGAACCTACGATGGCTCGTTTTGGACACACACTAACCGCTATGGTCTCGCCGTTCGCTGCGGACGGCTCGCTTGATCTCGAGGGCGCGCAGAAGTTGGCGAAGTGGTTGGTCGCGAATGGCAACGATGGACTTGTCGTTGCGGGAACGACCGGCGAGTCGCCAACGCTTACTCATGACGAACAGATCGCGCTCATCGAGGCGGTAGTCGAAGCCGTTGATATGCCTGTTGTCGCGGGTACGGGGAGCAACGACACCCGAGCTTCGGTCGAACTGACCGAGCGCGCCACAGCCGTCGGGGCAACGGCGATTCTTTCGGTGACGCCGTATTACAACCGCCCAAGCCAGGACGGCATCGTCGCCCACTTTCGAGCGACGGCGGCTGCGACCGACCTTCCGGTCATTCTCTACGACATTCCCGGTCGCACCGGTCGCAAGATCGCAACCGAGAACATCATTGCCCTCGCCCAGGAGACCAACATTGTCGGGTTGAAGGACGCCGCTGGTGATCCCTCCGAGACCGCCAAGGTCGTCGCTGCGCTTGGACCCGACTTCGACGTGTACTCAGGCGACGACGGACTCACCTTGCCGCTGCTCTCGGTTGGTGCATGCGGTGTGATTGGTGTGGCCACCCATTGGGCCGGTGTCGAGACCAGCCAGATGATCGAGGCCTTTCACCGCGGCGACGTGGCCGAGGCCACTCGCCTCAACCAAGTTTTGCTCGAGTCCTGGGACATCGAGACAGGTGACCTTCGTCCCAACCCGATTCCAAGCAAAACCATGCTTCGTCTGCTCGGGTTGCCCGGTGGTCAGTGTCGCCTGCCGATGGGCCCTGAGCCCGCTGGCCTCGAAGACGAGTGTCGAAAGGTGCTGTCGAACCTGGGGCGGCCCGGTTTCTAGATGGCACCTCCCGTACGAATCACATTCCTTGGTGGGCTCGGCGACATCGGTCGCAATTGCGCGGTCCTCGAATCCGAGGGACGCATGGTCATTCTCGACTGTGGGCAAATGTTCTCCGACGAGACCCAACCAGGCGTCGACTCGATCCTCCCAGACTTCACCTATCTCCAAGAGAACGCCGATCGCATCGATGGATGCATCGTTACTCACGCCCACGAAGATCACATTGGTGGCCTCACCTACCTACTCGAAGCCATCCCGTCTCTGGAACTCGACTTCTACGGGACCCCCTTCACGCTTGGTCTGGTGCGCCACAAGCTGGGGGAGCGAAACCTACAAAGCCGCGCGAACCTGCACACGCTCAACGACGGCGATGTTCTTGAGATCGGTCCTTTCAAGTGCGAGTTCTTGCCGGTCACTCACTCCACGCCTTCGGGGCTCATCACGGCCTTTCGAACACCGCAGGGCATCATCTTGCATTCGAGCGACTTCAAGCTCGACCACACCCCAGTCGATGGCCGGCTAACCGACCTTCCTCGAATCGGTGCACTCTCAACCGACCCTGGCATTCGGCTGCTCCTCGCTGATTCGACCAACGCAAACAGCCCTGGCCAATCGACGTCCGAGTCAGAGGTGGGCGGCGTTCTGCGTTCGTTGTTCCACGAGCATCGAGACCAGCGCATCATCGTCGGCGCCTTTGCCAGCCATATTCACCGTGTGCAACAGATCGCTGAGGTCGCGCTCGAGCAGGATCGTACGATCGTCACGCTTGGACGGTCGATGAAGCGCAATGTGGCGCTCGCCCGTGACCTCGGCCTGCTGTCGATCCCCGACAGCAACATCGTCGATATCGCCGATGCCGAAGACATCGATCCGCTCAAGACCTGCATCATCTCCACGGGCAGTCAGGGCGAGTTCCGTTCGGCCCTCACGCTGATGGCCCAAAACGACAGCCGCTGGGTGACCATTGGACCGCGAGACACGGTGATCTTCAGCTCGCATCCGATTCCAGGTAACGAAGCTGCGGTCGGTCGAGTGCGTTCTGGCCTCGCCCGACAAGGCGCGACGATCGTTCATTCGGGCCAAGTCGATGTCCACACCACCGGCCATGGCAAACAACAAGAACTCCTCGCCCTCCACTCGGTAGCGAACCCCGAGCTCTTTGTGCCCGTGCACGGTGAATACGAGCACCTCGTCGGCCACGCTGAACTTGCGATCAAACGAGGCATGGCACCCGAGAACGTCCTCCTCGCCACCGACGGCGACCAAGTGCTCCTGACCGACGACGGCATCTTTAAAGACGGCCAAGTATCTGGTGACTACGTGATGATGGACGGTTCCGCGGAACCGATTACCTCAGCGGTTCTTGACGAGCGCCTGCTCATGGCGCAATCCGGGTTCGTATCGGTCAGCATCGGTGTCGACCTCAAGGCCGGCGAGATCACCTTTGGGCCTTTCGTGGCATCACGGGGTTGGGCCAGCGAAGACGACCGTTTCGACCTCGAAGCCGGTGGCGCAACCGAGGCCCGCGAAGCGATCGAAAAAGTGCTGGCCGACTCGGGAGACATCCGAGACGTGGAGCGTGCTGCCCGCCGCTCAGTAGGCAAATACGTCGCGGCCGTAACCCGCCGCCGCCCCATCATCGTCCCGATCGTTCGCTCCACCTAGCGGCACCGAGAGGTTAGGGGTCAGACCCCAAACGTCCCGTTACGAGACGAAAGGGGTCTGACCCCATACGTCTCAGGATCCTGCACTGCGCGCGACCCTACGCGCTTGGGGCGCGAAATGCGGGGCTTGTGTGGGCTCTGTCAACTAGTGTGGCCAATACTGTGGCTACAAAATCGAAACGTTCTACTCGGTCGCGCTCCTCGAGTCGCGCCTCCACAGCTCGTGGACGGGCTCCGGCACGCAAATCCAGCTCCTCACGAAGCACGGCGGCGAAGAAGAAGACGACGGCAAAAAAGAAGTCAACCGCGCGCAGCAAGGCGCCGGTTCGCCCAAGTTTTGGAGACACCGTCTCCGAAGGCCTTGCAGGTCGAGGTCCGGATCTCGTCGGGTTGTTCCTCCTCACGTTCGCCTTCCTTGGATTGCTCGGCGTCTTTACGAGTACGGCAGGTGCTCTCGGAGTCGTATTCGACAACGGCTTTGGCTGGACCATCGGCGTGTTCCGCTACCTCGCGCCGTTCGTGATCGCAGCCGCTGGAATCGCAATCATCCGCCGCGGCGATCAACCACACTCGCTGCCGCCACACCTCGTCATCGGTGGGTTGCTGGCAGCGATCGCTACTACCGGTCTCGTTCACCTCGCGGGCGACAGCCCGTCGTGGGGCAGCGGTCTCGAAGCCTTTAGCGGCGCCGGTGGTGTGATGGGTTGGATCGTCGGTGGCCCGTTGCTGACCGTTGCCAGCTTCTGGGGCGCGTTGATCATCTTGTTGGTCATCGGCTTTGGCGGATTGATCGTTATGACCGGCACCTCGCTTCAGGGCGTCATCGATGGCGCAATGCGAGGAGCTCGCCCTCTCGCCGGCGCAGCGGCAAGCGGGACCCGTTCGCTGTTCGTGATCGATCGCCCTGACGAGAATGACCAGGACATTATCGACCTTCGCGACGACCCTCAGGTGATCGTCGGCGGCCAACCCGCTGGCGGATTCATCGATGAGAACGGCGAAGCGCTCGACGCCACAATCGAGATCCCCGTACCGCCTCCTGAACCAGAACTGGAACCGGTAACGGAGTCCGAAGCTCCTACTGCCATCTTCGATCAAGACAGCGATGCCGCCGATGCGCCCGCCCCCACCGTCGTGGTCCCGGCCCCCGCGGTCGCACAGCAACAGCTGGAGACCGAGCTTGCGGTCACCACCCAAGGCGATCGCACATGGGTGTTGCCTCCAATGTCGTTGCTTCAGCGTTCGGGCGCACAAAGCGTCGACCAAGAGGCCGTGATTGCCAAAGGCCGAGTTCTCGAGCGTGCGCTCGCTGAGCACAAAGTCGAGACTCGCCTGATCAACATGGTGGTCGGTCCGACGGTGACCCGCTTCGAACTCGAATTGGGCCTTGGCGTCAAGGTCTCAAAGATCAAGAACCTCACCGACGACATCGCCTATGCGATGGCATCACCAGACGTCCGCATCATCGCCCCCATTCCCGGGAAGCAGGCGATCGGCGTTGAGGTCCCCAACGACGATCGTCAGATCGTCGCGGTTGGTGACATTTTGACTTCACCCGAAGCTGCGAAGGCCAAGGGTGCGATGGACGTCGCGGTCGGGCGAGACATCAACGGCAATTCGCTGCTGATCGACTTGGCCAAGATGCCTCACACGCTCGTCGCCGGTGCTACCGGTGCTGGCAAGAGCTCGGGTATCAACTCGATCATCACCTCGTTGATGATGCGCAAGACCCCCGACGACGTCCGCATGATTCTGATCGATCCCAAGCGCGTGGAGATGACGCAATACGAGCGCATTCCTCACCTGCTCACCCAGCCCGTTACCGACCCGAAGAAAGCAGCGAACGCGTTGGCCTGGGCGGTACGCGAAATGGAACGCCGATACGAACTGCTCGAAGAGTGCCGCTTCCGCGACATCAGCGGCTACAACGCGGCGTTCGACAAGGGCAAGATCAAGGCCAAGAAGGGCCAACTCGGCCCGGACGGCGAGCCCCGCAAGTTCAAGCGACTGCCCCACATCCTGATCGTCGTCGATGAGCTCGCCGACTTGATGATGGTCGCCGCTCGTGACGTTGAGGACTCGATCGTTCGTATCGGGCAGAAGGCTCGTGCTGTCGGAATTCACATGGTGATCGCCACCCAGCGCCCATCGGTCGACGTGATCACCGGTCTTATCAAAGCGAATGTCCCGGCTCGCATCGGCTACGCAGTGTCGAGCATGCAGGACAGCCGTGTGATCCTTGGAACACCGGGCGCGGAGCGTCTCGTCGGCAAGGGCGACATGTTGTTCCTCGACCCAGCGTCGTCGACGCCTATGCGATTGCAGGGTGCTTGGGTGGAGGAGTCCGAGGTCAAGAAGATCGTCGACCATTGGCGCCAGCAGGGATACGAAGAGATCACCTCCGAAGGCGCTGCGTTGACCAGCGAGGCAGCACCGACTGCGCAGGATCTCGGCGAGGCACCGCCAGCGGGAGCGAGCATGCCCGCCATGCCATCGGCGCCTAAAGCGTCAGGCGGCGATTCGATCACTGCTGACCGGCCCGCTACCGACGATGTCGATGAGCTCTTCTGGCAGGCCTGCGATCTCGTCGTATCGTCCGGGCTCGGCTCAACATCGATGCTGCAACGCAAACTACGCGTTGGCTTCTCACGGGCTGGCCGCATTATGGACGAGCTCGAACAGAAGGGCATCGTGGGTCCAAGCGAAGGCTCAAAGGCCCGCGAGGTATTGGTTAGCCCCGAACAACTCGCACAGTTGCGGGGCGGGCAGTAGTAACCTCCCCTCCAACACATGTCGCCCATCGATTTCCTCTCCGCTCCCTCCGTCCCGATCGCGGTCATCGAAGTACTCATCGGGCTTTTCTTACTGAGCAAAGCCGCCGACCTTTTTGTTGATGGTGCTGTTGCTGTCGCCAGTGCCGCGAAGCTCTCGCCGGTGGTCGTCGGTGCGGTGGTCGTCGGCTTCGGTACCAGCGCTCCAGAACTCTTGGTCTCTGGTATCGCTGCCTTCAACGGCGAATCTGTCGACAAGACGACGGGCGACGTGACCAACGGTCTCGACGTCGCGCTCGGCAACATCGTCGGGTCTAACGTCGCCAACATCACGCTCGTTCTCGGCGTGGCGGCGCTGGTCGTGCCGCTACTCGTTACCCGAGCCGTATTGGTTCGAGAGGCGCCGATCAGCCTCGCTGCGGTAGCGCTCTTCGCCTTCTTCACCATCGGCGGCCTCGCCGTGTGGGAAGGCATCGTGATGCTGGTGGTTCTGATGGCGATCCTTTCGTGGGTCATCTTGGGCGGCAACGAGGACTCGGTCGAAGAGATAGAAGTAGAAGAAGGTCGTTCGGTTGCACAGAGCCTGGGCGTGACCTTGGCCGGACTCGTAGGCACGGTCCTGGGTGCCCAGTTGATGGTCTGGGGTGCGATCGGTCTGGCCGCAGCGGTCGGGCTGAGCGGTGGTTTCGTCGGCTTTACCCTCATCGCGATCGGCACGTCGCTTCCCGAACTCGTCACCGCCGTCGCCGCAGCTCGCAAAGGCGAAACCGAACTCATTTTGGGCAACCTGCTCGGCTCCAACATGTTCAATAGCCTTGCTGTCGGAGGGGTTATCGCACTCGTCGGCACAGGTCAGTTCTCCGACCGCCTTACGGCCGAGTACGGGGTTGTGGCCATGGTGGTCGTGGCCGTGATCACGTGGATCTTTATGGTGAGCCGCCGCAAGATCACTCGAATCGAAGCGGCCTTCTTGCTGACGGCCTACGTCTTTGTCGTGCTGATGATCTCCGAGCTCGGTATCGGCGAGTCGATCCGATCGGTCATTGACGGCATTGCCTAGGTAGCCTTGGTGAGTGGCCAAAAGGTTTTGGGTCGAGACACTCGGCTGTCCAAAGAACGAGGTTGACTCGGACAAGCTGGTAGGAACCCTCCTCGCCGACGGCATGGAGCGGGCCTCCGACCCGTCTGACGCCAGCCTCGTTGTGGTCAACACGTGTGCGTTCATCGAGCAGGCGCGGCAAGAATCGATCGACACGGTTCTCGCGTTGCGCGACGAGGCGACCGACGCCAAGGTCGTTGTCACCGGCTGCATGGCCGAGCGCTATGGCGACGAACTCGCTGATGCGCTGCCCGAGGTCGACTCGGTCGCAGGCTTTGGTGTGCCGGTAACGCTTGGCAAGAAGCCCGGAGGTGAGGTCGTGCTCCCCAACTTCGACCTACTCAACCTTCCTCGACCCGCATCGGCTCGACCATGGGCGTATGTGAAGATCGCAGAAGGCTGTGATCGAGCCTGCGGATTCTGCGCCATACCGACGTTCCGTGGGCCGCAGCGATCGCGCTCGCACGAGTCGATCCTCGCGGAGGTCGAACAGCTCGACGTGCGAGAAGTGGTCCTGGTGGCCCAAGACCTCGCCGCCTTCGGGCGAGACCAGGGTCAGGGTGAGCGCACGATCGTCCCGCTCATCGGCGAAGTCGCCGAGCGAGTCGACCGGGTCCGTCTGCTGTATCTATATCCCAGCGACCTCACCGAAGAGCTGATCTCGACAATGCTCGGCGTGAACATGCCCTACTTCGACCTTTCGCTGCAGCACGTGAGCCCACCGCTGATGCGGCGGATGCGGCGCTGGGGAGACGGAGCAAAGTTTCTTGAGCGCATTGCCACGATTCGCGCTGAGGCCCCTGAAGCCGCCTTCCGCTCGAACTTCATCGTTGGCTACCCGGGCGAGACCGAGGAGGACCACGACGCCCTGCTCGACTTTGTTGAAGCGGCCGATCTCGACTGGTGCGGCTTCTTCTCCTACTCCAAAGAGGAAGGCACCTATGCCGCGACCCTCGACGGGGTTGTGCCCGACGGGTTGGTCGCCGAGCGGCTTCGTGAGCTCAGCGAGTTGCAGGACCGGATCACCGCACGGCGCCGTGACGAGCTCATAGGACAAAGCGTCTCCGTGCTCGTGGATGAAGTTGGTGTCGGCAGGACATTCCGCGAGGCGCCGGAGATTGACGGCATCGTCAACGTGCCAGACGATCTCGAAGTGGGAGTGTTTCACGACGTCGCGATCGCATCAGCTCTCGGCCCCGATCTCATCGCTGAGGGGGTCGAGCAATGACGGAGACCTCCACCGGTGCAATGCATCACGTCGGGCACTTTCTGACGAACCCTGCGAACCTCATCACTACCGCCCGCATCATTGCCAGCCCGATCGCCTTTTGGTTCATCTTGGCGAACGCTGACAGCGGTGGAGCCTCGTGGATCGGCTTCGCGCTCGGATGGATCTTCGCGGCGACCGACCTTCTCGATGGGTGGTTGGCTCGCAAGTACGACCTGATCAGCCGTTCCGGAGCGTTTCTCGACCCGCTCGCGGACAAGATCGTCGTGATTGGCGCCATGTTCTGTCTGGTTGCCGTTAACCGCTACGGGTGGATTCCGGTGGCACTCATCACGGTGCGAGAGGCGGTTATCACCGGATTCCGTAGCTACTGGGTCAAGCACAACCGTGTCGTTCCAGCACGAAAGCTCGGCAAATGGAAGTCGATCTTCCAAGGCGTGTCCCTGCAGGCGGCGCTGTTCCCGCCGCTCCTAGACGCGGAGATCGTCGTACAGGCAATGCTGTGGTTTGTCGTCGCCTTCACGTTGTACTCGGGTCTGCGCTACCTACTCGATGGTGCTGCATCAACGCGGGCCAGCGGTGACATCGATGAGAAGGTGAACGAATAGATGCGTTGCGAAGTTGTCGCCGTCGGTTCCGAGCTGCTCTTGGGGCAGATCAACGACACCAACTCCTCGTGGATCGGGCAAGAACTTGCCGCGGTGGGAATCGACTCCTTCTTTCAGACCAAGGTCGGCGACAACCTGGAGCGAATGGTGTCGGTGATTCGTCACGCCCTCAGCCGCAGCGATGTGGTGATTACTACCGGCGGTCTCGGGCCCACCCAAGATGACATCACCCGCGAAGCTGTCGCGGCGGTGATGGGCGTCGAGCTCTACACCGACGAGGATCTCGCCGAACGAATCGAATCGCTGTGGGGTTCCCGTGGTCGCGAGATGCCGGCGATCAATCGGTTGCAGGCTCGGCTGCCCGTTGGTGCCTCGCCAATTCCCGTTCAACCCGGTACCGCTCCTGGCGTCGTAGCCGAGTTTGAGCATGAGGGTGATCCGAAGCTCATCTACTGCGTGCCAGGCGTTCCGTGGGAAATGCGCGAGATGATGCACGGGTTCATCGTCGATGACATCGTTAGGCGTGCAGGCATTTCGGCCATCATTCGCTCACGGACGCTTCGCACCTGGGGCACCTCCGAGTCCGGTCTGGCAGAGCAGCTCGCCGACGAGATCCAACGACTCGACCGCGATGGCACGGCAGATGGCGGGGTGACCCTCGCGTTCCTTGCGAGCGGTATGGAGGGCTTGAAGGTTCGCATCACGGCAAAAGGGCCCGACGAAGCATCCGTCGCGGCGCTTCTCGACGACGAGGAAAAGCGGGTTCGCGACATCATTGGACCGATCGTGTTTGGCGTCGATGACCAAACTATGGAATCGGTGGTCCTCGATCTGTGCGCAGAACAAGGACTGACGTTGGGTACCGCCGAGTCACTCACGGGCGGGCTTATCGCTCAGCGACTCACCTCAACGCCCGGCTCGAGTCGAGCGTTCCGTGGCGGCGTCATCACCTATGCCACCGAGGTGAAGTCGTCCGTGCTGGGAGTCCCGGACGGTCCGTCGGTTTCCGAGGAAATGGTCGAGGCGATGGCCCTTGGCGTGTGTGAGCGGCTTGGCGCCGATGTGTCGGTGGCGACGACCGGAGTGGCGGGTCCAGATTCATGGGAAGGGATTCCGCCCGGAACGGTATGGATTGCGACGGTTGTCGATGAGGTGGTCGAGTCACAGCTCCTGCGCTACAAGACCGACCGAGTCCGGACCCGGAACTACACGACGATCACGGTGTTGAACGCGCTGAGAAAGCGTCTGGAAGAACGGTCGGCGTAGGCGCGCCCGCTTCGCCAGGAAACTAGGCAGCCGGAGTGATCGATGACATGACCACTGGGGCCGAGAAAGCGTAGAACCATGTCGGGTGGACTTGGGCCTCGGCCAGGGTGTCCCACGGGTGCGGGCTTTGTCGGCCCCAGTCGTCAGCCTCGATTGCGGCCTGGATGCCAGCTTGCATCCGATGCAGGTCGTTGGCCGAGAGGGGCTCCAAACACGCACCGCCTTCGCGTGCGAGTGAAAGAATGCTGGCTTCGAGGTGGTTGGTCGGAACGCTCATCCCCGGGTTCAGTAGACGCATCTCAAGATCAGCCGGAATCCACGGGCTGAGGACCATCAGGGATTCTTTGAGCTTCCAGGGGACTTCGAAGCCTTCGCCCACGGGCTTCAACGCTTCTAGCAGGTCATGCGCGGCAGTCGCGGCATCGCTGTTGGACCGGCGCTCGCTCGCAAAATCAAGCAGGCCGTCAACGGGCATACCGACGAAGCGCATGATAGAGACCATGCAAAAGACTTCGGTTATCTACTAGCCGCCCTGTAACCCAAGATTGGGGTATATGAAAACTATGCGTCTTCGGGCTCGTCGACAGCGTCGCTTGGCTTCAGGTCCAACGAGGCAGAATTCATGCAGTAGCGGAGGCCACCGCCGTCTTTCGGGCCGTCGGGAAAGACATGGCCCAGGTGGGCTCCACATGTTGCGCAAACCGACTCGGTGCGTAACATGCCGAACTTGCGATCAACCTTTTCGGCCACGGCATCTTCGGCGACGGGAATGCTGAACGATGGCCAACCGGTACCGGAATCGAACTTGGATTCGCTCTGAAAGAGTGGGTCGCCGCAAACCACACAGTGATAGACCCCTTCGGTCTTCGTGTCGTGGTACTCGCCGGTGAATGCGCGCTCGGTGCCCGCTTTCTGTGTGACGTAGTACTGCTCCTTGGTGAGCCGATTTTTTAGTTCGTCGTCGTCGAACGTCTTTTCGTATTCGATGTCTTCGTCACCGCCGCCAGTGAGCTTTCCTAGAATTCCCATGGTTGTAAAGGTAGCGCACCGCTAGATTGCTCGTGTTCGATTGCAACCGCTGTTTTGCGGATGTTTGGAAGAAGAGGCTGAGGAAGAACTTGATGACCACTGCACGGGGCCACCGTTGGATCGATGTAGGGACCGACACGGTGCTCGATAGTTGGTATCCAGTAGATGCCGAGCCCACACGTGGTTGCGCAGCTGAGTTGGCCGGGATTATTCGCGGCGAAGCCTTCGAGATCACCATCGATCACGACGCCCCGCCCGCGGATGTGTCTGATGCCTACCTGCGGTTGCACCTGCTCAGCCGTCGTGAGGTCGCACCACACGGACTCAACGTCAGTGGGATCTTCGGGGTGCTCACCAATGTGGCCTGGACGACTGCTGGACCGGTGCTTCCTGGCAAAGTAGACGCACTACGCGCCGCTCTTGCGTCCGATGGACGCTCGGTGGGTGTAAAGGGACTCGACAAGTTTCCCCGGATGATCGATTACGTCGTACCGACGGGAGTGCGCATCGCGAACGCGAACCGCGTGCGACTCGGCGCTCACTTGGCTGAGGGCACCACGGTAATGCACGAAGGGTTTGTGAACTTCAACGCTGGCACCCTCGGATCATCCATGGTTGAGGGACGCATCTCGGCGGGCGTCGTCGTGGGTAATGGCAGCGACGTCGGCGGTGGCGCGTCGATTATGGGCACGCTTTCTGGTGGCGGGGAAGAGGTCATTTCGATCGGGGAAGGGTGTTTGCTCGGAGCCAACGCCGGAGTTGGTATCTCGCTGGGCAACAACTGCATTGTCGAAGCTGGCCTCTACCTCACGGCGGGAACGAAGATCACGCTCCCTGACGGTGAGCTGCGCGCCGGCAGAGACCTTACGGGCGTCAACGACCTGCTGTTCCGCCGCAATAGCGTCTCGGGCACGGTGGAAGCCGTTCCAAACGGTTCCCAATGGGCAGGACTCAACGAGGCCCTTCACGCCAACTAGGGCTGGAAGTGCCGGCTCCCTAGCGCAGGGTTTCGCCCGTATTGATATCGAAGAAGTGGAAGCGAGCAGTATCGATCGCGAGGTCGATGTCTGAACCGATCTGCACGCGTGAACGTGGGCTGACGCGGGCGACGAACGTGGCCGTGTCCTCGTCGGTCGTGAGGCCCTTTTCAGCTTCATCATCGATCGCGTCTGCCACCACATAGGGTTCGGCGTCGAGTCCGAAGTGGACGATGATCTCTGCGCCGAGGGATTCGACGAGACGCGCCGATGTAGCGAAGGTTCGCTCCGCAGGCGTGTCGTCGAGGAGCGCCGCATCGTCCATGTCTTCGGGGCGGAGGCCGACCACGACCTTTTTATCGAGGTAGTCAGCTAGCGCGGACTCCGAAACCGCGGGGATGTTGACGGTCACGGATCCGATGGTGACTGTCGGGGCATCGACGGTGCCGCCGAGGACTCCCTCCATCAGGTTCATTGCGGGTGAGCCAATGAATCCAGCGACGAACACGTTGTCCGGGTTGTCGTAGAGCTCCTGCGGGGAGTCGACCTGCATGAGGTAGCCACGGTTCAAGACCGCTACCCGGTCTCCCATCGTCATCGCCTCAACTTGATCGTGAGTGACGTACAGCGTCGTAACGCCCAGTGACCGCTGAAGCGATGCGATCTCCGCACGCATCGCCACACGGAGTTTGGCGTCGAGGTTCGACAGCGGCTCGTCCATGAGGAAGGCCTTGGGCTGGCGAACGATCGCCCGTCCCATCGCCACTCGCTGGCGCTGACCGCCCGAGAGCTGCCCGGGCTTGCGGTCGAGCTGCTCGGTGAGGTCGAGGATCTCTGCAGCTTTGGTTACGCGATCTCGGATTTCGGCCTTTGGAAGCTTGGCTAACTTGAGCGCAAAACCAATGTTGTCTGCGACGGTCATATGCGGATACAGCGCGTAGTTCTGGAACACCATGGCGATGTCGCGGTCTTTGGGTTCAACGTCATTGACGACGCGGTCATCGATCGACAAGGTCCCCGACGAGATCTCCTCGAGGCCCGCGACCATTCGAAGCGCCGTTGATTTGCCACAGCCCGAAGGGCCAACGAGGACCAGGAATTCGCCGTCCTGGACATCGATCGACAGGTCATGGGTGGCTTGGAAGCCGTTTGGATAGACCTTGTTGATGTTCTCGAGCGTGACCTTGGCCATGTTGGAATTGCCCCCTATTTCACCTGATCGGACAGTGTATTTCAACTTTGGTGTGCGGTCTAATGTAGACGTTTACATTGTCGCTTTTCCATAGTTGATTGCATCGATGCGCCAGTAATTGTCGCCTCGCGGCACTAGGACGATTGCAGGGTCCTGGTTGTATCCGAAAGCGGTACATCGGACTTATCGGCCGGGAAGGTATCAAACGATCGATCGCCGAAGGTGTTTGTGACACCCATCCAATAGTTCTCGTTGCGGTAGTGGTGCAGGCGGTGATGCTGGGCCCTTCGCTGGAAGTAGGCCGTCTTTGGACGGTAGTTCGTGTGGATCAACAGGTGGATCCACTCGTAATAGGCCAACAGCACATACGACGTCGTCAGCGCCGTGAGATAGGTAGCGAACAACGGAGCGCCAACAATCCACGCAAAGGCCAATGGCCACGTCGCGTGCCAGGCCAAGAGAACGACCATGTAACCAATTGCGTCAGGTCCGGTGAGCAACAAGAAGCCGACGCTCTGCGGATCGGCGTGATGCTGACGATGACTGACGCCACTGCGCACGATGCGCATGCGACGAGATTCCGTCGGGGCGTGCAACCAGTGGACGTGTATTGCCCATTCGACAAATCCGACCACCAAGACACTAAGAGCGATCGTTGCGACATCGAACAAACCGAATCCGCCCACGAGGACTCGAACCGCCAACGCAATGGTCACCCCGGCAACAATCGCACGCGGCGCGCCCTCGGCTCCAAAGGTACGAAGGCAGTCCCCGATCGTGCGTAGCTCGTTCGCACGGGCCGTCGATCGCCCCGGATAGTCGAGTGCGCTCATGATGTAGGAACCGCAGCCTCGCCAGATCTCTTCCGTGTCACTGGGCTTTTTTTTAGAAAGTCTGGCTAGGTGGATGCTATGACCTTGATCAACACCGCCGATTCGGGGTCGAGCGCAGGGAGCTGCAGCCCGAAGCGAACAAGTTGCGCGCCGGTCACCCCGGTCAGCCCGGCCGGCACCCAGCCAGGCTGAGAGATGGCAAGCCCCAATTTGGTGTCGCCGAGCATCACGAGTTCGACGTCGTAGGTCGCCTCAGCATCGAGGCCTGGAAGCCGCAGACGTCCGGGGGAGCCGTACCGAGAGATCGCTACTTGGGCAATCGAGAAGAGTGCTTCGGTTGCGCCTTGGCCCACCACACCCATGACGACCAGCCCGGGGTCGTGGGTATCGACCTGCCACACTTCGCCGCTGTGCAGTAGTTCTCGGTGTTCCTTGTGGAAATCGATCACCTTCGCAAGGGCCGCCCGGTCCTCTTCGGTTGCGTCTAACAAGTTCCATTCGATCCCAAAGTGGCCGAACAATGCTGTCGTTGCACGAAAGCCCAATGTGTGCTGGCGCCCCGAGGTGTGCGATCGTAACGGCCCGATGTGGGCCCCCATCACCTCCGGCGGACACAGGCGCAAAAACCCCCGTTGGATGTACTGGCGCTCCAGCGCGTCGTTGGAGTCGCTGGTCCAGAATCGGTCGGTCCGTTCCAAGATCCCGAAGTCCACTCTGCTTCCACCCGATGAACAGCTTTCGATGTCCACCTCTGGGTGTTGTTCTCGTAGCGCATCGATGAGTCGATAGACAGCGAGTGTTTGGTAATGTGCGGCTGCTCGATCCGACGATGCCGGTTGGGTGAGGTCACGATTCATGTCCCACTTCACGTAGGAGACGTCGTGATCGGCGAGCAGGCGATCGAGATGTTCGAACAGGTACTGCCAAGCCTGTTCGTTCGTCAGGTCGAGTAGTAGTTGGTTTCGTCCTTGTATCGGGTCGTAGCCGTCGGCTCCTAGCGCCCAGTCGGGGTGCGCCCGGAAAAGATCGGAGTCCGGGTTGACCATCTCGGGCTCTACCCAAATCCCGAACTCCATGCCGAGCGAACGCACGTGTTCGATCAATGGTTCCAACCCGGTCGGCCATGCGTCGGGGGAGACCCACCAATCGCCGAGGCCCGCCGAGTCGTCGCGACGACCGCCGAACCACCCGTCGTCCAACACGTAGCGTTCGGCCCCAACCTCTGCGGCGGCATCGGCGAGGGCTTTCAGGGTGTCGAGGTCATGGTTGAAATAGACCGCCTCCCACGTGTTCATGTGGATCGGTCGGGGCGCGGTGACCTTTGGGTGCTGCCGACGACTACGTAGATACCGGTGAAAGGCCTGGCTGACGCCGTTCAACCCCTCCTGGCTCACCGCGAAATAGACCGTTGGTGTGGTGTAGGTCTCGCCCGGCGCCAACCGCACCTCGTCGCCGAGTAACAGCTCGCCAAGTTGGAGCGTTCGACGGCCGTCGGTCAGGACTTCAGATCGAATGGCAGCGTTGCCCGACCAGCCGAGGTGCGCGCCCCACACCGTGCCCGTTTGGTTGGTGAAGCCCGCAGTGCCGGCGAACACCCACGGGGGCTTGTCGGCCGAGGTCCGGCCCCGCCGGTTGGCGAGTTCGGTAGCGCCAACTCGCCAGGGCAGTCGCACCTCGTGGAACTCGTGCACCCAGCGGCCCTCGGGTACCTGCAATTCGGTGGCCTTACCACCGATGGGCAAGGTGATGGCGAGCCGATCAATGACGTAGGCGTCAGCACCGGTGTTCTCAACGATAACCGACACCATCGCCACCCCAGAGTCGTGAAGGGTAATCGTGCTGGTAACGGTCAGAGCTGCCAACTCGTCCATCGCCGTGGCCGACAGGCTGGTGTCGGACTCCTCGGGGTCGCCCGCGGCAATGAATCGTGGAGACCATGCGGTCCCATCCAGTCGCCGCCCCTGCAGCCCGGGCATGCCGGGCCAACCGTCGGCTTCGCTTGGCACGATCGTTAGCGGACCCTCGGTCTCGAGTTGTGCGTTGGCGACCGGTCGTTCGCCGAGAGTTCGCAGCATCGCAGGATCGCCATCGACCGGTTCACCGAACCACACGATCTCGGGAATCCCGCGGCTGGTGTCGATGACCAACTGGCGGTCGCCAGCGGAAAGTTGGTGAAGCGTCATTTCAGCATTCTTCCTCTGCTCATCGTGAGATGGATAGGTGGGACCCAGCGGCCACGTCTTCGACAATCGACACCATGCCGTCGGGCCATCGGACCTCGACCTCGACCGTGTTGGCGGCGCCAACCCCGACGTGGGCGATCGGTGGCCCTGAAGAGAGGTACCCCCGAGACGACGTGATCTCTCGCAACCACGACGTATCGCCTGATTGCACACGTACCGACGAACCAAGGGCGGCCTGGTTTGCGGTCCCAGACCAATCGAGTTCGACCGTCACCGCCGAACCGCACAGCTGATTCTCGAACAACTGCGAGGGGGAACCCAGATTGTTGACGACGATGTCGAGGTCGCCGTCACCATCGATATCGGCCATCGCCATGCCGCGGCTGTCCTGTGCCAGGTTGAGCCCCCAATCTGGGTTCGAAACGAAGGAACCGTCCACATTGGTAAATGCTTGGTTTTCCTCAACCAGTCGAGCGTCGGGTAGGAACCCGAACAAGGTTTGGCTCTGCATACCGTTGGCGACGTAGAGATCCTGGGCCCCGTCGTTGTCGAGATCACCAAACAGTCCGGACCAGCTCCACCCGGTGGTTGAGATCGCCTCTCCATCGGCCATATTTTCGAACGACGTGTCACCGGTCGGATCGTTGAGAACGTTGATCGGTGTCTGAATGTCGTCAACGTCGGGCGCCGCTTCCAAGTCTTGGAACACGTTGCGATAACGATCGTCACCGGGGATTTGTGGCGCCATGTCGGTTGAGAACAGTTCGTTGCGCCCGTCGTTGTCGATGTCGGCCGCGTCGAACGACATGGTCGAGTAGCTGCTTGTGGTGAACGGGTCGATCTCGCGTTCCAATCCGCCATCGCCGGTGGTCCACAGCATGTCGGGGGTGCCTAGGTCGTTTCCGACGAGGATGTCGGGTCGGTCATCGCCGTCGACGTCGGTGGTGACGAGCGCAAGGGCCTGCGCGGTATCACTGAGGCGACTGACCACGAAGCCCTCGGCATCTGCCTCGTGGAGAACAACTCCGGTGTCGTCGCCCAAGATAGGGGAGTTGCGCAACTGGGTCAGCTCCGCGTTGTACGAACCGGTCACGACGTCGAGGTCGCCGTCGCCTCCGAGGTCGGTCCACGCCATGGAATATGTGGCGGCCCGCACGCCTTCGAGGCGAGTGCGTTCGAATCCCTCGAGGGACCCATCAGCGGGGTTCTTGTAGAACACCGGCGGCCCAATTCCAGTGGTCAACACGATGTCGGTGAAGGTATCGCCGTCGACATCGACGAGCGAGACCCCACGGAATCGCCCAAGTTCGAGCTCGTGTCGATCGAACTGCAGGCCGCCGGTGTTAGCGAGGATGCTCGGCGATCCCGTCAGGTTGGCCAAGACGATATCGAGGTCGTCGTCGTTGTCGAGATCTGCGATGCCGACGCCAGCTCCGGTGGCGTCGAAGGTGGTGATCGTCGAGCCCCGCCCGGTAGTTAGGTGGTCGAGGTCATGGGTGATGAACCCGGCCGAACACTCGTGGGGTGTGGAATGGCTCGTTGCGGCGACCTGCACCGCG
This sequence comes from uncultured Acidimicrobiales bacterium, assembly GCA_964562985.1. Lineage (GTDB taxonomy): Bacteria > Actinomycetota > Acidimicrobiia > Acidimicrobiales > SHLQ01 > SHLQ01. Next base: position 24,202 of record CAZLWE010000017.1, read on the forward strand.
ATGGTCTCGACCGGTTCGCTTCCACAGGCAGCGGCCAGAACCGCGAGCGCTGTGAAGATCCACCAAAAAGAAACCGGGGCCCGCCCATGTCTTGCGACTGGTGCGGGCCCCGGCGTCATGAAGTGGAGATTACTTCAGTGCGCAGCTGAATTAGCTGGCAAGGATGGAGTTGACCTCTTCGGCGGCTGGTGGCAGCAGATCAGCTGCGGTTCCGTCGCCACGAAGGATTTGCTCCATCACTGGACCGATCGTTGCTTCGATACGTGAAGCCGAGTCGGTGATTGGGAACAGGAAGGTCGTTCCGTTGTCCACGTGAGTCGTGAAGGCGGAGACGTCGGTACCGTTCGCCTCGTGAGCTGCCTGTGCGATTGCTGCAGCGCTTGGGATCGCTGGGAAGACAACCGCGCCTTCGCCTACGAGCTCCTGGCACTCCGGTGATGCAAGGTAGCTGACCCATTGCCATGCGGCTTCTGGATCTTCAGCCGAGGTGGTGATCGAGTCAGCGAGACCGTTGAACATCGATGCACGATCACCCGATGGGCCAATCGGGGTTGGAGCGTAGGTGACCGGGAAGGTCGTGGCGTCGCCCGAGAGGGTCGAGATCTGCCACGAACCGTTGGTCTGCATTGCGGCTTGACCGTTCTGGAAGATCGTCGTGCCACCGAGGTCCTGCACGGTGCCGATCGGGGTGATGAAGCCACCCTCGATCCAGTCGGCGAACCACTGGATGGTCTCGGCGAGTGCTGGATCGCCGTAGTTGGCTTCGTCAGCCCAAACGCCGTCGGTCGATACCCAGCCATTGGCTGCAGCGAACGCCGAGAAGGTGGTCTGGCCGAATGCGCCGAAGTTGCCTTCGAGGCCGAATCCGTAAACCGAGCCCTCTTCGCCCATGGTGGATGCGTCGAAGCCAGCCTCGTTGCCACGAACGCCGTTGGCATCGATGGTCATTGCTTGGACGAGTTCACCGAACGTGCCGCCGTCGGCTGGGTTCCAGTCGAGGTTGTCAACATCGCCGCCGAAGCCCGCGCCATCGAGCATGTCCTGGTTGATGACAACTGCGATGGTGTCAAAGTCCTTCGGGAGACCGAAGCGGTCACCGTCTGGGCTGGTCCACAATTCGGCGAGGCCGGGGAAGTAGTTGCCCACATCAAAGCCATCGGCTTCGACAAAGTCATTAATTGGCACGAGTACGCCGTTCTCAACGAGCTCGGGGTAGCGAGCGAGGTGATCGGTAAATACGTCCGGCGCAGTATTCGATGCGAATGCTGCGGTCAGGCCGTCCCAGTAGTCGCCCCAACCGAACTGCTCGATGTTGATGTTGATTGCAGGATTCGCGTCGGTGAAGTCCGCTGCGCATTGCTGGTAGAAGGGAAGCTGGTTCTCATCCCAAAGCCAGTAGTCGATCGTCGTTGCTTCAACAGCACCGTCGTCGCTGGACGAGTCATCGCTCGAGTCGTCGTCGCTGGACGAGTCATCGCTCGAGTCGTCGTCGCTGGACGAATCGTCAGCCTCTTCAACCTCGGCGGTGTCACCGGTTGCCGCCTCATCGGAGTCGCTGCCACATGCGGCCGCGACAAGCGTGAGCGCCATTAGTAAGGCCAGGACCTTACGCCACTTAGTCATCATCGTGTCTTCCCCCTCCGGAAAGTGATCGCAGCGGGCGCTGCGAATCTTCAGATTCACACAGCTTAGGCACACCGCATGCGCGTTTCGAGCCATGGCAGCCCAAAAGGGAACTTCGAAAGCGTGCGTTTAAACGGCGAGTTCATCAAAACAACCAACTTGTGGTAAAGTTTGAGTGTCTATGGTAGGAAAAGCACCAAATAGTTCTGGCGGCGTTCGATTATTGGCTGCGCGTCGCTATGAGCTGATTCTCAAAGAAATTGAGCGACATGGCTCGGCGAGAGTCCGAGACCTCGTCGACACGCTCGGAGTGTCTCCCATGACCATCCGACGAGACATCGACAATCTTGCCGCCGAAGGCAAGCTTATGAGAGTCCACGGGGGTGCCTCGGCTGCGCCGAGCCCAAAGAACGCGGCGAGCTCAGATGAGCCTGGTTTCGACGCAAAATCCCGACGTCAGTACGGGGAGAAAATAGCAATAGCGAGCAAGGCGGCCGAGATGGTTCGTCCTGGGAGTGCGATTGGGATCACGGCTGGAACTACCACGGCCTTGCTGGCAGGTGAGATCGCCCACATTGAAGACCTGCTTGTCGTCACGAACTCGATGGCCGTTGCCGAGGTGTTGCATCAGTCCCGCAGAAGTGACCTGGACATCATCGTCACCGGTGGTACGCCGACACCGTCACGAGCTCTAGTGGGACCAATGGCAGAGGCCACGTTGTCCTCGTTGCACCTCGATCAACTCTTCATGGGCGTGCACGGCATGGCCGAGTCCACCGGCTTTACCTCCCCGAACTTGCTCGAAGCACAGACGCTTCGGAGCTTCATCGGGGCCAGCGAGTCGTTAGTTGTTCTCGCCGATCACACTAAGTGGGGCACGATCGGCCTGTCGACGATCGCTCCGTTCGAAGCAGCCCAGACGGTCGTGACCGACGAGGGCCTGGAACCTGACGCGCTGTCCGTGCTGGGCGCCGAGGCGAGCACCGTCGTTGCGACAACGCCGAACTAGCGATCGCTCTACTTGATTCCGCTGAACTGAATGCTGTCGACCAGCTTCCGGCCAAAGAAGACGAAGAGTAAAATGACAGGTAACGCCCCGAGCAGGGTGCCGGCCATGAGCGCGGACCAATCGGGGTTTGTGCCCGGCTGCTGGCTGGTGAACGCCCCGAGGGCAACGGTGAGTGGTTGCACCTCTTCGGCGCGGGCGACGACGAGAGGCCAGAGATACTCATTCCATGCCGTGATGTAGGTGAGTACCCCGAGCGTGAGCATCTGCGGACGTGCGATCGGGAGGATGATCGAGCGAAAGATTCGTGCGTGGCTCGCACCGTCGATCAACGCGGCCTCCTCGATCGACCGGTTGATGCCCAAGAAGAACTGGCGCAAGAAGAACACGGCGAAGGGCGTCATCAAGAAGAAAGGGGCGATAACGCCTGGCAGCGTGTTGAGCAGGAATGCCCCCTGGGACTCATAGAAGGGCAAGAAGTTGAGACTCTCGCCCGTGATCTGAAAGAGCCAGAAGTCTCCTCGTACCAACAAGAGGTTGGGGATCAAGGAGAAGATCGGCGGGATCATGAGCCCGGTCAGGAACAAGAAGAACAGTGGCTCTCGTCCTCGGAAGCGCATGCGGGCAAACGCATATGCGGCGAGCGCGCTGAAGAACACTTGTCCAACAGCAATGGTGGTAGCGATAATCACGCTGTTTCGCACCGAGGAGATGTAGTCGAACGACGGCGAGTTGGCTCGCCCCGTCGCCTCGAGAATTTCCTCTTCGCTGGCAAGCCCCAGCACACGTTTGAAGTTCACAAACGTTGGATTGTCGGGGAACAGGTCGGTATCTCCGGCGAGCAGTGCGGGGTTGTTGGTGAGCCCTGTACGTAACGCCCAGTAGAACGGAAAGATCGTGGCGAAGAGCAAGACGCCCATGAAGAACCACGCCGTCCCTCTACCCATACGAGCTCGGACGCTGGCCTGACGTCCACCGGCAAATCCAAGTGACGCGGTCATGCGAGGTCACTCTCCCCAGCGCGAAGTATCTTCAGCTGGAATGCGGTCACGATCATCAAGATGACCAGCAAGATCACCGAGATCGCAGCGGCGTAACCGAAGCGGTTGAAGCTGAAGGCATTCTCGAAGATGTAAAGGTACACGACTCGGCTGGCATTGATCGGACCACCCGGACGACCGCCGAACCCGCCGGTTCCAACCTGCACGGCGTCAAAGACCTGGAAGGAACCAATGACGGTGATCACCAACACGAGGGCGAGCACCGGGCGTAAGAGCGGCACGGTGATCCGGCGCAGCATCTGCCATTCGGTTGCACCGTCGAGCGCTGCAGCTTCGTACAGCTGCTTGGGGATTGTTTGGAGCCCGGCGAAGATCAGCAATGCCGTATATCCCATGTGTCGCCAGGTCATAACGCCCGCGATGGTCGGGATTACCCCGGTAGGGCTGGTGAAATAGCTCGACTCAAAACCGATGACGGGGACAGATGCGAACCAATCGGCGACGACGCCTAAGCGCTGGTTGAGGAGCCAGACGAACAGCAAGGTAACGATGACGTTAGGTATGAGGAAGGGCAGAAGCACGACGGAACGGATGAAGGCCGATTTGGTGAGCCGGTCCATGGCGACGGCGATCAAGATGGCGAGGAACGTTTGCACGGTGATATTGAGAGAGACGTACCAGAGCGTCACCCACATCGCGTTCCAGAACAGATCGTCGCCGACGATCTCGGCGTAGTTCTCGGTCCCGATGAAGTCGCCGCTGTTCGCTATCAGGCTCCAGTCCGTGAAGCTGAGCCAGATGCCGCGCACTGTGGGTAGGAGGAAAAACAGGAAGAAGCCCACGCTCGCCGGCAATAGGAACGGCCACGCGGCTCGCCAACCCCCGTACAAGTTGAGCTTCCGCCCCCCGGTCGCCCTCGTTACCGCTGCCACCCGTACCTCCCCGAAGTCCGCATCGAAACCACACAAGTTCTACTTGTTCGCACCAGAATCGACCAAGTCGAACTCTTGTCGGCCCGCAAAAAGACGCAATACTGACACGATGACGATACACCGCGTGATTGCAAACGCTCCCGGGCGCGTGAACCTCATTGGAGAGCACACCGACTACAACGACGGATTCGTGTTGCCGATGGCCCTTCCGTTCACGACAACCGTCGAGTTGGAGCCTCTCGATGGCCGCCGCGTAGTCGCCCATTCTGAGGGTCACGACGACATCGCGTTCGATCTGGATGATGACCCCGGCAACGCTCCGAGCTGGGGAAAGTACTTGGCGGGCATGGCTCGCTTGCTCGCTGACGCAGGACTCGCCGTCGGAGGCTTCGAAGCGTCGGTTCAAACCGACATTCCCGTGGGCGCGAGCTTGTCGTCGTCCGCCGCGCTCGAAGTTGCTACCGGTTTTGGCCTCTGCGCTTTGGCTGGCGAGGAACCTGACGCTGTCACAATCGCCAAGCTCGGTCAACGGGTCGAGAACGAGATCATTGGTATCCAGAGCGGCATCATGGATCAGTTGATCGTTGCGACCGCGGTCGAGGGGGCGGCGACACTGATCGATTGCCGAACGCTTGAAGGAACGCCAGTACAGATTCCCGCTAGCGCGACGGCCGTCATCATGGACACCATGACGAGGCGTGAGCTCGTCGATAGCGAATACGATCTGCGGCGACAAGCTTGTAAGTCGGCAGCCGAGGCGATTGGGGTGGCGGCACTGCGAGACGCCACGGTCGAACAGACCTTCGCGCTCAACGATGAAGTGCAGCGCCGTCGCGCTCATCATGTCGTTACCGAAAACGTTCGGGTGGAGAAAGTCGTCGCAGCACTGGGTTCCGATGATCTGGCCACCGTGGGCGCGCTGATGGACGAGAGCCACGAGAGTCTGCGAGGCGACTATGAAGTGTCCTCGCCAGCTCTGGATCAGATGTCGGAGATTGCCCGGACGCATCCGGCATGTTTCGGGGCCCGCATGACCGGAGGTGGCTTCGCTGGAAGTGCCGTGGCGCTCGTCGATCGCGCAGAAGCTCCTGCATTCGTTTCCCACATAGAACGCGTCTGGGAGCGCGAGCATGGTGTGGTTCCCGATGTGTGGGCTGTGGACCCGGCCCGGGGTGCCGACGTGACGAACGTGTCCTTCGACTTCTAGATGTTCTCCAGCCGCGAACTCACGAGATTCTTCTCACCGGAGCTCAACGCGATCTGGCGCGAGCCGGTGCGCAGCCCTTTGGGAAGTGGAATCGGACGGACGATCACCTCCCTCGATGGAACCTGGCGCTTTCGGCTGGTCAACTCATTGGCGGACGTGCCCGAACAATGGTTGGCTGAGGATACCGATGAGGGCCCGTGGCAGGATCTCGTAGTCCCGGGGGTCTGGACCCGCCAAGACACCGGCGACCTCCCGCAGTACACCAACATCGTCATGCCCTGGTCAGGCAATCCGCCGCGGGTTCCCGAAGAAAACCCGACCGGGCTTTACCGGCGCAGCTTCGATCGGCCAGAGGCGGACCGAGTGCTACTCGTTGTGGGTGGGTTCGAGTCGATGCTCGGGGTGTGGTGCAACGGCTCATTCGTCGGCATGTCAAAAGACAGCAGGTTGGAGGCGGCGTTCGACCTTTCGCCTTACGTGGTCGCAGGCACTAACGAGCTTGCACTGTTGGTCTCTCGCTGGAGCGATGCGACCTGGATCGAGGATCAGGACCACTGGTACAACGGCGGTCTCCATCGTTCGGTGCGACTTATCGCCGAACCAGCGACGCGGATCGACGATGTCGTCGTAGTCGCCGACTACGACCCCGAGGCGCAGAACGGCGCCCTGGAACTCACCGCCGTGGTGGGTGCCCATGCCCTCGATGATTCCTGGTCGATTCGAGTTCGTTGCGATGAGCTCGGCCTTGATGAGAGCGGCGAAGTGCCACCGGATCCAGGTCCGGATCCGATCGACATGATCGCCGAGGCGTACACCTACATCGGACCGCGGGTGGTCGTCGAGGCATCTGCGCTCCAGGTCGGGCCATGGAGCGCAGAGACACCCCGCCTGTATTCGTTCACGATCGAACTGATCGGCGCTGACGGAAGCGTCGTCAACTCGGTGCAGCGCCGAGTCGGGTTCCGTCGTGTCGAGGTTGGCGACCGTCGCCTGAGAATCAACGGACGAGTCACGATGATCAACGGCGTGAACCGCCACGACCACCATCCCGACACCGGTAAGACCCTGACCGCCGCCGAGATCCGGACCGAACTCGTCTCGATGAAGCGGCACAACATCAACGCCATCCGAACAGCGCACTACCCGAACGATCCAGTGCTGCTCGACCTTTGCGACGAGCTCGGCCTGTACGTAATCGACGAGGCGAACGTCGAGAGCCACGAACGACACGATTCGTTACTCGCCTCAGGGCTGTTCGACACTGCCGTCTTGGACCGGGTGCGCCGGATGGTTCTGCGCGACCGCTCACATCCCTGTGTGATCGGCTGGTCCTTGGGCAACGAATCAGGAGTGGCACCCATTCACGACGCTGCCGCCTCATGGGTGCGAGCAACCGACCCGACGCGTTTCGTGCAGTACGAACCGGTGTTCAACCCGAACTTCGGGTTCCGTGGCGACGGGCGACAGGCGCAGCGTCATCGAGCACCCGAGGCTCGGGAACGCAACATCACCCACGTGGTGTGTCCGATGTACAGCTCGGTCGAGGAGATTGTGGCCTGGGCGCGTTGGGCCGAAGAATCAAAGCTGGACGACCGTCCGCTCATTTTGTGCGAGTACAGCCATGCGATGGGCAACTCGAATGGTGGTCTCTCCGACTATTGGGAAGCGTTTCGCAACGAGCCGGCTCTCGCAGGCGGATTCGTCTGGGATTGGAAAGACCAGGGCCTTCGAGAAGTCGCCGACGACGGTCGAGAATGGTTCGCCTATGGCGGGCATTACGGCGATGAACCCAACGACGTCAACTTCTGTATAAACGGACTCGTCGACCCCGACGGAAACCCGCATCCTGGCCTCATCGAACTCGCCTGGCTGAACCGTCCGATCAGCGTCACCCGTTCCGGGGACGAACTACAGATAGCGAACCGTCGAACCCACAGCACACTCGACGATCTACGGGTCAGCTGGCACGAGGAGGTCGACGGTCGAGCAACCGAAGTCCACGGAGAACTCGATCTTCGAGGACTCGAGCCAGGACAAACCCGAAACGTTCCCCTCGCTGACCTCAGCCCCAAACAAGATCTGTCGCGCAAAATGTACGACGTAGGTACAAAAAGGGGGACAGATCTTCGGACGCTCGTGTTCACCACGACGCTGCGCGAGCCAACCGTGTGGGCTGAAGCCGGGTACGTGGTCGGGCACGACCAGATCGTCCTACAAGTTGGCGATCTATCGACTCCTGATCCAGCGGCGAGCGGCGATGTCACATCTTGGATCACCGAGGAGGTCCGGCCCACCCTTTGGCGTGCGCCCACCGACAACGACGGCGTCAAGCAGGGATGGATGTCGCAAATCCATGGGCGACGTCCCCAGTGGGAGGCGCTTGGTTTGCGTTCGGTGACAGCGGGAACCGACGGCTTCGAACACGCGCAGATCGTGCAACCCTTCGGCGTCGGGGGAGTGCATCGCGTCGACACCATCACCATTCCCGAGCCGTTTGAGGACTGCGGACGGGTGGGGCTGGTCTTTACCGTCGATCCGGGCCTGGCGAACCTTCGATGGCTGGGATTAGGGCCTCACGAAACGTACCCAGACCGACGTGGGAGCGCGGTCCTGTCGGTGCACGAGTCGACCGTGGACGAGCAGTATCACCCCTTCGTGGTTCCCCAAGAACATGGTGCCCATGTCGATACGCATTGGTTTGAGCTGCGCACCGATGACGGTGCGGGGCTGAGCATCGGCGCTAATCAACCATTTGTCTTCACCGCCCGCCGTCACACCGACGAGGAACTGACCGATGCCGTGACGACACTCGACTTGCCCGAGCCGCAGGGGCGTCCGATCGAGGTGCACGTTGACATCGCAGTTCGCGGGCTTGGGACCCATGCCTGTGGTCCGGACACCGCGGACGCCTTTCGAATTCAGGCTGGGTCGTATTCCCTTTCCTGGTGGATCGATCCGGTAGGTACGGGCTAATTGCTCCAATTGGTGAAATTGCACGAAGACCTTGCTTTGGCGCGTGCGTACTGACAACGTGGCGCCGTGAGTAATGCAAACGCTTTCATCGAGTTCCCCGAAGCTTTCACGTGGGGTGCGGCGACGTCGTCGTATCAGATCGAGGGCTCGCCACACCTCGATGGCAAAGGCCAAAGCAATTGGGACGCATTCTGTAAAGAGCCTGGGCGAATCAAGGACGGCACCTCGGGCGACGTCGCCTGCGACCATGTGCGGCTCTACGCCGAAGATGTCGCGCTTATGGCCGACCTCGGACTCGATGCCTATCGCTTCTCGATCGCGTGGACCCGGGTGCACCCGAACGGCGGGGGAGCGGTCAACCAAAAGGGTCTCGATTTCTATGACCGGTTGGTAGATGAGCTCTTGGCCGCCGGTATCGAGCCTCTTCCGACGCTGTATCACTGGGACCTTCCTCAAGCGCTCGAAGACAAGGGCGGCTGGCAAAACCGCGACACCGCCAAATACTTCGGCTCCTACACCGAGTCCGTCTTGGATCGTCTCGGCGATCGGATCAAGACCTGGACGACGCTCAACGAGCCCTATGTGTCGGCCAACCACGGCTACGTCACGGGCGAGCACGCGCCGGGGATCACCAGTCGAGCGGCCGGATTTTCCGCATCCCACCATCTATTGCTGGGACACGGCTATGCCGCCGAGCGGGTGCGAGGAATGACAGCCGACGCACGGCTCGCCATCGTCTTGAACTTCACCCCGACTGAGCCTGCTCATGACGACGAGGCGAGCGTCGCCGAGTGCGGTCGAGTGCATGACCTCGACAACCGTTGGTACATCGATCCAATCGCCGGAAACGGCTACCCCGAAGAGACCGGCGAGTTCTACGGATGGGAAGCCGAAGAAGTGCGTGACGGAGACATGGAACTGATCGCCGCGCCGCTCGACCTGCTCGGCGTGAACTACTACATGCCCCAGTTCGTCGGAGCTGAAGGGCCGCTGCCAGCACCCGAGACAAGCCCCCAGAACACGATGGGCTGGGAAGTACATCCCCCGACACTGGGCAAGCTGCTTCGATGGCTACACGAGGACTACGACTTTCCCTCCATCCTCATCACGGAGAACGGGTGCCCGATGCCCGATGAGGTTCGTGAGAACGGACAGATCATCGACGATGATCGCCTGCGCTTCGTTCGTGACCATCTGATCGAGGTCCATGGCGCTATCGCCGATGGCGTTCCTGTCGAGGGCTATCTCGTCTGGTCGCTATTCGACAATTTCGAATGGGCATGGGGTTACGGACCGACCTTTGGCATCGTCGAGGTTGACTTCGACACACTTGAACGGCGACCGAAGAAGAGTGCTGATTGGTACCGGGACGCGATCGCCGCTGGCGGATTCGCACTGCCCGACGAACCGACGACCTACCGCCTCTGACGCTTGTCGTCGACGTATTCGCGGGCCTTTGCCCGTTTGCCCTTCACCGTGGTCTTGTTGATGGCAGCAACGACGTCACCAATGGCCTTGTCCGGAACGCCGACAACCGAATAGTGATCATGGATGCGAATCGGGCCGATCTCACGTCCGGAAAGGTCGGTCTCGTTCGCGATGGCGCCGACGAGGTCGCCAGGCCGAACTCCGCCGCGAGAACCGACACCGATGTAGACGTAGCCGGTGTTGGGATCTGGTGCTCGGCGCTGCCCCTTGCCCCGCTCGGCTCGGTCACCCGACTTGCTGCGGCGATCGGAGAAGTCACGGTCGCCGCGGTCGCGGTTTCGCTTGTGCTTCCCCTTGCCCTTCTGGCCTGATGCTTCTCGTTCGTAGGTCGCCGATGCGTCGGGGATGTGGTCGTCCTCTGCCACCGAAGACTGGCTCTGGCGAAGCAAGTGCAGCGCGGCGAGTGCGATCGTGCGCTCGGATGCTTCACCCTTGAGGTCGTGCAGCACTCCTTGGAGCTCATCGAGGTCTTCAGAAATCAGCGCAGCACGGACGTCTTCAACCATGCGGCTTCGCCGTTGCTCGGCAATGTCCTCAGCTTTGGGAATCCGGTGCACCGGTATGTCGCGACCGACGAGACGTTCGATGTTCTTCACCAGGCGATGCTGGCGAGGGGTCGCAAACGACAACGCCGTGCCCGTGCGCCCGGCACGCCCGACCCGACCAATGCGGTGCAGGTAGCTTTCCGGTGCGGTGGGCAAGTCGTGGTTGATCACGTGGGTCAGCGTGGACACGTCAAGGCCGCGAGCCGCAACGTCGGTTGCGACGAGCAGCTGTGCGGTGCCGTCGCGCAGGCGGCCCATGACCCGCTCGCGCTGGGCTTGGTCCATTCCTCCGTGGAGAGCTTCGGCCCGGTAGTTGCGCTGGTTGAGGGCAACGGCGAGCTCGTCGACGTCGTTGCGTGTCCGGCAAAAGACGATGGCTGACCCGGGCTGTTCAAAGTCGAGGACTCGAGCGATAGCTGCAGCCTTGTGCATCTTCTTGACGACATACAGGCGTTGCTCGACGAGAGGAACCTCGTCGCTCTTGTTGGCCTTGATCGCAATCCTGTTCGGGTCGTTGAGGTGCTTCTTGATCAGCGAGTTGATGCGAGGTGGCATCGTCGCCGAGAACAGCACGGTCTGGCGATCCTTGGGTGCATGGCCCAACAACAGCTCGATGTCTTCGGCAAAGCCCATGTCGAGCATCTCGTCGGCTTCGTCGAGAATGACCGTGGCAAGACCGTCAAGGGACAACGAGCCTCGGGCGAGGTGGTCGATTGCCCGGCCCGGCGTAGCCACGATCACCTGCGGGTTGTTGCGAAGCTCTCGCGTTTGCGGGCCGATTGGCTGGCCGCCGATGAGCTCGGCCACACGAACACGAAACTCTTTGCCATAGGAGCGAAATGCCTCGGCGACTTGGCTGGCGAGTTCGCGGGTCGGGGCGAGCACCAGTGCGCTCGGAAAGGATTCTCGGCCTTTGGGGAGGGCTTCCAGCGCCGGCAAGGCAAACGCCGCGGTCTTGCCGGTGCCGGTGGCTGCTTGGCCTACGACATCAACGCCCGTGAGTAGCACCGGGATGGCTTCGCGCTGGATTGGCGTGGGTTCTTCGTAGCCTAACTTGTCGAGGGCCTTGGTGAGATCTTTGCCTAGGCCCAAGCCACGGAAGCCATTCGGGGGTTCGGGTGCGGCGTCAGGCTCGCTGACTGGCTCGGAGTCGAAATCGAGTTCTAACTCGGGCCCGGTAGGACTTACGGAAATATCAGCCACGGTCGGCCCTTCAAAACGTCAACCCTCCACCCTAGGGTGAAGTCATGGAAACAGGTGGCACTATGCCGATTGACACCGTCGACTTTTCTTCGCCAGATGCCGCAGTAGCTTTCGGCGCAGCCTTGGAGCGCACCGGGTTCGTGCAACTCACAGATCACGGCCTCGACCCCGATGTTCGACAGCGGTACCGAAGCGCATGCGATGCGTTCTTCGATCTACCGGTCGAGCAAAAGCGACAGTTCATACATCCCGAGCCCGAAGCCAACCGCGGCTACAGGTCGCGCGGTAGCGAAGCGCTGAGCTACTCGGTCGGCGAGGAGTCGCCGCCCGACCTCTTTGAGAGCTTTAACGCCGCCCCTGACCCATCGGTTCCGCACCGGCTGATGCAGAACACCCCGTGGCCCGACTCGGTCGTGCCAGAGTTCTCTGGTGCGCTCGAGGAGATGTTCGCCGAGTTCGCGACGCTCGCCCAGCGCCTTGACACCATCATCGAGGATCTGACCGGCTGGGCCGATCTCGCTGCGAACTCCGGAAGCGGCCCCGACACGTCGGCGGCGATCAACTATCGACCGGATCCCGATGGCGCTGAACGAGTCCTCTCCGGACAGCAACGTATGGGCGCCCACTCGGATTACACCAGCTTCACAATCCTCGATGCAGAACCCGTTCGAGGTCTCCAGATCATCGATAGTGAAGGCGAATGGGTCGACATCATTCCCGACGCCGAGGCGGTGTTGGTCAACGTCGGCGACCTGTTGGCAATGGCGACCAACGATCACTGGCCATCGATTTTGCATCGAGTGGTTCCAATGGAGGCCGGCGGCGCCCCGTTCCGCCGTTCGGTGGCGTTCTTCCACTATCCAAACCTGGATGTCGTTGTTGAATCGTTGCCCAAGTTCGTAGACGGGGCCGCTAACTATGACTCGGTGCGAGTGGAAGATCACCTGCTCGACAAGTTCATGTCGACCAAGGAGAAGCAAATCTCGAAGTCGGTCATGACCACCGCAGGTCGGCTCGATCAATAGGCAGCTTTTTGGTCTTCAGTACTCGAGTTTGGCTCGCGCTCACCGTGACCGGTCCCGACTGCCCTCACGTTGCGTGAGTAATTCGTCACATCAATTACTATTTGGGTAATTATTCTCAGACAACGGTGCCCCGGCAGTACTAATCTATGCTTGTGGCTGGCCTTCGACGGATCTAAATGAGGCCCAGGAAATCGATAGGAATAAGGAACAATAGTGGATTTACGCACTCAGCAGCGGGGGCAACTCCGCACACGGCGGGCTGTATTGCAGGCAATGGCAGCGGGAAGCGCGATCGCGATCGCACCGTTGCCGCTCTTGGCCAACGCCGCTGGCGCCCAAGCCGTAGATGGTCCATATGGGCCGCTCCAGGCTGCCGACGCACTCGGCTTCCGTCTGCCGGTTGGATTCACCTCTCGAGTCGTTGCCCAGACTGGTCAGACCGTCGCTAACACCGGCTTCACGTGGCACGCCGCGCCCGATGGCGGAGCAGCCTTTGGCCTCACCGATGGCGGCTGGATCTACGTCTCCAACGCGGAGATCTCCGACGCACTCGGCGGAGCGTCGATGATTCGCTTCGACTCCAATGGCGCAATCACCGATGCCAGGACGATCCTTAGCGGCACCTACCGCAACTGCAGTGGTGGGCCGACGCCGTGGGGCACGTGGCTGAGCTGTGAAGAGATCGGTACGAACGGTCAGGTCTATGAGTGTGATCCCTTCGGTGTGAATCAAGCACTGGCGCGGCCCCAGATGGGCTATTTCAGCCATGAGGCAGCCGCTGTCGATCCAGACACGAGCATTGTGTACATGACCGAGGACCGCACCGACGGCGGTCTCTACCGCTATACCCCAAACCAAGCCGGGGTTCTCACCTCCGGTTTGCTCGAGGTTATGACCGAGGTCGCTGGCGAGATCGGCTGGGCACCGATCCCCGATCCGCGTGGCCGCCCGACGGAGACCCGATTCCAGGTCCCGACTATGAAGGTCTTCAATCGCGGCGAAGGTGCCTTCTTCGGCGGTGGCCGCCTGGTGTTCGCCACGACGGGCGATGACCGAGTGTGGGCATACACACCCGGTGACACCGCGCTTACCGTTCTCTACGACCCGCAGACCGCTGCAAATCCTGTTCTCAACGGGGCTGACAACGTCACCATCGCCGACATCGGCGACGTGTTCGTCTCTGAGGACCAGGGAAATCTTGAAGTGGTCGTGGTTCCCGTCGAGGGCGGTTCATTCCCATTCCTTCGGCTCGAGGGTCAAACCGGCACCGAACTCACCGGCGTCGCGTTCGACCCGAGCGGAAGTCGTCTGTACTTCAGCTCGCAGCGCAATCCGGGAACGACCTACGAGATCAGTGGCCCCTTCCGAGCACCGGCCGACCCGGTGCCTCAGGCAGCGCTGCTTGCAGGCCCCGTGGCGATACCTGGCGCGGTCAACATTGTTCCGTTCACCTGTTCGCTCGACGGCAATACGTTGTCGTGGACCAATCAGGGTGCATCGGAGTATTTCGTCCGCTCGGTCAACGGTGGTGGCCAGCGCTTCTTGGGAACCGTAGCTGGCGGAGCGCCGTTGCAACTCACGGTGACCGGTACCGACGAGCAATACCTGGTCCGTCATTGGTTGGATGGTGTCCGCACTGATGCGTTCTGTCCCGGTAATTCGCCTGATCCCGCTCCAGGGCTCGAGCCGTTCACCTGTTCGCTCGACGGCAATACGTTGTCGTGGACCAATCAGGGCGCCGAGGAGTACTACGTGCGGTCGGTCAACGGTGGTGTCGAACGCTTCTTGGGAACTGTTGTTGCCGGGTCTCCGTTGCAGCTGGCGGTAAGCGGTACCGATGAGCAGTATCTCGTGCGTCATTGGTTGGATGGTGTCCGCGCTGATGCGTTGTGTCCCGGCAACCCGGGCGACCCCGCTCCAGGGCCAGCGCCGTTTGCCTGTTCGCTCGACAACGGTGTGCTTTCCTGGAACGACCAAGGTGCCTCGCAGTACTTCATCCGGTCGATCAACGGTGGAGTCGAGAGCTTCCTTGGTGCGACCGCTGGATTGTCGATTGCCGTGACCGGCACCGACGAGCAGTACCTGGTTCGTCACTGGACCGACGGACGCGCTGACGCCATATGTGATGGCAACCCAGGTGCGCCCGCTCCAGGGCCAGCGCCGTTTGCCTGTTCGCTCGACAACGGTGTGCTTTCCTGGAACGACCAGGGCGCGCAGGAGTACTACATACGGTCGATCAACGGTGGCGTCCAACAGTGGCTGGCTACTGTGCCC
This sequence comes from uncultured Acidimicrobiales bacterium, assembly GCA_964562985.1. Taxonomy (GTDB): domain Bacteria; phylum Actinomycetota; class Acidimicrobiia; order Acidimicrobiales; family SHLQ01; genus SHLQ01. The sequence goes on from CAZLWE010000017.1 coordinate 39,479, forward strand.
GGCAATGCGACGCCGCTATCGGTGGCCGTGTCGGGGACCGACGAGCAGTACCTGGTTCGTCACTGGACCAATGGCCGCGCCGATGCATTCTGTGATGGCAATCCGCCCGCCTAGCGACTTGCGCACCTCTACGCGGAAAACAACAACCAGAGACCGGCAACGGAGTAGGCGACCATAACGAACAACATCGTTTGTTGGCTGCGTACCGCGCTCCGGTGCTCGAAACCGCGGATCGCAAGGTCGTGGGCGTAGAGCACGCCGAGAACGTGTCCGACCACGATCGAGATGGCTTGCACCCAGGCGATGATGTTGACGTCGATGACGTTCAGATCGATCACGCCGTCGGCCGCGCCGAACCAGTTCGTCGTCGGATTCCCAGCCTCATCGAAGTTGCCGAACGGATTGGAGAGCCGGAACCAGAAGCTTTGGCTCTGATCGACGAGCAACTGCGCGTAGTGCGCGACCGCGTACGCCCAGACGATCGGCAACAACGATGGGGCGAAGAGGTCGGACGCTGCCTGGTGGGAGAGTCCGGTGACCTTGGCCGTGGCCTGGGAACCGATCCAAAACAAGATGGCTGCGATACCGATCATGACGATCAGTCCGATAAGCAGCGGTGGGAACGCAGCCCAGCCCCGCGGGCGGCCGATGATGTCGGTGAACAGCGGGCTTTCGCTGAAGCCATCGAATGACGTACCACCGAGCACGATCAAGAACGCGATTGCGGTTCCCGGTCGCACGGTCAGGTTTGATAGCTCCGACATAGGCCTCCGGAGCACGAGGTCTCCAGATTCGGATCGGCCGAACGGCGAGATTGCCGCGATCGTTCGAAACAACAATGCGAGTCCGTCAGCCCGTTCGAGCCAAACCCGGCCATACACCGCCAAACCGCCGATCATGATCGCGCCGTACACGACCATGCCCCAACCAAGGATCCGCGGGCTGTCGCCGCTCGGGTGAACCAATTCGAGCACCAGGAAGCCAAAGAGCAGCGCGCCGGCGACCCAGTGGTGGCCAGGGGCAACTTTACGATCCTCGGGGAACAGCTTGGCGATCGTCTCGAACGGGTTGAGGGCACTCCAGAAGTCGCCGAAGACCGCCGAGAAGATCGGCACAGCCACCCACACCATCACGTAGATAGTGACGGGCGCTAGGTTGACCGATTCGCCACCGACGTCGGCTCCGAATAGGCCTGCCGCGAGGGTCAGCCCGTAGATAGCGAGACCGACGAAGCGCAGCGCCCATTCAGCGATCGTGAGAGGAAGTGCGGTACCCGGGATAGTCCGTCGTGGCGCCTCGGCCGTCAGGCGCGGTGTACGCCAGAACGAACCGAGACCCACGAACGACAAGCCGAGCGCGACGATCGCCGCCCACGCAAACTGCCACCACGGAAGGGGCAGCGTGCCGCGTGAGCCGACGCCGTGGGCGATTAGTAACTCGAGCATCGGTTGCTTCTAGGAGACGACGAGTTCAGCGATGAACGCGTGTGACGTTTCGAACTCGATTTCGAAACGGCCCGGTGTGTCGGCGGTGAATGTCATGACCGCCGTCTCGCCCGGCAACACGTCAAGGAAAATGTCGTACCCGTGCAGGTGTATTTCCTCGGCTACGTCACTGTCGACCGTAAGCGTGACCACATCACCTACTGATGCTTCGATGCGTTCATCAGAGTCGAGTGTGACAGCGCCAGACGCGAACACCGCAGCGACCGAGAGGTCAACCTCAGGCTCAACTGTTTCGCCCACGCCAATGGCGGTTGCCGCTGCGCGGATAGGCACGCCGTCGATGGCATATGGAGCGTGGTTGTTGGCGCTGAGCTCGACTTCGACCACATGCTCACCCTCGGGGATCGTGACCTGATGGCTGAGCTCGAAGAATCGCTCAACACGTTCGCCGTTGACGTAGAGGTGCAAGTGTCCTTCGTTGTCGATGGGCTCGCCGTCGAGGTTCTCCTCGGTAATGGTGAAGTTGGTCAAGGTGACAGCGAGGTCAAAGACGCCGGTTTCTCCGGACTCGGTGAGCTCGATGGCCACCTCGGGGGTAGGCGCATCGGCATTCACCTCGAGCACGTCGCTGTGCGACGCGGCGCTCTCGTCGTCGTGGGAATGGGATTCCTCAACCTCTTCCAGTGCTTCTATGGCTTCGTTGTCCGCCGCGTGAGATGCGTCGGAGGTGGTCGCTGCCTCGATGGGCTCCTCGACCGCTTCTTCGACGGCGTCTGCCGCCACGGTTGTGGTTTCACTGCCGCATGCCGATGCGATGATCGCAACAGCAAAGAGTGCGCTTAGTACGCGCAAGAATTTTCTACCCATGTGGGTTCCTTCCGATTTTGTTCGTTGATGAGCGCGCAAGCGCTCGGGGTTAACGGAACAAAATCGGGGGAGGGCCACGGCGTGGCGCGGCGAGCACCAGCGAGGTGTCAAACGCGGGGATGAGCCCGCGACTGCCCCAGGTCGTCCGCACCGCGACACGACGGGCTGGCCGTGGTGTCAAGGTTTCGAGGACGCGATCGAGTACTCGTTCGAGCGACCGGAGTGACCAACTCAGCGCGAGTGCAACGAGCGGTGCCAGCGCGAGCCCCACCCAGAACACTGGCTCGAAAAAAAGGGTGAATGCGCCGTAGCCATCCCAAAGGCGCTCAGCTTGTTCGAGCACCAGGTAGCCGCACGCTACCGCGGCGAACAACGCCAGTTCGGACATCTGCGTGGAGCGGCGTCGCAACGACCGGATGATCGATCGAGTAAGCGCGCAGAGCACGCCGAGCGAGGCGATGAGCCAGGCGCTTTGCAAGTGGCCGTGGGCAACGGAACTCTCGGTACCGGCGAGCGCCGTCATGGTGTACGCGCTCTGGTGAACAATCAGCACGCCGACACCGGCGAGTAGCAGCGAGTCCAGCTGTCTCACAGGTCCATGCTAGGGGATCGGAGGGTGTGGCGGGCATCGTGAGACCAGTGAACGAACCGCGTATCGGGCTCTATTTGAGGCGAGTTCTCACGACGCGTGACATTCCCGTCGTTTGTCCGGGAAATCTGGGCCACAAATTGTCGTTGAAGGTGAGCGGATACAAAGATTCACGGGTTGCGGCGGGGCTATCGGCAAACGAGGAATCAATGGACAAAAACACTCATCCTTACGGCCCGGGGTCTCATGCTCCGCTCGCCGACGTACATCAGATGCCCGCATGCTACCCGATCAAGGGAAACGTGGACTCGCAGAAGTACCACCGCCCGGACTCCTCCGGATACCAACAAACCAAAGCTGAGGTGTGGTTCGACTCACCATCGGCCGCCGAGGCCGCAGGCTTTATGCTCGCCGGCAGCCATCCGGACGGTTCGAACGCTGCGGCCTTTGAGCCCGGCGGAGCCAACCACCCCTGCGATGTCGCAACCGTAAACGCGAACCGCAGCGCAGTAATGGGTGCCGGAGCCGCTGGTGCGGCGACGGGCGCTGGGGAGGTCACCGTCGACGGTGACTCGACCGTTGGCGGGTCGGGAATCTCTGGTGGCGCAGCCGCTGCTGGTGCTGCTGGCATCGCTGGCGCTGCTGGAGTCGCCGGTGCGGCGATGGCCGGCAAGGGCGACGGGATCGATGCCTCGATGCCCGACGCTGGAGATGTGCAAGAGTTCTCGGTCGCCAGTGGCGTCGATGCGAACGTTGGCAACGTCGACATGCCCGATAAGCCGGACATGGACATGCCTGACAAGCCGGACATCGATATGCCCGACATTGACGGCAAGGGAATCGGAATCGGCGGCGCAGCCGCTGCTGGCGCTGCAGGTGTTGCTGGCGCTGCCGGTCTTGCTGCTGCTGGCGGCAAGGACGCGCTCGGGAAGGTCACAGGCGCTGCCGGTGACCTGGGCGGCAAGGTCACGGGCGCTGCCGGTGATCTGGGTGGCAAGGCCACGGGCGCCGTGTCAGGGGCAAGCGCCTCGGTTTCAGGGGCTGCGAGCTCGGGAAGCCGTAAAGTCACCGCAAGCACCGGAGCCGCATCGGGCGCCGCGGGAGCGTCTATCCGCAACGACGTAACCCGTGACGATGACGATGACGATGACGAGGGCGGCCTCGCCGGTTGCCTCGGTCAGTGGTGGTGGCTCCTCGCCCTCATCGCTGGCATCATCATCCTCGGTTTGATTCTTAGCCAGTGCAACTTCGGTGGCGACGCCGAAGAGGTCTCGTCCCCAGTTGCCGAATCCACTACTACCGAGGCTCCGGAGACCACGACTACTGAGGTTCCAGAAACCACGACTACCGAAGCCCCAACCACGACCACCACCGAAGCGCCGACCACCACGACGACCGAGGCTCCACCGGAGAACCTCGCAGCGATCGCTGGTCTGACCTCACCTACGGTTGCTGGCGTGCTCGGTCCGCTTGGACTCAACGATGCGCTTGGTTCTGATGGACCGATCACGGTGTTCCTGCCAAGTGACTCCGGCGCAGTAGCTGCGCTCGAAGCGAACCCCGACCTGGTGATGCAGGTAACCGATGATCCGCTGCTCGCGCAGTCGCTCCTCGGCTTCCACGTCGTGCCGGGTACGTTCACATCGGCTGACTTGGAAGGTGGCGCAACGCTGGTCACCTCGACGGGCCTTGAGCTCACCGTGGCAGACGGTGCCGTGAACGGCATCGAGATTGTGACGGTCGACCTTGAGGGAAGCAACGGCGTGATCCACGTGATCGAAGGCATCCTGATGCCACCAGCTGAACCGCAACTCGCCGTAACCGGTGCGTCGTCGGAGCTGCTCGGTGCGCTCGGTGCCGTCTTCGTGATCACCGGTGCCGCTGCGGTATACACCAGCCGTCGACGTGAAGACGAGGCAGTCATCTAGTTCCACTTTGGGGGAAGTGATGGAGCGTCGACGCTCGCTTGGTTTCTAGGCCAGGCCAGCGTCGACGCTCTGTTGCGTTGTCGCGACATTGCGCCACGCAGCGATGAGTAGTCCCAGGCAAACAAGACCAGAGACGCCAAATGAGCCGAGCGGGCCGTCGGTGAGGTTGAACAGCACTGGCGCGATAAAGGCCGAAATGCCAGCTGCCAGCGAACCGGTCGCATCGAGCATGCTCGTCCCGACGGCGGAATTCGCAGCGCCCGCTTCGTCGATGACGAGCTTGTTTGCCGCTGGGAAGATCACGCTTTCCATCGTGGTCTGGAAGGTGGCGAGCACGGTGAACACGGCGATGCCTTCCCAGACCCCAAGGGTCAGGATGATCGGCACGAAGATTGTGAGAGGCAGAAGCAAGAATCGCGTTGCTCGAGGGCTGGAATCGACTGTCCGTCCGGCGAGGCGCGGAATGAACAGCAACGGTGCACCCACGACGATGAGGATCCAGCCAAGTTGCGCATTCGTTGCTCCAAGGCCGGTCAGGTAGAGATCGACCGTGGCGTCGAATACCCCAATGTTGAAGAACACGGCTACGTAGCCTGCGGTGGCAGCACGGACCTTGCGCGATTTGAGCAGTGGAATCATCGCCGCCACGGTGGTGCGTTCGCTCACGGCGATTGGGACACTGATCAAATAGCGAATGGTCGGTATCGCCAGTACGAGCAATACGACAGATGTGGCGATGTATGGCGCTCCGATGCCGCCCAGCTCCCCGAGCCACGCGCCGAGCGCAGGTCCCCCGATAAAGCCCGCCACCGCAGCGGAGACAAATCCGCCGATCTTTTCGGCTCCGCCATCGGTGGTCTCGCCGATCAAGGCCTTGCGGCCGACGATGGCAAATACCCCTACACCGAGCCCGCTTAGGCCTCGGCTTGCTGCCAGACTCCATAATTCCGTAGCGAACCCGGTCCAGAAGTTCCCGAGGATCGCTGCGGCGAAGGCGAAGATTCCGAGAGCTCGAAGCAGGCCACGGTCACCGAGCGGTGCGATGAATATTGCCGAGATCACGGCGGTAAAGAACGCGAGGGACGAGATCAGCCCCAGCCCCCAGGCTGGAATGGCGTACAGCTGTTCAAAGTCCTCGAGGAAGACAAACGTGACCCCAGCGGACGCCACCATGAACAAGTAGGTGAGGTAGACGAACCGATGCACCACCAGAGCCTAGGGAGTTCCCGGTGCTGTGGAGCGCTATCGCCGTCGCAGCACCGGGAACTTTGCCGAGGTTCCGCCTCCCAGATGTATTTTCTTAGCCCTCGAATCCGTCCGGCCACTCGATCAGTAGCGCTTCGGTCGAGTCATCGGCTGCGGTCGCTAGGAGGCCCTCGTCGAGGGGTTGGAAGTCCCACAGGAATGTGGAGAGGCCATCGAGGTCGGCGAAGCGCCAATCGTTCGGGCCGGTCGCCCAGCTGACGACACGTTCGGTGGGAGTCTCCAGTGGGCTTCGCAACACCTCCGCCAGGACTTCGTCAAAGTCGAACGAGGCAACTTCGGACCCATCGTCGTCAAACACCCATACGGTCAGGTTTTCGTCGATTACGACATTGTCGAAGTTGGTACCGACCAAGAGTGCGATGGCAACGTCTGCGGACGGAGCGGGGGAGAAGCCTGGCTCCGCGTGGGTCTTCGCGATCTCTCGGTGGAGAACGTTGACCCAATCGTGGCTGAGGCTCAGCCGGTCGCTCGTGGCGAAGAGTTCGTCGAAGCGAACTTCTTCATCGGGTGTGAGTGTCGGTTTTGACATCGCTGATCTCCAGTTCGTTTAGGGCGTCGATTGCGGCCCGCTTGGCGCCTGTGGTGCGACTGCTGACGGTCTTTTCGCCGATGCCGAGTAGTTGGGCGGTCTCGCGTTCGCTGAACCCTTCGATGAAACGCAGCACGAGAACCTCTCGGTGCTCGACGGTCAAGCGGCCGAGAACCCGCCCGAGCATGTCTCGATCCGAGATTGCATCGGCCGAGCCGTTATGGACCAATGCATCGCTTCCGGCGTGGCTGCGAAATCGCTCATCACGACGCCGTTGACGAACCAGCGGGTCGACGACTCGACTCGTCGTGACCCGCCGCGTGATGCCGTGCATCCACGCACAGATAGCGGAGTCACTGCGAAGCGATGGAAGTTGCTTCCAAATCTCCAGTAGGGCGATGTTCTGCGCATCGTCGAAATGGGCGTCGTACCGACATGTGTATGCCTCTAGTGCAACCGACGCCAGAAAACCCTCCCGAATTTTCGAGAAAATGTGTGCGCGGCCTCGAAGGTCAGGTCTTGCGAGGAACGAAGAAGCGGGTGTGTTGCTCGCGTAGGGTCCGCACTACATCGATGACGAATCGGATGGGTGAACTACCGCAGGCTCGGATCGCTCGGCGATGGTCGACGGCGACAACGGCGGTTGAGCCAACGATGAGCGTGAGCCAGATCGCTCGGGCGAGCGACCAGATAGGGGTTGGCCATTCATCGAGGTGCTGGGGCAGTGTGGCGGCATGGAAGTCCAGGTGGCGGACCTCATCTTCGTGGATGCTGCGGAAGACCGCTGCAAGGGTTGGCTCGCCGACGCCGTCGGCCAACAGTCCGTAGAAACGTTTCGAGACGAACTCTGCGACCAGAAGGGTGAGTACCTCGCCACGGAGCCCGAAGGCTCGTCGTACGAATTGGAACACGCCGTCGGTCCAGTGCGACTCGAGCATCTCGATGTCGAGCGCGTTGCAGACCAGCGCTAACAGGCGGGCGTGCTCCTGCTCTTCTTTCACAAACAGGCGCAGTGCCTCCACGTAGTCAGCGTCGGCCACCTTCTCGGCGGCGGCGATGAGGTGGGAGCCCGTCCCGGTCTCTCCGATCTGGAAGGTGGGGAGCGACGCACGAAGTCCACGCTCGATGACAGGGGCGAGCGGCCCAACGTCGTTGACGGTGACCTCGGCGTGCTGATCCTCCATCACCTCAAAGCAGGTGCGCCACCGAGCGTTGCTCGTCGCCGTCAGGTCGGTGCGGAGCGGATGAAGTTCAGAAATCGTCGTCATGGGAAGCAATTATCCAAATCGCCGCGAAAGTCGATGTAAACGGAAGGCGACGCGGACCGGTGATGCGATGGGGTGCTCTTGGAGGGCACCTGGTTCGACCCGTAGTTAGCCTGAGGTCATGCCCAGGGTTGAAGCGACGATCGAAGGTCCGCCGTTCTTTCAGTCGTTCGGTGGCGGATGGGCATTCAAAGAACTCGAACCCGGTCGAACTCTGGCCACATGGCGCTACACCTTCAGCATCAAACCAGCAGCTCTCTCGGTGATCGCCGACCCGATAGGCAAATAGCTACTCGGCCAAGACATCGAGAAACGCCTCGCCGCCTTCGCTACCGGATGTAGGAACCCGGACTTCGTCGCCAAAGCCCGCGCACAGGCCGGTCTCTAGTACCCCGAACGAATGGGACCTGACCCCTATCGCGGACCCCTTTCGATGGGAACTTCGTTGAAATATCAATGGAAGTTGATCGATTTGTCGAGTTGCCCTGACCCCTATTTCCAAATAGGGGTCAGGCCCCAAAGATGGATTTCCGCGGTTGTCGAGCGGAAGTCTCGCCATGTGAAGGCGTCCTGGGGGAGGGA
>CAZLWE010000017.1:48049-52477 GCA_964562985.1 uncultured Acidimicrobiales bacterium
GGAGCCGGAGGCGACGGACCATGTCGGTTTCCGCGGTTGTCGAGCGGAAGTCTCGCCATGTGAAGGCGTCCTGGGGGAGGGAGCCGGAGGCGACGGACCATGTCGGTTTCCGCGGTTGTCGAGCGGAAGTCTCGACAAATGCTTGCATCGAACAGTCGTTCGCAATTACATTGCTGTTGTTCCCGGAAGAGAGCTCACCAGAGTTCGCTGTCACACCCCCTAATTAGGTTGGCCGCAACTTCCCAAACAACTAACTATCCCGCACAGGCGGGCCGCATCTGGAGAAGGTGCGAACGAAGGAGATTCCAGTGGAGCGTGAAAAGGCACTCGAGATGGCACTCGGGCAGATCGAGAAGCAGTTCGGCAAGGGCTCGGTCATGCGAATGGGCGAGAAGGGTTCGATGGCAATCGAGACCGTTCCTACTGGCGCTTTGGCCCTCGACCTTGCGTTGGGTGTGGGTGGTTTGCCCCGTGGCCGCGTGACCGAGATCTACGGTCCGGAGTCCTCCGGTAAGAGCACGCTCGCTACCCACGTCGTTGCCGAAGCGCAGCGCAATGGCGGTCAGTGCGCCTACATCGATGCTGAGCATGCGATGGATCCGGTGTACGCCGCGGCGATCGGTGTCGACATCGACTCGCTGTTGATTTCTCAGCCCGACACCGGTGAGCAGGCCCTCGAAATTACTGACATGTTGGTGCGCTCCGGCGCTCTCGACGTGATCGTGATCGACTCGGTCGCAGCGCTTACGCCAAAGGCCGAGATTGAAGGCGACATGGGCGATCACCATGTCGGCGCTCAGGCTCGCTTGATGTCACAAGCCTTGCGCAAGCTCACGGCGAACCTCAACAAGACCGACACGATCTGCATCTTCATCAACCAGCTGCGCGAGAAGATCGGCGTGATGTTCGGATCGCCAGAGACAACCCCTGGTGGACGTGCGCTGAAGTTCTACTCGTCGGTGCGCCTCGATATCCGCCGTATCGAATCGATCAAGCAAGGTGCTGAGGTTGTCGGCAACCGCACCCGAGTAAAGGTCGTGAAGAACAAGGTTGCACCGCCTTTCCGTCAGGCAGAGTTCGACATCATGTACGGCGTCGGTATTAGCCGTGAGGGTTCGGTGCTCGACTTGGCCGTGGAGCACGACGTCGTGAAGAAGTCGGGTGCTTGGTACACCTACGAAGGCGAACAGCTTGGCCAAGGTCGTGAGAAGGCGAAGGACTTCTTGATGTCCAACCCAGAGATCATGGTGGAGATCACCGACCGGGTTACCAAGATCGTGATGCCCGAGCCACAAGACGAGGCCGATATTGATCTGACCGAAGACGGCTTTACCGAGGCCGACGATGAGCCAATCTTGCTCGATGAGAAGTAGGTAGGGGCCAGGGCGCGTGCGCCCAATCTGATGGTTCGAAGGGGCGCTCGGCTTGGTCGGGTGCCCCTTTGCGTTCTTCTTACATCAGTGAAATTACATCGATGTAACACGCACCGCGCGAAGAAATGCACACATCGCGCGATTGAGTGGTGGTAGCGTGGATGCTGGCAGGTGGAGATCAGCGGCAACTTTGTTGTCGGTGAGAGGGCCTTTGACGTACTCGTTTTAAGGACCCGACAGCATCATGGCACGACGTTTTGGCTACCCATTACTCGGACTATTTGTCCTCTATCTCATCTCGCTAAACGCGACCGAAACCGGCAACCGTGGAAATGACTTCCTCGGATTGATGGGCGGCATTGCTACGGCCATGCTCGAATTTCTCCGTGGCCTCGCTGGTGAGCCCGCGGTGAGCCAAGCCCTCGCGCTAATATGACGCACCCGCTGCCCGGCTCCGCGAAGCGTGCAGGGTATGTCACTCGGCGGAAAAGCCAGAACGATTATCTGCGCCTCCTCATCGCGCCCCCGCGCGACGATGATGTTCTCGTCCATGACGAGATCGTGTACTACAAGGCCCCCAAACACGTCATGAGCCTGGGTGAGCCACTGCTCGAGACGGCCGCAGTGTTGGTCATCGTGGTCACAATCTTGGCGCGTCCGATGATCACCGGTATTGGTCTTGGTTTGCTGACGTTGGTCCTTGCCGGGATCGTGGTGTTCCGTTGGATCAAGGACCGCGACTGGGGCTGGGGAGCGTTGGTCGCGGGGGTGATCGCCGCCTATCTCTTCTTGACGAACAATGTTGATGAACTCCTCGTCGTTACGGGCATTGGTTTGTTCTTCATCGGCCGCTTCGGGCTCTGCGCGCTTCGCTGGCATAGCTATGAGCTTCGCTACCTCACGAACCGGCGCGTCATCGAGGCGACCGGCTTTCTCGGGCTTCGAGTGGCATCGATGCCCGTATCGAGAGTGACCGACCTTGTTCTCAACACGACCGCCTCCGGTGAGATATTTGGATACGGCGACCTTCGGATCGAGTCGGCTGGCGAAGATCAGTCCCTGGCCAACGTTCGCTTCCTCACCTATGCCAAACAGTTCCATCGCCTCGCCGTACGACTCGCGACCACACCCCAAGAAATTGATCTACCGGGCTTGATCGATCTCCAAGACATCCGACTGGAGTAACCGTGTGCCTTTGTCAGGGACCACACCCCTCCAACGCCAGTGCCCGCGGCCACAAGGTTGCGGGCACCGGTGTTTTTGCGCCGACGTCGCTGTCGGATGATGTGGCGACGGTGCGCTCTTCTAGACTGGCTAGGTGACTCGGAAGTACCTGCTGCGCACCTTCGGCTGCCAGATGAACGAACACGACTCGGAACGCATCGCCGGCCTCCTGGAGGCCGACGGCTACGAAGTGACCACTGAGGTCGAAGAAGCCGATGTGGTCATGCTGAACACCTGCTGTATTCGGGAGAACGCCGACAACAAGCTCTATGGGGCACTCGGGCACCTCAAAGCCGAGAAGGAGAAGCGCCCCGACATGCAGATCGCCGTCGGCGGTTGCTTGGCCCAAAAAGACAAGGACATCGTCGCGGAGAAGGCTGGCCACGTCGATGTGGTGTTCGGAACCCACAATGTGCACCGTGCCGCTGAGCTTCTCGAAGAGAGCCGAGAGAACGGCCAGATCGTAGAGATCCTCGAAGCCGCGGTCGACGCCGAAAATGCCGCGTTCCCCTCAGCGCTTCCAGAGAAGCGCGAAGTCGACTACGCCGCATGGGTCACCATCCAAATTGGCTGCGATAACTCCTGTGCATTCTGCATCGTGCCATCGGTGCGAGGGCCAGAAATCTCCCGCCCGTTCGGCGACCTCGTCCGCGAAGTCGAAATCCTGGCGGCAGATGGCGTGGCCGAGGTGACGCTGCTGGGCCAGAACGTCAACTCCTATGGCCGCGACATCACCTTGAAGCTCGGCGGACGCGACACCGACCCATTCGACACCCACGAAGCCGGAGAGCTTTGGGTAGAAGGCGGTCGACGTCGGGGCCGACCGCTGTTTGCCGACCTGCTCCGAGAAGTCGGAGCTGTTCCCGGCATCGAACGAGTCCGCTACACGAGCCCGCATCCCAAGGACCTCCGTGACGACACCATCGCAGCGATGGCCGAGGTCGACACCGTCTGCAACCACCTGCATCTCCCGTTGCAATCGGGCAGCGATGCGATCCTCAAGGCAATGCACCGTGGGTACACCGCGGAGCGTTACCTCGAACGACTCGCCGCGGCAAAGGCCGGTATCGACGACCTGGCGGTGAGCACCGACATCATCATTGGTTTCCCCGGCGAAACCGACGACGACTTCGAAGCCACGCTCGAGGTAGCGGCGGCGGCCGAGTACGACTCGGCCTATACCTTTGTGTTCTCGCCACGCGAAGGCACCGAAGCCGCGGAGTACACCGACCAGTTCATTGCCCAAGAGGTCACCAAAGAACGTATGGAGCGATTGCGGCATGTCATCCAGCGCTCCGCGGCTCTGAAGAACGTCGCCCGTGTCGGTCGCATCGAAGAGGTCGTGATCGAAGGACCGTCGAAGCGCAACCCGGGCGTGATTTCGGGCCGAACGCGTCAGAACAAGCTGGTGCACTTCGAAGCCGACCTCAAGGCTGGCGCCCTGGCCAATGTCGAGATCACTGAGGCCAAGAGCCACTACCTCCTCGGCGAACTGCGCGAGGTTCTGCGAGGTCCTCGCACCCGAACGAAGATTCCGGTCATTGCCGGATGAGCGAGAGCGCCTCGGGCTGAACGGTCGAGCGACCGACAGCCAGTTCGCGCAGAATCCTCTGCCGGTCGTTGAAGCGATGGGACGGGCGCTCGCGCTGCTCCATCAGCAACCCATGCCAGACGGCCTGGAGTCCCGCACACCGGCGGAGGTCGCCAACGTCCGCGAGGTCGTCGCCAGTGGAGGAACGTTTCCCTCGCCGTTCGCTCGGGTGAGCGGCGAAGCAATTGTGGCGATGTTGGACGCGCCGCCCCGGGCGACAAGTTCGGTGGTGACCCATGG
>CAZLWE010000018.1:0-5773 GCA_964562985.1 uncultured Acidimicrobiales bacterium
CAAGGTCTCACCATGCGTATTCCAGGTCTCGGTGGCGCGGTGATGAGTGAGCTTGGCGTCAACGCGCAGGTTCTTGCTGCGGGCGAAATCGCCCAGGCGCTCCAGACCGGCGCGATCGACGCGGCCGAGTTTGTTGGCCCGTTCGACGACAACAACCTTGGCCTCGGCGAAGCGGGAGAGTTCTACTACTTCCCCGGATGGTGGGAGCCAGGCGCATCGCTCGATGTATTCGTCGACCTCGACGCCTACAACGACCTGCCCGAAGACTTCCAGATTGCGCTCGAAGCGTCGGCCAAGCTGTCGTATCTCGAGACGATGATGTTCTATGACCGGGTACAACCAGTCGCACTTCAGGAGCTCATCGATTCAGGTGTGCAGATTCGTCGATTCCCCGACGACATGTTGGAACAAGCTCGTGCGATCACCGAGGATCTCCTCGATGACTTCGCCGCAGCTGATCCCGACTTTGCTGCGATTCTCGCCCCATGGCGCGAGTACCGCGATTCGGTCGGCCAGTGGCACGGTACCGCAGAGCTTGCGATGCTGGAGACGCTTTCCGGAGACCTGTAAGTCACCTTGAGTAACTGAAGTATTCCTCCTCCGGCGCGAGGGACGCATGCATGTGCGGTCCTCGCGCCACCAGGGAAGATCGACTAGGGAAGAAAAGTGCGACGCGCCCTGCTCATCGCATCAGCGCAAAAACTCATGGGAGCCCATGAGGTCACCAACGCCGTGTACATGTGGCACCGAACGCGCCTGTGGTTGCCGTTCGTGATCGGCACTGCTCTCGTCGCAGCAGTCGTTGGGTTGCTCGCCGGGTTCAGGACAGCCAACACCGTTGTAATCGCGGTCGGGTTGGCGGCGGTGGCGTCAGCCGCGTCAACGCGCTACTTCGTTCTGGCACGAGCCGGCGACACGATTGCGTTGCTTAGCGGTTCTCCAATTCGGCGGGTAGCGCGGTCATTGGTGCGAGATGACCTGACGGTCGCACAGATCAAAGCGTCGGGCAACACGCTGCTGGCGACGGATTGGGCTGTGGATGAAAAGATCTACACGGTGCCCAAGTCCTGTGATCAAGACATGCAGGCCATCATCGTCTAGGTCGGTGCCCAGGGTTATGGCCATGAGCTCGATCGTCGTAGGATTGGCCCATGGCCAATTATCGCTCCCACGAATCCACAAGCGGCCGGAACATGGCCGGTGCTCGTGCACTTTGGCGTGCAACGGGCATGACCGATGAGGACTTCGACAACAAGCCAATCATCGCCGTAGCCAACAGCTTCACGCAGTTTGTACCAGGTCACGTCCATCTGAAGGACATGGGACAGCTCGTCGGTAGAGAGATCGAGGCAGCTGGGGGAGTAGCCAAAGAGTTCAATACCATCGCCGTAGACGACGGTATTGCGATGGGGCACTCGGGCATGCTCTACAGCCTTCCGAGCCGTGAGCTGATCGCTGATGCCGTCGAGTACATGGTGAACGGACACAAGGCCGATGCCCTCGTGTGCATCTCTAACTGCGACAAGATCACGCCCGGCATGCTCATGGCCGCGATGCGTCTGAACGTGCCTGCGGTGTTCGTGTCGGGTGGTCCGATGGAAGCGGGTAAGACCAGGCTCGCCGGAGTTGAGGTAAAGGTCGACCTTGTCGACGCAATGATGAAGGCAGCCGACACGAATGTCAGCGACGAAGATGTCGCGAACATCGAACGCTCCGCGTGTCCGACGTGCGGATCGTGTTCGGGCATGTTCACCGCCAACTCGATGAACTGTTTGACCGAGGCGCTAGGTCTATCTCTTCCCGGGAACGGCACCACGCTTGCCACCCACGCCGACCGTGAGCGGCTCTTCCTTGAGGCCGGACGACTCATCGTCGACATCTCCAAGCGCTACTACGAAAAGGGCGACGACTCGGTTCTGCCTCGAAGCGTCGCAACCAAGACGGCGTTCACCAACGCGATGGCGCTCGACATCGCTATGGGCGGATCGACAAACACGATCCTGCACCTGCTCGCTGCCGCCGAAGAGGGTGGCGTCGACTTCAAGATGAGCGACATCGACGAGCTCAGCCGCCGGGTGCCGAACCTGTGCAAGGTCGCGCCGTCGGTCGAGGAGTACCACGTCGAAGACGTACACCGCGCAGGTGGTATCCCGGCGATCATGGGCGAGCTCGCCCGAGGCGGAATCATCGAAACCTCAACCCCGCTGATCCACGCATCCAACTGGGACGACGCCCTAAGCCAATGGGATATCGCCCTCGACCCGGCCGACGACGTCAAGACCTTCTGGCGAGCGGGCCCTGCCGGCATCCCCACGCAGACGGCGTTTAGTCAGGCCACCCGTTGGGATAGCGTCGACGACGACCGCGAGAACGGCTGCATCCGCTCGGTCGAGAACGCGTATTCCTCCGAGGGCGGTCTCGCGGTGCTGTTCGGCAACCTCGCCGAAGACGGCTGCATCGTCAAGACCGCTGGCGTCGACGAGTCGATCTGGAAGTTCTCTGGCCCGGCCCGAGTATATGAATCTCAAGAAGACGCGATGGAAGGCGTGCTCGAGGAGATCGAGTCGGGCGAGGTCGTCATCATCCGCTACGAAGGGCCCAAGGGCGGACCGGGCATGCAAGAGATGCTGTACCCAACGACCTACATCAAGAGCCGTGGCCTCGGCAAAGAATGCGCGCTGCTTACCGACGGCCGGTTCTCCGGCGGAACGTCGGGCTTGTCGGTGGGGCACGTTTCGCCCGAAGCTGCCGACGGCGGGCTCATCGCACTCGTCGAAGATGGCGACATGATCACCTTCGATATCCCGCATCGCACGATCACCCTCGACGTGCCCGACGACGTGCTCGCCGAGCGTCGCGCCGCCCAAGAGGCACGCGGCGCCGACGCCTACACCCCGGTCGATCGTGACCGGGTCGTCAGTCAAGCGCTGCAGGCATACGCGGCCATGACGACTTCAGCTGACCGAGGCGCAGTGCGCGACGTATCCCAGTTGCGCAAGTAGCAGCATCGTCACCTCGGACCCAACCGCTAAGGCTTCACGCCTATCGTGGCGCGTTGTCGACGTTGGCTTCGTAGTCGATCTGCCAGAGGTTTTGGCTGGTCTGTCTGGCGAGCACGGTGAAGGCCACGACGTTTAGGGCCAGCACGAGCGGTACGCCCCAGCTAAAGATGGCCGTGCCGACGAGCCAGACGAAGGTGTTGAGCGCGATGTAGCCGATGCGGATCTCGGTCGGTCCTACGCCGTAGTACGCGATCTGGAACTGGTTGGTCGCCGCGAACGAGAGGAAGCTCACGGCCATGGTCGCGCCCGTAATCAGGAGCAGAAGCAAGAACAGGAACTTCAGCCACTCGGCTTCGACGAGGAACGAATAGGCGATCACGACCGAACCGGCAAAGAGAAAGTCGAGCAGGTGGTCCATATAGAAGCCCCACTTGACAAGACCCTGTTTGCGGAACTTGCCGAGACTGCCGTCGAAGGAATCGGTGAGCCATTGGCCAAACACCATCACCGAGACACCGTTGAGCCAGATGAGGTTCCTGGTGGCTAACCAGCCGAACAAGATCGTGCCTGCCGACCACAGCAGCGTCACGTACGTCAGGTGGTGGCTCATGATCGGCGCAGGAACCTTGGGGATCCCCCAATCGATGAAGCGCCGCTCGTATGGGCCGAGAATCGAGGTGCCCTTCTTCTTGTCGCCTGCGAATGTTTCCGCCATGCCGAGTCATCCTCCGGAATTTGCGTGAGCTCACTGTTTTAGTCGGCGTCGAACGTGCTGAACCTGAGAAGGCCAAAATGTAAGGTGCCCGGCACCTTACATTTTGGCGATGGCCCGCGCGACAAAACGCAAACGGGGCCCGGAATTGCTCCGAGCCCCGTGTGGTCGATTGTTGTGTAGGTAGCTGTTAGCTGACGTAGTCCTGGATCGTTGCCCGGAGACCGTTCTCGCGAACGGCGGTCAGCGTGGCGGCGAACTCTGCGACGAACGCTTCGTTGTCGCGGATGCCATCGAATGTTGGTGCGAGGTCGAGGAACGCAGCAGGGTTCTCCAGCGAAGCTTGTGCCGCAGCCTTTGCCTCTTCGAGCATCGCGTCGGGCCCGTATTCGATGTCGTTTCCGGCGTCGCTCTTTCCCGTGAGGCACTGGCACCAGCTTGCAAGCAAGAGCCCCGCAAGCTTTGTCGGGCCACCATTAGCCAAGTGGGTGCGCAACGTGGGAAGCGCAAACTTCGGCAGTCGGCCGGTGCCGTCCATCGCCAGGCGAAGGATCTGGTCGCGGACCTGCGGGTTCGCGAAGCGCTCCAGGAGCGACTCGATGTAGGCATCGAAGTCCATGCCCTCGACCGGATGCAGCGACGTCTTGGCTTCCTTGTGCAGGTACGCCTCTACGAAGGACAACACATCGGGGTCGGCCATGCCATCGTGCACAAGTTCGATCTCGAATTGGTGAGAAGAAAAGCCGAGGACCGAGTGGCCAGCGTTGAGTAGTTGGAGCTTCATGTGCTCAAACGGGCGGACATCTTCGGTCTTGATGATGCCGAGGGTCTCCCACGGTGGACGTGCCCCGGCGTACTCGTCTTCGATGACCCACTGGATGAACGGCTCGCACACGACCGGCCAGGCATCGTCGATGCCGACGTTGTCGGCGAACCACTGTCGATCGTCGTCGGTGGTGGCTGGCGTGATGCGGTCGACCATCGAGTTCGGGAATGCGACGTTCTCTTCGATCCACGCCACCAGCTCGTCGCCGTGGGCCGCTGCCATCGACTTGGTTGCGAGCGCAGCGACGTCGCCGTTGCCCATCACGTTGTCGCAGCTCTGGATGGTGATCGGGCCAACGCCGTCGGCCATGCGCTTGGCGAGGCCCTTTACGATCGCGGCGAATGCAGAGCTGTCGCTAGCGTTCGGGGAGTCGGGGTCGAAGTCGCCAGTGGCGTCGTCGACGGGGTAGCCGCCTTCGGTCACCGTCATCGAGACGATCTGGGTCTCGGGAGATGCGATCTTGTCGATCAGTGGTTGCTGGTCTGGGTAGGCGAGGATGAAGTTGACGATCGAGCCGATGACCGTGGCATCGAAGCCGTCTTGGTCGCGCGACACCAGGGTGTAGAGGTGGTCCTGGCCGGTGAGTGCGTCGTGCATCTTCTGGTCGAAAGGCATTACCCCTGCGCCGACGATTCCCCAATCGGTGTTTCCAGCACGGGCCAGGGCGTCGACGTAGGTGGCTAGGTGGGCTCGATGGAACCCGCCAACGCCGATATGGACAATCGACGGTGTGAGGGCGCTCCGGTCATAGGTCGGGGCCTTGACGGATGGGTCAAGATTGCCAAGATTTTCGTTGCTGAGTTCGGCTTTGCTCGTCATGGGGCGAGCGTAGAGCACCCTTGTATTTTATAGCTATGCCGCCCGCGCCAGTTTGTTTATTGCGCGTTCCGCCATTTTGGCAAAGGGGGTGACCCCCAAAGGGGTCTAAATCCACGTTAAAAATATAAACCTCATGTGCGTGTCGAGCAAACTCGGCGCGGATCAACTTTGAAGGGGAGATACTCGTGAGAAACACACCACAGCGCAAGCCTGCGCTTTTGAAACTACTGGGGCTGTTCGCAGCTCTAGCCATGGTTGCCGCAGCATGCGGCGCCGACGACGCCGTTTCCGACGTAGCTGGCGATGCCGCTGATGTCGTCGAAGACGTAGTCGATGGCGACGACGAAGAAGCCATGGAAGACGACGAAGAAGCCATGGAAGACGACGAAGAAGCCATGGAAGACGACGAAGAAG
>CAZLWE010000018.1:5873-52331 GCA_964562985.1 uncultured Acidimicrobiales bacterium
GACGACGAAGAAGCCATGGAAGACGACGAAGAAGCCATGGAAGACGACGAAGAAGCCATGGAAGACGACGAAGCACCAGCTGCCGCTGACTTCTCCGGCCAGTCGATCACCGTTGCAGTAGTAAACAACGGCGCAACCGACTCGATCCAGCGCTTCACGCCGGACTACTTCACCGCCGAGAACGGCCTTGAGGTTAACTTCCTCGAGCTTCCAGAGCAGGAACTCCGTGAGCGTGTAACCCTCGCTGCCGGTACCGGTTCTGCTGAGTTCGACGCATTCATGATTGGCCCATTCGAGGCTCCACAGTTCGGTGGCGTCAACGGATGGATTCAGGACCTCACCCCATTGGCTGAGGCTGACGCTGACTACAACCTTGACGATCTTCTCGATCCAATCCGCGGTGCGCTTTCCCTCAACGGTGAGCTCTACGGTGTTCCTTTCTACGGTGAGTCATCCTTCGTGATGTTCAACCAGGAGATCATGGACGCTGCAGGCATCGACTTCCCAGCGCAGCCAACCTGGGAAGAGATCGCTGAAATCGCTGAAGCTGTCGACACCGACGATGTTGCAGGTATCTGCCTTCGTGGTCTCGCTGGCTGGGGCGACCTCGGCGCATCCCTCACCACCGTTGTGAACACCTTCGGTGGCACCTGGTGGGAAGCTAACGATGACGGCACCCCTGGTGAAGCACAGATCAACCAGCCAGACTCTGGCTTCCGTGCTGCAACTGAGTTCTACGTAGACCTCGTCCAGAACTTCGGTGAAGACGACGCTGCTAACTCGTCATTCCCACAGTGCCTCGAGCTCATGCAGAGCGGTGGCGCTGCAATGTGGTACGACGCAACCGTTGCTGCAGGCTTCCTTGAGAACGAGGGCCTCACCGGCAACCTCGGTGTAGCACTTGCTCCTACCGGCCCAGCTGAGCTTCCAGCTGGTTGGCTCTGGACCTGGTCGTTCGCGATCCCTGAGAACGCAGAGAACACCGCTGCTGCTTGGGAATTCATCAGCTGGGCAACCTCTGAGGAATACATCAACATCGTTGGTGAGAACGACGGATGGGCAGCTGCCCCTCCCGGATCTCGTGTATCGACCTACGAGAACCCGAACTACGTTGCAGCTTCGGAGTCCTTCGGCGACACCGTGCTCAACCAGATCCAGGTAGCAATGCCTGAGAGCCCAGGACTCACCCCACGTCCAGGTCTTCCAGGCGTGCAGTACGTAGGTATCCCTGAGTTCCAGGACATCGGCACCCGGTGCACCCAGGAAATCTCGGCAGCTATCGCTGGCTCGCAGAGTGTTGATGCAGCACTCGACGCTTGCCAGGCAATTGCCTCTGAGGTAAGCCAATAAGCCAATAAGCCTTAGGCTTTAGTGCAATAGGAAAGCGCTAGCGCTTTCTGATTCGTATGTACCAGCGGGTCGGCAACGGCCCGCTGGTACAACCAATTTGTGGGCCCAGCGCTTTTTCGCGCTGGGCTGAGAGATGTAAAGGGCGTTGTGACCACCGAAGTATCGAACGTAGAACTGCCAGCTGCCGTAGCAGGAGTTGATTCCGCTGAGGTGAAAGCAGCGCAACGTAAAGAGAAATGGTTACGACGCATACCCCTGCTTCCGGCGCTGATCTTCACGATCATCGTCACCCAGATTCCGTTTGTAATCGCACTCTGGATTTCGTTTCAGGACTGGGCCTTCCTTACCCCGGCCCCTATC
This sequence comes from uncultured Acidimicrobiales bacterium, assembly GCA_964562985.1. GTDB lineage: Bacteria > Actinomycetota > Acidimicrobiia > Acidimicrobiales > SHLQ01 > SHLQ01. The sequence goes on from CAZLWE010000018.1 coordinate 7,584, forward strand.
GAGTTCGTTGGTCTCGACAACTACTTCTCGATTCCTGACAACATGCGGTTTGTTGATTCGATCATCAACACCTTCTGGATCACCTTCGGAACCGCCTTCTTCTCCACCTTGCTCGCCACCGGCCTTGCAATTGCCCTCGACAAGAAATTCATTGGTCAGTCAATCGTGCGAACGCTGCTGATCACCCCGTTCTTGACCATGCCAGTCGCAGCCTCGCTCATCTGGCGAAACAGTATTCTCGACGTCCGCTTCGGCTTCGTGAATTTCATTCTCGACAGCATTGGGGCTGAGCCATTTGAAACTTCAGCTTCACCGCTCTTTACGGTCCTCATCTTCTCGATCTGGCAGTGGACGCCATTCCTCATGCTGATCCTTCTCGCTGGCCTACAGAGCCAACCTCCGTCCGTGCTGGAGGCCGCCCGAGTCGACGGCGCGAGCAACTCCGCAATCTTCTTCCAGATCACGCTTCCGCACCTGCGCCCCTACCTCGAACTTGGTGCGCTTCTCAGCTCGATCTTCCTGATCCAGACCTTCGACGCTGTCGATCAGTTGGTCGGCGGCGCTATCGGCGCCCAGAACATCCCATTCTTTGTGCATCAGCGGGCAATCGGTGGTGCATTCCAGTTCGGCGAAGCATCCGCGTTCGGTGTGGTCGTGGTGATCGCATCGATCATCCTGGCGACCTTCTCGCTTCGGGTGCTCTCGGGACTACTTGACGGAGAGGACATCGCATGAGTGGCGTAAGTGACGAAATCGTTGGCGTAAATACACGCTGGAGCACATTTACGTCCTTCGTCGTTGGCTGGGCAGCGGCTGCGGTCTTCTTCTTCCCGATCTTTTGGATGGTCCACACCTCCTTTAAGACCGAGGAAGACGCACAGAGCCTCGACCCGGTCTTTTTCTTTAGTCCATCGCTCGACCGCTACCGCGAAGTCAGCGAGGACTTCGGTGGCAACCTCGGTGCGGTCGACGCGTTCACTAACTCGTTCAGCGTGGTGATCGCCTCCACGATTCTGGTGCTGTTGATGGGCATCCCCGCCGCATATGCGCTCACGATCCGACCTATCGAGAAGTGGCGCGACGTGCTGTTCTTCTTCATCTCGACGAAGTTCCTGCCGATCGCTGCTGCGATCGTGCCGCTGTTCTTCTTCGCAGATGCGATTCCGTACCCGACGTTCGGCCTGCCGTTCCTCGACACGGACGATCTGTTGGGAACCCGACTCGGCCTCACGATCGTGTACACCGCGTTCAACCTGCCTCTCGGCGTGTGGATGATGCGGTCCTTCTTTGAGGAAGTTCCAAAGGAACTTATCGAAGCCGCCCAGATCGACGGCGCATCGATCACCGAACAGCTCAAATCGGTAATTCTGCCAATCGTGTCCCCAGGAATCGCCGCGACCGCGCTTCTCAGCTTTATCTTTGCGTGGAACGAATTCTTCCTCGCACTCAACCTGACCGCCGCCGATACGGCGACCGTGCCCATTTGGGTAACCGGTACCGTGGACGGTCGTGGTCAGTTCTTCGCAAAGCTGTCAGCAGCAGCGACGATGGCATCGATCCCGGTGATCGCCGCTGGTTGGATTGCACAAAAACGTTTGGTTCGTGGGCTCGCCCTCGGCGCCATCAAGTGACTTTTCGTAAGACGCCGAAAGGCATGGACGGAGGAAATAGTGGCTCAGGTCACCTATGACAGTGCGAGTCGAATCTACGGGTTCGGATCGTCCCTAGAGGTTCGCGCAGTTGACAAGCTCAACTTGCACATCACCGACGGCGAACTCTTGGTACTCGTCGGGCCATCTGGATCGGGAAAGTCGACCGCGCTGCGAATGCTCGCTGGCCTCGAACCGATCAACGAAGGCCGTCTGGTCATTGACGACCGTGACGTATCGCTTGTGCGCCCGCAGGATCGCGACATTGCGATGGTTTTCCAGAACTACGCGCTGTATCCGCAGATGACGGTCCGCGAGAATATGGGCTTTGCGCTCAAGCAGCAGAAGGTTCCCAAGGACGGCCGCAAGAAGCGTGTTGAAGAGGCAGCGGAGATTCTCGATTTGTCGCCGTATCTCGACCGCAAGCCCAAGGCTCTCTCGGGTGGTCAGCGCCAACGTGTCGCCATGGGACGCGCAATCGTGCGCGAACCCAAGGTGTTCTTGATGGATGAGCCGCTCTCGAACCTCGACGCAAAGCTTCGCGTGCAGACCCGCACCGAGCTTGTCGACCTCCAGGCGCGTCTCGGTGTTACCACCGCCTACGTCACCCACGATCAGGTTGAGGCTATGACCATGGGTCACCGCGTTGCGGTTCTCGACCACGGCATCCTCCAGCAGGTCGATAGCCCGGGCCGCCTGTACAGCCACCCAGACAACCTCTTCGTGGCTGGATTCATTGGATCGCCTGCAATGAACCTTGTAGAGACCGAGCGCCAAGGCAACGAACTGTTCCTTGGCGACAACGCCGTTCCGTTGACCGCGGGCGTTCAGGCCGACCTCGAAAACACGAGCGCGAAGAAGTTCGTGGTCGGTGCTCGCCCAGAGCACCTCTCGACCGCCGCGGGCGGGACCGCAGCAAAGGCGAACGTTATTGAGGACCTCGGGTCTGAGGCGTTTATCCACGCGATCATGCCGCACCAGGGTCAAGACAAGACCATGGTTGTACGCGTTCCCGGCGAGACGTCGATCAAGCGTGGCGACAACATCCTCATTGGTGTTGACGGTCCGCTTCACATCTTCGAAGCAGAGTCCGGCCGCCGTCTGGGCTCTGAAGACGCCGAGTAACCGGCCCTGATGTTTGCTGCAGTCGAAGCTGGCGGCACGAAGTTTCGTGCCGCTGTATTCAGCGACGAAACCACTGTGATCGACCAGGAGTGGATTCCCACCACGACACCTGACGAAACCCTGGGCGCATGCATTGATTTCTTCGAGAAGCACGGTGACATTGAGGCACTAGGGATTGCGTCTTTTGGGCCGTTGGTTGTCGACCGGACATCACCGCAGTTCGGTTCCATTGCTAAGACCCCAAAGCCCGGCTGGAACGGCGCTCCGCTCCTTCAACGACTGCAGAGTTCCCTTGGCGTGCCAGCGGACATCCAGACTGACGTGGAGGCGGCTGCAGTCTCGGAATGGCGTCACGGCAAGGGGCAAGGCTTCTCCCGCGTTGGCTACGTAACCGTAGGCACAGGAATCGGGGCTGCGCTGGCGATCGACGGCGTGCCGTTTCGTGGACGCGCCCACACCGAGATGGGCCATGTGCCGGTAAAGCGGCATCCCGATGACGCCTACGCAGGTAACTGCCCATTCCACGGCGATTGCCTCGAAGGCATGGCGTCGGGCCCCGCCATTGGTGAACGTTGGGATGCCGATCCCAAGACCCTCCTCGGTCGAGACGATGTTTGGGATCTCGAAGCGTTCTATCTCGCGCAACTCGTTCGGGTGTACGCGCTGACCTTTGCTCCCGACATCGTGCTGTTCGGCGGCGGCGTGGGAACGCTGCCACACCTCGATGATCGCATTCGCAAGGCTGTGGAGATCGACCTGGCCGACTATGCGGTGGACGGCCCTCCGGAGGTCATGACCGCCGGCCTGGGCGAAGACGCCGGCCTCATCGGAGCAGCTGTCGTTGCTGCGGCACTCGTCGCCTAACCGATATGCCCGTCGCCGGGTAGACAATCGCCGACCGAGTTGACCAAGCTGTGGTCATGACTATTGCTGTACCGTTCCCGTCTGCGCAACCCCCGGGCTACGTTTGGCTTGACGACGAACCGGCATTCGACCCAGATCTGCACTTGGCCCTTGAGGAGCCTGACGAGGTCTTCACGCTCGCTGACCTGGGTTATAGCGATGCAGAAATTGCTGGGAAGGTCACTCCCGTAGCCGCAACGACCCCGTTTCGCCTTCTCAGCGACGAAGGCGCCGCGGTGATGCTCGATGTGGCACGAAAGCTGAGAAGCCACGTGATGCCCGCAGGGGAGCGGATAGAAAACGTGGTGCGGGGCGGGTGCTACCGGTCCAGGTGGCTACGAGACCTGTGTACCAGTCCAGAGGTGACGGATCATCTCGCAAGGATCTATGGCATCGATATCGCACCCCACCCGATGCCCGTGCATCTCGGGCACTTGAACTTTGAGCCAGAGCAAATCGACACCGCGATCGACAAATGGCATCACGACACCCTTCCTCTCGACTACGTCATGGCGGTTACCGATCCGTCCACTGTGGACGGTGGACGCTTCGAATACTTCCTCGGGACCAAGGCCGAAGCTCAGGCGCTCGCCGCTGCTGGCGAGACACCACCCCCAGATCGAGTGGTTGCGCCGGATTTCCCAACGGCTGGTTATGCCATTGCGCTGCACGGCGACATGGTTGTTCACCGGGCGGGGCCGTTGTTTTCGCCCGGTGAGCGGATCTCGATGGTAAACGGCTACGTCAGTCTCGATACATCTTTGGACGAACAGGCCCGAAACAGGGACCTGATGGTGGTAGACGACCCGCAAGTGCTCTACACCGAATGGGCCAAGATGGCTGCGTGGAGGGCCCAGAGCCGTCTGGGAGCACTCATCGACGAGCTTGCCTTCACCGATGACAAAGACGCTGTCGCCGACGCCCTAGAGCGCGCCATCGACGATGCGCAGCGAGCTATCGATGAGATGCGAGCTGGTCCCGGAGACATCCACCACTACGGCGGGTAGGCCTCCTGCAGCACGTTTTGGATAGTGGTGGTCTCAGGACCATTGATCCCTCTGGTTCCGGGCCTCGGGAGCCATGAGATCGTCCTCGCCGGCTCGGGCACGGGAGGAAGACACGCCTCGGAGACGCTCAGAGGTCCGTAGCGGCTCTACGTCGGTGATATCGACGCCATCCCGCTCAGCCACAACAACGGTCGGTAGACGAGCTACAGAGGCGTCTCTGTGGCTCTCATCGTCGTAGTAGTCAATGTCGTTTACTTGGGACCACTTATCGGCTCCCATGATCACCGCGTCGAATCCGTCGGCGATGTCAGCGATCAGCTGCATCTCCGTGGTCGCCACAAACAGCCAGTCGTAGTGGTCCGCATCGGCTTCGAGGACAGCAATCCGTTCATCGAAACTGGGACCCGGTGGGTTGGGCTTGTCGAGGGCGCCATGGCTCACGACCAGATGCACCTCGTCGAGGGCGAAGCTTTCGCGGGCCAGTCGTGCGATTTCGAGGTGCGCAATGGTCAAAGGATTGAACGAGCCCGGAAAGACGCCTCGGCGCGCTTTGGTAGTTGCCACACCGCCATGTTGCCTTGTGGAACCGTTCGGAGGCATAATCACAAGCGTGTTTTCGCAAGCCATTCTCGTAGTAGTAGTTATGTAGCGCACGGCCAACCCGCCGTGTGCCTCGCCTTCCCAACCGGGAAGGCTTCTTCGTTTTTGGCACAAGTTCTCAACCGCTCACCGACCTAGGAGCAAATCATGGAAATGGATGGAGGATCGGCCCTCTTAAAGGCTCTCGACTTTGAGGGTGTCGAGGTCGTGTTCGGCTATCCCGGCGGCGCGATCATGCCGGTGTATGACTCCATGGTGGGTGGGTCAGGGCCTCGTCACGTACTCGTGCGCCACGAGCAAGGCGCAGGGCATATGGCATCGGGCTACGCGCAGGCCACTGGCAAGCCGGGTGTCGTGATGGTCACCAGTGGCCCAGCTGCCACCAACATCGTTACCCCACTCGCTGACGCCTACCTCGATTCGGTTCCCGTCGTGGCCATCACCGGTCAGGTTCCCTACGGCCTTATCGGTACCGACGCATTCCAAGAGACCGACACCACCGGCATCACGATGTCGATCACCAAGCACAACTATCTCGTCTCGGACCCCAACGACATCCCACAGGTCGTGCACGAAGCGTTCCACATCGCCACCACCGGGCGTCCCGGCCCCGTACTTATCGATCTCCCGAAGAACATCACCGATGTCCGGAACCCACAGTCGGTGATGACGTGGAGCGATCCAGTGCCGGTCGATCTACCCGGCTTTAAACCCGTGCTCGACGGCGAACCCGAAATGATTGAGGCGGCGGTCGAGTTGATGCTCCAGGCCAGCCGTCCCGTGATTTACGCTGGCGGTGGCATTTTGAAGGCCCGGGGTGCTGCGGAGCTCCTCGAGCTCGCCGAGCGGCTGAACATCCCGGTCGTCACCACGCTAATGGCCCGGGGTGCAATGCCCGACAGCCACGAACTGAACCTTGGCATGCCAGGGATGCACGGTAACTACACCGCAGTTATGTCGATGCAACAATCGGATCTGCTCATTGCAATGGGCAGCCGCTTCGACGACCGGGTGACCGGCAAGGTCGACGGGTTCGCCCCCGACGCGAAGGTCATTCACGTCGATATCGACCCAGCCGAACTCGGCAAGATCCGGATGCCTGACGTTGCGATTCGCGGAGACGCCAAGCACGTGATGCGCCAAATGCTCGACGCCATCGGTACTCGTACACCCGCTGATCACGGCGCCTGGCGTTCGACCCTCTCGGGCTGGCAGGAGAACTACCCGCTCGCCTACGAAGACGCCGAACCCGGCGGCCTACTCAAGCCGCAAATGGTGCTCGAGCGTCTGCACGAACTTTCACCCGAGGACACCATCGTCGCCTCTGGCGTGGGTCAGCATCAGATGTGGGCCAGCCAGTACTGGCAGTTCGAACATCCCTACACCTGGCTGAACTCCGGTGGGCTCGGAACCATGGGCTACTCGATCCCGGCCGCGATCGGCGCCAAGGTCGGTATGCCCGACAAGACAGTCTGGGCGGTGGATGGCGATGGTTGCTTCCAGATGACCTGCCAGGAGCTCATCACCGCCGCGGTCGAGAAGATCCCGGTCAAGGTGGCTCTGCTCAACAACACCTATCTCGGGATGGTGCGTCAATGGCAGGAGATGTTCTACGAGAATCGTCTTTCCGAGGTTGACCTGTCCGGTCCAGTGCCCGACTACATCAAGCTGTCCGAGGCAATGGGCTGCGTCGCAATTCGCGTCGAGGACCCCGATGAGGTCGACGATGCGATCGAGCGGGCCAACGCCATAGACGACGCACCGGTCGTGATTGAGTTCGTTACCGAACCGAATGAGAACGTGTATCCGATGGTTCCAGGCGGCAAGAGCAACTCCGAGGTTGTTGTGCCACCGTTCCAACAGAAGGGAGCGGAGTGATGAAGCGCTCCCAGCTGACCCGTTGTCACACCCTGGCCGTACTCGTCGAGAACAAGTCGGGCGTTCTTGCTCGCGTCGCCGGGCTGTTCGCTCGGCGTGGTTTCAATATCGAGTCGCTCGCCGTGGCTCCAACCGATGATCGGTTCAGCCGTATCACGATCGTGGTAGACGGAGAATCAGCCCCGATCGACCAGATCAAAAAGCAGCTCGACAAGCTTATCGATGTGATCGACATCGTCGAGCTCTCTCCGGAGCACTCCGCGTTGCGCGAGATGGTCCTCGTCCGCCTGGAGCTCGACGACGAGGCGAAGGTCGCCGACGTCGAAGCATTGGTCGATGGGTTCAGCGGTTCGGTGCTGCGAGTACGCGGCGCGCACATGATGCTCTCGCTTTCGAGCCGGCCCGAAGACCTCGATGCATTCCTCGCAAAGCTTGAGCCCTATGGCGTAGCCGAACTGCAGCGCACCGGGGCGATTGCAATCCCCGGAATCTGAACCTCCATCTCTCTCAAATTTGCGCGCTGGACGTTAAATAGCGCGGATTCCCGTCGCTATTGTCGCCGCGAGCAACCGTGACTCCCACGATGGGCTGACCGCGGCAGAGCGGTACACCCCTGGGTGAACGCTCAGCCAATGGCCCTTCTTGACCCTGCAGTGATCTGGTGCGTCTTGAGGCCGTATGCGAGGGCCTGAGCTCGTGTGATGATGCCAAACTGGCGGTGGAAAGTGTCGTTGAGCGACACGGCTATCTCCCAATGGTTGCAACCAAGGGGGAAGTGGTCTCGCCAGTATGACCGGTGCGTCTGACACTCTCGCTTCTCCGCGCGCTCAATGACAGATAGTGCCGTGCAGCGCGCAAATTTGGGAGAACGGGGAACCGTCTAGTACGAGCCCTTTTGGAGGAGGACGGCGGGGACCGTTCGCAAGATGATGGTGAGGTCGGTCACCAGCGTCCAGTTATCGACGTAGTAGAGGTCGAGCTGGCCATAGTCGTCGCCGTCGCCGTCGCCATCAAGGCGTCCGCCTACCTGCCACATGCCGGTGATACCCGGCTGTACCCGGAGGCGATTGCGCAATACTGGCTGCCACTGCTCGACTTCGGTTGGAAGCGCCGGGCGTGGACCGACGATGCTCATCTCGCCGCGAAGGACGTTGATGAACTGTGGGAGTTCGTCGATCGAGGTCTTGCGGAGGATCCGACCGATCTTGGTGATGCGAGGGTCGTCCTTGATCTTGAAGATTGGCCCCTTCGCTTCGTTCAGGTGGCGGACGTTGTCGAGCTGAGCCTCAGCGTCGACGACCATCGTGCGAAGCTTGTAGACCTCGAACTCTTCGCCGTCGCGTCCGACGCGAACCTGCTTGAAGAATACTGGTCCAGGGCTGGTCGCTTTAATGCCGATCATGGCGCCTACGAGGATTGGGAGGGTCGCAAGGAACAGACCAGCACCGAGCAGGTAGTCGAAGGCTTGCTTAGCGGAGTTTCGCCAACCGCTTCGTTCGACCGGCTCGATGTATACCATCGGGAAGCGACCCAATGGACGGATCGTGAGGCGATCCGAAGCGATATCGCAGAGCGTCGAGGACAGCTCAACGTGGACGTCGTTCTCGGTCAAGGTTCGGATGAGCTGATTGCTAGTGCCGACCTCGATGCCTGTCGCAGCGATGATCACACCACCAGCGTTGGCGGACTTGATGGCCTCGAGCGCCTTGACGGGGTCCGAAACATCCTCGAGTCCGTCAGGAAGCTGATCCTCCAGGTAGCCGAGAACCTTGTACCCAAGTGAAGGGTCATTGTCGAGCATCTCTCGAAGGAAGGCGCCCTCTCGGTTCTTTCCCACGACCAGCACGTTGCGGAGGTTTTCACCTTGGGCGCGCGAACGTTTGAAGAGGTATCTGGCAATTCCGCGTACGGTACCAACGATGATGATCAGGGCGGCAAACGAAATCAATATGAGCCCTCGAGAGAGCATCAGCTGGGCAAAGACCGAGATCGCGAAGACCGCCATGAAGCCGTAGAAAATGGCCTTCACGACGCGAGATGCCTCGTCGGCGCTACGAGCGACGTGGCGTGAGCGGTAGAGGTAGTTCCGTGAGAAGCTCAGAGGCCAGACGGGGAAGGTGAGAAAGAAGAACCAGAAATAGGTAGACGATGAAACCGGGTCGGTCGGGTTCGTTGCCGCGTGGATGAGGTTCGCGAGGAGCAGCGAAAGTGCCACCGCGTTGAGATCTGCGACGAAGAGCGCGGCCTTGCGGGCGTTGAAACGCGACGGACGATCCCCATCGTTACCGAAGACGGTCGATGATGGATTTAGGACGACCCGGCCCTCGGGCGCCGTTAGTTTTTGGGACTCTTGAGTGGACATCGGTCAGTTGGTTGTTGCATCCGCGCGGTCAGTTATCTCACCTTAGGCGAGATTCTGCGGTGCTGTTAGCCGGTTGTGAGACCTTCCAAGCACCATTGGTAATCAATCGGCATTTTGGGCCGTGACCTGACCAGTTTTTTTGGTCATTTAGGACTGGGTCTTCTAGCTCGTTGGAATCCAGATCAGCGCGAACTCATCGATCGAGATATCGGTCTTTTCGAGGGGGACCTCAATCGTGTCGATCTCTTTGGCCTTGTCGTCCCAATCGGACTGGATTTCCCACAGGCTGTCGGTCAGTTCGGTTTCGAGTTCATCGAGCTCATCGACCTTGTCGGTCAATCGATTCTCGGCGGTCTTCAGGCGCTCTTCCGCGTTGCCCTTGACCCGGCTCTTTGACGAAGCACGTCGTCCAGCGCCGAGTATCGAACGGGTTGAGCGGCGTCCGCCGAGCACGCCGCCAAGTACCGATAGTCCAATGTCGAGAATCTGTTCCTTGCCACGTGAATCCACATCGGATTCGATCTCACGGATTCGGTCCTCGGACTTCTCGATCGCCGCGCGCACTCGGTCCATCTTCGTTTCCAGCGACTTACGAAGCTTGGCGACATCCTCGTCCGCCTTTGCGCCGGCCTCCTCGTTGCATCGCTGGGTGAAGTCCTCCATCGATTCGCCAACACGCGAAGCCAGCTTCAGCTCCGAGTTGAAGAACAGCTCGAGGGCTTCACCGCGGTAGAGCTTGTCCTTGAGCTGTGTTTGCGCCTTCGAGAAGAGCGTTTTCGTGTGGATCTTCGCCGTCGGCAATACAAAGACCTGGTCCTCTCGAACCTTCTCGCGGCGAAGGTCACGATCGTCGTAGTCGACTTCGACCGCGTCGTCCACGTCGATCTCATCGTCCACCGGGGAAATGATCGCTTCCCATTCGACCTCGTGGCGCAGATCTGCCTTGGTATCGTCGAACAACAGGTTCACGCGAGCAGCGATGCCTGCGACCAAACGCCGTCCATCGGGGTCGCCGCCGACATCGCCGAGCCATGGCGAACCGGGATCGATAAAGAACATGTCGATGCCGTCGGCAACTTCGGGCGCAACATCTGACTCATCGTCCTGTAACTCCCGCTCGTTCCTCGCTCCTGCACCGGAGGCGGCGGGCCGCTCCTCGTCCCTCGTCGCTCCCTGGGAACCGGCGGATCCGGAGCTGAGTTCGCCTTTCTTGGTCTCCATCAGGTCGGCGATTTGGGTGCGGGTGAGCGGACCGGGCAGATAGCTCATGGCCCAACGGGTGCCAAACATCCTTGGCTCGCTGGCCCGCGTTTGATGCAAGAGAAACTGCCGCTTGTCGAGAGCGGAGATGATCTCGGAAAGTGCGCCCTTGTCAGCGCCGCCAGCGGCGGTCATGCCTTCGAGCAGACGATCTTTGTCTCGTTCGGTCTGGAGGCGTCCCACCATCCAGGTACCCGCATTGGAGATCGCCTTGTAGTCGATGTCGACTGGGTTCTGGGTGGCCAAGACTAGGCCGACACCAAAGGCACGAGCTTGCTTGAGGATCGTGAGAATCGGCTTCTTGGTTGGCGGCATCGCCGTTGGTGGCGCGTAGCCGTATACCTCGTCCATGTAGATCAAGGCTCGAAGCTCGGGCGTGCCGGCCTGCTTGCGCATCCAGGTGACGATCTTGGACAGCACGAGCGTCACGACAAACTGTCGTTCGGAGTCTGACAGGTGCGCGATCGAGATGATCGACGCCTTCGGACCCTGGCCGAGCATCGCGTCGATATCGAGTGGCACGCCCTCCATCCAGGAGCCGAATGCCGGCGAGGCCAAGAGCCCGTTGAGCTTCAAGACCAGCTTGGTGCGGTCCTTGGACGGGTAGAAGCTTTCAAGCTCGAGGACGCCGAGCTTGCGCATGGGTGGGTCCTGGATCTGACCGAGCAATGTCGACAGCGAGAGATTTTCGCCATTCTCCCAGGCACGGTGCACCAGGTTCGATAACAAGATGTGTTCGCGGCTCGTGAGCGGGTCGGCCTCTATGTCGACCAGCGCTAGGAGCGACGAAACGAGGCCTTCGACCTCGTCGGCCAGTGCCTCAGAATCTGCACCGGCCGGTGCGGATAGGTCGCCGATGATATCGAGGCCGACACCGGAGTTCGACCCGGGGGTGTAGATCGTGAAGTCGGCCTTTTCACGGAGAGTCGCGATGCGCTCGGGAGTGATGCCCCAGCCGTCTAGGCCGTTCTTCCATGTCTCGGCGGTGTTCGCAGCAAGCTCGCCTGCCGAGATGCCTTCGCGGTCCGCGTCGGCCGAGTTAACCCACGGTTCGAACGAGGGGCCGTCGAGCTCTGGGAAGGTCAGCAACAGGTTGCCCATGTCGCCCTTCGGATCGATGATGATGGTCGGTATGCCCTGCATCAGGGCCTCCTCCAACATGATCACCGATAGGCCCGTTTTTCCCGAGCCGGTCATGCCCACGATCACGCCGTGGGTGGTGAGATCGCTGGCTTCGAGATGGACCGATTCGCCGGTTCGGTCGCCGTTGGATGGATCGAGTACCCCGCCCAGGTACAGGTGCCCCTGTGGAACGTCAGTCATAGCGGCGACCTTAGCCGTTCAGCGGCCGCGATCTGGTCCCCAGCGCCTCGATCCGGCTACTGATCCGTGACGTCGGTGAGGACTCTTGTCTCGACTCGCGTGTCGACGCCGCCCGCGCCGAAAATCCCCAGGCTTCGGGTGAACTCGGTGAACCGCATAGCCCTAACGATAGAACTGGGCTCCAGTTTCAAGGCGTCGCTCAGTCCAATCGTTCGATCACCATGGCCATGCCTTGGCCGCCGCCCACGCACATCGACTCGACGCCATAACGGCCCCCGGAGTCCTGAAGGCCGTTGAGAAGGGTCGTCATGATGCGTGCCCCGGTCATGCCGAAGGGGTGGCCCAGAGCGATGGAGCCGCCGTTGACGTTGAGCTTTTCTTCGGGGATCCCGATCTCATCGGCCGAACCGAGGACCTGTACCGCGAACGCCTCGTTGATTTCGAACATGTCGATGTCGTCGACGGTGAGTTCCGCCCGCTCCAGCGCCTGTTTGATGGATTCGATCGGGCCGAGGCCCATGATTTCTGGGTTCAGGCTGGTGACCGCGCTGGAGACGATTCGAGCGAGCGGCTTAATGCCGAGCTCGGCGGCTTTGGTATCGCTCATGACGACCACTGCGGCGGCCCCGTCGTTCAGCGGGCAGGCGTTTCCGGCCGTGACGGTACCGTCAGGGCGAAAGACGGGGTTCAGCTGGCTGACCTTCTCGATCGTGGTGCCCTCACGGATACCGTCGTCTTTGGTCATCGTCGTGCCGTCGGGAAGCGGGTAGGGGGTGATCTCGTTTTCGAAGAACCCTCGGTTCATCGCTTCTTCGGCACGGTTTTGCGAGCGGACTCCCCATTCGTCTTGTCGTTCGCGGCTGATTCCGGTGAGTTGCGCGACGTTCTCCGCGGTCTGGCCCATCTCGATATAGATGTCGGGCATCTCCGCAGGGGCTTCCCATTCTGGAGCGCCTTCCTCTTTGCGCTCGGTGGTTCGAGCCTCCGCATCGGCGAAGTTCGTGTTGTGTTCGCCCGTGTCGCTCATGCCGTTGCCGTATCGGCTAACGGTCTCGACGCCACCGGCAACGAAGACATCGCCCTCATCGGCCTTAATCGCGTGGGCGGCCATGCGAATGGTTTGCAGCGAGGAGCTGCAGTATCGGTTGATGGTGACTCCGGGTACTTCGAGGCCAGCGAGCAACGCGGAAACGCGAGCGATGTTGTAGCCCCCCTCGCCGCCGGGCTGGCCGATTCCCCAGAGGATGTCTTCGACCTCGGATCGGTCTAGCGCAGGGACCTTGTTGAGGACGTCGTCAATGATGAAGGCCGACATATCGTCGGGCCGAACATCGACCATCGAGCCCTTAAATGCACGACCTATCGGTGTTCGGGAGGCGGCGACGATTACGGCTTCAGCCATGCTTTTGTGATCTTTCGTTGGGCTACTCGTGAGTAGCTTAGGTTCCTATACCTAGGTCTAACACAGGTCTAACACAACGGCATTCGACAAGTGCCTGTGGATGTGGTAGCACGCGGCCAGTGACCCCATCTGTATTTCAGATGACCATGTCGCGGATAGCTATTGCAAAGTCACCCAAAGCGCGCGCACCATCTTGGACGGTAAGTGGAGTAGAAGGGCTGACGGGCGCACGCCGCATATGCGGACGTGTGGTCTGTCCTGCTCTCAGGAGGACCAACAATCAATGATCGATGCACTTGCGGTGTCGGGCGAAGCCACGTCGTGGATGGAACGTGGAGCCTGTGCCGGAGATAGTGACTTGTTCTTTGCCCCTTTCGCAGAGCGCCCCGAGGCACGTGTACGGCGTGAAGCGAAGGCTCGGGTTATCTGCGAAGAATGTGCGGTTGCGAGCGCCTGTCGGGCGTATGCACGCGCCAACCTAGAACTTGGTTTTTGGGGTGGCGAGTCTGAGTCTGAGCGTGCAGCGGCTGGATTCGCGCCGACGACTCCGATTATCGGCCGCCGCAAAGTTGCCGAGACGAGAGCCGCTGCTGCTCTCGGCCGCGCCGTTCGCTAACTCGGTCACATCCCGTCACATCTGAATTCGTTCGGTCACGGCGAAGCCTGCGTCGATCGACGCTCGGTTCCGCGCGCCCTCTGAGGCCAAATCACCGGTGTGGTATCCCGCATCGCCTTCCCAGAGCAACCACTTTGCGCCCTCACCACTCGCAACCCGAGTGTGGTAGTAACGCGGGCCTTGCGTAATTGTGGCGTCGATCAATTCGCCGATAGAGCGAGTCTCGCGGAGATCGTGCAAGGTGCACCACGTCGGAGCCACCATCGCAAGATCGCCACCAGCATGAGCATCGAGAGCATTGGAGGCCGTTAGCCATCGAGCTTCGGTGTTCTCGCGCTCGTCGAGTACCAGCTGACCTGACGTCTCGGGTGCGAGGAAGAACCAGGTTGCGAAACGAACTCGAACGCCCTTCGGTGGGATCCAATGGGAGTACCACGCGAGGGTGGAGGTACTCACCTGCAAGCCCGTCTCCTCAGCGGTCTCGCGAACGGCCGCGTTCGCAGCAGCGACGAGGAAGGGTGGAGCCCCCCAGCGCTGCGCGTCTTCGTCGTGTACTTCAGGAGTCGGGCCATCTTGGGCCTCGAGAACGCCGCCTGGAAACGTCCACATGCCCCCAAAGGTCAGTTTGGGGTTTCGTTTGACCATCAGCACCTCGGTGCCCGCGACCGTCTCTCGCATCGGGATGGCCGTAGCCGCCAGTCGTAGGGGGGTGCGTTCTGGGCTTGCCATTGCCCTATCGTAAAACGATGGATCACAACTACGGGCGACTTGACCCGCACGATCGGGTTCAAGCCATTCAGTTACTCGACAACATCCGCTCCACCCCGGGTTCGTGGTGCAACATGTCCTTTGAGGAACTTGAGGAATCTGACAACTTCGAGTCCCCACTGTTTTCGTTCCTCGCCGCGCGCGGCCCAGCGAATGCGTTGGCGACGATTATGCGAGACACCGCCGAGAAGCCGTTGTCCGTCGGTATTCAGCATCAAGCGGGGACCAAGGCCGCGCATCAACTGCGCGAGGCAGACCTGCCGCTGCCCAAGGGAGCGCGGGTTCGCCAAGACCATCCTCGGCGTGGGCTCGTCGTGGAATGGCCTGATGACGCGACCACTGAGGACCTCGCGGACTGGCTATTCGCGGCGATGCGAGTGCTCAATCGCACTCGCATCGGTGATTTTGTTGGTTGGACCTGGTCGGTCCCACCAACGGGAAACTAGAGACTAGCTAGCGAGGCTTCGTCGCTGGGTAGTTGGCTTCTTCGCGGCTTGGCGAAGACGCAACCATGTATCTGCTTGATGTCGGGTGACCGATTCGGCACCGACTTCCCAGATCATGGTGAGTCGCTCGCCAGACGCCGTTGTCTGGGTCATGCTCATTTTTTATCCTATGTAAAGTTGACTAACTGTAACGGAAACATCGGCAGGTTTCGCCGAATTCCGTGTAGTTAGTTTGGCACATCTGGGGCGCATGTAAAGCGTTATTATTGGGGTAATTTTTCACCAATGGTGACCAAAATGACCAAATCGTCGAACGATGGGTCGCCCAGACCGTCGCTACACCACATGCGAAAACGGAGATTGGCTCCCGGTGGGGCCTCGAGATCCTCGACGATGATCCCGCTGTTGCCGAGCCATGCGTGGTTCTGGCCCCCTACGCACCAGCCGTTCCAGATTTGCAGGACAGTTTCGTTGGTGGCGTCGCCGCTAACCTCGATTCCAGACACCGTCGGAACATGAAACTCCACAACCTCTGCGGGGGAATGCTCCGCCGGCTCATGGTTGACGTGGGTGACCCGAGCAGACTCCGTTCGAGATCGGATCATGAGGACTTGATCGACGTCGCTTCGCCGATCTTCGATGACCAGTTCGAGTGATGAGCTTGGACGCAAGATGACTTCAACGAGCGACAAGACCTCGGCCTCGTCGACTCTGATGCGATCCGTTCGCTGGGAGCGGAAGCGGTTAGCGAGGGTGCCCATGTTGCTCATTCTTCCTCCTCGCTAAACACCGACGATCCTGCATCGTCCTCCATGAGCGCCGAGCTGGCGTCGTCCTCCGACTCGACCCCGATCGCCGTGGTGGATTTCGCTCGGAACGGCCAGCGGATCTGTCCCGAGTCGTCACGCTGCAGGCTCTCGACGCGTCCGCTTACCGGGTTATATCGCTCGGGCGGGAGCCCGCCCTCAAGGCGCCCATGATTCTCGAGCCCAAAGAGTGGCGCCGTATCGAGCGAGAGCGCTTTCCAGAATGTCGCGTTCGGAACTTCAGGGCCGGGCAAATCCACATTGCTCAGGGAGCGGACTGGATCGCTGGACCCCCCGGTGGTGAGTGCCGGCCGATCGACAAGCTCCATTGTCAGCGCCGGCGGTTCGGGCTGGCGGACCGTCG
The DNA here is from genome assembly GCA_964562985.1 of uncultured Acidimicrobiales bacterium. Taxonomy (GTDB): domain Bacteria; phylum Actinomycetota; class Acidimicrobiia; order Acidimicrobiales; family SHLQ01; genus SHLQ01. The sequence continues at coordinate 24,093 of CAZLWE010000018.1, forward strand.
TTCCTGGAGGAAGTAGCGAATAGTTCTCCGGCGGAGTTTGGCGTCCCCAACGCCATGTCCGTGCTCGCGTGGGTGGCTCTTGTGCGAGTGGCCTGCTACGGCCGAAAAGGCCACTGCCCAAACGATCGAGAGCGATAAGCGCGACTGCGGCAACCAGCCATGCGAGAAGGACTAATTGAAATAGATCAGGGGCGGAGATCGACTCACAATTGACCGCGTTCTCTGGGCATTCTGCGAATTGGTCGCGGAACCATTGCACCGGGCCCAGCGATTGAAACCACTCACTCAACATGGAGGCCCCGGTTGAATTGCCGCTCGAATGATCATCGAACGCACCGTATCGGCGTCGACGGTGTGTACGTGGCTTTGCTGGGCCTGTGGATCCTCGCGCACGGTCGTCTTTCCTCGGGTATCAGCAGAGTCCGTCTCGACGACAATACGCGAAGCGGTGCTGGCGAACAGGTCGGGGTGAGTCGCACCGAGAACCGCGCACGCGTCGTGAATGGGTTGACCTACTTCTTCACTAGAGGTGGTGGACCGGTAGTGCGACAAAAAGTCGGCCAGGTGAACGCTCGTTGGGGTATTCGCGTCGCGCAGTTCGGCGATGGATTCGTTGTTCAGCCGAACTTGATAGGTGAGGTCCAGTCCGTACATTGACAATGGGCAGTTGCTTGCGACGGTTACTGCCACCGCGTGGGGATCGGCCCACGAATTGAACTCGGCATGGGGAGTGGTATTTCCTCCAATGGCCGACCCGCCCATCCAATGCAGGCGTTCTATTCGGGTTGCAAGTGTCGGGTCGCGCAACAGCGCCTGCGCAATGTTGGTCAAGGGGCCAATGGCGACGATTACCGCGTTGGCGTTCTCGCAGTGCTCCATGATCGCATCGACCGCATCGACAGTACTCACGGGAGTTGAGGAATCGGGAGTAGCAAATGTCCCCAATCCCGATTCGCCATGGATGTCTCGAGCAAATACTGGCTCAATCTCGAGGGGAGCCGCAGCGCCTTTGTGGACGGGCACCTCTAGCGCACCGGCCAATTCGAGTATCCACTGCGCGTTTCGTGTGGTGTTGTCGACGGAGACGTTCCCGCTAACGGTCGTAACGGCGGCGAGATCACCGTAGGTCAGGGCACACATGATCGCGAACGCGTCGTCTATTCCCGGGTCGCAGTCCACCAGAAGTGAGACATCTCCCAAGGTCGCTAGGTCCAGATTTGTGGGTTTGGCAGGATTCGATGCTCCGTGACCATGTTGGCCGTCATCGACCCGGGTGCGAGGATCTCGCTATCGAGGAACGGCTGGAGGGTACGGCTCGCAAATTGACTCTCGGGGTCTTCGCCGTGCGGAAAAGCAAGGGAGACGTTTACCGCTGTGAGACCGGTGGATCCAGTGGCGGGCATCGCTCGGATTCCGACGCCTGGCAGTTTCGTTACGCAGTCCGTCAAAGCGTCGTTCAGCCAGCTCGCGAGGCCCGGCGCGTCGATCCCTGGGGCGGCGGCTGCGCGAAGCCGTACGGCCGTTCCGGGTGTAGCGGTTCCTGGCCACGTCCGCTCACGCTCGGCGATTTCCGTGCGCTGGACGCTTCCGGATGACTCGACCGTTGCAAAGTCTTTCGCCAGCGTCGCCATGTCGGGCTGGGCATCGGCGTCTTGCGCGGCGGAGATTGCAATGAGTACGCGGTCTTCGGCGCCGGGGATATCGAATGATCCCTGCGAGTTCGCGTCGCGAGGGATGTCGACCAAGACGTCAATTATCGACGACGGCTTAGCGAGCAACGCGGCGACAACACCGCGAATCACTCCGTCTTCGACCTCGAACTTGTTCATGTCCCCGTGTGGTCGGAGCGTGTAGAGCCAATGATGCACGGCTCAAACCTTACTACTGAGGCCCCCGTGACTCGGGCTTTGCCCCGAGACGGTTTCTCTGCACCTCTGCGCGGATTCTTGTGGCGATGAAGAGTAATCCGCTGAGCAAGATGATGGCGAGGACGAGCTGGATCAGCCCGCCACGGTCGCCGGCGTCCTCGGGCGCCGGGCCGGGGTCCGGTGATCCGGTGATTCTGCCGAGATTTGGGGCAACGTCTGGCTCATCCTCGAGCGGTGTGACCTGAGCCGCCGACGGGACGGGGTTGACCACGACGGCAATTCCAGGAAGGGCAAAAATCGCAAGGAAGATGACTACTACTGCCCACCGGGTAGTTGCACGGGGTCGCCAGAACACGACCTCACGGTACCGATCGATCCTCAAATGAGGCGTACCTAGGTGGAGAGAAATCGGAGCTGAATGCGTAATTTTGGCGGCCCTGCGGCACACTTGCGCAGTGAACTCGGCGCACCATGAGCTCAGTCCCTCAGTCCGTCGTGTTCTCGACAATCCGCGGCCGCGGTGGCGTGGCAGAACGCATCGCTGGATGGTGCCGGTCGCAGTCGTTGTCACCGTCGTGCTCCTGGTGCTCGCCCAAGGCATCGGGGGAGCCGTCGTCGGATTGGTGTACGGGCTGGCGGGAGTGGGCTTATACGCCGTCAGTGCGACAGCGCACTACAAGGTGTGGGATCCAGAGCGCTTGCACTTTCTCTTCCGTCTGGACCAGTCGATGATCATGGCCTTCATCGCTGCGTCGACGTTGCCTGTCGGCTACGAAATCGGCGGTGGCGCAGGGTTCTGGTTGTCTTTGGGTATGGCGATTGGTGCGACGATTGGGATCGTATTGATCTGGGCGCCGTTTCATCCCCCGCGAGGTTTTACCAACACCCTATTTTTGGCTGTTTCGTGGTGGCCGATCGTCTTTATTGGAGCGATCGCCAATGGCTTGGGGTCGACCGGGCTGACGTTGCTGCTGGCTGGCGCGGCGGTGTACACCTGCGGAGCGTTGATCGTTGGCAGTCAACGGCCAAACCCGAATCCTGAGGTGTTTGGCTATCACGAGATCTGGCACATCTTCGTGATCGCTGCCAATGCGCTGCATACTGTGTTGGTCGCCCTAATTGTCTCGGGAAACCTCTGAGGCCCAGACACTCTCTCACGATGACCACGCACGACGACGACCTCCCCCTCGCGTACCGAAAAGGTTCGTCTACTGAGGGGATCTTGCCGATCGCAGGCTTTGTGATCGGTGAACAGCTAGGGTCTCGGCTCTTTGGCGACCTGTGGGGAGACCGGCTCGCCATCATCCTCATGACGGTCGCGGCTGGTTGGGCGGTCGTGCAGCGACTTCGGCGCGGCGAGGCGGTTGGTTGGTGGATTCCTTCGATTGCCGTTTACCTGTTCTTTCGAGGAATCGCGGGGTTGATCTGGGGCGAGGACGTCTTCTTGGCCATCGGCATCGGGCTAAAGGTTGCCCTCGGTGTCGCGGCGTTGATTTCGGTGCTCATCGGCCAAGCGCTCGCGGCGAAGCTCGCGCCCCTCGTGTTGCCATTCAGCGAGGAGACCCAGGCGCACGAGCGCTATCGATCGACCATGCGCAACATAACGCTGGCCTACGCGGTGTATCAACTCGTTACCGTCGGATTTGAGATCTGGCTCCTCGGCGAATCCGAATCGGGCACTGCGTTCCTCATCATTCGCACATTGGTAGGAACCGCAGCCGGGTTCATTGGCTTTATCGCGGCGATCTTCTATGCGGATAGACGGCTTCGTGCCATCCCAGGGTTCCCCGGCGTTTTGGATATGTTCGAAGAGATCGGCCTGAAGCTCGAGGAACGGCGCGCCGCCGAGCGCGGCGAGTCCTAACGTCCGGTTAGTTCGTCCAGCCACTCCTCGGCGAGTGCAAGGCGACGCTCGAGCTGTTGGACGGTGGCCTCGGTGATGCGGTGAACTCCGCTGCGGCGGTTGAGCTCGCCGTTTACCACCCGATGCTCCAAGCCGACGAGCTGTGCGATCGTACGCGCTCGATCAGCGTTGCGATCTCGGAGCTCTCGCTTGTTCGCGAATCGGCTGCGGAGCTGCGTCAATTCCTCGGGGATCGTTGCCGTAGCGCTGCGACCAGCGAGTGGGGGAGGAGGGGGTAGATCGAAGGGGTGGCCGATCAGGTCAGCTCCGGAGTTCACGAGGGCAGCTTCGCTCTGATCAAGCCCATCGGCGGCGTCCACCACTTCATCAACAACGTTGGAAGATAAGGCGGCGAAGAGCGACATTTGCTCCAATGGGTCATCAAATTCGACCTCTCGGCGGTTCTCGACCTTCGGTCGTTTGTCGATCGCGTGTCGGCGCTCCATGGCGATTGTCGCGGCGTGTTGGCGAAGGCGATGATCGTCGGGAATGAAGAAGTAGGACGGTTGGACCGAGTAGCCAGGAGTCCATCGCGCGATCCGCCCCACCGCCTGCCGGAAGAACAGTGCTGTCGTCGTGGTGGTGGCGAAGACGGCGACCCGTAGTCGGGGAACGTCAACGCCCTCGGAGATCATGCGGACGGCGACGACCCATTTCGAGTCGGTCCTGGCGAACTCGTCGATTTTCTTCGACGCGGACGGATCGTCACTCAAAATCAGTGTGGGAGACTCGCCGGTCAGCGAAGTCAGTTGCGTGGTTATCGCATGCGCGTGTTCATGGTCGGTGGCGATGACGAGGCCGCCGGCGTCGGGGTGTTTGGCGCGAATGGTGTTGAGCCGGGTCTCGGCCTTCTGAAGAACGGTCGGCAACCAGTTGCCGTCAGGATCGAGGGCCGTACGAAGTCGTGCGCTCCAGTCTTCGCTCGAAACGGTGTCGCCAAAGGTCGCCTCCTTCAGCGCGCCGCTCGCGTCTATCCACTCCATATGGCCGTCGAAGCGGGGGAAGTACACCGGCCGAACTACCCCTCCTTCTTCGAGGGCTTCGCCATATCCGTACTCGATGTCTGCGACGGCCTCGCCGTGATCGCCGAAGGTGTAGCGGACAAATGGGATCGGATTGTCGTCGCTACGGAATGGTGTTCCAGAGAGGAGTAGGCGTACGTCGGCGGTGCCGAACGCGTGGTAGACGCCGTCGCCCCACGAACGGTCGTTGGCAGCATGGTGAATCTCGTCGAGTACCGCGACACCCCCACGTACGAACTCCCGCAGGTGGTGTCGGGTGGAGGCCGCCTGAGAATAGGTCACGATTACCCCGTGCATATCGGGCGACATGCCGGTCTCGGGGTGCCAGTCCGGGTCGAGATGAAGTCCAAATCGCGCGGCTGCCTCCGCCCATTGCTGCTTGAGGTGCGCCGTTGGGACGGTGATCACAACCGGGCGGGAGAGACCAGCGAGTTCCGCACGAATGGCAGCCAGCGCAAACGTGGTCTTGCCGGCTCCCGGGCATGCGACCGCCAAGAAGTCGGGAAGCGGGCGATCGCCGAACGCGATCAGGGCGTCGCGCTGCCATCGTCGGAGAGAGACCGTGGAACTCATCGAGCGATCAAACTATCCGGCGATAGTGTCGGGGTGGATGGAGTCGGTCGTCTTTCACATTATTTCTCGGGATTCTTGGCACGAAGCTCAAGGCCACGGAACCTACGTGCCCGATGGGTATGACCACGAGGGCTTCATCCACCTATCTGGGCGCGCGCAGATTCTGCGACCTGCGAACCTGCTCTACCGGGGACGCAAAGATCTGGTGTTGGTGGAAATCAACAGTTCGGCCCTTCGAGCCGAGCTTCGCTATGAACCTGGCTCCCATGGTGAAGACGAGCTCTTCCCGCATCTCTATGGGCCCCTCAACATCGATGCCGTCGTATGCGTCCACGACTTTCCGAGCCAGCCCGACGGAAGCTTCACCCTGCCCGACGGGCTCGCCGTCGAGTAGTACCCGCTTCCCCTCGACTACAGACCGAGAGAGGAGTCGCTCACCGAGGAGAGCTTTAGGTGGTTGAGTGCGTTCTCGATGTTCGATCGCGCCTCTTCCAGGTTCTGCTTCGAGGACCTCTCAGCCTCCAGAAGCTCGGTGAGCGTTCGGCGTGCGGTCTCGAGGATCTCGTCGCTTTGCGTCTTGGCATCAGCTTCGGCTCGATGGCGAATCTCCTCGGCTTCTCGCTTCGCATCGGCAAGTGTGGCCTCGGCGTCTTCGGAAGCCGCCGCGAGCTTGTCCGCGGTGAGCTTTCTGTCGGCTTCGATTGCGGCCGTCAGTTCCGTGCGCTCGCCCTCGGCGCGTTCGCGGACATCGACGGAGTAGGAGTCTGCCGACGAACGGGTCTGGTTGGAGTACTCCTCGGCCTCGGTTCGGATCTCTTCGGCGCGTTCCTCGGTGCGGGTGATCAGTTCGCCAGCGGCCTGTTCGTGAGCGAGTCGGTCGGCCTCGATATCGACCCGAATTTGATCGACGAGTCCGCGGGCTTCCAGTTCGGCATCGCTGCGGATCTTTTGGGCGCTTTCTTGAGCCTGACGCAACATGATCGAGATTTCGGTGCCAACCCGGTCGAATTCATCGGTACTTGTGAGACCGAAGGACTCCACGGATGTCGCTGACTCGGACGCGACCGGTGCCACTTCTTCAGCGACGACCGACGTGGTATTGGCTTGACCATCGCTCGGGACAACCTCGGCGACGATGATGTCGTCTCCGGTGGCGACGGAAGCATTAAAGGCCGAGAGTTCATCGGCGATCGCCGCGAGGTACCGGCTGACCTCTTGCTGGTCGTATCCGCGTCGATGGATAGAGAATGTTTTGTTACGAATTTCGTCGGGCGTAATCGCCATCTGTTGTGGTCTCCTCGAAACGTCCAGAATCTGATCGATCCGGTCGCCCACTGTTTTAGTACCTCAGCGAGAAAATTCGAAGCTGACGGCTGCGAAACTACATAACGTGGTGCCTCCCGAAGAGACACCACGGTGAGTTAGTCGCTGTCTGGGTTGACCCCATTTGGTACGGCGTGAATGATCTCCACCGACGAATGCAAAATTTCGCGGTTCGGGATGACCACGATGTCGTGGTGGCTAGTGATCTGGGTCGAGGTTGAGCCAATCGCTTTGATCTCGCCATGAACCTCGCCGAGGGAGATGGTGTCGCCCACGCTGAGTTCCCTGCGCAACGCACGCCCCGCAGCGACCTGTTGAGCCACTTCTCGACCGCCGAGGCCGGCGAGCAAGGCTGCTGACAACGCGATACCGAAGAACAACGCGGCGACGGCGACCAAGATGATGGTGGTGTCGATACCGAGTTGGTTGGCAGCGATGACGAGAACAAATCCCTGGATGGTCCACTTGACGAGCACGGGCACCCGTTGGCGCAGTTCGGCTGATACATGCCCGAGGCTTCGAGCGACCCCGGTTTCGGCGGCTGCGCCGACGATGTTGCCAATGATGAGAACGATCGCCGCGGAGAGCAAACGTGGCAAAAACTGGATCAGGTCTGCAAAGAGCTGATCCAACGCGGCTTGATTGATGATGCCGAGCGCCGCGACTAACGCGATGATCAGAACGAGCGAGAACGCCAGGGTCGCAATCGCGCTGGTGCTATCGCTGACGAACTCTTGGGCGCTCTTCGAGGCGATCCGACGGGCGATAGCGGCCGCGATGCTACCGAGGACGAAGCCCGCGACGATGACCGCGAGCGCGACCAACGCGTCAGTCCCACTCGTCTGGGCCAAGATGTCCACGCCTAATACCTCCATCGACCACAACGGTCGGACCAATACTGTACGTGGTCGTTGGCGATACCGCTAAACGAGAATCGCCTTTGTCACGAGGTCCAAATCTGCGAATGGCGCACTCGGCTGGAGCCGGAACGTCAGCGAGCTACGGCGTAGGCGGCTCGGAGTCCTCTTCGTCGTCCCCGGTTTCGTCGAGAGCGGGGATGTCTGGCGACGAACCGGTAGCGACGATTTCTCCGACCTCGCGAGGAACGCCGAGCATCGAGCCCAGAACTTCGATGTCCTGACGACGCTGCAAACGTTCGGCGAGGCGGTCGCTCACACGTTCGTGGAGATCTTCTGGAGGCTGCAGCAACTCGAGTAGCGCTGGCCCAATGTCGGATGGCTCCGGGTTGTCGTTCGAGGTCGACAAGCTGATCGTGTCGAGGGTGGACGCGCACACCGCACAAGTTTCCAAGTGCTCATCAAGCTTCGGGTCGGATTCGTAGCCGTCGAGCCATCGGGCGAGTCGTTCGCGCTTGGGATGTCTCGCCATCATGCCCTCCAATCCGAGAGGGCAGCTGCGAGCACCCTCCGGGCTCGCAGGAGGCGGGTCTTCACGGTTGGAAGCGGAACCTCAAGAAGTTCAGCGATCTCGTCGTAGGAGAGGCCTTCGACCTCTCGAAGAACAACGATCGACCGAGAGAGCTCATCAAGCTTGCCCAGCGCTTCCTCGAAGTCCGACATCGTGATGCGGTCGAGTACCTGGGCCTCGGTCGATGACCGGGTCACTGGTTCTGGAAGGAGGGCTGGGTCTCGAAGTTCTTCACGTCGTTTGCGCAACGTGGAGATGGCGGTGTTGTGCGTGATCCGCAGCAACCACGACCGTAGAGACGAGTCTCCCCGGAAGGTGGGCAGCGCATTCCATGCCTTCAAGATGGCGTCTTGGGCAACGTCTTCGGCGAGGGCACTATCTCGAACGACGGAGAATGCCACTCGGTAGACGGAGTCGAGATGATCGCGCACGAGCGCCTCTAGCTGCTGTTCAGGGGTCAGCGTTGTGTCCATGAATCCTCTGAATTCACCAGGGCCATTGTCTCCTCCGGCAACGGTAGCCGCGCCATTGCGAACATCCGTTGCTGGAGCGTTCGCTCGTTCGCTGTTCGCGACCGACAAGCTAAAGAGTGCTGCGGTCTCTTCGCGAAGTGCGGAGGAAACAAATTGCCACGCCTCGTGCGCAGCAGCGGTTGTGGACGCAACGATTTGCGCTGATGTTGGTCTGCTAGCAAGGATTGCGGACATAATGCTCTGACGTTTCGAACAGCGGCAAAGTCGCGTAGAAACGGAGCACAAAAAAATCCCGCAGATTACGCGACTTTCGGAAAACTCCGTGCGTCAGTGCTGCAGTCCCTGACAAAGAAAATGAAAGGCACACAATCCAAATGCTCGTAGATTCCATAATTGACTCCTTTGGGAACCTCATCGGTTCCTTTATCGAGTTTGTCCCAGCGCTAGTCGGCGCACTCTTGCTTCTTTTCGTAGGCAAGATCGTCTCCGGCTTCATCGCTGGTCTCTTCAAGAAGCTCCTCGACGCGATCAAGTTCGACAAGGTCATCGACCGTAGTGGTCTCGGCACCTACGTCGAGCGCGCTGGTTACCCAGACTCGTCTGCACTTCTCGCCAAGATCGTCGGCTGGATCATCATGCTCGTATTCGTACAGCTCGCTGTCACGACCCTCGGTATCGACTCCATCGAAGAACTCGTTACCACGTTCATCTCGTGGATCCCGAACGTGATCATCGCGATCATCTTGATCGTCATCACCGGCGCCGCAGCAAACATTGCTCGCGACGTTCTGTCCCCATCGGTAGCCAACGTCAACGCTGGCAGCCTGATCCTGCGTGTTGTAAACGCAATGATCTGGATCACCGGTGGCCTCCTCGCCTTCAACCAGCTCGGTTTCGGCGAAGAGCTCGTACAGCAGCTCTGGAACGCACTCACCACCGGCCTGGTAGCGATCATCGTTATCAAGTTCGGTATCGGTGGCATCTGGGCCGCACGTGACCGCTTCTGGCCACGGGTATACGACTCGGTTGAGGGCTAAACCCAACCAGCTGGCATGTAGCCAGTACCACAAGGTGGGTTAGCTGCCTTTGTCAAACACTCCCGGCCCCCGTTGCACTCGTGCAGCGGGGGCCGCAGTTTGTTTTCATGTCAGTTGCTGCGTGACTACAGCTCGTCGATTCGGTGAAATGCTTCGGCGACGCTAAACCCGGTGTCGCCAGCCATCGCTGCCATTTGCGTCATTTCCCGGTCGTGGAAGGCTGCGGTCTCGCTATCGGGGTCGTCGGTGATCACCATCGTGGTTTCGAACTGGCTTTCATGGGCGAGCAAGGCATAGATCTTGGGCTCGGTAAAGCCCTCGACGTCCTCGATGTGGTTGAACTCTTCACTTTCGAAGAGCAGCAGCGTGTCTGGTCGGTGGCGCTCAAGCTCGAGGTCGGGGAAGAAGAACGGATCTCGGGCGGCGACGATGCCCTCGACAGCGAGCAAGCCCGCATTGCGATGATCGGGGTGCAGCCGCCAGCGCTTCCATGGGTCATGACCCAGCACCACGTCGGGGCGAGTAATGCGAATCACCCGAGCCACCTCGCGCCGCCACGCCAACTCGGCAGTGAGCTCTCCGTCGACCGCCCCAAGGAAGTACACCTCGCCCGTCGCGCCGAGGCGCTTTGCTGCCTCACGCTGCTCGTCCTTGCGGATGTCGACGAGTGCGACGGTGTCGGCGTTTTCGTCCCACGTGCCTTTGGAGCCGTCGGTGCAGATCAGGTGGTTAACGACCGCCCCAGCCGCGGCCCACTTCGCGAGCGTGGCTCCGCATTCGAACTCGATGTCGTCGGGGTGGGCGGCGATGGCGAGGACTCGTTTCGGAGTCGGCAGGTTTGTTGTTGTGCTCATGATTGTTCCTGTTGGAGGAGACGGGTGAGTGCGTCGAGACCGTCGAGGTCGTCGGGATGGTTGATGTCCCGGCTGAGGTCGGGTGCTTCGACGATACGCGCATCGACCCCAAGGCTGCGAGCAACCTCGCAGTGGCGCTCGAAGGAACCCGGCCCGTAGGCAAAGGTGAACGGCAACGCGGTGGCGACGCACAAGACGTTCGTTCCAGCACGATGGCGATCGGGGGCGATAGAAACGGCGTCGTCGCTGAGCATCAAGCGAAGGTCGTTCGCTTCGGGGAGATCGGCGTGTGCCACGATCACCCGCTCGACGCCGTGGTGGGCCAGTAGGTCTCGGCCAGCGGTGACGGCCTCGTTGAGCCCAGGCGTTGTTGGTTGCAGAGAGGCGGCGCCGCGTTCGGCTGCCCAGTTTGCGACCGCTGGGTCGTCGTGCACGATCAGCACCGGCAGTTCGTGGGCCGCCCGCACAACGCGGTCTGCCATGAACGTGATCATGGAGGCGCGTTGCTCGTCGGTGAACGTAGCGCCGAGGCGTTGCTTGCCGGTTCGCAGCGATCGCAAGGGGATGAGTACGGCATCTGGTCCGTCGATTCCACGTAGTTGGGCGTCCAGATGAGGATGCGGCATAGCAGGAGTCTAGGGTTTCGACCCATGAGGTCTCTCCGCGACCGGTTGCGCGGTCCGCAGCCACCGATGGAATCCACACCGATCGCCGACGACGCGGTGTCGGTATGGAACACCGTGTACACCTTGGGCATCGGCGCCGTCGGTGGGGTCGACGACCGCGGGGCCATCTTTCCCGATCGGCGACAGTTGTCGGTCGAAGTGTGGTTCGGCGTCGGCGACCGTTGGATGTCTGGCGGAAGCGCCGATGGTGTTCGTCAACGTCGCGTGAGTGGACTGCCGATCATCGAAACTCGACAACGGGTGGGCGAGTCCGACCTGGTGCAGACCGCGTGGGCAGACGAATCTGGCGATGGACAGGGCCGCATCAACGTGCAGCTCGCCAACGAGACCGACGACGCGGTCATCGCCGCCATTGTGGTGCGTCCCCTCACCAGGCTCGGTGCCGGATCGATCGAGAAGATTCGTTGTGTCGATGAGTTAATCGTGGCCAACGGTCGGCCCCTCGTCGCCATCGGCCGGGTACCTGGTGATTGCGCGACCGCCCACGATGACAGCCGTGAAGGCACAGCGGTGCTCGATGCGGTGTCGTTGCCCACCGGTGAACGGGCTAACTCGTGGGAGACAGTCGACCCGACTGGCGCCGCGTGCTTGGCCGCGATGATTCCGCTGACGCCTGGTGTCGATCGGACGATCCAGGTTCTTGATGGTCGTGAGGAGGCGACGGTTGCCCCAGCGCCCTTCGACGCCGTGGAACGCGGCTGGAGTTCCCATGTTGCCCAGGCGGCCGAGATCGAGCTTCCGTCGTGGCCGAACCACTTGTTCCCGTCGTTACGGTCGAGCCTGCTCGCTGCCGTCGACGATCGCCGTCGTCCGGTTGGCGACAGCACGTGGAGCCTTGCCGACGACGCGTTGATCGTGTCAGCCCTCGGTGCCCTCGGCCTTGGCGAAGCGGGCGTTGCGACCACAGCTCGCCTGCTCACCGACGTTCGAAGAGGCCACCTTCAAAGAGATCGTTGGCCCGACGTGGCTGCCGCCATGGCCGCCGTCGTAGACACTGTTGATGGCGACGCCATGCTGGCCCACGAACGAGAAACCGTTGCGACCGTTGCGGGCTACATGCTCTCACTAACCCACGAGAACGACATCGCCCCAGCGCTTATTGCAACGGTAGCGGTATCGAACGGCCCGGCGGCAGCCAGCGACGCTGCCCAGATTCGTGGCAAGGCAGACGATGGCATCGCACGCGGCCTGCTTCGACACGGCTGGCTTGGCAGCACACCGCTGCCATCGGAAGCGAAACCAACTTCGGTGACCGCCGAACACGTCGCCATGGAGATGATCGCCTCTGCGCATCGTGGCGAACCGTCCGAGCCGCTCGTGCATCTCCGATCCAAAGCTGGGTCGTCGTGGCGGTGGGGTCGCGATGGCTGTGGAGACAGCCCTCACGTGCGAGCACAGATCGTTCTCGGCCTGGCCTCGTGGTGTCGCCGCGTTCGCACCGTCGGAACAGGCGGAACCATCGACCTGCTTCCAGGCATGCGGCCGAAATGGTACGGCCAGAGCCTGAGTTTCTCCCGGATGCCTGCGGCCGGGGCGCGGGTGTCGTGTGCGCTGCGCTGGCACGGTGCTCGTCCGGCGCTGTTGTGGGAGTTCGACGGTGACGTGCCCGAGGCGTACGAGGTGACCTGCCGTCAGCTCGATCCGAGTTTCTCGTCGACCGAACGGTCGGGTGAGGTACTGCTCGAGGCGCCTCCCGGTGCGTCGAGTTGAGCAACGTTCGTCAACTCCGGGGCTCGCTGAAGAAGTCTTCTCCAGGGCTGCGTTTGGAGACTGCACTTTGGGATGCCGGGCATCAGATCGTGGTCGGGGTCGATGAGGTCGGCAAGGGGGCATGGGCAGGCCCGCTAACCGTCGGTGCTGTGGTTGTTCCGAAGGGTCGGCGCATCTACAAGGTGCGCGACTCGAAGCTCCTCACCGAATCCGAGCGGGAGTCGATGTTTGATCGCATCGCCGACTGGGCCGACGCCTGGGCGATCGGGCACGCCTCGCCAACCGAGTGCGACGAACTAGGAATGTCCGACGCGCAACGGCTTGCGTGCAGACGTGCGCTCGATGCGTTGGGCGTTGGCGTCGACCGGGTGTTGATCGATGGCAAGTGGGACTTTGTCGGCGACGGCCGAGGGCAAACGATCGTCAAAGGCGAACGGGTAAGCCTGTCGATCGCTGCGGCCAGCATCCTGGCCAAAGTCACTCGCGATCGAATGATGCGCGAGCTCGACCACGAGTTTCCTTCCTACGCGCTGGCTGAAAACAAGGGCTATCCGTGCCATCGCCACCGTGCAGCGTTGCAGTTCGTCGGGCCGAGCCCGATTCATCGACAGAGCTGGGCGTTCATGGACTCGCTTGAGTGGCGAGGGTTCTCGCGGGTGGAACCCGACGATGGTCAGGGAAAGCTGTTCGTATGAGTTCTGCACCGGAAAGCAAAGCCTTTACACCTTTCGGGTCCGGGCCTTCCAAGGGCCTCCAAACACTGACGGCGCGTTAGAATCTTCTCATGGGTCAGCTGGTATCGGTTATTGAGAAGCCTTCGAATCGAACGGGAATCGTTCGCTATGTGCTCAATCGGGCGCTGACCGGCATGGGCCACGAGCGTTTCGTCGCTCGGGAGGAAATCCTCGGCGACCGCCCAGCCGACGAACTCGCTCGTCGCCTGCTGGCAACCGGTCAGGTTGCCTCAGTAGCCGTGAACGCGAATGTGGTCACGGTCGATCTCGAAGGCAACGACTCAACCGGCCTGAAAGAGATCATCATCGATCTCTACACCTACTACGTGCCCGGCGTAGAGATCCCGAGCGACGAAGAGCTGATGGCTCAGGTCGAAGGTTGATCGTCAATCTCGCCTAAGCGATGCTGCGTAATCCACGTATGCATCGCAATACCCGACGCGACACCGGCGTTAATCGAACGCGTCGACCCGAACTGGCTGATCGAACACACCATGTCGGCAACGTCGCGCACGGCCTGGGAAAGCCCTGGGCCTTCTTGGCCAAAGACCAGCACACACGCCGCAGGAAGACTCGTGTGCTCGATCGCAACCGAGCCTGGCAAGTTGTCGATGCCGACCACGGGCAATTGCTCCGACGCAGCCCATTCGACAAACGCGTCGACGGTGGGGTGGTGGTGCACGTGGTGATAGCGATCGGTGACCATGGCGCCGCGGCGGTTCCAGCGCCGCTTGCCCACGATGTGGACACCCGCGGTGTTGAAGGCGTTCGCGTTGCGTACGACGGTTCCGATGTTGAAATCGTGTTCCCAGTTCTCGATAGCGATGTGCAGGGGGCTTCGGCTTCGATCGAGATCACCAACGATGGCCTCTCGTGTCCAGTAGCGGTACTTGTCGACGACGTTTCGTCTGTCGCCTTCGGCTAATAGTTCCGGATCGAAGTGCGGTTCGGTTGGCCAAGGCTCCGGGTGGGGGCCGACTCCGATTTCGTGCATGGCACCACTGTAGGAGCAGGTGCAGCGAGGTTCACCCGGCGGTGAAGTCCGGAAGATTCAAGGTGGCGAGTTGCTGTTGGAGTACCTGCAACTCGATTACGAGCGGGTCGCGGTCAGGGTCGGCCAACCCAATATCGCTGAGGTTGGATGCCGCGTTGTTGGCGTCGTCGTTTGTCTCCGCGGTCTCGGGTTCTGGAACATCGATGAGCGCGCGATAGCGAAGTCCCGTCCGCAGAACATTTTGGCTGTACTGCTCGTCGTGGTTGTAGGCAAAGTACGCCCGGAGCTCACCAGCGACCGTGGTCATGGTCGCTGTCGATGCGCAGAGATAGCGAGCGGATGCGAGCGAGGCGTCGTAGATATTCTGCGGATCGCGCTCATCGTCGAGGTTTCCGTCCTGCTCGAAGAGGCGCCATGTCGATGGGATGAACTGCATCGGACCGACCGCACGGTCGAAGGTGGTGTCGCCATCGAGGAGGCCGTCGTCGCTGTCTTTGAGCAAGGCCAAACGGCGGATGACACGAGGGGGTTCTGGTGGTGCTTGGGTTGCTGGGTCTGCATCGCCAGCCTCGACGTTGCCCGGGGTGTCGGTGTCTGCAGGCGTGGAGTCTGCAGGATCTGCTGGCTGCTCGGTCGGGGCGGCCTCTTCGGGTACGGGTGTGGCTTCGGTCGGCGCCTCGCCATCACCGGAGGTCTGGGGAACGGGGAGTACCTCGGTTCGTGCCGTCGGGTCTGGAACCTCGTCGCCAGCATCGATGAACTCCGCCCCCTCGAGGATCCGACCGTCGAGTGCCGGTCCTCGGATGTCCTCGGTGGTGTGGCCGTTGATGTCGAGTGTCGAATTCGCGAAGTGCCCGTGGAATGATTCGATGTGTCCGATTCCAGCGAGCATCGACCACGTGATCCCGCATTGTGGTTGCTCGGTGGCCAGGGTTCGCTCAGCGATCACGTATGCATTGAGCGCGACCAGCGGAATGTTGCTCCCTTCGACGAACTGGGGGAGCCGAGTGTGAAGCGCTACCTGGTAGGTGGCCTTGTTGCGGTCGATGAGTTTGGCGATTTCGCGATGAGTCTGCAGCAGGTGGAGGCGCTCGTCGCGCAGAACGCGGAGAGCCCCACGAGCTTCGCGGAGTTCACCTTGGAGGCCGATGCGCCGTTGTTCTCGCTCGACTAGTTCCTCGCGGCGTTTATCGAGCTGTTCGAACTGGTCTTCTCGGACTTCGTCGCTGACGACGCGGGTTTCATTGGCCGAACCGTTGGCATCGCTGAGGGTTTCAATATCGTCCTCGCCAATGAACGCTCGGAGGGCGAACTCGGTGACGGCCTCTTCGAATACCGAGATCTCTCGGGCGAGGCGCGCTTCATTGGTTCGTTCCACATCGATCTGGGCGAGGAGGCGACCGATGGTTGGGCGGTCTTGTTCGATCTCGTTAGCGATGTCATCAATATCGCGGTCGAGGGTTGCGAGAACCTGCAGGGTGCGCACGTGGTTGGCGGTGATTGCGTCAAGTTCGCTGTTGTGCGTCGCTACGAGGTCGACGCCAGCGGCAAAGATCGGGCTCTCGTGGAACTCGATCGGATCGAAGTCAGGTGCCGGCACAAGTTCGTTGGGGTCGAGGCCGGCGAGCCCTATCGGATCGACCCATGGGTCGTCCGGCGTGTAGGGGTTGCCGATGATGGTGAAACCGACGAGGTCGTCGATAGGGGCCTCAGGAATTGCGTCTGGTGCTGTCTGTGCCGACGCAGGGGTGATCGATGCAACGAGCGTGATGATGCACAGCGCAGCAATCCGCGGGAGAAGTCGGTGAGAGGGTCGAATCGAGGCCATCTCTGCTGCGGTCGGCACGTTGATACCCCACTTGAGCCTTCTAACCTATGTCACGCCTCCTTTGGGGTGCGCAAACAGCGGATGTGTGAACGCTTCGCCTAATCCCACGTCGAGTACTGCTCGTTCCGTAAGTCCTCGCGTGCGTCCTCTAGTCGCCACCGGTAGCTGCCCACCTGGCCCGCTGCATGGTTCGCCTCGCTTGCCGCAGCAGCCGCTTCAGCCTCGAGATCGGTGACGAGCGTTCGAAGCGTAGTGACGGCCCCCGATAGTCGGTCGGAGTGGATTCCGAGGCGAGTTCGGCTTTGCGAGGCGGCGTTCCCTTCCCAGGTGTGGGCGGTATGGAGATTCCACACCGGTTGGAGCACGGCCGGAAGCGGTCCGATATTGGTCTCGATGGCGGAGGCAACCGCATAGAGGTCCTCGGCCCGGCTATCGAAGCGTGCCTCCTGGTCCGCCCACCAGTTCAAGCTTCCCTGGTAGCCCTCGATGAGCGCTTCGAGCCGATCGATCTCGGTTGCGTAGTACGTGGTCTGAGTAGACATCATTTCACCCCTGAAATAACAATTAATATCGAAATATATTGAAACGCATCCAAAGAAGAAAAGCAAGTCGGAAGTGAAAACGCGTGTTGCGTATGGCGAACAAATGTTCGATACTGGCCTATATGGGCCGTTCTCGACAACAGATCACCGAACTTGTTCATGTTGGTCCAGCGGTATTGGCCAAGGAACTACGCATTAGCGTTCCTCAGCCCTTTCAGGAGATGCTGCCCGGAGCGGGTCTACAACGAGGATGGGCCACCAGCGTCGTTGGGTCGCCAGCAGGGCGTGTCTTTGCGTGGGCCTTGCTGGGTGAAGTTACCCGCAGTGGAGGCTGGATCGCCATGGTCGATGTCCCAGGTATCAGCCTGACAGCAGCGAACGAGGTTGGCCTATCGATCGAACGGGTCTTGGTCATTCCCGGTACGGAGCCACAGAGTTGGGCGCCGACCATAGGCGCCCTCGTGGGAGCCGTTGACGTGATCGTCTACGGAAGCCCACAGCACCGGATCCAACCGAGTACGTTTCGCAAACTGGTTTCTCGATGCCGGGAGCGGGGGACGGTTCTCATGGCATTGGCAGACGAGTACGGCCCCCGGCCAGCCGCGACGCCTCCGGTCGAAGTGGATGTGTCCTTCAATGTGCGACCAGCCGGTTGGAGCGGTCTTGGCGAAGGCCATGGGCGGCTCATTTCCCGAGCCGTCAGTGTTGTCGTCTCCGGACGGCGAGTACCCGGGCAGCCGCGAAAGGCAACCTTTATGGTCCCTGATGTCGACGGAGTCGTTCGTGTTGTTCCTCCGTTGAGAGGTCCGGCCCTTTCCGTTGTCAATTGAGTACTCCACAACGAGTGTCCTGTGTGTGGTGCCCCGACTGGCCGGTAGTCGCTTCGGGGATTTCCGCTGAGGTCCCAGGGGCGGTCCTGTACGCCAATCGGGTCATCGCGTCGTCGGCCGCAGCTCGAAGCGTCGGAGTGGTGCGCGGATTGCGTCGTCGCGAAGCGCAGAGCCGATGCCCCGATCTCGTTATTGCTGAACGAGATCTCGCCCGGGAGGTTCGCGCCTTCGAGGAGGTCGCCGCGACAGTTCAGGCGTTCACCCCACGCCTGGAACTCCTTCATGCGGGCACGGTCATCTTCCCGACCCGTGGCCCCTCGCGCTACTTCGGAGGTGATCGTCAGCTCGGAGACCAAATGTATGGAGCAGTACGCGAGATCCTCGATGACCGTACGACGTGCCACATCGGCATCGCCGATGGAATCTTCGCTGCTCGACTAGCTGCTCGGTATCGCCAAGAGGCGGTGTATCTCGTCGAACCTGGAGAAAGTCCTGCATTCCTTAAACCGTTGTCGATCACCACACTCGGGCTTCCCGAACTCATCGATGTGCTGTGGCGACTCGGGATACGCACACTCGGTGCCTTCGCCGCGCTAGATGCCGCCGACGTACTGGGCAGGTTCGGTCATGTTGGGCAACGAGCTCATCGTCAAGCATCAGGGCTTGACGAGCAACGAGCCGATGTCTCCGACCCTCCCGAAGACATGAAGGTATCTATCGAACTGGAACCCCCCGTAGAGCGGGTGGATCAGGCTGCTTTCGCAGCCCGACATGTGGCGGTAGCGCTCAGTGAGAAACTCGAACGACGAGGCTCGGCATGTTCGCGAGTCACGGTGGAGGCGGAGAGTGAACACGGGGAGAGCTTCGTGCGAAGTTGGCGCCACGAAGGCGCGTTGTCGGTCGGTGCGATAACCGATCGAGTGCGATGGCAACTCGACGGGTGGTTGCAGGCCCCTCCACAGATTCGTCCAAGCGGTGGACTAAGCCGACTTGTACTGCGACCAGACGATCTCATTGCGGCTGGTGGTCGTCAGCTTGGATTTTGGGGTGGGGAAACCGAGGCCGACCAGCGGGCGGGGCGAGCGGTTGCCCGGATAGAAGGGTTGCTCGGGGTCAATGGGGTGCAGCTCGCCGAGGTTCGGGGCGGGCGCGAACCGTTAGATCAGATCGAACTACTTCCGGCAGGGTCGGTGGATTTGGCCGACCGGCGTATACGTCAACCAGACGTGCGGCCCTGGCCAGGTCGACTACCGGCTCCATCGCCTGCCGCGCTCTTTTCGGAGGTCGCCATCGAGTTTGTCGACGACCAACACCGGTCGATCGCAGTGAATGGTAGGGGGGAGGTTTCCGGAGTGCCGACGTACATGCGGACTCCGGGCAAGCGGTGGAGTCGGATTGAATCTTGGGCTGGGCCTTGGCTTCTCGACGAACGATGGTGGGACGCCGAGCGGTCGCGACGTCGGGCTCGATTTCAGATCGTGGATGAGCACGGTGAAGCCATGTTGGTCTACCTCGAGAAAGGCTGCTGGTGGCTGGCTGGGGTGTACTGACGCAAAGTCGCTAGCCTCATGGCTCATGAGTGACGAACGAGAGTATCTCGATTGGGCAACCTACGGCATCGCTGCACGTGAACTCGCAGGCCTAGTCGCGGACGACGGCTATCGGCCCGACATCATCTTGGCCATTGCACGAGGTGGGCTATTTGTTGCCGGATCGCTTGGGTACGCACTGTCGGTCAAGAACCTCTACGTGATGAACGTCGAGTTCTACACCGGAGTCAATGAACGCCTCGATGTGCCGACCACGCTGCCGCCATATCTGGACAAGTTTGATCTCACCGATTCCAAAGTCTTGATCGCCGATGATGTGGCCGACACCGGGCACACGCTGCGTCACGTCCACGACTTTTGTTCCGATGTCGTTGGCGATGTCCGCTCCGCGTGTCTGTATGAGAAGCCGCAGTCACTCATCAAGTGCGAGTACGTCTGGAAGCGCACCGACCAGTGGATCGAGTTTCCATGGTCGACCGAACCACCTCTCGTCGCTGGCGGCGCTCTGGACGCGTAGTGAAGAAAATTCGAGTCCCCGCGTCCTCGGCCAATCTTGGACCCGGGTTTGATGTTCTCGGGATGGCGATCGACCGCTACCTCGAAGTTGAGTTCGCCGAAGACGGAGTCGGTAGCCCCGACGACCTCACGATGCGAGTCTTTCGCCAATTCGGCGGCACCGGCGGGCTGCGGGTCTCTTCGACGATCCCACCCGCACGGGGCATGGGATTCTCCGGAGCGGCCCGAGTCGCCGGGTTGTTGGCTGCAGCGATTCAGAAGGGGACCGATCTCGAGGACTGCCGTCGCTGGCTATTTCTCGAGGCCACAGCCCTCGAAGGGCACCCCGATAACGTCGCGCCATCGGTATTCGGGGGCGTAACGGTTGCCGTGGGTGAGCGCGTCGAGCAAGTTCCGCTCGGACTGCAGGCCAATGTGATCTTGTGGATCCCCAAGACCCTCTCCGGTACGAAGGAGTCTCGAAAGAAGCTCCCGAAAGAGATTTCGATGGAAAATGCCGTGTTTAACATGGGCAGAACCGCACTATTGATCGCTGCGCTCACCAACGGCGACACGGAGCTTCTCAGCGAGGCAACCGAGGACCGAATGCACCAGGAGATCCGCTTGCAATCGCTGCCCCAGACCGCCCAAGCCATGCAGGCTGCCAAAGACGCCGGCGCGTGGTGTTCCTGGTTGTCGGGTAGTGGCCCCACCGCTGCGGCCTTGTGCGAACCTGCAAACGCCCAGGCGGTTGCGGCCGCTATGCCGCCCGGTGGAGAGGTCAGCATTTCTCACATCGATATGCGTGGGGCCGTCTACGAGTGAGTGCGGAGGCCGATCCCGGCTCGGTGGAGCGTTCCGATGTCCCGGCGCTGCTCGCGGCGACCGAGGATTGGTTCGTTCACCACGGGATTCCGCACTTCATCGATGATTTCAAGGCGTCGGAGGATGTCTGGACGCGGGCCGTCGGTGTGTTGACTTTCATATTTTTTGGCGAACTGTTCTTGACGTTCGGTCAAGAGGTGCAGGGTTGGCAACAAGCGGGGGTGTTCGCGATCGGGCTCGTGATCGTCCTGACCGCGGTGGCTCTGGTCAACCGGATGCGCGGCCGGTCGGCCTTCGCCCGCCCAAACGACATCGGGGTCGGCGAGTTGGCGCTCTTTGTGCTGGTGCCGCCCGTACTGGCGTTGTTGGGTGGCCGCCGCTCGCTCGGAGAGTTCCTCCTTGTCGTCGTGTTGAACATCGTCATCTTGGTTGGGGTCTACCTGATCGTCTCGTGGGGCATCTTCTCGATGGCGAAGTGGGGGCTCTCGGTGATGTGGGGCCAGCTCACCCAAATCGTCCAACTTCTCGGCCGGATCCTCCCGTTGATGCTGTTGTTCTCGGCCTTTCTCTTTTTGAACGCAGAGATCTGGCAGGTTGTAAACGATCTCCCGTTGTTCCTCTTTGCGATCGTGGTGGGGCTGCTGGCGTTCATTGGTCTGAGCTTTCTCACCGGCGCAATGCGAGGCTCGAGTTCGGAGCTGCGATATTTTGTGGCGTGGGGCGACGTTGCAGAGCTGCTCGATGACACCCCGCTCGAAGTGTGCGACGCACTCGGCTTCGAAGGTGCACCGAAGCAGGTGCCGCTAGACCGTGCTGGAGTTACCAACCTGACCTTGCGTCTCGTCGTGGGATTGGCCGCGCAGGTGTTACTCGTGACGCTCCTCATCTTTGCGTTCTACGTGCTCTTCGGGGTGCTGACGGTCCGCGAGGAGACCATCTTGCAATGGACCACACTCGAGGACTTGGGAGCTGCGGAGTTGGGGCGGTTTGTCTTGTTCGGTGAGGACGTGGTGCTCACCAGCCTCCATCTGATCACCGCAGGATTTGTGGCGGCCTTTAGTGGCCTGCAGTTCGCGGTATCGCTGGTCACTGACGACGCCTACCAAGAGCAGTTCGTGGCCGAGAGCAACGAAGAGGTCCGTGAGGCACTCGCCGTGCGTGCGGCGTACCTGCATCTCATTCGTTCGCGATAGCGGCGGCTATCTAATGTCTTCCAGACGCACGCGTTGGCGTCCGTCGGCATCGAAGTTGTCAAGCGACATCCACATGGCGAACAACCGTTCCTGAATCCACCAATCCTCATCGGTCATCGCATACCAGGCCGTATCTCGATTTCGGCCCTTGTAGTGCGTGGCCTTCCGGAAGGTTCCCTCGTACTGAAAACCAAGACGCATGGCTGACGTGCGAGACGCCTTGTTGAGCGCGTCGCACTTCCATTCAACCCGTCGATACCCAGAGCTGAACGCATGCTTGAGCAACAGAATGATCGTCTCGGTGGTGACCGTGGTTCGTTGGATCGTTGGGGAGAAGACGATCCAACCGATCTCGAGGACCCCGACGTCGGGCTGGATACGTAGAAAGGACAGCAGCCCTTTGACTTCGCCATCGACGACGACAGCGAATGGAGTGCTATCGCGGTTGCTGTTCATCGCACCGATGAGCTGCCCGAGTCCTGCGGCGTCATCGAAGGGGCCGAGGGGTAGGTACGTCCACAGCGATGGGTGGGCACCGCTGAGCTCGTGGAAAAGCGGGATGGAGTGCGTGCGCTGGGCAGGCTCAAGGCGCACCGTGCGCCCGATGAGTTCGATCTGGTCTGGCATCGCTGGAGGTTTCCAGTCGCCGAGCGGATCCGAAATTGGCTGATTGAAGTCGTTCTGAGTTCCCACGACCGGTCAAGCTAGTCGCAGAATCTGCTCACGTCGAAGCCCCGGGACCGGTAAAGATATTGCGCTTCCACCGTCGGGGGGTGGCGATGATCGCTCTCGGGTAGTCCTCGAACATCCACCGCCCAAAGTTGCGACGGGTCCACCCGTTGGTGCCGACGAGGGCGAGCACCATTTCTGCAACTCGAGGATTACCCAATAGGCCTCCACAAAGCTCCGCCATTTTGTGGTCGGCGAAGAGCTCGTCTTCGATCGACTCGCGGTAATCGGCGGCCGCAGAACTGAACGGTGCGTTCCGGATCAGGCCGTCGGCGGCTGCGCGCCCGGTCAGGAGCGCCTGACCAATGCCTTCTCCCGTCAATGTGTCGCACGCAGCGGCGGCATCGCCAACGAAGAGCGTTCGTGGCCCGGTGAGGGGCACCCTGTCGACCCGGGCGGGAATCGGCCAGGCCCGGTGCGGTGCTTCTGGAACAGCGCCGGTTCCGAGAACATCGCGGATGTGTGGGCGCGCGAGGATGTCAGGCCAAAGCGTCTTCATCTGCTGCGTGGAAACATTGCCTCCCCGCAAGATGCCAAAGCCAACGTTCGCGCGACCGCCTCCGATGGGGAACGACCAGACGTAGCCCGGTAGGACATCGGGTTCGAACCACACCCACAGGCCGGTCTGGGCTTTCTCATCGACGTTGTCGAAGTACTGGCGGAACGCATGCCATTCGCCTCGGTAGCCGTCGATTTCGAGGCCGAGGAGCTTGCGCATCGGGGACCACATGCCATCGGCGGCAATGCACTGCTGAGCATGGATAGTTTCACCCGCATCGGTGGTGACGGTGATGGCATCGGATTTCGGATCGGCGGCGACGACCTTCGCACCAAATCGTGCCGTAGCCCCCGCGGCGAGTGCGTGTTCGACCAGGAGGGCATCCAGCTCGCTTCGCCGGGCAACCGCGGCGTAGAGCCCCGGCCCGTCCGGCAGTGGCACGTTGATCGTCTTGCCGTTCGGTGAGCGGATCTTGGCTCCGTGCACGGGAGCGAAGGATGGCAACTTCGATACCGACACCCCCATCAGTTCCAGTTGACGTAGGCACAAGGTGGTCAATCCATCGCCGCAAAACTTGTCTCTGGGGAATGTCGATTTGTCGACCAGAGCGACATCGTGACCGCTTTGGGCCAAACGCTGCGCAGCAGCGGCACCAGCCGGTCCGGCACCGACGACGACGGTGTCCACAGAGATCATCTTTTGAGCGTATCTAGCCAGGTCACCGGTGCCCGGACCGTGCGGCCTTAGGCGTCCGCGGTTTCGCCTTCGGGGGTGGCCTCAGGCTCTTCTGGAGGGGTTGTCGCCGGAGGCGGCTCCGGTGCTGGGTCCTCTGCGGGCTCGGGTTCAGGGGGTGTCGTTTCCGGTGGAGCTTCGGGAGCGGGCTCTTCGGGGGACTCGGTTTCCGGTGCCGGATCTGGAGTCTCCGCCGGGTCCGGATCTGGCGTCTCGGCTGGCTCGGTCGGGGCCTCTCCACCGTCTACAGGTCCGGGTTCTGGGTCGGCGTCACCGTCGGCTGGTGGAGTTTGGGTCGGTTGCTCTTCTGGTGGTACACCATCACCGGTTGCCTCTTGGAAGAGCGGCTCACCGGTTTCTGGGTCGAGGAGCGGCTCGCCGGTTTCGGGATCCAGGATTGGGTCCCCATTCTCAAAGCCGGGGTCTTCGCCGTTCTCGAGGGCCTCGATCTGTTCGGCATCGGGATCTTCGGTTGCCTCGCCGTTACAGGCGATCCCCTCTGGTCGATAGATGGCGAACACCGTGTCGACGTCGGTCGTGCCGTCTTCGATGAAGGTGCGGGTGCGTTCGGTCGTCACTCGGGTGCAGGCAACACCGACGCCGCCTTCCCACTGGCCCGATTGTTCAGCCTCGACCCATGGGGTCGAGTAGAGATCGACCGTCACGGAACCCGCGGTACTGGTGGGCCAAATCAGAATTGGATACGGACTTGGATTCTCAATGATGAGCGCGGGTGCGGGCCAGGAGATCGTGGCTTCGCGCCCATAGGGGTAGCGGCTGAAGTAGATCGAGTGCGACTGGTAGGCCTCGAACTCGAGGCCGCCAAAGAAGGCCGCGTTGAACAGCGTGGTTGCAAACTGGCTGATACCGCCGCCGACGCTATCGACGAGGTGGCCGTTGACGATCGTTCCAGCCGGAACGAAGCCCTTGTCTCTCGTTCGTTGGCCCACGTGTTCGTTCAAGGAGAACGTCTCGCCTGGCATGAGGATGACCCCTTGGGTGAGGTCCGCGATGAGGCGAATATTCGTCACTCGAGATTGGCCTGGGGTGTAGTTCGTGGTGAAGGTCGCCACCCGTTCCTCGATGCCGAGCTCCTCGGCCCAGGCGGTACCGAACTCGCCATCCTCTTCCCGGAATAACAGCGTCGCAACCTCAACATCGGAGGTGAGGGCCTGTTCGATACGGCGAGCCGAAGCTTCGTCGCAGCAAACCGTCTCCGGTGTTCCCGGGATGATCACGACCGTTCCGGGATCGCCGCCTTCTTCGGCCTCTTCGATCGTGAAACTTGCTTCGCCACCCTCTTGACCAACGTTGGGGAAGAGGCGGGCTAGTTCGGCGTCGAGTTGGTCGTAGTCGATGGACACGTCCCACGCGTCGGCGCGCCAGCTGACGGTCGTGGCTGATCCCAGAGCCTTCGCGCTGAGAACGGCACGTTGACCGTCGATCGAAACATCGATGCCGTCGCCAAGGCGCTCGTTGAGCTCGGCTGCGTATTCCGACGCCGCGTCTTCGTCTACTGCCGCTGGCACGTCAGCGAACGGAACCTCGACCGCGGTGTTTCCGGCCTCGACCGCGTCACGAATCTGGAGGGCCAGGGCGTTGATGTCTGGTTCGGAGCCGGGGATGGACGCAATGACCCCAAATGCGTTGCCTTCGAACGAGATGCCCGCGTCGGTTGCCTCAGGCAACGTGAGCGAGAGATTGTCGACTTCGTCGGTGAGTAGGGCGAGTGTTTGGCCACTCGGTCCGCCGCTGTCATCGATCTGGATCATCGCCGGGTCGATATCGAACCAGCGGTCGCCACTCTCGACACGTACCGACGTAACGACGGGAGCTGGTCCGTCGGCGCTCGCCGATTGATCGTCGTCGCCGAAGAGTCCGCATCCGGCGAGCACGAGGGCCGCGAGTGCGACCAGGAGCGCTGAACGGACGCGGAGGATGCTCATAGCAACCTCAGCTGGGGCCGCTCAATCCCCCGCAGTTCGTCGTAGTCGACCTCAACACATTCGATCGACCGTTCGCTCGCCAACACCTTGGCTTGTGGCTTGATCTCTTGCGCGACGAAGACGCCCTTCACCGGTGAGAGGCGAGGGTCTTGGTTCAAGAACTCGAGATAGCGACTGAGTTGCTCGACGCCGTCGATCTCGCCGCGACGCTTCACCTCGATCGCAACCGCCGCGTCGTTCTCGTCGCGACAGAGCAGATCGACCGGGCCGATGTCGGTGGGGAACTCTCGTCGCACCAGCGTGTAACCCTCCGAAATAGAGGTCGGGTCGGCTGCGAGTAGCTCTTGGATATGGGCTTCGACCCCATCCTTTTGGAGTCCAGGGTCAACGCCGAGATCCCAGTTGCTGTCGCTCATCACCTCGTGGAGGGTGATGGTGAGCGTCTCGCCCTTCGGGCTAACCACTCGCCATTCGGCGCCGTCTTCGATGAGACGGTTAGGCGCATTCATCCAGTTGAGTGGCTTGTAGGCGCCCCCATCGGCATGGATTGCCACGCACCCGTCGGCCTTCACCATGATGAGCCGCTCAGCTTCAGGAAGATGAGCGGTGAGTCGGCCGTCGTAATCGACGGTGCATCGGGCGATGACGAGGCGCACGAAGCAAAGAGTAGAACAGCTTTTTCGATTCTCCCATTCGTGCGCCCGGGGGTCACCCCCCATTCTTTAGCTGGCCTTAACCATTTCGGCGCAAGCGGCTCCAAAACCCTTTTGGAGGGGTGTCATCGCGGTTCTCGTGCATGCGTTTATGGATGAGGTCTCGTCGTGCCTTGAGGTCGTTGTAGGTGATCGACTCGATCGAGCGATCGACACCGATGCTGTCTTTGAACGAGGTCAGGTCGACCTCGATGCTCTCGCCCGCCTTGCCCATTTCGGAGGCCAATTGCTGGCCGTGGGTCTGGGCGAAGTAGGTGGCGATGTGGGTGACCTCGCCAAACAGGTCGAGATCCGGGGCTAGCGTGCCGATCGCTGCGTCCACGAACATGAGGTTCTTGACGAAGAGCATGAGCTCTTTGGGGAGGTTCGCGCCGTATCCCAGGAGCAGCTTTACGAACTTCTGAAGTTCTTCGATGAGCTGGTCGGGTGTGAGAGCGGTGACGTCGCTGGGGGCGTGGTCCAACCCGAGGTCGTGAAAGACGACATCGAGGTCGGTATCGGGTGGTAGCGCTCCGAGATCTCGGATCGCTGCGAGTTGGCCCTTGACGTCGCTGATCATTCCGCTCATCAGCAGTCGAAGAAAGGCTTGTCGCTTGGCTTCGGTGAGGCGGCCGGTGATTCCAAAGTCGAACAGTGCGGTGCGTCCATCGGGCTGCACGAAAAGGTTGCCACCGTGGAGGTCACCATGGAATACGCCGTGGATCATGGCGCCTTCTAAGAACCCGATCATGGACGTACGGACGATCTCGTGGGTGTCGACCCCGGCGCTTTCGATGCCAGCGACGTCTTCGAAGTTGAATCCGCTTAGGCGCTCCATCACCATCAGCCGACGGGTAACCAGCTTCGGATGGGGGCGGGGGATGACGTAGGCGGTCTGGCCGAGCTGACGAAGCGACATAGCCACGTCGAGCATGTTGGCGGCTTCGACCCGGAAGTCGAGTTCCTCGGTGATGGTCTCGGCGAACACCTCGACGAGTGCTGGCGGGTTGGCCAGGGCGGCGACAGGGATTCGACCAATGAGGAATGGTGCGAGCCAGGCCATCACCTTGAGGTCTTGATGGACAAGTTCGCTTACGGTTGGGCGTTGGACCTTGACGACGACTTCTTCGCCACCCCCGGGGGAGATGTGGTCGGCGAGAACGGCACGATGCACTTGCGCGATCGATGCTGCGGCAAGGGGTTCTCTATCGAACTCGCTGAATACGTCTTCAATGCGGGAGCCGAGTTCGCTCTCCACGACCTTGCGTACGGTCTCGAATGGCTCGGCGGGAACTTGATCGCGGCACTTGATGAACTCGTCGACAAGTTCCTTTGGGAAGATGCCTTGGCCGCTCGAGATGATCTGGCCGAGCTTGATGTAGGTAGGGCCGAGGATCTCGGCGGCTTCGCGCAACCGCAAGGAGAGGTCGGCGGTCGACGCATTGAATTCTTCCGTTGCGCCCTGGCGCTTACCGAGCACGTACCAGAGAGCCACCGCCTTGCCGAGACGTCCAGCGACCTCGACGAGTCGGCCACCCGCTGGGACGCGCGTCGGGCGGACCAAGCCCGGGATCTGGCGCTGAATGGTGGAGCGAATCGTGGGGACCTTCTCCCGCCATCGCGCATCTTCGAGTACGACCTGCCAGGGTCCGCGGTCGCTGAATGCAGCGAGCGCAAGGTCGCCGTGAAACTCAGGGGTCTCGCTGGGGGATTCAAGGGCCGACATAACTACCAGTGTGAACCCGGGACGCGCCGATGAATGCCCGATCCGGT
>CAZLWE010000019.1:0-51901 GCA_964562985.1 uncultured Acidimicrobiales bacterium
ACGAGTCACGAACAGGGCCGGGAGGACCCACCAACATCCTGACAGCGAAGCGAAGGCGTGATTGCGGCGAATGATTGGACGTGAACCCGTGCCGCCAAAATAGCGACGCAGTCGCTGGCGGCTAAGGCTTCACGTCAGAGCTGCGAATACTTGGCGAGTTGGTGGTGGCCTTCGATCAGGCGCACAGTTCCCGAGCGGGAGCGCATCACGAGCGATTGGGTCTTGGCGATTCCGCGCTCGAACTGCACGCCCTTGAGTAGGTCGCCGTCGGTGATGCCGGTGGCGGCGAAGAAGCAGTTGTCGGAGCTGACGAGGTCGTCGATGTGCAGCACTTGATTGAGGTCGTAGCCCGCTTCGATAGCTTCGTTGCGCTCCGAGGCACTTCGTGGCCACAGGAGGCCTTGCTGTTCGCCGCCCATGCAACGCAGTGCGGCAGCCGATACGACACCCTCGGGGGTGCCGCCGATACCGAGCAGCACGTCGGCTCCCGAACCGGCCCATGCGGTGGAGATGGCCCCTGCGACGTCGCCGTCGGGGATCAATCGGATACGTGCGCCTGCAGCGCGGACCTCTTTGATCAGTTCGAGGTGGCGGTCACGGTCGAGGATCACCGCGGTGAGGTTCTCCACTGGCTGGTTCTTCGCCTCGGCGATCGAGTGCAGATTCTCCGTCGGAGAGCGCAAGATATCGATGGCACCGGCGGCATCGGGGCCGACGGCGATCTTCTCCATGTACACACACGGGCCGGGGTCGAACATCGAGCCGCCTTCGGATGCGGCGATCACCGCGAGGGCGTTCGCTCGTCCGAGCGCGGTGAGCGTCGTTCCATCGATTGGGTCTACGGCGATGTCGACCTTGGGCGGCTCGCCGTTGCCGATGACTTCGCCGTTGAAGAGCATTGGCGCTTCGTCCTTTTCGCCCTCGCCAATAATGACAGTGCCTTCCATGGCGACGCCCGAGAGTTGGGATCGCATGGCGTCGACGGCTGCACCGTCGGCGGCTTCTTTGTCGCCCCGTCCCATGAAGCGCGAGGCCGCGAGTGCAGCGACTTCGGTGACGCGAACGAGTTCGAGCGCCAGATTTCGATCGGGGTTAGTGCGTTCCGACATGGGTCCTCCCTTGGAAGCCAAACAGGCAGATATGTATCTGTCGGCAGTTCCCGCGTCTACCTAACTGTTGTCGGAGAGACTAGCTTTCTCTGTCATGTCAACCATGTATTGCTTCCAATGTGCGCGTGAGTACGTCGAAGAGGTT
Source organism: uncultured Acidimicrobiales bacterium (assembly GCA_964562985.1). GTDB lineage: Bacteria > Actinomycetota > Acidimicrobiia > Acidimicrobiales > SHLQ01 > SHLQ01. Next base: position 1,255 of record CAZLWE010000019.1, read on the forward strand.
CAGGAATGCCCCGAGTGTGGGGTTGAACTGGTCGAGGAAAAGCCCACCCCTCCTGAGGAGGTCGGCGAGCAAGACGAAGATCAAGTGGCCTACGAGCTCTACGACTGGTCCTTTGAGGCTCGTCGGATGCTCGACGGATTGCTGACGGGGGAGGGGATCAGCCACGGCTGGCAAGGCGCGGTGCTCATCACCCGAGAGGTCGACGAGGATCGGGTCGACGCTCTCGTCGAACAGGCTGCGGCCGCGGACGGACCCATCCTTGACCCTGAAGTCGACAAGGTCAGCTACGACATGGAGGGCTGGCCAGCCGACGCCCAACAGGCCCTGGTCGACGCGCTCGGACTCGCCGGAATTGCCCATCAGTTCTCTGCCGAGGGGGAACTTGAGGTGGCCGAGGACCAAGAGGATGATGTGGACGACATCATCGACAAGGTGACCGAAAAGCTTTCCATCGATAGCGAACTCGGTGAAGCCGAGACGGTCATGGAGGGGATCCAGCTTAACGATTTCCTGGGGGAGGTGCTCGGGTTGGCGGGCAAACTTCGAAAGAACGCTGGCGACGCAAAGTCGACGATGGCGATGGCCGACCGAGCGGAGTTGCTCGCCGACATCAAGACGCCCTTTGGCTTTGACAGTCAGAGTTGGGCGAACATCCGCCTTTCCGCGAGTCGGATGCTCGATACGCTCGCCGACGAGGACCGCGACGAAGAGACGGTTACCGAGGCAGCGGAGATGCTTGTGGAGCAACTGCGGTCTGTCGTCTGATCCAGTCGAGCCGGCTCGGTGGAGGGCTTCATTACCGCCCGATGCGCCCGGTACCCTGAAAGATAATGACTCTCGCCTTCCTCGACGTGTGGCACTCGCGTCCGATCGCCCCCACGCGACGAGTAGCGCTCGGCGACTTTGACCTTCCCACCGATCCTGCGCCGGGCCCAGGCGGGCTTCTGCTCGGCGCCGTGATCGCACGATTCGCGCCTGATCTCGATCGAGACATCTTGGCGGAGATGAAGACGCTAATAAACGAAGTGGAGCGAGGCGACAAAATCGGCCAGCCTCGCCTACGTCATCGTCTCCAGAAGGACATCGTCGGGCTCTCGCAAAGCAGTCATCGTCTCGTCGTTGGCGACGAGGGTCTTCGCTTCGAGCTGGAGATGCACAAAGGTTTGCCCGCCCAGTCCGCTTTGGCCGCCGTGTACGCGTGCGAACGGATTCCGATCGAGCGGCGCCCTGCGGTTGTCGATGTTCTCCGGCGAGGCCTCGAATGGGTCGGTCCGCTCGGGCCCGGCCTGATCGATCATCTGGTCGGTCGCGAAGTAGCGATGCAATTCCGTTCGGGCCGCTATGCAACGGCATCGAGCCCGCTGTTGTGGGCTCGCCAGATCCTCGAGCTCGATACCGCGGACGATGTCGACCCGAAGACGGTGCAACGTAGCTACCGACGATTGCTCCGCAGCGCCCACCCAGATCACGGCGCACAAGAATCTGACGCGGCCGACCGCATCGCCGAGCTCACCCGAGCTCGGGACCTACTGCTCGCCTAGCCGGTGATCTTCGGTACGCCTCCGTCGGCGCTACTGCTCACCCCGGGTGCGAGCGCCGACCGGGACCACTCGACGTTGGTCGCGCTCGAAGAGGCGTTGCCCGAGATTCGTGTGGAGCGCCTAACGCTCGGAACCACCAGCGTGCCTCGTGCCGTGACGAAGATCGTCGAGGCGGCGGAGGGCCTCGCCGAGGAGCTCGGGGTACCAACTTCTGACATCGTCATCGGTGGGCGATCCTTTGGCGGCCGCTCGTGTTCGGTCGCGGCTGCCGAGGGCCTCGCCGTCGGCGGCCTCGTGCTGCTGAGCTATCCGCTGCATCCCCCAGGCAAACCCGAGAAGCTGCGCACCGAGCACTTCAGTGACATCGAGGTGCCAACGCTGTTCGTCTCCGGAGAGCGAGACCCGTTCGGCACCGAAGAAGAGTTTTCGCAGCATCTCCCCACGATCGCTGGCAGAACGTATATGGAGTGGGTCAACGGCAACCACTCACCAAAAGGCGCCGCCGAAGCCGAAGTAGTACAAGTCGTCCGCCAATACCTCGTTGGCGGCTAAGCGTTAGTCGGCTAAGCGCCGCCCCGGGCGCCCAGCCTGCGTGGCGCTTGAACGCTCACCGAAGGTGAGTAGGCGCGGCCTGAACGCGTGCCGCCAAAATGGCGACGGAGTCGCTGGCGGCTAAGCGTTCAGGCTCGCACGTCGACAGGCACCCCGAGCGGTAGGTAGGTCACCAGGCGGGCGACGTCGTCGTTGTGGAGACGAATGCAGCCAGCGGAAACCGCGGTGCCCAATGTTTCGGGGTCGTTCGTTCCGTGAATACCGAGCTGACCCGGCCCACCGTTGAAGGTTTCGAAGACTTCGGAGAATCCGGACAGGCCGTAGGCGAACGACCCGTAGACCGTGTCGGGCTCTTCAGGGGCGATGAGCTCGGTCAGGTAGTACAGGCCACCTGGGGTAGGCGTGTTGTTTGATGCGACACCGGCAACGGTGTCAAAGATCGGTACACCTCGTTCGAAGACCCGGCAGCGGAAGTCCTGTAGGTCGATCTGAATCCGGAAGTTGTGGACCGCGAGATCGACGTCGGTGTTGCGTACCCAGCCAGCGGAACCATTGGGGCGAATGGGTAGCAGTACCTCGTGCCAGTCGCTCTCGTTCTGCGTGGTGAGGAACACCAGACGGCCACCGGTTGGGGTGGGGTTGTCCATCTGATTGATGAGCTGTCCGTTCGGCTGATCGAATATGTCGATCACCTCCGGCGTTGCGGAAGCGACGAAGGAGCGGTCGACCGTCGGATCGATGTCGGCTACGTCGGTGGCGCCGATGGGTTCGAGTTCGGCTGGCCCGCGGAGCACTTGACCGAACCGTGGCAATGTCGTGGTGGTCTCTGGGCCTTGCACCAGCGTGGGTCGACCGTTTTCGGGCGCGCCGCACGCTGCGAGGCCACCAGCGCTGAGGGCGGCGAGCTGCGTGAGGACCCGTCGTCGGGATCGAACCGTCACAGGCTCAAGGGTAACTGGTTAGCTATCGGGTGGGTCCTCGCCCGCAAGGTCCGGCTCGTCGTTGATGGCTTCCAAGGTGCGGTTGGCCGTCTCCGGGTACAGGGTCAGAATCAGGATGACGACAATCGCCGGACCGATGGCGGCGATTGCGAGGGCCGGACCAAAGGCATCGAAGCGTTCAGCGAGGCGACCGACGACCTGTAGCCCGGTGACCGTCCCCACGACGGCAAAGGCGGTGATGACGCCGTTGGCCGTCGATCGGAGTCGTGTCGGAAACAGTTCCGGCCCGTATACCGCCAAGCCGGCCACGGCGAAGCCCGCACCAAGAATCACGCCGATCGCTCGAATGGGGAAGATCGCGATCGGTCCAGCGAAGAATGACAACACGGTCATCGAGGCCCCCACCGCGGTTCCGAAGGCACCGATCGGGCGTCGTCCGATCTTGTCCGCCAGAATGCCGCCGGCCATGACACCGATGCCGACCGGGGTGCTCGTCAAAACCGTGAATAGAGATATGCGACTGGCGGAGAAGCCGAGTTCGTCGCGTAGGAACTGGTTGTCGAATTGCGATGCCGGGTTGGCAAAGAACGCTCCGAGCATCGCCGCGACGCCAAGGAGGAACAGCCGCTTACGAAGCGTCGGATTGGAGAACAGCTCCGCCAGAGAAGTCGCCAGCCGCTGGTGGTCAACGATCGCGAACCGCCTGGAGGTGGGGAGCTGGGTTCCTACCCAGAGGACGACCGGGATAAAGAGCGCTGCTGCTCCATAGACGAGCCGCCATCCCCACACCGCGATATCTGCAGCGGGAAGGATCCACACAACGATTCCTGATCCGAATCCGGCCAGCAACAGCAGCATCGAGACCCCGTACGCCCGAGACTTGGTGGGGAGCTCTTCTGCAGCGAAGACGCCGATGAGAATCGATACGCCCGTCGCCAACCCTCGGGCGACCACTTGGCTTGCCGTGAGCGCATCGAGCGACGGGGCGAACGCTCCAGCGAAGGTCGCCGTACAAGAAATTGCTACCGCAAAGACGAGCGCTCGTTTGCGGCCGACTCGGTCGGCGGCGACGGTGAGCAGAAGCGACAAAAAGATCGATACTCGCACGAAGCTGAAGACGTTGGCCCGGGCGGAGATGTCATGGTCGGGGTCGATGCAGCCCCGGCGGCCGTTCGCCTCGATGGCGAACTCGGTACAGAACTCGTCGGCTGCGAAGGTAAGGGTCTGCCCGATGATCGTCCCGAGAAATCCGTTGACGATTGCCAATACACCAAGCAAACCAATCACCCGTCCAGCCCGAGCATCGAGCCGGTCGCCGGGTGCCCACCAGGGGGCAGGGTTGGCTTGTCCGCCTCGTACGTGCCACCAGAACGGGAACCACACGATGACCCAGAACACGGGGATGTCGAGCTTCCACGTTGTGGTCTCGATCACGGTCCGCTGCGTTCTGTCACCGTCCGTGCCGGGAGCGATCTCGAGTCGTCGTTCGTAGAAGCGGAAGGGTCCTTCGGCAAGTATGAATCGGTTTTCGTCGGCCGCTTCTTCAAGCACGACGCCGTCGAACGGCTGGCGCAGCGCGTTCAACGCAGGATCATCGAGGTGCAGTGTCCTGCGCTGCGTGGTCACTCGGGTAATACTGGCATCCGATGACCGCACACTCCACCACCGAGTTCATTATCGAGTCGGGCGCGCCGCTCGAAGGCACCGTTGTCATCAGTGGTGCAAAGAACTCTGTTCTCAAGTTGATGGCCGCCACCGTTCTGGCGGCAGGGACGCACACGATCTACAACGTGCCCGACATTTTCGACGTCGGGGTGATGTGCAAGCTCCTCGAATCGATGGGGGCAACGACGATCCGGCGCCCTGGCGTGGTCGAGATCACGATCGGTGAACTCAACCCGGTAGCTCCTTTCGAAATCGTCGAGCAGATGCGTGCCTCAACCGCGGTGCTGGGACCTTTGCTCGCACGATACGGCTACGTCGAGCTCGGGATTCCCGGGGGCGATGATTTCGGGCACCGACCAATCGACATGCATTTGACCGGCCTGGAAACGTTGGGTGCCACGTTTGAGGCTGGCCCCGACGGTGTGGTCGGGCATGCAGAGAAACTCACGGGCGGTACCGTCCGCCTCGGTTTCCCTAGCGTTGGAGCGACCGAGAACATCATGATGGCTGCGGTTCGAGCCGAGGGTGTGACCACGATCGAGAATGCTGCTGCCGAACCCGAGATCGCTGACCTTGCGTCGTTACTCAACAAGATGGGCGCCAAGATCACCGGTTCTGGTACCTCCACGGTCACGGTCGTGGGCGTCGATGAGCTTGAAGCGGTGAGCCATCGAACGATCCCGGACCGGATTCAGGCCGCCACCTTCATGGCCGCTGTTGGTGTAGCCGGCGGAGAGATCCTGCTCAAAGAGGCCCGCTACGACCAGATGACCATGGTCTGTCAAAAGGTGGGGGAGATGGGTTTGCGGGCATCGCCAGATCGCGACGGAATTTGGGTAATGGCCAATAAACGGCTCAACGCTGTCGACCTCTCGACTTTGCCGTATCCCGGAGTCGCCACCGACTACAAACCGTTCCTCGTCTCCATGTTGACCGTCGCCGACGGAACCAGCATCGTCACCGAGAACTTGTTCGCTGGCCGTTTCAAGTACGTAGACGAGCTGGTGAAACTGGGAGCGAAGATTCGCACAGACGGCAACCATGCGGTGATCCGTGGAGTCGATCATCTGTCGGGTGCCGAGGTGGTGAGCCACGATATTCGCGCAGGTGCTGCGCTCATTGTGGCGGCGCTTGGGGCAGAGGGGCAGACGCGAATGGCCGACGAAGGACACGTCGCACGCGGCTACCCGAACCTCGCCGGAGATCTCGCATCGCTTGGCGCGAGGATCACCGAAACACCTGTCGACTGAGCTCGATCTAGGAAGCCTTTTCAGGTTGGTTCGCTTCAGCCTCAGCAAGCTCGTCGGCGCGCTTGTTGGCAAACCGCAGCAGGCCCGCGAGCAGTGCGATGGGGCCAGCCACGAGCAGGATCTCGTCCCAGCCACCCTGATGGGCCAACAGGTAGGTGATCACAACGTCACCGGAGTTCCGTCGGAGTAGAACACCTGGCCGACATTGACCACCTCGGTGATGGAAGGCACGCGATCTTTCATGATCCGCTCCACGCCCGCTTTGAGGGTCTGCGACGAGGCGGGGCAGCTCGTGCAGGCCCCTTTGAGCTCCACCTCGACGATGCCGGTCTCGACATCGACGGAGATCAACTCGATGTCGCCTTTATCGGCTTGCACCGCAGGCCGCACCGCCGCGATGACCTTGGCGACCTCCGCTTCAATGGCAGCCGCGTCGACCAAGTCCTCGGTTGGCGAGGAGTCGTTTGCAGCGGCGGCGACGGGCGATTGCTTCATCATCTCCAGTCTACGAACAATAAACCCATCGCGAAGATTCCAGTGGTCAGTGCCAGAGGAGGATTCCAAATGGATCCGCGACATCGCTGGCACTAGACCTTGAGTATGGAACTGCCGGATAACGAGAACAATGTTGACTATGACCTGATTGTTATCAGCGGGACCGCTGGTGGTTTGTCGGTCGCCATGTCGATGTTGGAGGCCGGGCTCACCCGTGTTCGAGTGATCGTTCCTCCCGGCGAGGCGATCGCCTTCCCGGACCTCATTGCCGAAAACCAGATCGAGGTCGGCTACAACGAGCAGGTCACGGGCATCGATTTCGTCGACGACGTTCTGTCGGTACAGACCGATCAGCGCGTCTATCGGTCGACCGCATGCCTGGTCGCTACTCGGTATCGCAACCCCGACTGGCAGCCGCCGACCGGCTTCCCAACCTCGGAGAAGATCACGGTCGACACGCTGCCCGGCGGTCTGCGAGACGACGACATATTGATCGTCGGATACACCAATCACGCGGTAGAACTTGCCGCCGAGGCGACCGCAGCGGGCGCTGGCGTCGTCTTAGCCGCTGGTGGGCTCGACCCCGCACAACTCGCTCCGTCGGCCGACATGATGATGCGTCGCCTCGAACAAGAGCGTCGCCTAACGGTCCTCTATCGATCTGTTCCCGACGAAATTGGGCTGGTAGACAAGTTCCCGCTCGCGTACTTCAACGACCGTCGGACCCCAGATCTTGAATTCGACCACATCGTGTTCGCCTCCGAGCGTTGCACGCCGAGCCTGGTCGACATTCCGGCGACTCCCTCGGCGATCGGTAGCGGTCGGCTGTGGTTTGGCGGTATGCCCGAAGACGGCGGCGACATCCCCAACGCCGATTCATGGCAGGTGGCCACGCTTCTCGCCGAGGCATGCTTCCCCAACCTTGAACCAATCGAGCTTCCGTCTGTCGTGCGCCGGCGAGTGCGTCACGAAGGGGCGATCAGCGAACTGCGCGAGGAGCACTACAACGCGACCATCACCGCGTTCGAACAGCGTCACTCCGACCTCTGGGTGCTGCGCGTGCGTCCCGACGTGGGCGATACGTCGCATCAGCCGGGTCAGTACGCCTCACTCGGACTCGGGTTCTGGGAAGACCGCGTCGATAACTACGCGGACCCTGGCATCGACGACAAGTGGCACAAGCTGATTCGACGGTCGTACTCGATTTCACACTCGATGTTTGAAACGTCGGGCTACTTGGCACCGCCAGACACCGAGGAGCTCGAGTTCTACATAGTGTTGGTCCCTGCTGACAACGAACACGTCTCCGCCCTCACTCCACGCCTAGCCACGAAGAAGGTCGGTGACCGTATCTACCTCGGGCCAAAGGTCGCGGGACGGTACACGCTGCATGCCGTGGATAACCCCGAAACGGCCGTCGTCTTGTTCGCCACCGGAACCGGCGAAGCGCCCCACAATTCGATGGTGGTAGAGCTGCTCCGCAAGGGACACACAGGACCGATCGTGTCGACGGTGACCGTACGCAACTGGCAAGACCTGGGCTATCTCGAAGCACACCGCCAACTCGAGCAGCGATTTCCGAACTATCACTACCTGCCGATGCCCACCCGCGAAGCCGACGTTCCGAAGCGCTACCTGCAAGATCTCATCCGAGACGGAGACATCGAAGAAGCGTTGGGCGCTCCGCTCGATCCGAGCAACACCCACGCGTTCCTCTGTGGCAACCCTGCCATGATCGGCTTGCCTGAAGAGGAAGACGGCGAGATGGCCTTCCCGGAGACCACCGGCGTGATCGAACTGCTCGTCGAACGAGGCTTCACCATCGACCGCCGCGGCCAACCAGGCAATATCCACTTCGAAGAGTATTGGTAGGCCTTTTTCGCCAGCGGCTCCGCCGCGATTTTGGCGAAACGGCCTACCAATGATCACTCCTCTCCGGGGGCCGTTCAGACGCCACGGAGGCTTTGCGCCGGATGCGGCGGTTGGGGCCGATTTCCCGACATCAACGCAACTACACCTTTTGTCCCTCTGGGAGGCGTTCAAGCGGCACGCAGGCTTGCTGCAAAGCAAGCGGCTTCGCCATTTTGCTTGCTCGCAGCTGCGCATTTCGTCCCTCTGGGAGGCGTTCAAGCGGCACGCAGCCTGGGCGCCGGTGGCGGCGGAAGCTGGGCGGGGCCGTCCGCCCCGCAAGTACGCGTCTTGGGCGCTAGGTAAGGGAGCGCAAAGACATGCACATCAAGGCGGAATGGAAACGGTAGTTTGAGCGCTTGAGGAATGTATGAGCGCTACCGGTCCACAAGACGCTGTCACCCCTGAGGTTTGTTACCGGCATCCCGACCGTGCGGCGGGGGTGACCTGTCAGCGGTGCGACCGTCAGATCTGCTCGTCGTGCATGCACCAGGCGTCGGTGGGGTTCCACTGCCCAGAGTGCACGACCCAGAACAAGCAGAAGGTCTACAACACGCGCAATCTGCCGGGCGGGCGCAGCATCGTCACCCGTGCGCTCGTCGGCATCAACGCCGCTATCTGGGTTCTGTCGATCGTGGCACTCGGTGCCACCGTGAACAGCATCGGTATCGACGCGGCGAGGGATTTTGGCACGTGGGGTCCGCCGATCGCCGAGGAGTTCGAACTGTGGCGGGTCTTTAGCGGTGGCTTCCTGCATTCAGGGCTCATCCACATTGGCTTCAACATGTATCTGCTGTGGCAGCTGGGCCAGCAGCTCGAACGCGGCCTCGGTGAGCGTGACTACATCGCCGTCTATTTCGTATCGCTAATCGGTGGCAGCCTCGGAGCGCTCCTGCTCTCGCCCACGGCTCCAACCGTTGGTGCATCGGGTGCGGTGTTTGGCTTGATTGGCTTCACCGTGCTCTTCTTTCGCAGTCGCGGTATCGGCCTGTTCGACACCGGCCTCGGGTTCCTGATCGTCATCAACATCTTGTTCAGCTTCCGAGGAGGGGTCAGCCTCGGTGGCCACCTGGGTGGCTTCCTCGTCGGCCTGGCGCTCGGTGTGCTCTACTACGGCTTCAATGCGGGGGATCAACCGCTGATCAAAGACTCGAAGGCACGCTTCGGAGCAACGATCGCGGCTGGCATCGTGATGCTCGGTTTGAGCTTCGTCGCAGCGTCGACCTGGATGAATCCGCTCTTCGGCTAGTCGCCGTTCGCGCCGTTCGCTGCGCTCACTAACCAAGTTGTTCGCCTGAGGGCTCACAACTTGCGAAGGACGCTCCTGGCTAGTTGACGATCGCGCCTCTGGCGAACCGCTTCGACAAGTTCTGCAGGTTCCGTTTCCAGATCAGCTTCAAAATGATCGAACCGAACGGCTCGCCGACCGGGCCGCCGAGCCACCACGGAAAGGTGAGTTCTTCGGCCCACCGGAACAGCGTGCGCTCGCCGGAGATAGGGGAGAGGGAGAACGCGCCGACCCCGGTGACGACGCCGGAGTGACGTACGCCCATGGTCTCGTTATCGACCCACTCGGTGATCTCCATGACGTCGGTCAGCTGCAGCGGCCCGACCTTGGTTTCGCACTCGAAGGTCGTGCCCACGCCCTCGCGCTCGGCCGAGGTAAACCAGATCGATTCGGCGTCGTGCATCCACTCGACATGGTTCGCGACGTTGCGTACATCGGACCACACCACCTCCGGCGGTGCATCAAGTTCGATCTCCACGGTTATCGCCACCATGAGTTCAGGTTACGGTCGGTTCATGGCAACACATGTGACCGAGCACCGAGTTCGCTTTCACGAGCTCGACCGAGCAACTCGGTTAGTGAGCGGCAACCCTGCGGGTTGCATAGCGAACGGCTCAGATCGCGACGTAGACCGAGATCGCGTTGGGGGAGTCGGGTTCGAGTGGAGCCTGGGCCCAGTCCGCCCATCGGTCGCCGAGGCGGAGGTCGGCCTCGTTTGCGAGTTCGTCCAGTTGCGCCAGCGTGAGGTAGTGCACTTTCCACGGCCGTAGACGCATACCGGTCTCGCGAATCTCGATGTGCTGTCCGGTGATCTCTTGTCGGTCGTGATCGCGGATGGTTGCCGTGAGGACGGCATTGTCGACTCCGAGCGAGCGGGTAGTGACGAGACGATCCAAGCTGGGGTCAGGGTCTCCCGGCACCATCGCCTCCACGATCAGTCGACCGCCACGACGTAGCGCTCGCCTGCATTCGAGAAGACATATTCGTTGTGCATCCTCATCGGCGAGGTTGAACAGGGTGTTCGTCGCGACCAGAACCGTGTCGAAGACTCCGGGACGGAACGGAAGAACCGCCATGTCCGCTCCCACGGCCACTGACTCCACCGGGCTGACGAACTGTTCGAGCATCTTCATAGATGCGTCGACACCAACAACGTGGTGACCATCCTCCAGAAGAGGTCGCGCCAAGCGGCCTGTTCCAATCCCCAACTCGAGCACCTTCTGTCCCTCGCCGAACCCGGCGACGAACTCCGCGGTTGCGTGGGCGTCGCTGATGTCGTCATACCAATCGTCGTAGACGTCGGCGAAGCTATCGCCATAGCGCGATGGCCCCCACGGGGAGAGGCTGTCTTCGGAAACGGGTGGGGGTATCTCTTGCGGTGACTCGTGCACCGACTAAGAATGGCCCGGTGACCGGAGCACAATCCAGTGCGGGCCCCGGCCGTCCGCCAAGGATCCCCACCGAAGCTGAGCTTCCGCCTCTTCTTGAGCGCACACCGCTCGCGATTATCGACGAGGCATTTACGTTCCTGCGCACCCAACCGGCCACCCTCTTGGGCGTCGCTTTCGTCGTCTTGTTGCCGCTTCGGCTCATCGCCGTGCTGTTGCCGGGCTCGGGTTTGCGCGACGCTCGCCCCGATCAACTGATCGACATCCTTATCACCAGCTTCGATTCCACCGCCGGGGTGATATCGGCGGTGGGAACACTCTTGGCTGACTCCCTGGCGGTGTTCGTGGTCGGGGCGATCTACGGCAAGTTGCTCGCCAGTTGGTTCGAGCAGTCCGCACCCCTCACGAGTGATCTGCTGGTTTGGTCGGTCAAGCGATCACCGATCTTGGCCGTCCTATGGCTCCTCATCCACCTCGTGGAGTTGATCGCCGGGGCCTTCTCCGTAGGGGTTGGTGGGATCGTCGCTGGGGTGTTTTTGATGGTGACCGCGCCGATTCTCGGAGCTGAACGCGGAGGCGTACGCCAGTCGATGTCGCGCAGCCTCGCACTGACAGCGCCACGCTTCTTCGCCTGCCTCATCGTCTTCGTCTTGGTGGGCGTCGGCGGCCAGGTCATTCGCTTCGTATTGCGATCCTTGCCGACCCTCCTTGGCGTCACCGTCATACCGATTCCTGCGTGGATCATCAGCGGCGTCTTCGACTTACTCGCCACAACGGTGGTTGTGGCCTTCACGGCGTCCTCGGCGCTTGTGCTGTACCTCGACCTCCGGGTTCGCAAGGAAGGTATCGATCTAGAGGTAGCTATGGGGCGCGTGTTCCCCAAGCGGGCATCGCGGATCGTGGGGGCTTCCGATGGCTGAGGTGACGAACGAAGAGGCCAATGAACTCGCCGACGAGATCCTCGGACGTAGCGAATTCATCGCCGCGCGCGAACCAGGATTTTTCGAGCGTTCGGTCAACCGCGTGATCGAGACCATCAGCGACTTCCTCGGCGCGATCTTTGGGGCCATCTTTGGCGGGGGTGGTGGTGCCGCAGGAACCACGCTGGCCGTAATCCTGCTCGCCTTGGCCGTGGCGGTTCTCGCTATTGCCATCTTCAAGGCCATCACCGAACGCGAACCTTCTGAAGATGATGACGATGAAGGTGGCCCGCGCATCGTCTTCGACGAGGTCGTTGAACCGAACCAGCTGCAACAGCTTCTTCGCGAGCATCGATCGGCGGGGGATTGGCGCCCGGCCGTCATTGCCGGGTTCCGACTCGCCGTCGTCGGTCTGATCGACGCTCGTATCGCGAGGGAGGTAGCGGGTGCGACAACGGGGGACTTCGCTACCGCGGTCGAGAGACGCCGACCAGAACTGCTGGCGACGTACAACCACGGTGCCGCTGCCTTCGAGCGGGCGTTCTACAGCGACCTTCCGATCACCGAACAAGACATGGGCGACGTTGATGCCTTGCTCGCCCGTCTCCAAAGCGTTGGCTCATCGTGACGGGCACGACCTCATCGGGGCGAACGCCAGTGACTCTGCTCATCGGTCTCGTGGTTTTGGCCATGGTGTTGGTGATCGCCTTCGTCGGTCAAGACGACGGCATCGTCGGCGGGCCAGGTGATCCTGACGGTACGGGTCCCGATGGTCTGCTTGCCCTTCGACTGCTCATCGAGGAGACCGGAGGTTCGACGATCCGAAACCTCGGCTTGCCTCCCGACGACGTCGACGTGGCACTCCTGGTGTTCCAGCCCCTTCCGCCCATCAACCTTCAAGACATTCAAACCGCTCCGCCCGAGCCCGATTGGGAGCCGCTGCTCGAATGGGTCGAACGCGGGGGCGTTTTGATCACCTCGGTTGAGGTCGATGGCGGGCCGCTAGGTGGCGCGTTCGAGCCCGACGAAGATGCGATCCTCGACCGGGGTGTGTGTACGGTTCCCCAACTCGCCTCGGTACAACAGGTTCGACCGCGCGAGTACCAACGCGTCACGGCCGATGCCGGCGACACGCAGTGTTTCGGCGACGAGGATGGTTCGCTCATGGTCAGTCGTTCGATCGGCGATGGGCAACTCATCCGACTCGGATCGAGTGGGGCGTTCACGAATCGAGCACTCGACGACGCTGAAAACGGCGCGTTCGCGGCCCGTCTCTTCGAATTGGAGGACGCGCCGACGGTGGGCTTCCTCTCCCGGGCACCGGTCTTCTTCGAGGTCGACGCGGATGGCGAAATTGTCCGCGATGGCGAGGGTGTTCCGACCGAGTCGACCAGCACGTTTGGGTCGGGCCAACCGATCGACGAAGACGGCAATCCGATCGGATCTGGTGACAGCGGTTTGTTGGACCTGATCCCTCGCTCGGTGATCGCCACGATCATCGCGCTCGCCGTTTCGCTGCTGTTGTACGCCATCGCTCGCGGACGTCGACTCGGTTCACCGATCGAGGAGCCGCTGCCCATCGAGTTGCCTAGTTCGAGCTTCGTGGAGGCCGTTGGACGCTCGTACGGCCGAGTGCAAGACGCTCCCGCTCGAAGCGCAAACATCTTGCGGGCTGATCTACGGGCCGATATTGCCCGGCGGGTCGGCCTCCCAGCCAATACCCCAACCCCGGAACTCGTGAAGGCGCTTGCCGGGAACGATGAGCTGATCGACCTGCTCGAAGGAACTGGCGAGATGAATGACGACCGTCTCGTCGAAACCGCACAAGAATTGGTGAACGCCAGATCTCGGATGGAGCGCGGCGGCGTCGCCGTGCTCGCCACGAGTGACGCCTTCACTGAGCGCAAGGCCGAAAGCAGCGCCCAAAACGCGTCGCAGACGCGAAAGGACATGCCATGACAGACACGCCTCCTCCACCGATGGATCCGAACCCGGAGCCATCGTCACCGAGTATCTCCACTCCACCGGTGTCGCCACCGGCGGCCCCGCTGCCACCGACGGCGGCTGCCCCGAGTGCGCCCGTTGCGGGGAGCGCCCCGACTACGCCAGCACCGAGCGCTGGCGCAGCGATGGTTTCGAGCATCCGTGAGGAGGTCGGCAAGGTCATCGTGGGCCAGCAAGGTGTGCTCGCTGGGTTCCTGGCGGCACTTCTCGCCGATGGGCACGTGCTCTTGGAGGGCGTGCCGGGGGTGGCCAAGACTTTGCTCGTGAAGACCGTTGCGTCCACGTTGACGGTCGAGATGAACCGTATTCAGTTCACCCCCGACCTGATGCCGTCAGATATCACCGGCCAGCTCATGTACGAGCAATCGACGGGCGAGTTCAACTTCCGGAAAGGCCCGATTTTCACCAACCTTCTTCTGGCTGACGAGATCAACCGAACCCCGCCAAAGACGCAAGCAGCGCTTCTCGAAGTCATGGAAGAACGCCAGACGACGGTCGCCGGCGAGGCTCGCCAGCTACCGGACCCGTTCATGGTGATCGCCACCCAAAACCCCGTCGAATACGAAGGCACCTACCCACTTCCCGAAGCGCAACTCGATCGCTTCCTCGCCAAGATCTACGTCGGCTATCCCGAACGCGACGCGGAGCAGACGATCCTCGCTCGCCATCATGGCGGGCTAAGCCTCCATGAGGTCGCCGCCAATGGCGTTCGTGCGGTGGCGACGCCAGCGGACTTGGCTCGAGCCAGGGCCGAGGTACGGGCGGTGCAGGTAGAGGACTCCATCATGGGCTACATCACCGATATCGTCCGAGCCACCCGAACCTCTCCGGTAGTCGACCTTGGGGTGTCGCCGCGCGGGGGAGTAGCAATGCTCGGCCTATCCAAGGCGTGGGCATGGATGGCGGGACGAAGTTTCGTAACTCCAGACGACATCAAGCGGGTCGCGAAACCGGGTCTGCGACATCGCCTCCAAGTGCAACCCGAAGCCGAACTCGAAGGGGTCACTGCGGACATCGTCCTCGATGGCTTGCTCGAATCGGTCCCGGTTCCGCGCTAGGCGCAGTTCCCGAAGATGATCATCCAACCCCGACTCGCGTTGTTCGCCGCGTTGCTTTCGCCTGCGATCTTGCTCTTCGACAGTGCGCCGTGGGTTGCCCTCGTTGGTGTTGGGTTGATCGTGTCATTGGTGTGGCTGGCGGACTGGGTCTTGAGTGTCCCGCCGTCCCAGATCAGTTTGACCCGGAACCTGCCAAACTCGGTGACGCTCGGACGGACGGGCACTATCTCGTGGCTCGTTCACAACGCGTCGCCCCGGGCGACCTCGATCGGCTTCTCCGATGGCATCGCCCCTTCGCTATCAGCACGGGATCGGCGGGCCATGTTACGGCTGAAAGCCGGGAACACCGCAACGGTTGAAACCGAACTCGAACCGCAACGACGCGGCCGGTTCGAAGTCGCCGAGTTGGTCGTGCGCACGCTGGGGCCCTTGGGGTTCGCCGGACGCCAACAGACCAGATGGGCTCCCGAGAACCTCCGTGTGTTTCCTCGATTCCCCAGCCGCGCCGAAGCGGAGCTTCGCCTGCGGCGTAGTCGATTGGAACTCGGCACCCGTTCGGCACGGCGTCGAGGCGGCGGTAGTGAGTTCGAGCAGCTGCGAGATTTCACCATCGACGACGAGTTTCGCCGCGTCGACTGGGCGGCCACCGCCCGCGCCAACCGGATGATCGTGCGGACGTATCGCACCGAGCGGAACCAGACCGTGATCAACGTCTTAGACAACGGACGTTTGATGGCTGCCCAAGTTGGTGAGGCCCCGAGGGCCGAGCACGCCATGGATGCGATCATGGCCCTGACCACCGTGGCAACCGGGCTGGGGGACCGCACCGGGCTTCTCGTGTTCGATACAAAAGTTCGGGCCTCCGTTGCGGCATCGTCACGTTCCACCCAGCTCAGCCGTGTCATCAACGCCATGTTCGACATTGAGCCAGAGCTCGCCGAAAGCGACTACCGAGGGGCCTTCACCGAGACGTTGCTGCGGTTCTCTCGCCGAACCATGTTGGTGATCCACACCGAACTGGTTGAACAAACCATGGCGGAGTTCCTGCTGCCCGCCTTACCGCTGCTGACGAAGAGCCATCTCGTGGTCGTGGCTGCGGTGCGAGATCCCGAGATAGAGCGTTGGGCAACCGAGGCGCCGGCCAACCCGGAGCAAGCGCACCGCCACGCTGCGGCTCGCGCATCGCTCGCTGAACGCCAACGAGCTATCGCCAACCTGCGCCGTGCCGGTGCAACCGTGGTCGATGCCGTCCCCGGCAAACTCGCCGCCCGCCTCATGGACCATTACCTCGAGGTCAAAGCTCGCGGTCGTTTGTGAGTGCGATGTTGTGAGCCGGGTAGGCGGCCGGGCCTCTCTGCAGAGCCTGCTATCGTGCCTCGCATGACCGGTGTGTTTACGCTCGTTGGCGGCGGCCATGCAGGAAAATCGCTCGGGGCGGCCATGGTCGGGATCGGCTGGGAGTGGAAGGAAACACTCGGACGCGGCGACGATGTGGCCGACGCCGCCCAAGACGTCGACCTGGTGGTCGTGGCGACTCCGGACAAGGCGATTGGGGACGTGGCCGCAGCGATCTCACCTGGACCTGCAGTCGTGCTGCACCTCTCCGGCGCCCGTGGAATCGATGTTCTTGGCGGCCATCGAGCAGCAGGAATGCATCCGCTCGTCGCAATGTCAGACCCCGACACTGGTGCCGTTGCCCTCCGAGATTCGTGGTTCGCGGTTGCCGGTGATCCACTTGCGAGTCAGCTGGCCGAATCGTTGAGCGGCAAATGGTTCGAAATCGATGACGGAGATCGACGGCTCTACCACGCAGCAGCCGCCATCGGCTCCAACCATATGGTGGCCTTGCTGGGCCAGGTCGAACGAATTACAGCCGAAATTGGTGTACCGATGGAGGCATTCATGCCTCTGGTGCAATCGAGTCTCGACGGCGTCACCCAGCTCGGTGCGGCTAGTGCGCTCACAGGGCCCGCCTCCAGAGGCGACGAAGAAACGCTGCGAGGTCATCAGGCCGCACTAGCTGATCGCTTGCCTGACGAGCTCGACGGCTACAACTCGATGCTCGAACTTGCTCGAACGCTGGTTAGCCAACGCGACCAGGACGCCACGGCCGAATAATCAACATTTGGCGGCTTAGCGTTGCTGGGTGAGGTCGGTACATTCTTGCTTTTCCACCCGTCCACAATTTCAGGCGGCGTGAACCGTGGCTCTACGAGGCCACCACCTCCTGGTCGAGAAGCAGCTGAACGACCTCACGAACCAGCACTAAGAAGAAAGGTGCCCTTTCGCTTTCGAACTGCTCTTTCAGTGAATCGTCCTCCCCCACGGAAAACGATTTGCTTCTGCGCCAAGCAGCGGTTGTTCGTTCTGTCCAGACAGACGTCCTGTCTGTCGCTTTAGTTCGGCCACAGTGTTTAGCACCTCAACGATGTCGCCTTGCTAGGTAGACATTTGGGCGGACTCTGTCTGGTCAGAGTCGGTGAGATCGATTGCGATGCCTTTGTCGGCAATGACGGATACGAGGTCGCCAGCTGGGATGGACCATTCGTCTCCCTTGGGGCCGGGAAACAGAAGTGGTCGAGGTCATCGGTGGAGGAGTGAGGTCACCTGGCGACTCTTTACATAACCCACCTTTTCGGCGGCTCGTCTGCTGAGTTCGGTAGTCCAGTCAGCCGATCCAAGGCCAGTCGGGATCTGTCGGCGCTTTGTTCATCACCGCGTGGAGTTCAAGCTCCGAACGCATCTCATTTCGCATGGCCTCGATCACGGGACGTACTCGCTTTGCGGTCTGCCAATATCTGCCGTAGTCGCTTGGCGTGACGATGTCCTCCCCATTGCCGACACCAACAATTTTGGTCTGCGGGACTGCCGCAAGAATCGCATGAGCAGCTCTTGCTGCGAGGTCTGCCAGCTTCGGCTTTGCCATGAGTTCCATCTCGCTCAGAGCGGGCTGGACGTCATCATCCCAGAGAGCGAGCCATTCGTGACTCATCTCCCGGATGAGCGCTTCGTCTTTCTCGCTCATAGCGGGAGCTTCAGAGTCATGGGGGAGGAAGCAAGCAATACTGCCAGCCTCTCGATCGAGCTGCTCGATCAGACTTAGGTAGCGGGCGTATAGAGAGCGCCGATCTTTCATCCAACGTCGCTCATCTTCAGCATCAAGCCTTCGCTTGTCACCTGATCTATTCACCAACCAACTCAGCAACGCACCGAGAAGAGCAAGAAGCCCTCCAGTTAGCGCAGCCAGGACCGTTTCCGCCGCAATGAAACCAACCATTCGATGGAGAATAGCGGTCGTTTGACTATCCCATTTCCAGACACTTCATTCGCTTGCTCTCAACGCAACGGACCGAAGCGATAGAGCCTCAGCGGAAGCGCTTGCCTAGCTCTTGATCAACAAAGACCGTGGCAGCCCAGTCCAAGACCGCTTGAGGAACTTCCTCACCCTTCTTCGGGCGTGCTGTTTTGGGGTAGCGGTGGGTCTTGCCCTTGTACTTTGCTTTCCATCGACCAGTCTTAGGGTCGCCTGTGATTTCTATGTCTTTACTCATCTGCACAGTCTCGCGTTCGATACTGACATTCAGGGCTGAACGTCAGGTAGCCAGCCTTCTGGGGCATGTAGTTCCACTCCCGACGATGTCATCACGATGGGGGGAAGACGGTTCTGGCGGCAGTGTTTTGGTTCGATCTTGAGCGCAGCATCTGCAACTGCTGCTATGTGTTTGCCTGACCGTTTCGGTGGGAAGGCCGCAACCACGTTCTTGGCGGGAAAGCGTTGCTTGACCAGAGCGATCGCCGGTACCAGGTCACTATCCCCAGTGATAAGCATGGCTGTGTCGTAGCGATCATCTTCGGCGTCAGCGAGAAGGTGTAGGGCCATGTTCACATCACTCTGCTTTTCCTCGAACCGTTGATAGCGGGCCTTGCAGCTCGGGCACCGTGCCTGTTCGTCGCCGCATTGGTGACATTTCATCTTGGCGTTTGAGACTTGGTAAAAGCCTTTGTGAATCTCGATACCGCCAGTAGCGACGAGGGCATCAAGGTAGGTGGTCTGGCGTCCCGAGGCCTGGGCATCGCGTTTCACGATCGCGGTGAAGTACCGAACCAGATGTAGGTCTTGATGGGGGAGCAGGATTGCTTCGCACATGCCGACGATGTCGAGCCAACGAGATACCTCAGGCTGGAGTCCTTGAGCCCGTGGTACAGATTGAAGCCATCGGGGGCATCCCAATAGCAAGTGATTCTTTACGGATCTTCTGACAACCACGTCGGTGGTGGACTCAGTCGCCGGTACGGGCGTCTCTAAGTTCATTGGCTTCGGTAGCGATTTGGTCGGTGAGTCGCATTAGTTCGTTGCGCTGTTGCTGGGTGAGTCCGGCTTCGGTGGCTCCCATAATTAGCTTGCTTGGTCGTCCTTCGGGGCGGCCTTCATCGACCGTAATCACATCGACTAAGCGGTCGATCTTGCCCATGAAGGATGGGTTGTGCAGATCGATGAATCTACGCCGTGCGAACAGCGCCTCGCCGAAGCGAGCGCCTCTCAGGGTTGAGGAATTGTGTTCGCCGCGGTGAGCGTGTCCCGGTGTTTCAGGTCGTCAGCTATCGAGCCGGTGTAGCCGCGGCGAATTGCTGTTGGTCCGAGGCCGATTATGTAGGCCCAGAACGCAATGAACGCGGTGGCACCGATCATCACCCTGACCCAGGTCTCTAATGGCGAGGGGGTGACGAAGCCTTCGATGAGGCCGGCGATGATGAAGACGATCACGAGCCCAATGATGATCGACACGGACCGCTGGGTTTCCGCGACGAGCGATTGTGCGCGGGTCCTGTCTCCGGGAACGATTAACGACCAGCCCATTCGTAGACCGGCACCGCCCGCGACCATGATCGCCGTGATCTCCAGAAGGCCATGCGGAAGAATGAGCCCCCAGAATCTCGGCGCCTCTCCCGCATCGTGAAAAAGGCCTGCCGCGACGCCGAGCACGCCACCGCCGTTGAACGCCAGCACGAGCAGTGTGGGTACTCCCCAGGCGATGCCAGCAACGAATGCCAAGAAGGAGACCTGAATGTTGTTGACCAGAACTTGAGTCGAGAACTCCGCCGCCGGAGCCGACGAGTAGTAGGCCTCGAATTCTTCCTGAATAAACGCTTCTCGAAGTGCTTCGGGTGCTGCAGCTTCGATTGCGGCGGGTGAGTTCACCAGCCAAACGGCGACGACGACCGCTGGGATGATGAAAGCCAGGGCCGACACGAAGATGAACCGGCGCGAACTCCACACCGCGGCGGGGAAGATCGACGAAAAGAAGGTTCGAATCGCCCCTGAACTCTTCGCTTGGTTTCCATAGATGACCGCGCGGGCGCCAGCGATGATTCGGGTGAGGCGAGCGGTGACCAGCGGGTCCTGAAACGTGCTTCGGACGTGAGATAGGTGGGCCGAGACGCGCTGGTATCGGAACAACAACTCGTCCAGTTCCTCGCCCGTGAGCCTCGCGGCACGCTGTTGTGAGCGGTTGACGAGTTCCTCTAGACGGAGCCACTCCTCGGTGTGCTGGAGTACGTAGCTGTCGATAGTGCGCACATCGACCAGAGTAGTCGGTCTACCGTGGGTGAAATGAGCACACGAAACGTCTCGCAGTGACGGCAACGGTTAATGCTGGCCGAGGCATCGTCACGCCTCAAGGGGTCGTTCTCGACCTCGAGACGGCCGGGGTTGGCTACCGAGCCCTTGCCCGAGGAATCGATATCGCCGTGTTTTTAGCCGCAGGTTCTCTCGCCTTCGGACTGTTCGATGCCATAGGCGGTACACCGGGGCTGATCCTCTCGCTCATCGGCGGCTTTTTGTTGGTCTTCGGCTATCCGGTGATCGCCGAGACGTTCTGGCGCGGGCGCACGATCGGCAAGTGGGTCGCCGGGGTGCGTGTGGTCACGCTCGAAGCAGGTCCAATTGGATTCCGCGAATCCTTCATTCGTTCGATCTTCCAGATCATCGACATTCTCGCAAGCTTTGGATCGGTGGCGCTTGTTACCGCCTTGGTGACCAACCGCTCCCAACGGCTCGGCGACATCGCCGCCGGCACCTACGTGATTCGAGACCCAAAGTCACCGCCGCACTATCCGGCCGTGCCTTTCACCCCGCCCATGGGAACCGAAGAGATCGTGGCTGGATTAGACGTGAGCAAGCTCCGCCCAGACCAGGAGCGAATCATTCGGTCGTTCCTCCTTCGGGTCGCCACGTTGTCCCAGCCAGCCCGCCTGCATCTCGGCGGACAGCTCGCGGCCAACGTCGCTGATGCCCTCGGGCACGACTCTGCGCTGTATGGCTTACCCCCCGAGCCCTACCTCGTCGTGGTGATGGCAGCCCATCAGGCTCGCGAAGGCGGCCTCGCTGAACTCGCGATCGAATAGGCCGCGGCGTAGCGCAAGAAAATGCAGTTGGTTCTAGCCTGAAGAGGTGTCTGCGTACCTCGATCACGCCGCGTCCTCGCCGCTTCGCCCTGAAGCGCTCGACGCCATGATGCCGTGGTTTACCGAGCGCCATGCGAACCCGACGGCTTCGCATCGTCGAGGACGTCGCGCCCGCCAAGCGCTCGACGATGCTCGCGCCGTGATTGGCTCGGCCACGGGCTTCGCGCGCGGCGAGATCGTCTTCACCGGCGGGGGGACCGAGTCCGACAACCTCGCGATCGGGCGCGGCCACGCACCGGGGACGGTCGTAGTCGGCGCGACCGAACACCCCGCGGTTCTCGAACCGGCTGAGCGTCAGGGCGCCAAGATCGCCGAGGCAGATGCCGATGGCGTCGTCACTGTGGCGGCCGTTATGACACACGTCAGCGACGCCACCGAGGTCGTCTCGGTCATGGCCATCAACAACGAACTCGGCGTCATCCAACCCGTCAACGACATCGCCGGCGCCGTGCACGCAGTAGCCCCGAATGCGCTCGTGCACTCCGACGCGGTACAGGCGTTGCCGTGGCTCGATCTCTCCGAGACCACGCAAGGTATCGACATGTTGTCCGTCACGGGACACAAGCTCGGTGGTCCACAAGGGGTCGGCGCGGTCGCCGCTCGTGAGGGTTCGATGCCCGCACCCATGTTGGTCGGTGGCGGCCAGGAGCGTGACCACCGCGCCGGCACACAGAACGTCGCGGGCATCGTCGGATTTGCTGCAGCGGTCCAGGCGGCGATGGATGATCGCGAAGAACGTCTGGCTCGAATCGACCGGCTCGCTGAACGGCTGCTCAGCGGATTGATGGGGTCGATCGAGGGATTGCGACCGACCGTCCCACGAGAAAAGCGCGTTCCTGGGATCGTACATTTGCTCGTGCCCGGCGTGAAGAGCGAGCCGCTGCTCTTTCTTCTCGACCAACAAGACATCGCGTGCTCTGCGGCGTCGTCGTGTGCGAGTGGAGCCCAGGGTGCGTCGCATGTGTTGTCGGCCATGGATCTCGATACGACGGGCTGTGCGCCACTGCGCCTGTCGTTGGGCTGGTCGACGACCGACGAGGAGATCGACACCGCGCTACGGATCGTTCCCCAGGCGGTTGCGCAGCTCGCGGGAGCAACATCATGAGTGAACGGGTACTCGTCGGCATGTCCGGCGGTGTCGACTCCTCGGTCGCCGCAGCACTGCTCGTCGATGCGGGGTACGACGTGGTTGGCGTGACGATGAAGCTGTGGGGCGGCGAGTCAGACTCGGGGTGTTGCTCGGTCTCCGACGTCGATGACGCCCGCTGGGTCGCCCAACAGCTCGACATTGAGCATCACGTCTTCAACTTCGGCGACGAGTTCAACGAGCACGTCGTGGCGCCATTCGTCGACACCCATCGCACCGGGGGCACACCGAACCCGTGCATCGAATGCAACCGCCACATCAAGTTCGACATCTTCTTCGAACGAGCCTCGGTGCTCGGCTTCGACAAGATCGCGACCGGTCACTACGCACGCGTGGCCGAGCTGGCCGAGGGAACCTTCCGCATGCAGCGCAGCATCGACCCTCTCAAGGACCAGAGCTACGTGCTGCATATGCTCGGCCAAGACGTGCTGTCGCGTCTGTTGCTACCCGTGGGCGGCTGGCACAAGCCCGACCTTCGTTCCGAGGCACAGAAGCGAGGGCTGCTCACCGCCGCAAAGCCCGACAGCCAAGACGTCTGCTTCATCACCAAAGAGGGTGGACGAGAAGCGTTCCTCGACGCCCGAGGGGGCCTGTCCCCAGGGGTCATTGTCACCGAGGCGGGCGACCAGGTGGGGACTGTCCCAGCGACCGAGCTGGTCACCATCGGCCAACGCAAAGGGCTAAACGTTTCGGGCATGTCCGAGCCACACTTCGTTACCGAGGTGAACCTGCGAGAATCGATTGTGACCATCGGGCCGCGCAAGTCGCTGCGGGTCGACGAAACCACGTTCATGCAACCGGTATGGGCAACCGAGCCGTTTACCGGTCAGGCCCGAGTGCAAGCCAGCGCCCACGGCACAGCGCTCCTTGCCGATGTTCAAGGTGAACGAGTGGTGTGGACTGAACCCCGCGATCGCATCGCCCCGGGTCAAAGCCTCGTCTTCTACGAAGGCGACGGCCCCGACGCCACCGTCATCGGCGGCGCCATCGCAACCTAGTTCGCTAGGAAGCAGCGGTTGGAGAGATCTGGCCTAGGCGTCCAAGTTCGTCAAAGGTCACGCTGGCGGCTTCGATCAGCGCTTGCAGTTGCAACTGACCTTCGGTAAGTGCTCCAACGTGGGTGTTGAAGAGTATGTCGATCCCGCTCATATCGTTCCGTCTTTCAAGCCACTACGGGGCTTTCCAAATAATCGGAATGAGGGCGGGCCGACTTGAGAGTTCTATGGCGCCGGGTGCGAGAAGATCCCGAGCTCGCGACCGCCCGACTCCAGACGATCTACGAGGTGAAGGTCCAACCCAACCTCATCGAGTATTTCCGCGCTGTCGGTCGGAAATGCGAGGACGAGTCGATCGGCGAATCTGCGCCACTCGGCAGCGATACGTTCGAGAAGGTCGGGGGAGCGGTATCGAGGTCGCAGGCTCCAACCGATCTCATAGGGCGGGTTCATCACGATCGCGTCGAACCGCTCGCCGCGAACGGGATCGAAGAGATCGCCACGTCGCACGTCGACGGTGGTACTAACCAGGTTGCCAGCAGCGGTCTCGACCGCGAAGCGCGAGACATCGGTGGCTACGACGTCTGCACCAGCGTCGTAGAGCGCGCCGGCGATCACCCCACAGCCAGTCCCAAGTTCCAAAACGCGTGTACCAGCCCACGCCGCCGCATTCTGCTGAACGTATTCGGCGACCAGTAACCCCGAGTGATGCTTGTGTGGATCGAACACTCCAAAGGGGACCAGATAACCCCGCTCGTCAAAGACAATTCTCTTGACCATGAAAAAGTCGCCTCTACAAGAGATCTGTACGTAAAAACTGACCGTAGAGGTCTGAAATTACGTACAAATCTTCTAGAGCTTGGTGCGCAGGAAGCGCGACGCCGACTTCTTCACGACCTCGGCGTAGGTGGGGTAGGAGAAGATCGTGTCGGCGATGTCTTCGGACTTGAGGCCGAGTCGGATCGGCAGCGTCAGAATCTGAATCCATTCGCCAGCCTGAGCGCCCACACCGGTGGCGCCGAGGAGGGTGTTGTCGGCGTCCATCACGACCTTGATGAACCCGCCGACCTTGGTGTCGGTTATGAAGCGGTCGGTGGCAGCGTCGACCTTGAAGGTCTGAATCGATTCGCCATGGGCTTCGCCGGCTTCGGCTTCGGTCATGCCGACGTGGCCGATCTCAGGCTGGGTGAAGATGGCCCACGGAAGTGGGTGGAGGTCCATCTTGCGGTCGCCGCCGTCGAGAATGTTTCGCACGACTCGCTCGCCTTGGAAGTTCGCGACGTGGCTGAACTTCTCGCGGGTAGCGACATCGCCGATCGCGTAGATGTGCGGCACAGATGTCTGATGGTGCTCGTCGACGGTGATCCCGTGGCGGGTGTACTCAACGCCAGCGGCTTCGAGGTCGAGGCCCTTGGTGTTGGGAACGCGTCCGATGGCGACGAAAAAGTGGTCGACCGTGAGCTTCTCGGCGACCTTCTCGCCCTCTGGCCCGACCTGCAAGTCGATGCAGATTTTGCCGTCGGCATCGGTGGAACAGACCGTTGCGTCAGCGTTCGTGATCATCTCAATGCCCTGCTCCTCGAATTGTTCGATGAGGTAGCCAGCGATCTCGGGATCGACCGAGCGAAGTATCCGATCGCCACGGTCGATGATCGTGACCTTCGAACCGAACCGAGCCAACGACTGGCCAAGTTCGGCGGAGATCACGCCGCCTCCGAGGAAGGCGATTGTCTCGGGGAGTTCGCGGATGTCCCAGAAGTTCTCGTTGTTCAAGAACTCGACCGGTTGGTCGCCCTCGGTCGGGAGCAGGCGAGGGCCAGAGCCGGTAGTGATGATGAAGTTGTCGCCGGTGATCGTGTCGTCGCCGATCTGCACGGTGTTGGCATCGAGGAACTTGGCGCCGCTGTCGTGGATGTAGGTATCGATGCCGACCTTGTGGAATCGCTCCGGCTGTTCATGGGCATACACGCCGTCGACGATGCTCTTCACATGTTCCATCGCTCGGGCGAAATCGAACCCGCTGGCAACGTCGATCTCATGGAGACCGTGCTTCGGGGCGGTCTCGATCGCGTGATACGCCTTGGCCACATCGATCAGCGCCTTCGATGGCACGCAGCCCGAGTGGGTGCACTCACCGCCGATTTTGTGCTTTTCCAACATGGCAACCTTTGCCCCTCGCCGCTGGGCCTCAAAGGCTGAAGTCAGACCTCCGCCTCCCGCGCCGACGCAGACAATGTCGTAGTGGTCACCCATCAGATGTTCTCCCTGAAAATTTCCTCGGCGTCTCCATCAACGCCGGGCACTTGGTAATAAACCATCGAACCGTCTTCTCCATTCATTTCGAGGACGGCAAAGGCATGGTGGTAGTGGTCTCCGTCGTCACCGAGGCGACACGCTGGATCCATCACCGGTGGTCCGTCGACCCCGTCGGGCAAGGCCAGATTGTCGAGCGTCTCGTAGGGCTTCCACATCAATTCGACAGGCATGGCGCCAGAGCCGATGCAACGACCGCGCTCTAGGCCGATGTATGGATCGAAGGCAGCGAGGTTGTGCTCGTGGCCCCATAGCCAAGCGTCGATACCGCCGAGGTGCTCACTGAACTCATCGAAGAAGATCGGGTTCACCGCCATCGGCAAATTCTCGGGTGTGCGGGCGATGTTCCCCGACGCGGTGAAGAGTTGGTAGTGCGACAACATGATCGTCTTGCGTCCCTCGGCGGTGCCGATCTTGTGGCGATGCCACTCGGCCTCTTTGGGATCGACCGGAGGCACCTTGTACTGCGATGCCATGGGGTCGCCTACCTCAGGGGGAGCGCCGATGGCGAGGACCTGCCAATGTTCGTTGCGTAGGCAGAAGTAGCTTGCGGGCTGGCCGAGTTCGTCGAGCAGCCAGTAATAGCCCTCACCGCCCGCGTAGAGGTCGTGGTTGCCCGCGAGGTTGAAGACCCTGGTCTCGGCAGGCAAGTACTCGCGCACGATGTCGAGAAAGTGATCGCGCATCTCGTCTTTGGTGCCCGAGTAGTAGACGTCACCGAGGTGGATCACAAGGTCGGGCGCCTGATCTCCGATGCAACGCATGACGTTCTTGGCAAGCGCAGTACCCGTCGCCCAGTCGGCGACGAAGGCAATCTTCAAGGCGCCCGTCGTGTCGCTCGTCGTTGGCTCCAACGGCAACACAAAGTCGTCGATCGACTTGTAGTGGCGGTACGGGATGGTGGTCTCGGCTTTCTCAAACTCGAGCAGGGCTTTGGCCCAGAGCGGGTCGCACACCGAGTACTGCAGTTCGTTTTCGATCTCACGGGCGCGCTCGTCGTTGCCGGTGATTTTCGCGGCGGCCAACCCGACGTACATCTGCGCGCACGAACTCAGGAGGTCGACCTTCGAAATATCGGCCGCGAAATCGAGCGGGTTCGAGCCCTCGGCCATACGTGCCTCCATGACCTCGCACGCATCGCAGCTCGCCTCCATAATCGGATGCTCGGTTGCGAGTTCCTCACCCTCCTCGCCGTCGCCCCGCACGGCGGAAAGAACCGCCGACTGCCAGCGCGACATGAACGACATGGCGTAGGTCTTGATGGTCATCTATGAAATCTATCGGCCAGTCACCGGTTGCCTGGGCGATATCAGGCCAGGGCTTCGATGATTTCGGTGATCTCGCTCGCCGTAGTACGAGGGTTGACGAAGCAGAAGCGGTACATCGGCTCACCATCGAGGCGAGACGGGGTGACAAAAGCGAGTCCGCTCTCCATCGCTTGTTCCGTCCACGCTTGATACTGCGCAGCATCCCAACCGGGCCGTTTGAAGGCGACGATCGACAAAGATGGCTCGTGAGCAAGTTCGAGATGCGGTGCAGCCTCAATCTGGCGGGCTGCTTCGGCGGCAAGGTCGAGCGTGATGTCGACGGCGGAGCCGTATGCATTGGTGCCGTAGGTGGCCAAGCTGAACCAGAAGGGAAGGCCGCGCACTCGCCGGGTCAGCTGAATCGCGAAATCCGATGGGTTCCAGTCACCGTAGCTATCGAGGAACGCGAGGTATCCGGCCGACTGCATATGCGCATCTCGAGCACGGTCGGGGTCTCGATACAGGAGTGCGCAACAGTCGAACGGAGCGAAGAGCCATTTGTGCGGATCGACGATGAACGAGTCCGCGAGTTCCAGGCCGTCGAATAATCCGTGGGTCCGAGTCGACGCTAACGCTGCTCCGCCGTAGGCGCCGTCGACGTGGAACCACACGTTCCGGTTACGGCATACTTCGCCGATCGAACGGAGGTCGTCGATGATTCCGAGGTTTGTGGTCCCAGAAGTGGCAGCGACGGCACACACCCGTGATTCGTGCTCGTCAAGAAGCGCGGCTACCGACTCGCCCGTCATCCGCCGCTGATCGTCGGTGTCGGCTAGGAGCACGTCGCAGTCCATGACCAGTGCCGCTGCCTTGATCGAGCTGTGAGATTCCTTTGAGGCGATGATCGCATAGCGGGTGGGTCGATCGTCGCCGTCGCGATTCTGGGCCGCCACTCGGGCAGCCACCAACGCTGACAGATTCCCGACGGTTCCGCCCGGCACGAAGACCCCA
Source organism: uncultured Acidimicrobiales bacterium (assembly GCA_964562985.1). Classification (GTDB taxonomy): domain Bacteria; phylum Actinomycetota; class Acidimicrobiia; order Acidimicrobiales; family SHLQ01; genus SHLQ01. Next base: position 29,443 of record CAZLWE010000019.1, read on the forward strand.
CCGGAGCCAGAGGGCATCCCGGTGAGCGAGCGAATCCATTCGAGGGCCTCGTTCTCGGCCCAGATCGCCCCGGCCCCTTCAAGCCAAGAACCGCCATAGATGGATGCCGCGCTCGCGGCGACGTCGAAGAGCACTGACGCTTCGGTGGGGGCGGCCGGGACGAACGACAGGTACTTGGTGTAGTCAACCGATAGCGAAGCTGGTTCCAAATGTTCGGCGAAGAGTGCAAGCGCTCGCTCGCCGCCGAGGCCGTTGGGCGTGATGGTCTCGCCGCAAAGCGTGTCGAGTTCTTCGGCGGTCTTGGGGTAGTTCAGCGGAATCGGATCGAGGCGCGTCCGCTTCTTCACATAGTCGACGATCGCATCCGCAACGTCGTCCATATGCTCATCAAAATCGTGCATCGAGATGCCTCCGAAGGGCTCACAACCGCAGTCCACGAGGCGAAGCTAACCCACCGGGGACGCCTGGGGTCTGACCTCAACTGTCCCATGGCTAGCCGACGAATTGGAGGTTGTCGTCGAAGAACAGGAAGAGTTCGTCGAAACCCGCTTCGATCTCGAGTTCGTCTTCGAGGTTGAGGGTGCCCCAAGTGAATAGGCGGTTTCGGGTTTCTGCGTCCGGAAAGATCAGTGGATTTTCCGCAAGTTCGGCCCAGCGCAACGCTGTTTCGGCGGAGAGTCCGCTGACACCGGAACGAAGGAGGTCTTGGGTGCCAAGGACAGGGCAAACGTAGAGATTGAATTCGGAGATCGCGGCGGCGTTGACAGGGTCGTAAGCCCAGTTCATCCAACGAGCTGCGTTGGTGAAGTTCGGTGCACCCCTGGGTATGACCATCGTGTCGAACCACGAGATGCCGCCCTCGTCGGGGATCACGTAACGAAAGCGCGGATCCTCCAACGCCAGCGCGGCGGCTTGGCCCGACCACGCCATCGTGGCGTCGAGTTCTCCCGCTTGCAGCCGTCCGACAAAATCATCGAAAACGATGAAGCCGAACTGCCCTTGCTCCACCAGGCCCCTGATGCGTTGGAGCCCCGCTCGGGCACTCTGGGGTGTCGGATTGGAGGGGTCGTCGCCATTGGCCAACATCGCGAGTCCCACCGCCTCCCGCATCTCTCCGACGAGCCCGACGCGTCCCTGAAATGCCCGATCGAACAACGTCTCGACCGATGTGATGTCGTCGCCGATCCGCTCGGGGTCATAGGCAATACCGGTGATGCCCGCTTGCCACGGCATTTGAAAGCGAGACCCCCGGTCCCATTCGTTGGTGAGAAAGGCGGGATCGAGGTTGACGTGGTTGGGGATCTCTTCGAGCGGCAGTGCTTCGACCCAGCCGTCGTTGATCATTCGCGCGGCGAGCCAATTGGTGGGCACGATCATGTCGAACTCTTGCGTTGAGCCGGTAGCGCCGAGAGCCGGCTCGATAATCTCAGCGAGCCCCGTGACGTTGTCGGTGTAGTCCTCGCGGTAATCGATGCTGAAACCAAGGGCGTTCGCGGCGGACACCACGGAGTCAGGGTCGATGTATTCGGCCCAATTGATGATGCGTAACCCGCTGGTGTTGGTCAGCGCTCGCTCGGTGGTTGTGCTCACCGCTGCGCATCCAGCCAGCATCGTCGCGCCAAAGGCGCCGCTGGTGGCGAGGAATGATCGACGTGAACTTCGTCGTGAGGTCATTGGGTCATCACCTACCAGTACTCATTGATTCGAGGTTGATAGCCGGCCAGAACGAGAGCTGCGCCGAGTAGTGGCAGCAACACCATGGCGATGGTCAGGAACCGAAGACGCTCGTTCGCGCTTTGCACGCCGAGATCGAACTGGTCACGGTTGCTCAAGAGGATCGCTTCGAGCGTGGTGTTGAACCCGTTGAAGTCATCGTTGCTCGCTTCGATAGCTAGTGCTCGCGCAGCGGGTCCGTTGCCAAGGCCGAGTTGCTGGTCGATGGCGTCGCTCGTTTCCACGTATCGATCCCAGCGGGTCTCGAGCAGGTTGAACGCCGACTGTTCTCGCAACGAGTCTGCAGCGAGATTGACTTCGTTCAGTAGCCCGCTCACTACGGCCAATGACTCGTTGCGGTCCATTTGGGAAAAGTCTTGTGCGCCGATGATCGCGAGCGACTCGTTGGTCCGGAAGGCAAAGGCTTCGGTTTGCAGCGCGCCAACAAGTTCGATCGAGTCGAAACCATCGGTAGCCGCGCGGTTGAGGTCGACGACCATGGTCCCGGTCGAGAGGCCAATCCACGCCAGGGCGGCGACCGCCGCGATCGTCGCACCGACTAGGCCAGGGTTGAACGCCCGCTTGGTGAGCTGGCGCAAGCGAAATTGTGCGAACAACAGGGCGAGGATGGTTACGGCGAGCGCGACCGCAGCGGCGAAGACCAGCGTGGTCGATGCTTCAACTCCGGTCTCGAGACGGGCTTGGTTCTGGGCATTTACCAGCCCCACGTTCTCGAGCATTCCGCCTTCCCCGCCGGCGAGAAGTAGGGCTTCGCGCAGTTCCGCCTGCGCCTGCTCACCAAGGCCCTGATTGTTGAGCACCCGCGCTCGCTCGACCGTGCCGGCGTAACCAGTGAGTTGCGCGCCTGCGGTTTGCAGGGGCTGATGGGCAGGATCATCGACCGGGAGTCGGGAACTAACGCTCTCGATCTGCCGTGGTGCCCGATTGATCGCCCGCTCGTAGAGGCCGCGCTGCTGGAGGTCCTCGGTGCCGCCATCGATGCCGGACAAGAACACCGAGGTGCTCGCCGCATCGGCTTCGGCAATGCTTGCAACCAGTCCCTGTGTTTCGATCGCTACCGGACCGGTGTTGTCGCGAAGTTCGGCTGCGGATCGATTCAGATCTTGCGCCGCGAGCACGCTGAGAATTGCGGAAATTCCGAGCAGGAAGGAGAGCACTACAGACCACGTCCGTAGCCTCGCCGGAGTGGTCTGCAAGCGTTCCACGGAGAAGCGGGCTTGAGTCACTAGTCCACATCGTAGGAGACACGAGTGTGCCGCGTCAGTGACGTACCATCACGTTGTGCAGGTAGCAAAGGCCAATCAACAGATCCGGCACTATCGCGAGATCGAACAACGGTGGGCGTCCGAGCTCTATGAGCTCGACGAGCATGCCACATACCGGCTGCTGGCAGCCGGGGAAATGGCCGGCCGCACAGGTTCGAAGACGAACATCGTCCTTTCGCACGCACCATTCCTTTGGGGTTGGCTGCGAGAACTCGGAAGCCTGCTGGATGAGGCAGAGCGGCTGACGAAGGACCGGGGGATCTTCGGGAAGTCCAAAGGCGACCGCCTTACCACGATCTTCGAGGGGCCGGTGCTTGAACTCCGCCGGTCCGAGATACCGCAGGACCTCCCCGACTTCGTCAGCGCCCGGCTCGTCGACGTCGACTACGACAGTCAGGTCGTGCTCGTCACCTTGGAGACCCTGACCCACATATTCCGGGTGGTGTCTACGCCGGTGCGAGACGTGGTCGCCGAGGTCGATGCCGTGTGGCGCGATCTGATGCCGCGCATCAGCGCGGGCGGAGTCACGATGGCTCGCGCCGAAGGGATCGCGCAACGATTGAAGATGACCGTCCCCGAAGTACGCCGGGCCCGTCAGCGGCTCGATGCGGTGAAGTCGTCGGTCTCCGACGACCCGCTCGGCCTTGCGGCAAACGTTGGGGAGACGTTGGATGAATTGATCGAAGATGCTGCTCGGGCTGCCGGAAATCTCGAACGGGCCCACGGCAACATCGACGAGGACATCGATGCCATGACGTCGATCTTGGCTGGCCTTCGCGTATTGCGCGCGCGTGCTGCAGCTGCATTCTCTGAATCGGAGGCGAAGATCGCGCCCACCACGACGTTACGGCGGGTTCCTTCGACGGCGGTGATCGACGGCCCGAATGGCTTGGCGCACCGGGCAGCGCAACTGGCCGATGTCGATGGGCCGTGGCAGGACCGACGCCGGGAGATCGATCGCTGGCACGACATGGCGAAGCGGTTGGAGGTCCAGCTGCAAAACGCGTACGACACGAACTCGACGGCGATTGAGGATCGAAACGAGCTTCGCGGTTTGCTTCGTGCGTATCGCTCAAAGGCGGTGATGATGCCCGATCTCGACGAGTCGGTTCAAGAGCTCGGAGACGCAGCGCACGAGGAACTGTTCACCAGCCCGACCGACCTCGAGAAGGCCCGCGACTTGATCGCCAAGTTCTCCGCCCGGCTGTCGGGAGTCTCCTAAAGTGGCGCCATGAGTGCGTGCACCCGGATCGGATGCGGTGGCCAGATTTTGGCGGACGGATACTGCAACACCTGCGGCTACGCAGGGACGCCGAGCGCGGCCGCTCCCGCCACGACAGCGCCCAGCGCTCCCGCGGCTTCGCCGCCACCACCGACAGGCACACCTTCTTCCGGTCCGCCGGGCGGCGGAGCGATTCCGCCACCGCCCGGCCGTGTCCGGCACGAGCGGGAACGCGGGACCCGCCGCGAAGCCCCAACTCCGCCAGTCCCAGAATCAACGCCGACGGGCCAGGCATGTAGCGATCAAACGTGCTCAGGCACAATCGCTGCTGACGGCTACTGCAATACTTGCGGGCTGCAACCAACCGAGCCGAGCACTACCTCCGGCGGCTCCGGTTCGGTCACCGCGCCACTCGATGGCACTGCCGCCGCAACGATCGCGGTTCCAACGGCGCCCCGAATTTCTTCTCGGGTCGCCAGCACGGCGAGCGGTTCGACCCGTCGAACCCGCAGTACAGCGTCGGCCAGAACGGAGCTCGGCGCCGGGTTGGTTCGAATCGCTCCAACGACCGTTGGTGACCCAGCCAACGCGGTAATGGATGCCGCACAGATCCAAGCCGTGCTCGGCGAAAAGCCCGAAGACGAACGATTCTGCGCAGTGTGTGGCCAACCGGTCGGTCGAGGTCAAGACGGCGAACCAGGGCGAATCACCGGATTCTGTGGGCACTGCCGTACCCCATTCAACTTTCACACCAACATGCCGCAGTTGATCGCTGGCGAAATGGTCAGCGGACAGTACCGAATCCTCGGGCCGGTGGCCCACGGTGGCATGGGCTGGATCTATCTCGGGCAAGACACCGCAGTTTCGAACCGCTGGGTTGTACTCAAGGGGCTGTTGAACGAAGACGACCCCGACGCGGTTGCATCCGCGGTGGCTGAACGACAGTTCCTCGCCCGAATCGAGCACGGCAGCATCGTCAACATTTACAACTTCGTCACGTGGAAGGGCGCCGGCTACATCGTGATGGAGTACGTCGGCGGCGAATCCCTCAATGCCAAACTCAAAGCTCGACGGATTGCGACCGGTGGAGTCCCGAACCCACTGCCCCTCGCCGAGGCCATCGCGTATGTGCTCGGCGTACTCCCGGCTATTGGCTATCTGCACGAGCTGGGCTTGGTCTACAACGACCTAAAGCCAGCGAACATGATGGCGGTCGGTGACTCGGTCAAGCTCATCGATGTAGGCGGTGTGATGCTGGCTGACGATCACAGCGCGGCCATCTTCGGAACCCAAGGGTTTCAGGGTCCAGAAGTGGCATCAATGGGGCCATCGGTGGCTTCAGACCTCTACACGGTCGGTCGAACGCTTGCGGTAATGACCCTCAATTTCGTCTTCCACACCGGCACGTATCAATACGCGCTCCCAACTCCCGCCGACGAGCCACTGTTCAACCAGTGGGAGTCCTACTACCGGTTCCTGTTGAAGGCCACCGCCGAACACCCAGATGACCGGTTCCAGAACGCCGATCAGATGGCAGAACAACTCCTCGGTGTTTTGCGCGAAGTCGTTGCTGTCAGCGAGAACTCTCCTCACCCCACGACGAGCGCGCACTTCGGTGGCGACCGCCTGGCCTCGGTGATGCTGAACGACGATTCGGTGGTCGAGGCTGATTGGCGCGCGCTGCCGCTACCGAAGGTAAACAGCGAAGCCGAAGGTTCTGCCTTCTTGGTCGACCTTCCCGAAATTTCTGCGGCTGGGACGATCACCTTGATCGACGAGGCAATTCGTGCCGGCTCAGCCCCCGACTCGCCAGAAGTTCGATTGCGACGTGCGCTCGAGTTCATCGAACTGGGTCAGGACCCCTCAGATGTCCTTCGGGCCGTCGAACACGTTGACCCCTGGGACTGGCGAGTGCGGTGGTATCGAGCGCTCGCCGCGCTTCGCGCAGGAGACGCCGTCAACGCGGCAGAGGGGTTCAGCCAGGTATGGACCGAACTCCCCGGGGAACTCGCCCCGAAACTGGCGGTCGCGCTTGCGGCCGAGCTCGCTGGGGAGTATCCACGAGCGGCCGAGCTCTACGCCGAAGTAATCGCGGTCGATCCAAGCTTCGTATCGGGAGCGTTCGGGCTCGCTCGTTGCCGAGCATCGGCCGGCGATCGCCTCGGTGCCGTAAAGGCTTTCGGTGCGGTGCCGGCAAGTTCCGCAGCGTTCAACGATGCGCAGGTGGCCTCTGCCCGAGTGCTCGCGGCGACTAGCCAAGACGTCGGAATGCCGTCGTCGGAGAACCTCGCGGCAGCGGCTCGCACGGTGGAGATAGCTCGTATCGACAACGCCGAACGCTCGACCCTCGCGATCGAAGTGCTCGAGCAAGCGCATGCCGCGGTGGCGAGCGGTGCCTTGCCTCCAGACGCAGAAACGACCGTGTTCGGGCATCCGCTAACCGAGAACGGTCTTCGTAAGAGCCTCGAGCAGGCGTATCGAGACATGGGGCGAGTGGTCGAGACCGCCGAAGAACGCTTCGCCTGGATCGACAAAGCCAACGCAATTCGAGTGCCTTCGCTACTGTGAGCGCCGAGGAGACCGTCCTGACACCGTCATCGTGCCCAACCTGTGGCGAGCCCGCAGCGCCTGGGGCGCAGTGGTGCGAAGCATGCGGTGCCTCCCTCGACGGCGAAGTGGGGGCGATCACCGGTCCGCCGTGTGTCGACTGCGGTGCTGATTTCAGCGAAATCTTCGAGGGATATTGCAGCGTGTGCGGACGCAAGCAGCCCGGTGAGCGAGATCACCTCACCGACACTCTCGCCGGAATCGCCGGTGTTACCGACCGCGGGTTGCGCCACAGCACCAACGAGGATGCGATGGCTATTGGGCGGGTTGGCGACGCGCTGGTCGCAATCGTGTGCGATGGGGTGTCGACGACGACCAAGCCTGAAGACGTTTCGCTCGCGGCCGCAACCGCTGCTCGCGACTCGCTCGTTGCATCTCTTGAATCTGGCGACACCGATATCGAAGCCGCCCTCGTCCGCGCGACTGCCGCCGCCCAGACGGCGGCGGCCCACGAGGCCGAGGTCGGCGAGCAGAACCCGGGCGCAGCGACCTACGTCGCCACCGTGGTGCGCTCGAGCCCCGACGGCGTCGTCCGCACCTGGACGGCTTGGCTCGGCGACAGTCGAGCGTATTGGCTGCACGGCGACGATGCGACGCAATTGACCGTCGACGACGTCTGGTGGCGCGAGCAGGTGGCCGAGGGGCTTCTCACCAAAGACGAGGCGCACGGGGACCCCCGGGCGCAATCGATCACGCGATGGCTCGGCGCAGATTCGCTTGACGCCACACCAACCGTTCAACAGGCCGAGCATGACCCGGGTGGGCGTCTGCTGGTTTGCAGTGACGGCCTGTGGAAGTACGTGCCCGAAGAGTCCGATGTGGCGGCGAAGATTTCTGAGCTGTCGCTGAATGACCCCGCTCAACTTGCCGAAGGATTAGTGGCGTTCGCGCTCGAACGCGGGGGACACGACAACACGACCGTGGTGATTGGTGACCTCGGCGTAGGGGATTTGTCATGATGGTTTGGTCCATGGTGGCTCCAATGGAAAATGGAGAAAAGCGTTGACTCAGTTCGAAGCTCAAGTGTTCCAAAATGAGTATCTGCCCGACGGCGGTGACGTGATCGATGCCGTCGTAACGGTGACCGCAGTCGAGGGTGGCACGGCAGCGGTAAAGCAAGCGGCCGAAGTGATCGAAGTGATCGCCGTCGACGTCTCGGGTTCGATGAACGAACAAGGTGGCGCCAAGATCGAGTCCGCGAGGCGAGCACTCGTCGCCACCCTCGATTCGCTTCGAGACGGCGTGCTGTTTGGCGTAATCGCTGGAAACCACGAGGCCAAGGCGCTCTACCCGCCCTACGGTCGCCTGGTCGAGATGTCGCCACAGACTCGTGCCGAGGCAAAGGAAGCTGCGTCCCGCATTTATGCAGATGGCGGTACCGCGATCGGTTCCTGGCTGCGCGGCGCCCGGTCGCTCATCGATGGCCATCAAGATGCGATCGCTCACGTGATTTTGTTGACCGACGGTCGCAACGAGCACGAAAAGCCGTGGGAGCTCGATGCGGCGATCGCCGACAGCGTCGGAGTCTTTGAATGCGACTGTCGAGGTTTGGGTACCAACTGGGAACCCGACGAATTACGTAAGATCTCGAACGCATTGCTTGGCACGACCGACATCATTCCCCATCCATCCGAAATGGAAGCCGAGTTTCGCAAGCTGACCGAACAAACCATGGCGAAGCAGGTCACCAACGTCGCGCTCCGCTTGTGGACGCCGAAGGGGTCGACGATCCAGTTCGTGCGCCAGGTTGCGCCGACGCTCGAAGAGATGACCGACAAGGCCGAGGCGGTCGACGCGCTATCGGCTGATTACCCATTGGGCTCTTGGGGCGATGGCGAGACCCGCGACTATCACGTCCGGATCAAGATCCCCACCGGCGGAGTTGGCGATGAACGCCTCGCGGCTCGGGTCATGCTCGCTGTGAATGGCGAGGCCCAACCGGTCGCTCTGGTCCGTGCGGTGTGGACCAATGACGACGCGCTCTCCACCCGCATCAACCGAGAGGTGGCGCACTACACCGGCCAAGCTGAGCTCGCCGACGCAATCGCGACCGGCCTTGCCGCTCGGCAGTCCGGCGACGAGAGGGAGGCCACTCTCAAGTTGGGTCGCGCGGTGCAGATCGCCCACGAGGCCGGTAACGAAGGCACGGTGGCTCTCCTGCGCAAGGTCGTCGAGGTAGACGACGCCGAGACCGGAACGGTTCGTTTGAAGCGCTCAGTCGAAGCGGCCGACGCCATGGCGCTCGACGTGCGCTCGACGCGTACCGTCCGAGTGGAGCGAAAGGGCGAGTAGGTGGCGACGTGCCCCGTTGGTCACGAATCTGAATGGGACGACTATTGCTCGGTCTGTGGTGTCGCGATGACCGACGCCCCTAGTGCTGCTCCCGAACCCCAAGCCGGGGGAGGTCTGGAGGAGGCTGCGGCCACCTGTCCTAACTGCGGCGAGTCGTATGCGGCAGGCGATGTTTTCTGTGAGAACTGCGGATACGACTTCCTGACTGGAACCTTGCCCGACGAGAACGCGGTGGCCAGTGCGGCGGCGGAGGTTCGCCAGGCAGAGGTGCCGTTGACTCTGGCGGTCATCAGTATCGACTTGTCGTTCTTTGCCCGCATGGGTTTTGCCGGGGTAGATCCTCCTGCCGATCTTCCGGATCCAGTTCGGATCGAACTTCCGCCCACCGACATCTTGGTCGGACGGCACTCGGAGAGTCGGGGCACGTTCCCCGAGATCGACCTCGCGAACACCTTTGCTGACGACGCAACCGACCCGGCCGTTTCATCGAGCCACTGCCGGCTGCACCGCGGAGCCCATGGCTGGACCGTTACCGACCTCGACTCGACCAATGGCACCTTTCTGGCGGATTCGGCCGAAGCGCTCAAACCGGGTACGCCGGTTAGCCTCACCCCTGGGACCCCCATCTTCGTTGGGGCATGGACCCGCATCGACCTAGAGGATTCCTGAGTGCCGGACCTGTTGCACGAGCTGACCCAACGCCTGCCCGAGCAACGAATTCAGGCCGACCCCGACGTCGTCGCTGCGTACTCCCAAGACCGCGCCACCTTCGAGAAGGCTGGGGTGGCAACCGTTTTGGTGAGCCCGCGTTCGACCGACGAGGTGGTGGCCGCGGTAGAGGCAGCTATCGCTGCGAACGCCATCATCGTTCCCCGCGGCGCGGGTACCGGACTCACCGGAGCTGCCAATGCGATCGACGGGTGCATGATCCTGTCTGTGCACAAGATGAACGAGGTGCTGGAGATCGACGAGGTCAACCGCATGGCCCGAGTGCAGCCCGGGGTGATCAACAGCGATCTGAAGGCAGCGGTCGCAGAGAAGGGCTTGTACTACCCACCTGACCCTGCATCGTTGAACATGTCGAGCATCGGCGGAAACGTCGCCACCAACGCCGGAGGATTGTGCTGTGTAAAGTACGGCGTCACCCGTGACTATGTGGTCGGTCTGGAGGTCGTGCTCGCGAACGGCGAAGTGATTCGCACTGGGCGAGACACGATCAAGAGCACCACCGGACTTGACCTCACAGGTGTCTTCATCGGGTCGGAGGGGCTTCTCGGCATCATCACCGAAATCACCGTCAAGCTCGAACCAGCCCCACCGCCTCCCCAAACCGCTGTCGCGTACTTCGACGAACTGCCCGCCTGCGGTGAAGCGATCGAGGCGATCTTCCGTCGGGGCCTTCAACCGACGGTCATGGAGATCCTCGACCAAGCGACATTGCGGATTGTGGAGCAGGCCTTTCCGATGGACCTCGATACCGACGCGGCCTGTTTGATCCTGATGCAGTCTTCACCCGATGATCAGCCGATCGCCGAACTAGCCGATGTCTGTGAGGAGTTCGGCGCCACTTTCGTGTACCACGCTGCGGATCCCGATGAGGGTGAGATGCTGTTGGAAGTTCGGCGCCGGGCCTGGCCGGCGTGCGAGAAGTTGGAGAAGTCTTTGCTCCCCGAGGATGTCGCGGTGAAGCGTCAACACCTACCCGAATTGCTCGCCGGCATCACTGCGATCGCCGAGAAGCACGACGTCTTCATCCCCACCATTGGACATGCGGGCGACGGCAACATGCACCCGCTATTGGTCTTCGACGAAAACGACCCCGATGAGGTGACTCGGATACGAGCTGCATTCGCCGAGATCGTCCAACTGTCACTCGACCTTGGCGGCACGATCGCCGGTGAGCACGGTGTCGGCACCCTTAAACGCGAGTTCCTCGAGGACGAGGTCGAGCCCACCTATCTGGCCTGGCAACGCCAGATCAAAGCCACCTTCGACCCCGACAACCGCCTCAACCCCGGCAAAGCCCTCTAACCGGTCGAAGTTTGCGCGCTAGTGCGTAACAAAGCAAGAAGCCCAAGAAAAAGAAGAAGCCGAAGAAGGGTTGGGCCGACCAACTCGAAGACATTCTCGATGATGTCCTCGACCTGGATGATCTGTTCGACTGAACCTATTCCTCGAAGCGTTTACGGGCGGAGTTGAAAAAGTCGGTCAGTGCCTGGTTGACGTAGCGGTCGGTGTCCTCGAACACTTGAGTCGCTTTATCGGAGAAGTTCTTTCCAGCGACCTTCATGTCTCCCATCGGGTCGAGTGGGTCTCCGATCTTCATGTACTCGCCGGTGAGGATCTTTTCGTAGTCGCCACCGTCGTGCCAGTTGGCGAGTTCGGCGACTCGAACGACCGGGAAGTCGTGGCTGCGACCGAGTGTGGCCATAAAGCGGTAGTAGGCAGCGAGTCCACCCGCGGACCGATAGTCCTCGGCTTGTACGACGAATGCTTCGACACTCAGTTCGTCTCGTCGACCTCGGACACCTCCGGCCATCGCGCAGTGCATTCCTTGCGCGTGCTTCAGGCTTTGGGTGGAGAGCAATCCGGCGCGGTCGCAACTGATCTCGGCCTTCCGGCTCCACTCGAGGAGGGCAAAGGTGATCGGCATCGCCGCCTGGCCGATTACGGGGTTCACCGAGCCAGCGAATGACAACAACATGTAGAGCAGCGTGCGATAGAGCGCGTGCTCGCTCATGATGTGGCCGACCTCGTGGCCGAGCACTACCTCAAGCTCTTCGGGGCTGGCGATCTCGACCAGGCTCGAGTTGAGCACGATGAACGGGTGGTCCATGCCGTACGCTCCGGCGTTCACGATCGGCGTCTGGGAAATGTAGAGCGGCGGGACCTCGGTATCGAGTACCTCACAGACCCGTACGAGCGACTCGTGGATCGATGCGTACTGTTTTGGCCCTACCTTGACCGCTGCAGCAGTGAAGATCGTGTTGACGTTCTTCTCGCCGAAGGTTCCAACGAACTTGCGGAGCAGCGAGTCGAACCCTGGGATCTGTTGGAGTGCGGTCAATGCGGCGCGGTCGGTTGGATGTTCCCAGGCATGTGGGCTGATGTCTTTGAGGATGACTCGCCCGCACTGATGCAGGTCGAGCGCCCCCGTCTTCTTTTTCGCCATTAGCTCGCGGCACCAGGTCCGATGGTGCTGCGCATGAGCAGGTATCCGCCGCCGATGATTCCGAGGACGCCAACGATCCACGCGATCGTGCTGAGAATGCCGCCGACTAACGGCAGCGCTCCCGCTATCGGGTTGACAACAAAGAACAACACCAGTCCAACGACGAGTAGTGAGACCCCGGGCTTTTTGAACAATGACATCGGTCCGCCTTTCAGGAGATGCATCCGAACAGTACCAATATCGTTCGATTAGCGCGTCGCCTTAAGCGATCTAGCCGATGGTGAAGCCGCGCTCTTTCGCCTCGGCGACGACGGCGCCAGGGCGATTTGGACTAACCACCCAGCCATCGACGTCGGTGGTGGTGACCTCGTCACCGCGCTCGTTTCGCATGACCTTCGACGACCCGGTCAGTTCCACCCGAAGTGCGAGGCCTGTACTCGCGAGGCTGAGGTCTTCAAGTTCTGTGTCGGACGGCGCAGGGCCGAACGCGGCGATAGTTTCCTTTCGGAACAGCTGTGGTTCTCGCAAGGCGGTCTTGTCGTGCACGACCACCCCGGCCGGAACGAACACCAGCCATCGATGGGAGAGCCGGTCGAGGATTGGGATGGCGAAGAAGGCGAGCGCCCAACCAATGACGAGCAGGATCCCGCCGAGGATCCATTGCTGGACAAGAAGGAGCAGCGGGCCAGCGACGGCACCGGCAACGATGGCCGCCCAGACCAGTTGGATCGGTCCGAGCAGCAGCGCCCCGGGGGTGCCGAGTAGAAAGCGCGACTCATCGCCGTAGGAACTTCCGTCGACGAACACATCGCCCACGGTGGAACGCAGGGCGAATGCTGCTGCGGCTCCGGCAACGACTAGCCCCAGCACGAGTTGCCATGGTTCAGCGTCGGCACGGGCATCCACGGACGCCCACACCGTTGCGACAAAGGCAGCCGGAGCGATGATCCGCAACGCGGTGAAGGTCTGCGTGCGAGGGACCATCGACGCGATCAACATCGCAGCCCAGAGAACCCACAACCCCACCGTCACACCAACTCGGAATCCATCGGAGGCGTCGCCGACCGCGGCGCTAAACACCGGTCCGGCCGTGAAGGGCAAGATCAGCCACAGAACTCGGAAGATCCAAACTTCGATCATCAATTTGAAAGGTACCGGCTCTAGTGGGGCTCCGATGGGACTTCTCCGCGACGTTTTGGAGAAGGTAAGCGCACTCGTGGGCTGTCATTGCCGACCGCTAGCATCGCCGTCGTGACCGATTCGATTGATGCCCACACTCGTATTGACGAACTTCGTGAGCAGGTCGCCCACCACCTGCACCTGTACCACGAACTCGACGCGCCAGAGATTCCCGACGCCGACTTCGACGCTCTCGTGCATGAGCTTCGCCATCTCGAAGAGTCCCATCCCGAACTTGCGAGGGCAGATTCACCAGCCGAGCAGGTCGGAGGCGCGGTCTCGTCAGCGTTTGCGCCCGTTGCCCACGAAGTGCCGATGATGTCGCTCGACAACGCATTTGATCTTGATGAGCTACGGGGTTGGGCCGAGCGCCTCGAACGACGTTTGGGTGACGACTCAACAATCCCGGCATTCACCTGCGAGTTGAAGTTCGACGGCTTGGCGCTATCCGTGCGCTACGAGGAGGGCGTGCTCGTTCGGGCCGCGACTCGCGGCGACGGCACGACGGGTGAGGACGTCACCCACACCGTCCGGACCATCGCCGACATTCCACACGAGTTGCCCGGCGATGTCCCTCCGGTCGTCGAGGTGCGAGGCGAGGCCTACATGCGTCTCTCGACGTTCAACGCCCTCAACGAAGCGCAAGCCAAAGCCGGGCTCAAAGAGTATGTGAACCCGCGAAATGCAGCCGCCGGATCGATTCGCCAGAAGGACGCGGAGGTCGCCCGCACACGTGGCCTGAGCTTTTGGCCTTATCAACTCGGGCAGATGGTCGACGGCCCAGAACTCGAGACGCACTCGGCGACGTTCGATTTCCTGACATCGCTGAGCCTGACCGTGAACGACCACTCCGAGGTCGTCGGCTCCATCGATGGGGTCGTCGACTTCATCGAACGGTTTCAGAAGATGCGCCACGACCTCGACTACGAATTCGACGGGGTGGTGGTGAAGGTCGACGACTTAGAAACCCAACGCGTGCTCGGCTCTACCTCCCGCGCTCCTCGCTGGGCGATCGCTTACAAGCTCCCGCCCGAGGAGCGCGCAACACGGCTCATCGACATTCCAATCTCGATCGGCACCAACGGTTCGGCAACGCCCTACGCCCTACTCGAACCGGTTTTCGTCGGTGGGGTCACCGTCACGAATGCGACGCTGCACAATCAAGACCAAGTGGCCGCCAAGGACGTCCGCCCAGGCGACATGGTGATCGTTCGGCGCGCCGGCGACGTGATCCCCGAGGTCGTGGGTCCGGTGCTGTCTGAGCGAGCCGCAGACTCGGTGCCATGGGTGTTTCCAAGCGACTGTCCGGTGTGTGATCGTCCGCTCGTTCGCCCCGAGGGTGAAGCCCGTCATCGGTGTCCGCACTACGACTGCCCGGCGCAGGTGCGTGGTCGTATCGAGCACTTTGCCCAGCGCAGCGCCATGGACATCGAGCACTTCGGCGAACGGACGGTCGATCTGTTGGTCACTGCGGGCGTCATTGGTGATGTCGGCGACGTGTTCCTGTTCGACCTCGACGAACTCCGCAACTTCGAGGGTTTCGGAGATACCTCGATCGAGAATCTTCGGACTGGCCTCGACGCAAGCCGTACCCGGCCTTTGGGCAATGTCATATTCGCCCTCGCCATCGCGCACGTCGGATCCACCAACGGCAAAGTGCTCGCCAAGGCCTTCGGTTCGATCGAGGCCCTAGCAGCCGCGTCCGCAGAAGAGATTGCGGCGATTGATGGAATCGGCCCGATCATCGCGGAGAGCGCGGCCGAGTGGTTTGGCTCCGATGCCGGCAAGACGATCGTCGCGAAGCTCCACGAAGGGGGAGTGCGGCCGGAGGCTCCGGCGGTTTCTACGCTTGAGCAAACGCTGGTCGGCAAGTCAATCGTGGTGTCCGGTGGACTGGCGAACTACGGTCGCAGCGATGCGAAGACGGCGATCACCGATCGGGGTGGCAAGGCCCCAGGCTCGGTATCAAAGAGCACGTTCGCGCTTGTCGTCGGTGCCGACCCAGGTGCGTCCAAGGTGACCAAAGCGGAAGATCTCGGGATTCCTATTCTTGACGAAGCGGGATTCGAAGTACTTCTCGCCAGTGGGGAACTACCGAGCTAGCCAGGCCACCTGCACGGTCATCGCCGATGGGCCTAATGGCTTAGTAAGGCGTGGCTCATTTGCTACCGATTCTTCATGTGGGGGGAAGGTGGATAGTGAATGAATGTGTGGGGAGGGTGGATAGTGAATGAGCGTGACTAGAGGTGAGAAGGAGTGGGATTCCCATCCGTTCCTCGCCCGCGCTCTTCGGGTTTTACTTGTTGTTGCGCCGTTCGTGTGCGGTTGGTTCGCTATTCGGGCAACCCAGCAATTCTTCTTTGGGAATGAACTAACAGGAATCGTTGGCGCGCTGGCCTTCTTGACCCAAGCCGTCGTCGTCTCCGTGGTCGTCGCTGGCGCCGTCTCTCGTCTTCTGCATCGTTGGACCCCCCTGGTTGCCTTGTTCGAGATGAGCTTGGTCTTTCCCGATCATGCGCCCTCTCGGTTCAAACTGGCGTTGCGTTCGAGCAGTGTGAAGAAGCTCATTGGCGCCAATGGTGGTGTCCAACTAGACCCCGACGTCCAAACAGCAGCCGAACAAGCCGTGCAAATGGTCACCGAGTTGGCTCGACACGACCGTCTGACAAGAGGTCATACCGAGCGAGTCCGCGCGTATGCCGATGTGATCGGACAGGAGCTCGGACTCTCGGACAAGGACCTAAACGGGCTTCGTTGGGGGGCCCTGCTCCACGACGTCGGGAAGATGGCGGTTCCGCCAGAGATCTTGAACAAGCCCGGCAAACCAACGGAGCAGGAGTGGGCGATCCTTCGCAATCATCCGACCGCTGCGATCTCGTTGCTTGAACCTCTACGGGGTTGGCTCGGCGACTGGCTGCTCGCTGCTTCAGAACATCACGAACGCTGGGACGGAGCCGGGTACCCCGTGGGTCTTTCGGGTCGCGACATCTCCCTGGCCGGCCGAATTGTCGCCGTGGCCGATGCCTACGACGTCATCACCTCACGACGCTCCTACAAGGCTCCCGCAACCGCCGAGGAGGCGCGCAAGGAACTTGTGAGGTCCTCAAACTCACACTTCGACCCTGCCGTCGTGCGTGCCTTGCTTGAATCAGGCCTTCGTCGCGATTCGGCTGCGATACGTTTCGGGTGGGTGCTCGAAACCCCTGGTCTAGCTCGATTCCTACAATTGGGCGGTCAGACGGTGACCTCGCTTACAGGTTCCGTCGCCGTTGCCGCTACGGTCGTGGCCGCTGCCGCCACCGCCGTGGTCGGGGGCGCAGAGCAGGCCTCGACTCCGCCACCGCAGATCGCCTTCGCCGACGACGGTGCACAAGTGCAGCTAGAGGAACCAGGATTTGGCGCCGACTCAGCAACACCGACAACCAACTTGGCCCATACCGCCCCTGAGCAGGTCACCGTCGACGATCAACTCCCGAGTACGACCACAACCGTGTTGGCTGCGCTGGATCCACCAAGTGAGTCCACAGCTCCCGAAACCTCCAACACTGAAACCACTATTGTCCCGGCTGAATCGGTGACTTCTACCAGCGCAGTGTCGGCGGTGCCCACAACCAGCTCAACAGTCCTTCAAGAGGACGACACCACGCAAGTGGCGCCAACGACCACGCTGGCCGCCACGGTGCAACCGAGGACTTCGACAACTCCCACAACACGCCCCGATCTCGGTACGACGACAGCTCCACCGACCACGACGAGGCCAGCCACCACGACGCTGGCACCCACGAGCACCGTGGCTCAGTGCAAGACAACCGCCGATGGCACGGCCATCGTCGGTGTTCTAGTCGGCTGTGACCTTTCGGGGCAAACCCTCACAGGCTTGGACCTCGGCGGGGCCAACCTTCGGGGAGTGGACCTCTCCAACGCCGTAATCAGCGAGACCAACCTGAACAATGCTGACCTTCGTGATGCGAACCTAACCGGAGCGACCTTTATGAACGGATCGGCTATTGATGTGTCGTTCGTGGCTGCAGACCTGACGGGTGCAACGTTCAAGTCCTTCGATCTCAGCCGCAGTGATTTGAGTGACACGAGTCTGCGCAACGTCGCCTTCGACATGGTGTCATTCAGCTTCGCCGGTGTGCGCAACGCCGATTTTCGTGGTGCAACGTTTACGGACACGAACTTCCTTGATGCTGACCTCCGCGGGAGCGACCTCTCGGGCAACCAACTCGACACCATCGAGTTCATTCGTACAAAAATCGATGGCATGATTATCTCGAACACAACGAACACCGACACCGTGTACCAGTCCGCGACTGGGACACCGGTCGGTCACGGTACTGCCAGTTTCCTACGGACGACCTGCCCCGATGGAAGTTTCGGTGATCAATCCTGTTGGTGACCTAGGCGCATCCAAAGTGACCAAAGCGGAGGATCTTGCCCGATCATCGATGAAGCCAGGTTCCGGGGATCTGCTGCTTGCGACTAGCAATATAGACGTCGAGTAGCCATTCCCAATCGGACGGGTTAGGTTGCTGACATGGATCAGCGGGAGCGAGCAGGTTTCGCTCAGGCTGAGCTGCTACGCCACCTCGGTCCGTCAGGTCCATATGACCTCGTGCTCGGGGGTTGGCCAGTCTTCGACTCCCTGATGGCGGTAGTCATCATCCGGGACGACCATCCCATCTTCATCAGTTCGGTGTTGGCTCAAGCGCTGAGCCACCACTCGCGCTTTGAGGCGCTGTTCGACGCATTGCCCCCGAGGGAGCAACTTATCGAGTGGGCCGCTGGCGAGTTTGGAGAGGACACAGCGACTTCCTGGCATAGGGCTGGAAGGTGGGAATCCCTCTGGCTCGGCGAGGTGGACTACCCCGTTCCCGTCTCTGGGCTATCTGGTCCGGAGATGGCTACGTTACCCACCGAAGTCGACGACAAGTTGGCTTTCGCTCGCGCACTGAGAAGCGGAGCGTACGCGTCCCATACAAAGACCCTCGTCGTGAGCGACGCAGCGGGCCCGATCGAAACTGCCTTCGAATTGTCGGAGCTCCTCGGTTATGAGGCCCACGATCACCAATGGGTTCCCGAACGGTGGCGGACGGCGGTAGTGCAACCAGGCTTCCACTGGGGATTCGAACCGGCGGTGACTAGCGGCGGAGCTGAAGTGCTGCTCCGCTACTACTCGTACCGTCTTGCGCATGCCTCGGTGTATCTTGCGCGTGTCTGGGTCAATGATGCGGACGTGGACGCACTGGAATTAGAACTCCCGCCCGGCTTTAGAGAGCCATAGCGCATTCCAGGGCGCGTCAGGTGACCTCAAAGCACCAGCGGATCGTTTGCGCAGCCTGACGGTCGGTGATCGGCCAGTACGTGGCGGTGACGCAGTTCGCTTGCGGTGGGAAGACGTCGAGTACCTGACCAGGGCCAGGTCGGAAAATGAAGCGACCGAGGTTGTCCTGGAAGTTTCCATCGATCTGGTCCGACGGAACCGGGATGTTGCGGCCGTCGGAAGTTTCGAGGGTGAGGGCGCCTTGGTAGCCCTCGGCGAGATCGATGCCGACTTCGGTGCGGCGCAGCACTTCGGTTTCTCGTTCGGGTATCAGCGCGTCGATCGCTGGGTTACCAGAAACAGTGATATCGGCACCATCTCCAGCGCCGTTGCTGGCGGCTAAGAAGAGCAAAACCAGGCCGAACCCGAGAAGGCCGGAAAAGATGATGCGCTGACGTTTCGACATGTATCCACCGTAGACCCCATCTCGGCTTGTTTTGCGCGTAGCGTTGGGCTTGTGACAACAACCCCTCCCGTCACCGGGCCCTCATCGAGCCAACCCGACGCAGCGCGCGTGGGCGACCAGCTCAGCGATCGCTATCGGTTGCTGCGGCGGATAGGCCGTGGGTCGTCGGCGACGGTGTTTGAGGCCCTCGACACGACGCTTCAGCGGCGAGTGGCGGTCAAGGTCCTGCACCCAAGGCTTTCCACCGATCCAGAGTTTCTGGAGCGGTTCCGCAACGAGTCGCGAGCGGTGGCAGCGCTAAGTCATCCGAACGTGATGGCCGTACATGATTGGGGAGAAGATGGCGATGTTCCGTATCTGGTGACCGAGCTCCTCGCGGGTGGGTCGCTTCGAGCGATCCTTGACCAGGGGGTCTCGCTGACTCCTTCGCAAACGATCGGGCTCGGGCTCGAAGCGTGTCGGGGCCTCAACTACGCGCACGGCGAAGGGCTGGTTCATCGCGACATCACCCCTGCGAACCTGCTCTATGACGACAAAGGGCGCCTCCGCATAGCGGACTTTGGTTTGGCCAAGGCAATCGCGGTCTCGGGGTGGACGTCTCAGGGGACCGATCTCGTCGGAACTGCGCGTTACGCGAGCCCCGAGCAGGCCAGCGGCCAACGTCTATCGAAGCGGTCGGATGTGTACTCCCTCGGGCTGATCTTGGTCGAGGCACTCAGCGGGTCGGCACCTTTTTCCGCGGACACGCTTCTTGGAACGCTGACGGCCAGGGTTGAGTCTGACGTGCCGATCCCCGATGGCCCCGACAAACTCCTGACCGTCTTGCGGGCGATGACACGGCGAGAACCATCGGCGCGCCCGACGGCCGAACAAGCGGGTGTTGCCTTACTGAAGGCGGCCGAAGGTTTGCCTCGGCCTAAACCTATGGCCCTTGTTGGTCTTCCTGAGGAGGCGGTTGAGCCGAACATGACCGTCGCCCCGGCGCAAAGTCCGTCGATTGAGGTCGATCCCGACGTCACGCAGATTCCAGAGCCCGAGCAAACACAGATCGCCGGAACCCCGGTGGTTGGGTCTGGGGACGAAGATCAAGTGCGCCGCTGGCCGTGGCTGCTCGTCACCGTCGCGCTCATCGCCGTTGCAGGTTGGTTCGGGTTTCAGCAATTCGCCAATCAGTCGGTGGCAACCGCAGCGGTCCCTGACGTGGTTGGGCTCACCGCTGAGCAAGCGGTCGAACAACTCGGCGATACCTGGGAGCTCGATGAGAAGTTTGAACGCACCCTCGATGTAGAAGTCGGGCAGGTCATCATGACCGACCCCGTCGCCGGAACGCAGGTGGAGCAAGGTTCGGTGCTGTCGTATTGGGTCTCGCTCGGTCGGCCCCTCGTTCGGGTTCCGGTCGGGGATCTCCTCGGCCGCAGTCTTGCCCAGGCGGAACTCACGATCGAGGCCCTTGACTTAAACGTTGGCGAGGTCACCCGAATCAACTCCGAAGATGTGGGGGAAGGCAACGTCATCGAGGTGGATGTTGCTGCTTCAGAATTGCAACAAGGCGAGCCGGTCAACCTCGTCGTCTCCGCAGGCCCACAAGCCCGGGTCATTCCCGAGGTGGGAGTCACCACGAACCCCGACGAGTTCGTCGCCACACTTGAGGCGGCTGGCGTAGGGGTCGCGCAAAGCCGAGCATTCGATGATGCGGTGCCGGCGAATCAGTTCATTAGCGTCGAACCTGCGCCTGGCACTTCGGTCGAGCGTGGGTCGACGGTCACCATCGTCATCTCCGATGGACCGATTCCGGTGCCGATCCCGGCAACGGCTGGACTCTCACTCGGCGATGCGCTCGACTTGCTCGATTCATCCGGGTTCTTGGCCGGTGATCTCCTCGGCTCGTCGAACGCGGCCTGTTCGGTCGTCGGAACGGACCCGCCGACCAGCGCCGAGATCCAGCCCGGGACGAGCGTAAACATCATCTTGAGTGACTGCGGCGGGTAGGCCCATTCGCCAAGTAGCCTCGGGCGAGTGAACGCACACCCTTTTCTTTCTCCGGAGTGGATCGTCGAGGCTCGAAAGATCCGCGACGATTACGCCGACCGGGCGCCGGATCCGACCGAGGAGATCCGGGCCAATTTGGTGATCACCGATGCGCCGTTCACCGATGACGACATCGAGGGGCATATCGATACGACCGGTGGCTCGATCATGGTCGAGGAGGGTCACCTCGATGACCCCGAGCTCACGGTCAAGACCGACTACGACACGGCGAAGACGCTTTTTGTTGACCGCGATCCGGCCGGTGCGATGGAAGCGTTCATGATGGGCAAGGTGCTCGTGACCGGCGATGTCGCCCGAGTGATGGCCTTTGCCTCGACCCCACCACCAACCGACCCGGCTGAATTGGCGTTGGCGAATGAGATCGCAAGCCGTCTAAGCGACATCACCGCTAGCTAACCTCATCGCCATGTCCGATGATGCTCCTGCACCGTTGTCGCGCGACGAGGTCGCTCACGTCGCCAAACTTGCTCTGCTCGATCTGAGCGACGAGGAGATTGACCGATTCACCGTCCAGCTCGGTGACGTCATCTCAACCGCACACGAGATGAACGCACTTGACCTCGCCGGCGTAGAACCCACGCACCACCCGCTCGGGCTCACCAACGTGACCCGCCCAGACGAGGTTCGACCTTCGGTTGATCGAGCCGAGGTGCTTGCGCAGGCACCCGAAGTTGAGGATGACCGCTTCAAAGTTCCGCCGGCGTTGGGAGAGCACTGATGGGTCAGAATGTTTCAGCTCCTGCAGCCTTCGGTACGGCGAGTGCTATCGCCAAGGCGGTCGGTGGCGGAGTACGCAGCGCTGTCGATGTCATCAATGAACATCTCGACCGAATCGCGGCTCACGACGATGAGGTGAAGGCCTACAACCTGGTCATGGCCGACGGTGCACGAGAAGCAGCGGCGGCGCTCGATGAGCGCTTGGCGGCTGGCGAAACACCGGGGCCGTTAACCGGGGTCCCGGTGGCCATCAAGGACAACATGTGTATGCGGGGCGTGCCCACGACCTGCTCGTCGAAAATCCTCGAAGGCTGGCAACCGCCGTACACCGCGACAGTGGTGGACCGACTCACCGCTGCCGGAGCGATCGTCACCGGCAAGACCAATCTCGATGAGTTCGCGATGGGGTCTTCCACGGAGAACTCCGCCTTTGCCACTACCGGCAACCCTTACGACCTCGACCGGGTGCCGGGCGGGTCGAGCGGCGTGG
>CAZLWE010000020.1:0-51413 GCA_964562985.1 uncultured Acidimicrobiales bacterium
TGGACCGAAGCTGCAGACCTTGCGGGGGTCGAGACGATCCTGCTGGCAGCCCCAACAGCTCCCGATGAGCGCCTTCCACGAATCTGCGAACGCTCACGTGGCTTCGTGTACGGCGTGGGCCTGCTAGGCGTGACCGGCGTACGCGACGAGCTCGCACAGTCGGCTATGGACATCGCCGGGCGACTCAAGGCCGTTACGGACAAGCCAGTGCTCGTTGGTGTGGGCGTTGGTACACCCGAACAAGCCGTGCAGGTCTCACAGGTAGCCGATGGAGCGGTGGTCGGTTCCGCGATCGTCCGTCGAATGCTCGCTGGCGATGGCCCCGAAGGCGTCGGAGAGCTTGTCGGCCAATTTAGGGCGGCTTTGGACAAGGGCTAGCGCCGTTCCTCGGCTAGCCGCGGGAGCCCGAAGGGTTCCCAGCATCGAGGGCCGTCAGGGACTGGGATTGCGGTCGGGTCTGGTGAGGAGCGAGGGACGAGCGACGGGAAGCGCCTCCGGCGCAGCCGCCGAGCATCGAGGGCCGTCAGGCCCGGATTTGCGACCGCGGAGTATTAGTGAATTGTGCGAGCGGCGAACCAGGCGATGTTGAGTACCGCTAGACCGATGACGAAGGTCCGTACGTCTTTGGACGCGTTCCGAACAAAGAACAGCGCAATCGGCCACGCAACGGCGGCCACACCCCACTGAATGAAAACGCCTTGATCAGTCTTGGGTAGCAAAAGGTCGAGTAAGAATTCGCCCACGTCAGCATCAACACCCACTCAGGCCAATTCGATTCCAGAAGCGCCCGGTAAAATTGGTGTCAAGGCTGGTTGCAAAATGAATCATGACATCATAATCGTAGGTGGTGGGAGTGCGGGACTCGGGGCGGCCCGTCAGGCTGTGGCCCTTGGAGCCAAGCCGGTTTTGGTTGCCGACGGCCCTATTGGCGGCGACTGTACTTGGACGGGTTGTGTGCCTTCTAAGACTCTTATCGCCCGAAGTCGGGCCGGATTTACCTTCCACGACGCAATCGCTGAGGTGCATCGCGCCGTTGAACACATCGCGTCGCATGAGAGTGTAGATGTGTTGCGCTCCGAGGGGATTGATGTCGTCGAGGGGCGGGGCGAACTCGTCGGCAAGGGCCGCGTTAGCGTGGACGATATCCAGCTCACCGCCGATGCTGTGGTTCTCGCTACCGGGTCTCATGCGGCAATGCCACCACTGCCCGGTTTGGACGAGGTGCGAGGGGTCTTGACGAACGAGACCTTGTTCAAGCTGACCGTGATGCCCCCGCGGCTCGGGATTATCGGGGGTGGTGCGATCGGATGCGAAATGGCGATGGCCTTCGCCGGCTTTGGCTGTCAGGTAACGATCTTCGAAGGGGCCAACCGGTTGTTGCCGCGAGAGGAACCGGAGGCATCAGCGGTAATCGAACGCGCTATGGCGTCCTCCGGGATTGACGTGATCACCGGTTCGTTCTGCGACAATGTTTCGCAAACGAGTTCGGGGATCGATGTGGGAATAGCCGGGAAATCGCTCCAGGTCGACGCCTTGTTGGTCGCTGCCGGCCGGAAACCGAATACCGCGGGTTTGGGACTCGACAATCTTGACGTATCGCTCGACCGTCACGGGCACATAAACGTCGATGAGAAGCTACGCACAGATGCTGAATGGCTATTCGCCGCTGGCGACATTACCGGGCTGCTCCCGTTCACACATTCCGCTGATGAACAGGCTCGCCTGGCGGTCTCGCACGCGCTGAGCAAGGGAACCCGGTGGAAATACGACCCGTCCACAACACCGTGGACGACCTTCACCCGGCCTGAAGTCGCTCGAGTCGGAGTGCTCGAATCCGAAGCACCGTCGTCAGCGAAGGTCGTTGAATTTCCGTTGTCGCTCGTGGATCGTGCAATAACCGACGGTTCGACAGACGGCTTCGTGAAGCTCATCAGTGCGCCTCGCCGCCTGACCAAGGGTTTGGCAGGGGGGAAGCTGCTCGGTGCAACCATCGTCGCGGACCGTGCCGGAGAGATGATTCACGCCCCAACGATGGCGGCCCGGCTCGGGATGTTCGTCGGTCGACTCGCTCAGGTAACCGTGCCCTATCCCACATACTCAACGGCGGTACAGCAGGCAGCGGGTGCCTTCTTTCAGCCGGTTGCCGGTATCGAAGCCAGGCCTGTCCGGCGCTGACCGTCGTTCGCTAGCTGCCTGCTGCGTTGGACGCGATCTGCGAACTGAATTCTCGAAGTCGAGCAAGAGCGTCGCTGTCGGCGGGAACCGATTGGGCCCCGAGATCCTTCTTGATCATCACAAACGCGTCTGCCTCAAGCCCGCAGGCGACGCAATCGTCGAGATGAGCACGAATTTGCTCTGCTCGTGCAGCGTCAAGCTCACCATCTAGGTAGCTCTGTAGGCGAAGCCCGACTTCGCGGCAGTTCAGTTTCTTTACCATGTTCAAACCTCGTCTTCGAAAGCCTCTAGGTGGGCTCGAATATTCCGCCTTGCGCGATGAAGTCGCGACATTACGGTTCCAACGGGGATCCCAAGCGCATCTGCTGCTTCTTGGTAGGACAGTTCATTCAAGTCCACTAGTTCAACAACGCCGCGGAACTTCTCTGGGAGTGCTGCGAGCGCGGATTCGATCGGCGCAGAAAACTCTTTGTCCATGAGCTGGGACTCGGCATCGGCACCTTCGGCCGATTCGTCTGCCACACGGCCCATGGTCTCGTCAGGGTCGTGCATCAGCTCGGGACGCTTGCGGCGAACCCGGTTCACCTGGGCGTTGCGCATGATGGTTAAGAGCCAAGCACGCGGGTACTTGCCATCGAAGCGCTCGATCGCGCGGTAGGCGCGCATCATGGTGTCTTGAACGAGGTCCTCTGCATCCGCCTTGTTTCGAGTAATGGAGTAGGCGACCCGGTACATAACATCAATCTCGGGTACGACGTACGCCTGGAATCGAGCATCCTGGCCGACCGGCTGCGTGGCAGTGGAGTCAGACATTGTTTGCTCACCCTAGTGCAGGGGAGTGCTTTGCCGATATTTCGGCACAAGCAAATGGCTGTTCGATCCGACACACCGGACCCGGGTCAGCCGCTCGGGCCCTCTGTGTAATTTGACAACACCTTGCGTGCTGTCGGGCAAGCATTGAGATTCCAACAATTTTCGGGCATTATCACCCACTCTGCCTAAAATGTTGAGATAGTGTGACGACATCGTGTAATTCGCACATGCTCGCCAAGGAGGCGAGTCAAGGAGGTACCCGAACATGAACAAGAGTGAACTGATCTCAGAGATTGCGTCGAAAGCAGGCGTTACCCAAGCAGATGCAGGTTCCTGCGTCGATGCAATGATGGAAATCGTGTCGTCGACCGTAAGGAATGGCGGCGAGGTAAACATCCCGGGGTACATCAAGTTCTCCCGTAAGGACACCAAGGAGCGCATGGGTCGCAACCCACGCACTGGTGAGGCCCGCCTTATCCCAGCCGGCACGGCAGTGAAGATCCAGGCTGGATCGAAGCTCAAGGCTGCTGGCAAGGGCAACTAGCCAGAACACAAACGTTCAACTGAAACAGGAGCGGCAATACGCCGCTCCTGTTTTCTTTTACGCCGTTTGGGTTTACCTGCCGCGAGGTGCAAGGCTTTGCCCATGACCTTCCCTGCGCCCGAAGAGATTTTGCCCCATCGTCCACCGTTCTTGTTCCTCGATGAGATTCTCGAGTTGACACCCTGTGAGTACAGCAAGGCGACTTGGACGCTCACCGGCGAGGAGTTTTGGTTTCCAGGGCACTTCCCGGGCCGACCCACGTTGCCGGGCGTGCTCATGTGTGAGGCGATTGCCCAAATGGGCGCCTACACCGTGCTCACCGACCCGGAGCGCTACCCAGGGAAGCTGCCGCTATTTGGCGGGCTGGACAATGCCCGCTTTCGTAAGCAGGTCGGGCCAGGAGACACCGTGGAGATCGAGGCCACCATCCACAAACTCTCCGCACGAGCCGGTAGAGGCGAAGGTCGAGTACTGCTCGATGGCCACGTCGCCTGCAGCGCCGACATTATGTTCGTCGTCGTGGATGGTTAAGCCGAAAGCTGCTTTCCCGGCTTCGCCTCCAGGGCTCGGATCCGGGCGGCAGGCCGCCCTCGACCTCGCGCCTGCTGCGCAAGCGGCGTCCGCTCGCACCGCCGCGCCGCTAAGCAACTATGTTGA
Source organism: uncultured Acidimicrobiales bacterium (assembly GCA_964562985.1). Classification (GTDB taxonomy): domain Bacteria; phylum Actinomycetota; class Acidimicrobiia; order Acidimicrobiales; family SHLQ01; genus SHLQ01. The sequence continues at coordinate 4,190 of CAZLWE010000020.1, forward strand.
CGAGTTTTCCGGGGATCGCGATGACTTTGCGGATCTCGGCGTCGCCTAGAAGTTCGATGATCTTTGGGTCGGCGAGGGCTGCTGCTTCCATCGCTGCGGCGTCTGCGTCGGCGGGGATCATGATGCGGCTCTTGACCTTGCCCTTGATCTGAATTGGGATCTCGATCTCGTCGTCTACCAACTGCGACTCGTCGGCGACGGGGAACTCCGCGTAGACGACCGACGTCTCGTTGCCCATGCGATGCCAGAGTTCCTCGGCGAAGTGGGGGACCAGCGGCGCAATCATGCGGACCATCGCATCGGCCACGGCGGCTGGGGTTGGGCCCTCGTTCTTGGTGAGTTCGTTGTTGAGCTCGGTGATACGAGCGATCGACGTATTGAAGCTGAGCGCGTCCATGTCGCTGCGGACCGCGTCGATGGTTCGTTGCAGCGCCTTGTTCAGGGAATCCGGGACATCGATGTCGGCGAGGGTGATTTCGCCCGATTCTTCGTCTACGAAGTTGCGCCAGATGCGCTGCAATAGACGAAGCGAGCCGATGACGGACTTAGTTTCCCACGGGCGGTCCTGATCGATCGGACCCATAAACATTTCATAGAGACGAAGAGTGTCCGCTCCGTAGTCGCGGTACATGTCGTCGGGGGTGACGGCGTTCTTCAGGCTCTTGCCCATCTTGCCGTACTCGCGGGTGACGGGTTGGCCCTCGAAGGTATAGCTATCACCGTCCTCGGTAACGCTGGCAGCGTCTACATAGATGCCGCGGTCGTCTTTGAATGCGTAGGCCTGGATATAGCCCTGGTTGATGAGCCGCTTGAACGGTTCGACCGTGCTGACGACGCCAAGGTCGAACAGCACCTTGTGCCAGAAGCGGGCGTACAGCAGGTGCAGTACCGCGTGTTCAACACCGCCGACGTAAAGGTCGACACCGCCTTCGGTCGGGCTGTCGCCGCCCATCCAGTACTCCTCCGACGTTGGGTCGGCGATCACGTCGTCGCTCACCGGATCGATGTAGCGCATGTAGTACCAACACGACCCAGCCCACTGGGGCATCACGTTGAGGTCGCGGGCGTAGGTCTTCATGCCATCTCCAAAGTCGACATCGACATTGCGCCACTCCTCGGCGCGGCCCAGTGGTGGCTCTGGCTCGGAGTCTTCGTCGAGTTGGCGAGGGGCCCAGTCGATCAGCTCAGGGAGGTTCACGGGAAGGTCCTCGTCGGGCAGCGAGATGGGATTGCCGTCTTCGTCGAACACGACGGGGATCGGTTCGCCCCAGTAACGCTGGCGGGCGAATAGCCAGTCGCGCAACTTGGTGGTGACGGTGCCCTCTCCAGCCTTTGTTTCCTGGAGGTGCTCGATCATGGCGGATTTTGCCTCGACGACGCCCATGCCATCGAGGAATCCACTGTTGATCGCTGGCCCATCGCCGATGTAGGCCTTGCCCGCATCGAGATCGAAGTCAGCGGGTGGTTCGACGGTGCGAATGATGTCGAGGTCGAAGGCCTCGGCGAACTCCCAGTCACGCTCGTCCTGGCCGGGAACAGCCATTATGGCGCCCGTGCCGTACCCCATAAGGACGTAGTCGGCGATGAACACCGGGATCGATTCGTCGTTGACCGGGTTCACCGCGTAGCTCCCGGTGAACACCCCGGTCTTCTCCTTGTTCTCCTGGCGTTCCCGATCGCTCATCTGGGAGGTGCGATTGCGGTATGCCTCGACGGCTTCGTTCGGGAAGGCATGGCCGCCCGTCCACGCAGGTTTCGTCCCCTCCGGCCAGGTGTTCTCAGTCAGCACGTCGACCAGTGGGTGCTCGGGAGCCATGACCATGTAGGTCGCTCCGAACAATGTGTCGGGACGGGTGGTGAACACCTGGATCGTCGCGACCTCTCCAGAGGCGTCCGCGGCAGTGGGCACTCGGAAATCGACGTGGGCCCCCTCGGAGCGGCCGATCCAGTTGCGCTGCATGGTCTTGATGGAGTCGGTCCAATCGAGCAGATCGAGGTCGGCGAGTAGTCGGTCGGCATATGCCGTGATGCGCATCATCCACTGCTTCATCGGGCGGCGAAAGACCGGGAAGTTGCCGCGATCCGAGCGGCCATCGGCGGTTACCTCTTCGTTTGCGAGGACCGTGCCGAGCCCTGGACACCAGTTGACCGGTGCTTCAGAGACGTACACCAGTCGGTATTCGTGTAACACACTGCGTTGTTCACTCAGCGAGAGCTCGGCCCAGGGGCGGCCGTCTGGTGTTGCGCGGGTGCCGTCGACAAACTGCGCCTCGAGTTCGCTGATCGGGCGAGCTTTCTGCTGCTCAGGATCGAACCAGGCGTTGAAGATCTGGTTGAAGATCCACTGCGTCCACCGGTAGTAGCCAACATCGGTCGTGGCGATTGAACGACGGTCGTCGTGGCCAAGGCCAAGGCGCGCGAGCTGGCGACCCATATTCGCGATATTGGCCTCGGTGTTCTCCCGGGGATGCACGCCGGTTTGGCGAGCGTGCTCTTCGGCGGGCAGACCGAACGCGTCGTAACCCATCGTGTGCAAGACGTTGTGGCCGGTCATCCGCTTAAAGCGGGCGTACACATCGGTGGAGATGTAGCCGAGTGGGTGCCCGACATGGAGGCCCGACCCAGAGGGGTAGGGGAACATGTCCATGATGAACAGCTTCGGGCGCTCGGCGAGGTCGCCTGGGCCGTCCGTCGGCCCCTCGGTGAGCGAACCGGCGGGGTTTGGCGTGTGGTAGGTGCCTGCCTCTTTCCAGCGTTGTTGCCAGGTGGTTTCGATCGAGTCGGCGAGGGCAGCGTCGTAGCGATGTTGTGGGGAGTCGGCTTGGCGTTCAGTCACCCGTTTAGCCTAGAACCCTACGAATACGGTGCCTGGCACCGGCGTCGCCTTGTTGATGACCGCTAACAATGCAGGGAGTGCCACGTCTAGCAGGCAGTGATGATTCGGATCTGGTCGGTGGCGGGGCCGAAGCGCATATCCCACGTCACTCGATTTGCTCCTGGTGTGAGGTCGAGGGTCATAGTGTCGCCGCCTTCCATGGGGCCGTACGCGTAGGTCGTGCCAGGTGCTTCCAAGAAGCTGGTGGCGTTGAAGGTCCCAGTCTCATAGATCAATCCGAGGATCGTGTTGGTCGAGAACGTGGCCGATCCGGTCAGGCGGCCATTGTTGTCCAGACGGTCGCCGTGCACGAAGTAGCTACAGATCTTTGTACCTGCGGGGATCATGGTTCCCTGGTTGGAATTGCCATTGAACACGCCGGCTGTCGATCGATCGACCGTGATGGGATTGTCCAATACCGTGCACCCTGACTCGAGGAAGACGAAGGTATTGGTGTTGCTGTCGAGGTCCGGATTGCCTATGGCCAGGTCATCTGGGGGGTCGATCAGAATGCCGCCGTCGCTAACGAAGGGTAGTTCGGGGCCAGGGTTGGAGCTCTGGGCGACCGCCGCATGCCCGAGCGTGGTCACGCTTGGAGCGGACCAGATGGCTAGGGATCCCACCGAGCCGGCAATCACGTGTCGACGTGAAACCATTAGTTACCATCGACGGTCATTCGTTGGTTTTTAGCGGTTTCGGATTACCTAAATTGCTAAAACTCGAAGCAGACCTTGATCGCTCCACGCTGCCCAGCGTTCGCCGCGTGCTCGATGGCGTCTTTGTATCGGCTAATCGGATACTTGGCGCTGACCAAGCGTCCGAGCTTTGCCTTGCCGGTCAACTCTTTGGCTCGTTTGAAGCTAGACATCTCGGTTCCGTCGGGCCAGGTGTCGGTGCCGTAGGTGTATGCGCCGACGAGTTCGGTCTCGCGATGCCATAGAGCGGTCAAATCGACATCGACCTTTCCGGGCATTCCGACCATGACGACGCGACCACGAGGACGGGTCACCCCGACCGACTGCTCGATCGAACCCGCATTGCCGATGCAGTCGATCGTGACGTCGGCGCCGCCGGAGAGGTTGTCGCCCAACATGCGACAACCGGTGGCTCGGCGCACCGCTCGCGCCGTCTCGCTCGGCGATACGACGACATCTGCCCCAAGGCCCTCGGCGAACTGCTTTTGAATCGGGTACTTGGCAACGGCAATGATGCTCGCCGGGTTCGTGTACTGGCGAAGTGCCGCGATGGTCACGAGGCCCATGGTGCCGGCACCGAGGACCAATACGACGCCGTCATCGACCATCCCTCCCGCCGCAGCTTTGGCCGCAGCGTGCACACCGCCGGCGGCTGGCTCCATCATCACGGCCTCTTCGTCGGAGAGTCGTTTGGGCACGGTGTGTAGCTGGGTCTTGTGGGCAACGAATTGCTCGCCCCAACCCCCACCGGTGCTCGCACAGAAGCCGACTTGGATGCCATCGTCGATGTCGCCTGCCAGGAGGTAGCCATAGTCGGCGCCGTCTCCTGGAGCGGCGCCTTTAAACGCTGGTTCCTCGCCACGCGTTTGTGGTCCGAGCACAGGCTCCAGGACCACTCGCTTGTCATCTTCGGTGATACCGACGACCTCATGGCCCGGCACGAACGGAAAGCTCACGAGCCCGTCGAAGTATCCAGATGAGTGCCCATCGATGGTGGATAGATCAGAGCCGCAGATACCCGTGAGCGAGGGCGTTACTCGCTTCCAGTCGTCGCCTGGGAGTTCTGGGGTATCGATGTCGGCCAAGCGCAGTGGGCCGATTCCCGCTCCTGCCCCCGGGCGCACCCGAGAAGCCACGGCGGCGGCGGCATAGCGCCCCTCTTGTCGTTCGAACAGCAGAGCTTTCACGACGACAGAGTAGCCGTCCAACAGCGAACGTCCGATTTGGCCCGAATATGATCAGGGCATGTCGGAGACGTGGGCCTTGCGGGTTCAGAACCTCTGGAAATCCTTCGATGGAGTTCCCGCTGTCGCCGGAATCGACTTGGCGGTCCCGTCTGGAACGTTTTACGGGCTGCTCGGACCGAACGGCGCCGGGAAGAGCACGACGCTCGCCATGGTGACCGGGTTGTTGCGGCCGGACTCCGGTGCGATCACGGTCGATGGGCTCGACGTGTGGGCAGATCCGGTGTCGATCAAATCTCGGATCGGCGTCGTGCCGGAGACGCTGTTGCTCTTCGAGCGCCTATCGGGTCGAGAGCTGCTCGATTATGTCGGTCGACTCCGGAAGTTGCCCGAAGCGGATGTTGCGGTGCGCAGCGAGCAGTTGTTGCACGTGCTCGGCATGACTGACGACGCACACAAGCTCATCGTCGACTTCAGCCAAGGCATGCGAAAGAAGATCTCGCTCGCCGGAGCCCTATTGCACGCACCGCGAGTGTTGTTTCTCGATGAGCCCTTCGAGTCGGTCGACCCCGTGTCGGTCCGCCACATCCGAACCGTGCTCGATCAGATCGTGGCCGGCGGCTCCACCATCATCTTCTCGAGTCACGTCATGGCCACCGTGGAGTCACTATGCGACCACGTCACGATTATGGATCATGGGCGAATCGTCGCCTATGGAGCGATGGCTGACATCACCGATGGCGGCACGCTCGAAGACGCATTCGTGCAAGCGGTGGGCGCCGAGAGTATGGACGCGGCCGCCCTTTCCTGGCTGGGAGGGGCGGGCCCCGGAGCTGAGGAGTTGCCAGCGCCACCACCCCCAGCTCCTCCGATGGAGATCGACCCTGACCTGGGTGCACCTGATGCTGTCGACACGTGAGCTGACCGCAACTCTTGTTCGGCTGAAGGCGCGATTGGCATTCGGTCGACAAGCTGGGTCAGCGTCGCTGTTGAACGCCGTCGGCGTGCTGCTCGGAGTCGCCGGGACGGTGGCCGCGGTCGTCTTCATTGCTCAAAGGGGCGGAGCTGGCGATACCTCAACGCAGGTCATGTTGACCCTCACGGGCATATCGCTCGCCTGGGCGATCTTCTCGATCGCCGTTGGCTCGGGTGAGGCCGTACTTGATCCGGGCTTGTTTGCAGTCTTTCCCGTCAGTAGCCGACAGTTGACGATCGCCTTTCTCATGGCGGCCTTCGTGGGTGTGCTGGCGCCTGGTACCGCGCTGACGGCGATCGCTAGCGTCGTGCACGCACCGAACGCTGCCGCTGTTGTGCTCGTCCTTCTGGGTGGGCTCATCGTGGCCGCGGTGTGCGTCCTCTCCGGTCGACTCGGGCTCGCCCTGATGTCGAGCCTCGTCCGGCGCCGTGGTGCTCGAGAGTTTGCCGCGGTAATCGCGGGGAGCCTCGCCCTCATCGGCGGTCTGGTTCCACAGTTTGCGATCGCCCTCGGCGACGAAATTACCGAAGACCGCCGAGAGTTCGCCCGGCTCATCCTTCGTTGGCTCCCGTGGGGTTGGGGACCCGAGGGAATCGCTTCAGCAATCGATGGTCGACCGGCCCGAGCGGCGCTATTCATCGCCCTCTCGGCCGGGCTTGCACTCGCGCTAGGCGAGAGTTGGCGGCGGCTAATGAACCAGATCCTGACCACCCGTCCCGCTGCCAGCGAGGCAACGGCGACCGCTGGCGGGCTCGTTCCCGGATTTCTGCAGCCCCTGGGTCGAACCCCGGTCATGGCAGCCGCGTCACGGTCGTTGCGTCAGTTACGTCGAGACCCGCGCGAGTTCCTCGAGATGGTGGCGTTCTTGCCACTCGTGTTTGTGACCGCTCTCCCCGCAGTCGATGCGCTTCGCGATGGCGAACCGGCGGTGGTGCTTTCGACGGCGGGTATCGGCGTCGGGCTGGGGATGACGACCCTCAACATGTTCGGCGCCGACGGACGGTCGTTCGGGGTTGATGCCCTCGCACTCGGTGACATCACGCCGGTAGTGTTCGGCAAAGCCATTTCGCGGCTGATCATTGGCTTCCCGCTGGTCGTTCTCGCCGCAGTCATCCTCGCGGCGATCAGCGGAGGTTGGGCATTTCTGTTTCCCGGAATCGCGGTCGCCGTGACCGCACTTCTGTCGATGGCAGCGGTGGGCATGTACGTCTCGGTGCGTTACGCCTTCCCGATTCCCGAGCGAGCCAATGCGGCGGGGGCAGGCAATGCCGGCGGGTGCGCAGTCGGCATCATCCGCGGGGTATCTATCGCGGTTGCACTCTTGGTTGCGGCGGTAGGAACCGTTCCGGTCGGCCTCCTGTCGGTGTTCGTGTCGCCGTGGGTGGGTGCAGCGGCGGGTGTTGTGTCTTTGGCCTATGGCTTCGCAGTGTTCTGGTTCGGGGGACGTCACACCGGCAAACGAGCAACCAGGCAAACCCCGGAGTTGTATCAGACCCTTTCGGCGTCGCCGGGGTAGCGGTTACTATTGGGTAACTGACTTCGGTCCTCTTGTCCGCCTCTGGCCGGCACGGGCATCGAGAAAGAAAACGAACAAAATGAAAATTCTGTGTGCTGACGCGATCGCGTCTGAGCTTTTGGTTCCGCTGACCGATGCCGGCCACGTTGTGCTCGTCGAGCCAGACCTGAGTGCCGACACCATTCCCGCCCGCTTGGCCGAGTGGCCTGCCGATGTGCTGGTGGTCCGTTCCACCAAGGTGACCGAAGCGGCTATCGCTGCTTCGTCTGACCTCGGGCTTATCGTTCGAGCTGGAGCCGGCACCGACAATGTCGACAAGGTGGCCGCATCTGCAGCAGGCGTATACGTCTGTAACGTGCCGGGCCAAAACGCAATCGCCGTTGCGGAGTTGGCGATGGGGCTCTTGCTTGCCATCGACCGTCACATCGCCTCTGGCATGGCCGATCTCGCGAATGGGCAGTGGAACAAGGGGCGCTACAGCAAAGCCGACGGCATCTTTGGAAAGCAGATCGCGATCCTTGGTTTGGGCGAGATCGGTTTCGCGGTGGCGGAGCGGGCACGAGCCTTTGGGATGTCGGTTACGGCGCTTCGCAAGCAAAACCGCTCGGGGAGTTCGCTCGCCCGAATTCGCTCGGCAGGCATCACGCTCGTCGACGATATGGACACGCTCTTGGGTGAGGCCGATGTGGTGTCGATCCATGTGCCGAAGTCCGAGGACACCATCGGCATGGTGAACGCCGACTTCTTGGCGAAAATGCCGGAGCGCGCCATTCTGCTAAACACCTCGCGCGGCGAGGTCGTCGATGAGGCCGCGCTGCTGGCTGCAATGGACGAACGCGGCATCCGCGCTGGCCTCGATGTTTGGCCAAACGAGCCATCTGGCAAGTCAACCGAGTGGTCTTCTCCGCTGTCGACCCATCCCAACGTGGTCGGTTCACATCACATCGGCGCCTCCACAGCGCAGGCACAAAACGCGGTCGCAAACGGAACGGTCGAGGTCATATCCGCGTACACCACGGGCCAGGTCATCAACTGCGTCAATCTCATGAGCGAGTGGAGCGGCGAGGCCATCTTGACGGTCCGTCACCTCGACAAGGTTGGTGTGCTCGCCAAAGTATTCGACAGCTTGCGCTCTGCGGGTTTGAACGTGTCGCAGATGGACAACGAGGTTTTCGAGGGAGCGGTTGCGGCGGTGGCATCGATTAGCGTGAACGTTGAGCCGAGTTCGGAGCTGATTGACACGCTGAGCAGCGACGACGACATCCTCGACGTTTCCGTCGCCGGTCTCGGAAAGTAACGGCGCATGGTCGCGTTCATTCCCTTCGTCGGGTCGGTCATTCGCCCGGAATTTGTACGCCGCGTGCCTGCCCCCGCTTTCGACTCAATGTCGAGGGCACAACGAGCTGAATATCTGGCCACGCACCCGGAGAGCTACACGTTGGTCACCCGGTCGCCGGGTGACGGCGGGCCCGACGACGACGCCGAGCTTGATCGATTGATCGATCTCGGTGCTGAGGCTCTCGACCGTATTCGCTCGCTCGGAGCATTCGACAAGCACGACGGACCAGCGTTCTTCTTGTATCGGCTCACCCGAAACGGTGTTTCGCAGATCGGCGTTGTCGGTCTGGTAGAGACCGCCGCGTACGTCGACGGCCGCGTGAAGCGTCATGAGAAGGTGCGCTCTTCTCGCGCGGAACACTTGGCCAATCACTTCGACCGGCTCGGCGTGCAGTCGTCGCCGATTGCGCTCGGCTATCGGGCAGACCCGGGGGTTCGCTCCGTGCTCGATGGCATCTTGGGGCGAACGGAACCGGTGTTGTCCTTCACCTCTGGAGATGGGCTCGAGCAGGCGGTTTGGGTGGTCAGCGATGTCGCCGATTGTGATGCGCTCACGGCCGGTCTTGCACCGCACGACCTCTACATCATGGATGGACATCATCGGGCGGCTGCCGCTAGTCGGTTAGCTGCACGCGACGGCGGGTCACGAGCGGGACACATGCTGTGTGTGCTCTTTGCCGATGACCGAGTGAACATCGAGCCTTTTCACCGCCGGGTGCGGCTACACGAAGCGGTAGACATGTCGGCTTTGCGTACGGCGCTCGATGACGTGCTGGACTTGGTTCCCGCACCCGAGATAGCGATGGAGCTGCCGAGCGAGGCCGGTCAGGTCGGTGTGTGCCTCGCGGGAGAGTGGTTCAGCGGAACCCTGCCTGATCCAGTGTCGGATTCGCCACTGGATGCCATTGAGCCGGTTCGGCTGCAACGCCAAGTCATCGGGCCGATCCTCGGCATCGACCCCGAACATGCAGCAGGACGTTTGAAATACTTCCTTGAAGTCCACGACCGTGCCGCTCTCGGCGAGGCGGTGAAGGACACCGATTTGTTGTTCGTGCTGCGACCGGTAACGCCGGTCGAAGTTTTCGCCGTTGCTGACGCAGGCCTCGACATGCCGCCCAAGTCGACTTACGTCACGCCAAAGCCGCGTTCGGGAGTGTTCCTCCGCGAGTTCTAACGAGCGACGGAGATTTCGTCCCAGCCGCGTACGGAGTTGATGGTCCAGATCCGCTCGGCCCGGTGTAGGTCATCGAGTGTCAACACCCGCTCGGTAATCTGGTTGCGTTCGATCAATTCTTCTCGCAAGGTGCCCGGGAGAAGGCCAGCTTGATGGTGCGGTGTGAGTAGTTTGCCATCGAGTTCGAGCACAAGGTTCGCAATACAGGTTTCGGTGAGTTCGCCGCGACGGTTCCACAAGATCACATCGCGGGCGGAGGGGAACCGGGCCATGGCGTCCTCGTAGCGGCTGCGGATAGTTGTCTTGAAGACCAAGAATTCGTCGTACGGGTCGGTGGGCTCGGTATCGATTGGGAGGGAACGGGTCTCGCCGTCTTCGGATGGCATCGGCCCGACTTCGAGGCTGGCAACCCCAGCAGCATCGATGAGTAACCGCAACTTGACCGGAGTATCGGAGCGAACGTTGTTGAGCAACTCCATTACACGGTCCATGTCGACATGGATACCGAAGTGGTCGCCCGCTGCGAGCAGTCGATTGATGTGGCGCTGACGCAGCGATACTCCGCCGTCCGGTGTCCAAGCCATCGTTTCGAGGAGTCGCAACGGCTTGCCAGCGCGGGCGAGGACACGGGACTTGTGCTCGGCTTCTTCCCATTCGTTCCCGGCCTCAGAATCCCACACGATGCCGCCGCCCACGCCGTAGGTGCCGCGTCCGTTGTCAAGATCGAGCCAGACGCTACGGATGACGACGTTGAACTCCCACCGGCCATCGGGCGAGAGCACGAACACTGACCCGCAGTAGGCGCCACGCGGTGAGGCTTCGAGATCAGCGATGATCTCGGTGGTTCGGTACTTCGGAGCGCCGGTGATCGACGCCACCGGGTAGAGCGATCGCAGGGTGTCGACCAAGTTGGCGCTGCTTTCAGCAACGACGGTAGAGGTCATGGTGTGCACGGTGGGGTAGTGCTCGATCTCGAGCAGCCTTGGCACGGCCACGGTTCCCACGTCGGCGACGCGGCCGAGGTCGTTGCGGACCATGTCGACGATCATGACGTTCTCGGCCCGGTCTTTGAGGCTCGTCGTCAGCTCCTCGGCGATTGCGGCATCGGTCTCCGGATCAAAGTGTCGAGGTCGAGTGCCCTTCATTGGGCGGGAGAGCAGTCGGTTGCCGTCGCGGGTGAAGAAGAGCTCGGGTGAGGCACTGCACAAGGCATGCGAGCCGAAATGCAAGAAGGCATCGTGTTTTGCGTTCTGAGCACGTGAGAGTGCGGCGAAAAGCCCCTCTGCGCTTCCCCAGAACGAGGCATGTCGGCGCATGGTGTAGTTCACCTGATAGGTCTCGCCCGAACGAATGTGTTCACGCACCGCGTCGATCGCTGTGCGGTAATGCTCGAAGTCCTGGTCGGGTTCCCATTCGCTGATCTCGAAGGGTGCGACCTCGGGTCCATTGCTTTGTTGAGGGTCGTCAAAGACCCCAAACGCGACGAGGGGAGTTTCCGGGTCACGCTGCGATACCACGGCTGGATCGAATGCGGGCCCGGCGTCGTAGCTGAGCAGTCCCACCACCCACGAGCCGTCCTTGGCGGCCTGCTCTGCCTGAGCGAACGCCGCAAGCACGTCGCTGAGCTCCCAGACGGTCCGTCCTCCCGTTGGCATCGAAAAATCGAGCCAATCGCGGGAGTTGCCGTGGCGCACAAGGGCGTGAGAGAGCGAAGCGCGAGAGACCACGAGGCCAATGTAGCGAGACCCGCGAGCACCAGGAACGATATGATGTAGCCATGGCGTACCAAGCTCCGGAGTATCACCCGGCGTTCGAAGAGTATTGCGAGACAATCTTCGAACTCGCCGAGGACGGACTCGACGTCAAGCAGGCGCGCATCGCCGAACGCCTCGAAGTCTCTCGTCCAGCGGTGTCTGAGATGATCCGCAAGATGGAGCGCGAAGGACTTGTCGGTGTCGATGCGAGCGGTGAGCTTGCACTGACCGATGACGGGATGGTTCTCGCCCGCCAGGTAGTCCGTCGACACCGACTCGCCGAACGATTCCTCACCGACATGCTCCAGCTCAGTTGGGCCGAAGCCCACCACGAGGCTGGCAAGTGGGAACACGTCATCAGCCCGGCGGTGGAGCAGGCACTTACCCGAGTTCTGGGCAATCCCACGACTTGCCCTCACGGCAATCCCATTCCTGGATCTGCGTACGAGGCGCCGGTCAACTCAACCGTGCTAGGTCAGATGTCAGTTGATGCGGAGTTCATCGTCGAACGGATCCCCGAAGAGCTCGAGTTTGAGCCGGGACTGCTCGAGTACCTGGAAGAGGTTGGCGTGCATCCTGGTCAGAACGGTGTGATTCGAGCCGTGTCACCCGACGGCACGACGACGGTGGAGATCGACGGCCGCCCATTCGGAATCGGCCCCTTCGCCTGCGAGCGAATCGTCGTCACGACTCGCTAGGGCGAATCACTAAAATCCAGGTGGCGACAAAGCTGAACAGCACGAGTGTCAGCGCCATCAAGCCCGCTTCGGTAACGAAGGCTTCGCTGAACGTGCCGAAGATGCGTGTGGCGAGGGTCTCGAATTCGAAGGGTGACAGCAACAGGCTGATGGGTAGTTCCTTCATCGTGGAAAGCAGCACCAGTCCGCCAGCGGCAAGGAGTCCGGGCATCATCAGGGGTGCGTCGATCGAAACGAACCGTTTCACCCCGCTCACCCCGAGCGTTTCTGCTGCGTCGCGAAGGCGGGCGGGAACGGCTTTGACCGCGATCAGCGTGGTTCCCATGGCCAAGGCCGCGAAGCGAATCATGTACGCGAACAGCAAGATGCCGAGCGTGTTGTGGAACGTGGCGAAGGTCCAGTCGCTTTGGTTGATGAAGAACGTGCCTGCGAGTGCGACGAGGATGCCGGGTAGCGCGAAGGTCGAAATCGCTATCGCGTTGCCGAACGCGCCAGCACGGGATCGATAGCGGCCGTACAGCAACGCGATCGGCAGTACGAGCAGGACGGTCAGCACGGCTGCCACGGTGCTCACCCACACGGTGTTCCACGTGAGTGCGGCTACTTGGCCGGTGTCGAGGCGTACCTCTCGGCCGCCTGCGAGCCCGCGAATCGACCACTCCAGAACCGCGGCGAGCGGTGCAACGAGGCCGAGCAAGGTGGCAAGGCCTGTGGTGAAGAGCGCTAAGGGACGCAATCGTCCGAGCGGCACCATGACGGCTCGATCGGCGCGAACGGACGTGGTGGTGGTTTGTCGGCGGCGTTGGGCATATCGCTCCGCCAGCACCACCGCGCCCGCAAGGAGCAACAAGATCAAACTCAGTGCGAGGGCGACCGGACGGTTCAGCTGGTTGGTTTCGATCGAACGGGTCAGCGTGTCGTAGCGAAGAATGGCCACCGCGCCGAAGTCAGAGATCGTGTAGAGGAAGACCAGCAGGGTTCCGGCAGCGATCGAGCCGAAGGCTTGCGGCAACACGATGCGTTGAAACACCCGCCACGACGAATCCCCGAGTAGTCGAGCCGACTGTTCGATGGAACCTGGAAGTTGGGAGAACCTCGCCGCGACCGGCAAGAACACATAGGGATAGGTGAGAAGCGTCAGTACCAGCCACGCTCCCCAAAGGCCCTGAAGCGTCGGGGTTCGATCGATCCCGATGTTTGCCAGAGCGTCGTTGACCAGACCACCGGGGTTGAGGGTGCGCACTAGGGCAGCAGCGCCGAGAAAGGTCGGGTACACCAGTGGCAGGACGAGGAGCACTCGCCAGATTCGTCGGCCGGGCAGGTCGGTGCGAGTGGTTAGCCAGGCCAGTCCGGTGCCGAGCGCGGCGGTGCTGATACTCACCAGCGCGGCGAGTATCAGCGTCCGACGCAGCGGACCGAGTGTCCGGTCCGAGATCAACAAGTTCACCGGGTCGGCATCCGCGGTGAAGTTTCGAATGACCAGATACAGCGCGGGACCGGCGAGCACGATGCTGGCTAGAACGGCGAGCAGTCGTAGCAAAGGCGGTGAAGCCCCGGTCCGGCTGGGGGAAATCATTAGCCGAAGATGCCGCTGTCCTCGATGATGGCGATCGTCTCTTCGAGTCCGTTGCCGAGGTCATCGAAGGCCACGTCGAAGTCGCTTCCGGAATCGTCGAGGGAGGGAAGCACCTCAGCTGGGGCGACACCCGAGCGCAGCGGGAATTCGAGGCTGTCGGTCGTGAAGTAGGTCTGTGATGGCTCGGACAACATGAACTCGATCAGTTGCTGGGCCTCGTCGACGTTGTCCGACGACGAGGTGATGCCCGCTGCGGTCACGATCACCAGCGAACCGATGTCGTCAGCAGCGAAGTTGTGGTTGAGCGCCTGGTGGTCGTCGCCGAGGGCTTCTGCCTGTTGGAAGTTGTAGTAGTGGTTAACTAGGCCGAACTGGTACTCGCCTCGACCAACGGCATCGACGGTAGGGCGGTTCGATTCGGTGACGATGGCGTCGTTGGCGACCATGTCGGTAAGCCACTGGGCGGCGATATCGTCGCCTTCTTGGGAGCGGAAGACGGTGAACCAGTCTTGGAAGGAACCGTTGGTTGCTGGGATAGCCACCTCACCTCGAAAGCGTTCATCGGTGAGGTCAAACACGGACTCGGGGAGATCCCCCTCGGCTACGAGTTCCGTGTTGTAGACGAGCACTCGCTGACGGCCGGTGATGCCGACCCAGGTTCCGTTGGCCGCGGTGTTTTCGTCGGAGACGAGACCGAGGAGGTCGTCGTCGAGGGTTTGGAGGAAGCCTTCGTTTTGGAGGAAGCCGACCGAGCCGGGGGACTTGGAGAGGAAGACATCGGCAGGGGTACGGTCGCCTTCTTCGACCAGCGTGAGGGCCAGATCGGTCGGATCGCCGAAGTTGGTCACGACGCTGATGCCGCTCGAACATTCGAATGCGTCGAGTACCGGGCCGACGAGTTCTTGGTCGCGACCGCTGTAAATGGTGATCTCGGTATCGGTGGAGGCGGCGCACTCGCCGGAGAAGATGTCGCCGGCGGCACCCTCGAGCGTGTTTTCGGTTGCATTCGAAGCGCTAGTTCCGCTTCCGCATGCTGAGGCGGTCAGGGCAACGGTCGTTGCGAGGGCGGCGAATCGTATGGATCGACGAAGTCGAACTCTGGTCATATGGCGAGTGTACGTGACCTACACCGAGTTTGTAAGGTGCGCCTAACAGGTTTTCGCTATGACACTTTTCACACGTGCGTGGGGTTAGCTATACACGACAAACGCGGCGCCCCAGGCAATAAAGATCAAGCCCGGTCAGACGGGAATAAGCGCCGGGTTGAAAGTACTGTTACTGGTATGGCACTCACGCACGACGCTGATCACGACCACGATCACGACCACTCCCATAGCCACATGGTGCATGATCACCGAGGGGTGCAGGACGGTACGGCGCGAGCGGCGATCTTTGGAATCAGCGATGGTTTGGTGTCGAACGTGGCGCTCATCTTGGGCGTCGCCGCGGCCGCTGGAGCGGCTAGCGACGGCTCCGCCGTAATCATCGCAGGCGTTTCGGGCCTACTCGCAGGAGCGGCTTCGATGGCCGCAGGCGAGTACGTCTCGATGAAGGCGCAGAATGAACTGATCGAACGCGAACTTCGCATCGAACGCGAATCGCTGAAGAACAACCCCAAGATGGAGCTACGGGAACTCCAGATGATCTACACGCGCCGTGGAATCGATGAGGACAAGGCGCTGGAACTAGCCGAAGCGGTGCACGAGGACCTCGAGGTGGCCCTTGAAGTCCACGCACGCGAGGAGCTTGGCGTAGATCCCGACGACATCGGTGATCCGAACAGCGCAGCCATCAGTTCGTTCATCGCGTTCGCGATCGGCGCGATCTTGCCTCTCATCCCATGGTTCTTGGCGACGGGAACCTTCGCGATGGTGGCTTCGGTAGTGGTTGGTCTTGTGGCTGCGGCACTTGTTGGTGTTGCGTTGGCGGTCTTCACCGAACGCTCGCTCGTCCGAACGGCGCTTCGCCAGGTCAGTTGGGCGGCCGGAGCATGCGCGATCACCTTTGTGATTGGGTCGTTGCTCGGGACGGCCATCGCTTAGCAACACAAACCCGGCCTCGCTCGACCTGTGTCTGGATTGCCTTCTACAAGATCGAGAGGTCGTGCCTTCGGGATCGGTATTTCTCGACATGTGCGGTGAGACCCTGTTCGAGGGGAACTTGTGCAGTCCAGCCGAGTTCATCTCTCGCGCGGCTGGTGTCGGCTCCGGTGCGATCTACATCACCCGCCGAGTGGGGAGCGCTTACACAAAGCACGTCCTTGCCGGTGGCGTTCTCGACGGCCTTTATCATCTCCTTCACCGACACAGCCGAGCCGCCGGCGATGTTAAAGACGCTGCCGTTCGCAACATCGGCCGTGCTGGCCGCAATGTTTGCTCGTGCGATGTCGTCCACGAACGTGAAGTCTCGAATCTGTTCCCCGTCGCCGAAGATCGTGATTGCTTCGCCTGTAGATGCAGCGTCGATAAGGCGATGAGTGAGCATGTCAGGCCGTTGCCGTGGTCCGTACACGGTGAAGTAGCGCAGGCTTGCGGTGCTCAGCCCGTGCTCGTGTGCAAAGAGTTGGCACAGCTGCTCGCCAGCGAGCTTGGTTACGGCATAGGGGCTCGCCGGAATGGGCGCGTCCAGCTCAGAGCAGGGATAGCGAACAGCATTGCCGTAAACCGATGAAGATGATGCGTAGACCACGCGTTTGATATTGAAGCGGAGTGCCAGGTCGAGTACGTGTTTGGTCGCTTCGATGTTGGCCCGGGAGTAGCTGGTGAAGTTGAGCCAAGACTTTCGGACGCCTGGCTGGCCAGCGAGATGCAAGATGACGTCGGCACCCTCGACGATCGCCTCACAGCCGTCGTTAATGTCTCGCTTGAAGAAGGTGAAGTTCTCGAATGCCTCAAGCTCCGCGAGGTTCTGAATCTTGCGTGCCGGATCGTAGTAGTGATTCAACGAGTCAATGCCGACGACGTCATGGCCGTCGCGTAGCAGGCGCAGCGCGGTGGCGGTTCCTATAAATCCGCTAGCTCCGGTCACGACATATCGCATGGTGTCTCTTTGCCTCACTTCATTCAAAAAGCCTGGGTAGCAATACGATCGGCCGTTCGGATCGTCAATGAAGCGGTCAGCCATATGGCTCCTGGGCGAGAGCGTTCCGGGGCGAGGAACTTTGTGGCCGGACTCTCGGGGTCGGTCCGAGGCTGCAAGACTGGCGCTCATGACCTTCACGACGTATCGAATCAACCGCGACGGAGTCGATCGGCTGCTGTTCTTGATGCACGGCTATACCGCCGAGCAGCATCACCTCGCCTCGTACGTTCCCCTCGTAGATCCCGACGAGCGATTCACCGCCATCGCCCCTCGTGGGCCGCTCACCATGCCAGATGGTGACGGCGCTGGCTGGTGGGACATCGACCTCGAGTCCGACAACTTCGAGCAAAGCTGGGACCAGTTCGCGCCGGCGGTCGCCGACCTCGAAGCGTTCATCGCGGCCGAAGCCGAAGTAGCAGGTGTGCCGTTTGAACGATGCGTCGTGGGCGGGTTTAGTCAAGGTGGTTGGCTTGCACTCGCACTCGCTGGCAAGCCCGATGCTCCGGACTACGCGGCTGTGTGGGCGATCTGTTGCGGTCTGCCCGAGGAGGCTGGTTTCGACGCTGACCTGACCAACGGCAATGGCCGCCCTGCATTGTTCCAGTGGGGCAACAAGGACGGATTCGTCGGCCCTGATCGGCCGAAGGACGTCATCGCGGCGCTCAAAGCCGGCGGTTGGGACCTACGCGACCACGAATACGACATGGCCCATAGTCAAACCATCGAGATGATGGTCGACGCCCGCGACTGGCTCGCAGGCTTGCTGTAACTAGCCAGGCGCGTTACAGAACTAGCCGATCGCGTCCGGCATCTCTCCCTTGCGCTTCTCGATGAAGGCCAACATCTCTGCGTCGGCGGCATCGTCGAGTGGGGGAGCGGTGTAGTCGCTGAGCATCTGCTTCCAGCGTTCGTTGGCGCGCTCAGCACTCGTCTTTGAGCCTTCTTCGGACCATTGCTCGAAGCTGTTGTTGTCGGTCATCTCGAATCGATAGAAGGCCGACTCGAAGTTGGCGAGGGTGTGGTCGTTGCCGAGGAAGTGCTGTCCGTGAGGGTTGGTGCGGAACGCTTCCATAGCTTGGCCGTTCTCGGATACGTCGACGCCCTTGGCGTAGACGTTCATAGCGCCGAGCTGGTCGGCGTCGAGGATGAGCTTTTCCATGCTGAGCGCGAGACCGCCTTCGATCCAACCTGCGGCGTGGAGCACGAAGTTCACTCCGGCCTGCATGGTCGGCAACAAGGTGTGCGCGGACTCATAGGCCGACTGCGAGTCCGGAGCCTTAGAGGACGTGAACTGACCGCCGGAGCGGAACGGAACTCCGACGCGGCGAGCGAGTTCGGCCATCACAAAGATGGCAAGGCCACCTTCTGCTGTACCGAACGTCGGGGCACCAGTCGCCATCGACATCGATGTGGCGAAGGTTCCAAAGACTACGGGCGCGCCCGGCGCGACGAGCTGCACGAAGGCCATGCCGGCCAGCGCCTCGGCGAGGGCTTGGGCGCACAAACCGGCGACCGATACTGGCGACATAGCGCCCATAAGGATAAACGGCGAGATGATCGACGCCTGATTCGCTCGTGCGTAGACCTCGGCCGCGCCGAGCATGGTGGCATCCCATGCGAGGGGTGAGTTGGCGTTGATGAGGCTGGTCATCACCGTCTTGCCCTCAAGATCGCCGCCGAAGGCAATGCGGCACAACTCGACCGAGTCCTCCGCTCGTTCGGGGGCGGTTACCGAACCCATGAGCGGCTTGTCGGAGTACTTCAAGTGGGCGTACACCATGTCGAGGTGGCGCTTATTGACTGGAACGTCGACCGGCTCGCACACGGTGCCGCCACTGTGATGGAGATGTGGTAGCTGGTACGCGAGCTTCACGACGTTCTGGAAGTCTTCGATGGTGGCGTATCGCCGACCCTGGTCAAGGTCGGTGATGAACGGCGAGCCGTAGTTGGGAGCGAAGACGGTGTGCTTGCCGCCGATCTGCACGTTGCGTTCCGGGTTGCGGGCGTGCTGGGTGTATTCGGCCGGCGCATTCTTCTGCACGATCTCTCGCGCCAAACCCTTTGGGAAGTAGACCATTTCGCTATCGACACGGCACCCTGCCTCTTCGAGAAGCGTGAGTGCGGAGGGGTATTCGTTGAACTGAATGCCGATCTCCGACAGGATCGTTTCCGCATTCTCTTCGATCTGTTGGAGGCCCGCCTCGTCCATCACGCTGACCGGAGGAAGTGTGCGCGTCATGTAGGGCTGCGTCACCGCTCCGCGGGCAGCGCGCGCCGCCTGGCGCCCAGCGCGACCACCACCGCTACGGCGACCTCGACGTGGAGCTTCTGGTTCGTCAGTCATGTTCAGTCTTTCTTACGTCTGGACCTTCGCCTGCCGGAGCTTCCTCCAGCGGCGGCGGCATTGGCGAATCGGCGTTCGGGAAGGTCGAGCGCCTGGGAGAGGTGGGGATAGTCGGCTGTGGCATGGGGGATGGCCATTGCCTCGACGAAGTGCTGTTGGAAGTCCGCCTCGGTAGCGGTCTCGATCTTGACGATCTGTGGGATCAGATCTTCTATCTCGCGGCGGGCGGTCGCCGAGAGAAGGGCCATCACCGCTCCGGTTCCCGCGGCGTTGCCCGCTGCGGTGACCTTATCGATCGGGCAGTCGGGCACGAGGCCGAGGGCAACGGCGTACACCGGGTCGATATGGCTGCCGAATGCACCGGCCAGCCGAATCGTGTCGACGTGTTCGATGCCGCGATGGTCCATCAACAACTTGATGCCCGCGTACAGCGCAGCCTTTGCGAGCTGAATCGCGCGCACGTCGTTCTGGGTAACGACGATTCGTGGTTCACCGTCGTGAAGTACATACGAGAAGGTTCGGTCGTCGGCGACAATTCGCTTGGAACGTTCGACGAGCGAACCGTCGACGACGCCGTCGGCCGAGATAACACCGGCGAGCATCATCTCGGCAATGACCTCGATGATCCCCGAACCGCAGATCCCCGTGATGGTGATGCTCTGCGTCTGCTCCTCGAATTCGGCCTCGTCGCTCCATGCTTCGGCTCCGATCACTTTGAACCGTGGCTCCAAAGTCTCCCGATCGATACGAACGCGTTCGATCGCGCCAACGGTCGCTCGCTGACCAGATGAGATCTGCGCTCCCTCGAACGCTGGACCAGTGGGGGAGGAGGCGGCGAGCAGTTGCTCGGCATTGCCGAGCACGATCTCGGCGTTCGTTCCTACGTCGACGAGAAGTTGGAACTCATCGGAACGATCCGGTCGTTCCGAGACGATCGCGCCAGCGGTGTCGGCGCCGACATGGCCAGCGATGCAGGGGAGCACGTAGACCTCGGTGGTGTGGCGAGCGGTGATGTCGAGTTCCCCCGCGGGAACGGTGACCGCTCCATCGGTCGCCAGCGGGAAAGGGGCGCCGCCAAGAGGCACTGCATCGAGCCCGAGGAAGAGGTGGTGCATGATCGGATTGCCGACGAGGACGATCTCCAAGATGTCGCTTCGTTCGACTTCGGCTTCGGTCGCGAGTTCGCCGATCAGTTCATCGAGTGCGTTTCGTACCGTCTCGGTGAGTTCTCCTTCGCCCCCCGGGTTCATCATGACGTAACTGACCCGACTCATCAGGTCTTCGCCGAACTTGATTTGGGGATTCATACGCCCGCTGGTGGAGAGCGCTTCGCCTGTCGTGAGGTCGAGTAGGTGGCCAGCGATTGTCGTCGACCCGACGTCGATTGCGACGCCATAGATCGCGTCGTGAAACCCGGGCCACGCGGCCACGAGTTCGCGCCCATCTCTGACCGCAACCGTGATCTCGCGCCCCTTCGTGAGCGCCGCCTGTATCTCGGCCACGACGGGGAGGGTTGCGGTGAGCTCCGAGAGTTCCCAATCGGTCATCAACGCGTCGCGCAACATATCGAGTTCGCTGCGCGGGGTGTGGAGTTCCTGAGTGCCAACGGTAGTGAAATAGGAGCGGGTCACCGGATCGATCTCGATGTCCTCGACGTCGAGACGCTTGCGCACGACCTGCCGGTGAACTTGGCTCTCGGGCGGCACGTCGACCACTACATCGCCACAGATCTCGGCGTGGCAGCCGAGGCGGTGACGATCCGAACCCAGCGGACGTCGACCCCGGTACTCACTGGTTTCGCTCGGGCCGGGAGCACTAAGCGCGTCGTTGCTCGAGGTGATGCCGTGCTTTGCGAACTCGCCCACTTCGGGGATGACCTGGCAGCGGCCGCAGATACCTCGGCCCCCACAGACGGTGTCGAGGTCTACGCCGAGTTCGCGCGCGGCATCGAGAATATTGGTGCCGCGCTCGACTTCACCTTGACGCCCGGAAGGGGTAAAGACCACGCGCGCGGACTCAGCCATCGAGGGTTCTAACTGGAGGCCGCGTTACGGCGACGTCCGCCGCGGCGCCGAGCACCACCGGCGCCTCCGCCTGCGTTTGGGTCACGGTTCGCAGCGATCCACGCGGCGCAATTCTCGTCGTGGCCGTTGAGGACGTCGGCGGCCATAACGCACTTCTTCACCTCTTCGTGGAGCGGGCTCATAATGGCCGACGTCATCCCCGCCCCAATTGCCATAGAGAGGAAGTTGCCGGTGATGTGGTTCCGATTGGGAAGGCCGAAGCCGACGTTGGAGGCGCCGCAAGTGGTGTTCACTTTCAGTTCGTTTCGAAGACGTCCAACGAGTTCGAAGACCTGGCGGCCGGCGGTGCCCATCGCTCCGATCGGCATGACTAGGGGGTCGACGACCACGTCGGCGGACGCGATACCGAAGTCTGCTGCTCTGTTTATGATCTTCTTGGCCACCTCGAAACGAACGTTGGGGTCCTCGGAGATACCGGTTTCATCGTTGGAGATCGCGACGACCGCTGCTCCGTGCTTGGCGACAAACGGGAGTACTCGCTCAAGGACCTCCTCCTCGCCGGTCACCGAGTTGATCAGCGGCTTGCCTTCATACACCTCGATCGCCGCTTCGAGTGCTTCGACGATGGAGGAGTCGATAGCGATCGGCACGTCGGTAACGGCCTGAACCTCTTGGATCGCCCGAACCAGGAGCGCCGGTTCGTCTGCGAGTGGGATACCGGCGTTCACGTCGAGCATCTGCGCCCCTGCCTCGACCTGCGCGATCGCATCGGCGACGACACGGCTGAAGTCACCGTTCTTCATCTCTTCGGCGAGAAGTTTGCGGCCGGTGGGGTTGATGCGTTCGCCAATCATGACGAAAGGGCGGCCGAAGCCAATGACGACCTCTTTGGTCGCCGAGCTGATGACGGTGTCGGTCATGACTGATCCTCGGTTGGTGAATCTGATGCTGCGCCAGATGGCGGAGTGAATCCGCCAGTGCGCACGTATTCGTTGAGAAGCTCTTTGGTGAATTCAGCCTCAATTCCGGCAACGAGTTCCGCCACCGCCTCATCGAGATCAACATCGGATTCGAGGGGATGAGATTCAGAGCCCATCTCGGCGATGTAGCCGTTGGCGTCCTTCTTGTCGGCGACCATCGCTGCCCGGTCGATCGCTTTCTGGAACCGGGGAGGCAGCTCCACTTGCACCTTCCGGTCGCCCATGGTTCCGTTAATCTGCGCGGGGATGTCGCGCCACTTGATGATCTTGAGCGCCGGACCGCCGCGCCGTCGACGCCCGCTCACGCTGCCCGTACCTTCAGCAGTTGAGTCTCCAGTTCGCCGCGTCCGACGTTTAATTGGTCGAACGGGAGGTTCAGTCGGTTCGCGCATTGTCGTGCACTTTCGATCAGGTGAGGGGTGGGATCTTGAGCGATGTAGAGCAAACGGGTGTAGTTACCGAAGTACATCTCGAGTAGTTCGGGGTGCTCGGTCAGGCCGAGGGATCCAAAGATCAGGGCATCTTGGTGTTTGACGAGATAGTCGGTGAGGTAGAGCGTGCCGATCTCCCCCTCATGTTCTGCGAGGAACCGATCGACGCCGGTAAAGAAGGCATAGCAATGGTCGCCGGGAAGTCGCTGCGCGTGCGGATACCGCTCGAGAAGGCGATCGAGTTGACCGCCCGTACCGCAGTCGCCGTAGCCGATCAGAATCGACTCGTACGAGGAGGCTCTCTCGACGAGGACTTCGTCGAGAGCAGGGACGATCTTTTCGGGTCGATTGTGAAACGTCGCAGGGAGGTACTCAAAGTCGACGTGCTCCCAGCCATTGGCGGCCGTGATGGCGCGAACTTCCGATGCGAGAGCGCCGCAACCGAGTACCAGGACACGGTTGGGCGAAGCCGGAGCAGCTTCAGGCGACACGCTTCTCCGCGACGAGTTTGCTCGCCGTTTCCGAAGCCACCGCAGCATCGCGGCAGTACGCGTTGGCGCCCACTGCCTCGCCGAACTCTTCGTTCAGGGGAGCGCCGCCGACCAAGATGATGTAGTCATCGCGCATGCCTCGCTCGGTGAGGGTGTCGATGACGACCTTCATGTAGGGCATTGTCGTTGTGAGCAGCGCCGACATGCCAAGAATGTCTGGCTTGTGCTCTTCAAGCGCTTCGATGTATTCGTCGACGTCGGTGTTGATTCCGATATCTATCACTTCAAAACCCGCGCCTTCCAGCATCATGGCGACCAGGTTTTTGCCAATGTCGTGAATGTCGCCCTTGACGGTGCCGATGACGACTTTCCCGATTGGCTCCGCGCCGGTCTCGGCCAGAAGCGGCCGAAGAATCTCCATTCCGGCTTTCATGGAGTTTGCGGCCAGTAGTACTTCAGGCACGAACAAGATGCCGTCTCGGAAATCGATGCCGACGATACGCATCCCTTCGACGAGGGCATCGTTGAGTACTCGATCGGCGCTCCAGCCGCGTTCGAGCAGGATGTTCGTACCTTCGACGATTTCTTCGCCCAGACCGTCGTAGAGGTCGTCGTGCATCTGAGCGGTCAATTCATCATCGGGAAGTTCGGCCAGAACGATGTCGTCTTCTTCTTCGTCACTCATGATTGGCCCTTTCGCTAACTGCGGGGACGTTGGGTTCGCTGTGACCTGCCTGCCCAAGTCGGGCAATTCCACATCGTGGAACAGAACCATATCATGGAACAGCCGTGTCGCGGAAGTAGGAGACTCAACGGTTCGCTCCTTCTGCCGACTGAATTACGGTGAGTAAGGACGTGATGATCGCCGGGTTGGGCTCGGTATCGATTTCAGCATCTATCGCCGTCGGCCTCATACGATCTATCGGGGCTGGAGCGGCAGCGACGGTGGTGCTCTCCGCGTTGCTCGCCATGGCGCTGTTCGCGCTGATCTGGACGGTGCGATCTTCCCGCCGGGAACGGGCTCAGCTACGTGAACTCGAGGGGATCAATCGGTCAAAGGACGGCCACGGCCGCAATCATGAGGTCACGCCCGAAGAGGTCCTCGCCGCGAGGCGTCTTCGAGAAGATGAGTCGACGGTTCTGGCGATGATCGCCGAGGATCGCGAGATGGCCACGGTCCTTGAGCGGATCACTGCGATGCTCGGAACCCAGTACCCGGGTAGCCGCTTTCGCATTGTGAACGACAGCGTTCTCGATCACGAGGTGGTCGATGGAGTGTGGCAGGTAATGCCGCGAACGAGCACGGCGATTGGTTGGGAGTTGCAGGCGGTCGTTGGTCCAAACGACACCCTCGAGCCCGATGTCATGACGATGGCGGCTGATCTTGCCCGCCTCACTCTGGACAAGGCTCAAAACCGGAACACCCTCCGCTATCACGCTGACCACGACGCACTTACGAGTCTGCTCAGCCGTCGAGCTGTTCTCGAGGTGCTCGACGGCGCGATTGCATCGGGTGAGAGCGTCGGGATTGTGTATTGCGACGTCGACGAGTTCAAGGAAGTGAACGACAGCCTCGGACATCAAGCTGGAGATGAGCTACTCATTGGTATCTCGCGTCGTTTGGGTGAAGCGGCGCAATCGGTGCCTTTCCACTGCCATGCTGGGCGAATCGGCGGGGACGAGTTTCTTCTTGTGGCTGTGGGAGCGACGATGTCTCAGGTCAAGACGCTTGTCGAACAGTTCTCCTTTGATATCCAGGCACCGTTCGGCCTGGACTTGGCCAACATCGTCACGTCGCTATCGATCGGTGCTTCGTTTCATTCTCCAGGCGAGCAATCCGCAGCCGTCGACCGAACCGAGATCCTTCGGGAGGCAGACCTCGCCCTCTATCAGGTGAAGCGCTCCGGAAGAAACGGCTTTCGCTTCTTCGACGCAGAACTGCGGGCGATCGAGGAGGAGAACAAGCTACTCGAAGCAGATCTTCGACAGTCCATCAACAATCGCTCAGGTTTGTTCGCCGAGTACCAGCCACAGTTCAATCTGAACAAGCAACTTGTGGGATTTGAGGCGCTGGGACGATGGGACCGCCATGGCGTCGGGCCCGTTAGTCCGGCGGACTTCATCCCGATCGCTGTCGAACGAAACATGATGGCAGGCTTTGACCTCGAGCTCTTCCGCAGTGTTGCTGAAGCCCTTGGCCACCTCCGTCGCCAAGGGCAAAACCTTGGCAAAGTCTCCATCAACGTGTCGGCTGAACGCCTCGAAGATCCGGACTTTGTAGGGACAACCCTTGACGCCCTACGACGTCGGGCCATCGACCCCAAGACGATTGTGCTGGAGATCACCGAGTCTTCGTTGCTCCAGGATCTCCGCGAGCGTGGTCGCCGGCTCGAGGAACTGCGGGCGTGGGGGATTCGAATTGCCATCGATGACTTTGGGACCGGCTATTCGTCGTTGTCGTATCTGCGCGAACTTCCAGTAGATATCGTCAAGCTGGATCGAGAGTTCGTAAGCGATATCGATTCATCCCCGATGAGCCAAGCGATCGTGCAAGCAATTCTGACCTTGTCGAAGTTGCTGGGCCTTGAGGTGGTCGCCGAGGGGATCGAACGTCAGTCGCAGATCGATGTCCTTTCGGATCTCGGGTGCGACATCTTCCAGGGCTTCCTCCTTGGTAAGCCACTTTCGCTCGACGATGCTCACCAGATGGCACAAAGGCAATGGCCTGCTGATCCCTTCCAGAGCGGCTATGACTGGCCTGAGGCTCCCCCGAATGCTCGAGCGCTCGATTCGTTCCGTCAGCTTCCGACGTTCAAAACGCTCTGACGCCAGGACTCGGTAGCTTCGACCTGGTTGAACGTAAAGACATGGAGCCCGGTGATTCCCAGCTGTTCGAGTGAAGGTGCGAGCGGTGACAGAATGTCGCCCGGGTCATAGGCGCCGGGGGCGAGAAGCTGCTTTACTGCGGCACGATTCTTCTTCAGGAACCGAAGCGACGCTCCAACACCGAGACGCACGCCCATCGTCATCAGCTTTGCCTTATCGACCACGCCAGGAAGGCCGAGATGCACTGGAAGGTCTAACCCTGCAGCACGTTCCTCCCTCAGCCAACTCGCGATCAAGTCGGTGTCGAAGCACATCTGGGTTGAGGCCCAGCCGTTGACTCCGGCTTCCGCGAGCAGTGCCTGTTTCGCGTGCAATTGCTCGTGGCAGATCTCGCTCGGGATGATCGCGTGGCCATCGGGATAGGCCGTGACGCCGACGGTCGTCAATCCATGTTCCTGGTTGAACAAGTCGCGTAAGAACGCGTGAGCGCCCTCGTAGGGGCCGGCTGGTTCTTCTGCGTCGCCTGCGACGCAAAACATCGTTTCGTAGCCTTCGGTCTTTAGCCATGATGCGATCTTTGCGACGTGTTCTGGCCCTTCAACCAGGCGGGAAGCGATATGAGGAACGGGGCGATGACCTAAACGGGCGATTCGATCAGCGAGCTCCATTGTGGTGTCGAGACCCTTGACCGGTGAGGCGGTTACCGATACGGGCGAGTTGGGTGGGAGGGCTTCAATCGCAGCGTCGACGGACTTGAGCGGGATGAGCTCGAACACCATCGACTCGACGAGCTGGGCGTATGCGCTGCCCGGTGAGTCCTCGGCAGGAGTCTCGTTTTGTATTGTCATGGATGAGGCCCTTACGAGAGGTTGATGACGTTGCCGTCTGCATCGATATCGATCTTTTGTGCTGCAGGCGTTTTGCCGAGTCCCGGCATCGTGCGCATGTCGCCACAGATCGGATAGACGAATCCAGCACCAACACTGGCGCGGACTTCGCGGACCGGAAGCGTCCATCCCGTTGGTGCGCCCTTGAGCTTTGCGAACGCAGAAATCGAGAGGTGGGTCTTTGCGATGCAGACCGGGAGGTTGCCAAAGCCGTTGGCTTCGTAGTTGTCGATCTGCTTGGCAGCTGCGGGGGAAACATCGATGCCGTCGGCACCGTAGACCTTCTTGGCGACGGTTTCGATCTTTTCGCGAATCGGCATGTCGTCTGGGTAGAGCACCTCGAAGGTGGACTCTTCCTCGGCCGCTTCGGAGATTGCGCCAGCGAGATCGGTTGCACCCTGGCCGCCGTCGGAGAAGTGGGTCGACACCGCGGCGCGAGCGCCGTATTCCTCGGCGATCTCATGGATCGCGCTGATGTCTTCGTCGTGGTCGCCAGGAAACACGTTAATTGCAACGACGGGGGTTACGCCATGTACCTGCATGTTCTCCAGCTGCTTGCGAAGGTTGTCGCCACCCTGGTGGACTTCGTCGGGGTTCGCTTCGAGCAGGGCTGGCGGCAGGTCCTTGCCGGCGACGATCTTGTGGTTGCCGCTGTGGGCCTTCAGGCCACGCACGGTTGCCACGAGAACGGCAGCATCGGGAGCGATGCCAGAGTAGCGGCACTTGATATTGAAGAATCGCTCGGCGCCCATGTCGGCGCCGAAGCCCGCTTCCGTGAGGAGGTAGTCGGCGGTCTTGATACCGATTTGATCGGCAACGATCGAGCTGTTGCCAGTGGCGATGTTGCCGAATGGGCCGGTATGGACGAGGGCAGCGGTTCCCTCCAGAGTTTGCATGAGGTTCGGTTTGATGGCCTCTTTGAGGATGACCGTCATCGAGCCGCCAGCGCCGATGTCATCGGCGGTCACTGGAGTGCCCTCCTTGGTGTAGCCAAGCACGATGCGGCCCATGCGAACCCGAAGGTCCTGGAGACTCGTGCAAAGCGCGAGGGCTGCCATAACTTCCGAAGCCGCCGTGATGTCGAAGCCGGTTTCGCGGGGAACGCCATCGAGACGCCCACCGAGTCCGATGACCGCGTTTCGCAGGGCACGGTCGTTGACATCGAGGACGCGGCGCCACGTGATGTTGTTGATATCTATGCCGGTTTCGTTGCCGTGATAGATGTGGGCGTCGAGCATCGCCGAGCAGAGGTTGTGTGCTGCGGTCACTGCGTGCATGTCGCCGGTCAGGTGCAGGTTGAACAGCTCCATTGGAACGACTTGGCTGTATCCGCCGCCTGCGGCTCCGCCCTTGATACCAAAGGTTGGGCCCATCGATGGTTGGCGGATTGCGATGGTCGCCGACTTGCCGATGTGTTGGAACGCCTGGCCAAGACCAACGGTCGTCGTGGTCTTGCCTTCGCCGAGGGGAGTAGGGGTGATCGCCGAGACGACGACGTACTTGGCGTCGGGGCGGTCGGACATCTTGGGGATCGCTTCGAGTTGGACCTTGGCCGCACCGATTCCGTACGGCTCGAGATTCTCAAGCGGGATGCCAGCGTTCTCCGCAATCTCGGTTAACGGACGAAGTGTTGCCTCTTGTGCAATGTCGAGGTCGGACGGAAACGCCATCGTTTCGCCTCCTTAGGTCGTGAATTCAGAAAGTGTAGTAGATTCCGCATCGTGGAACCCATCCACAATGCGGAACAGGTTCTGCGGTTGCTTGGTGCTGACGCGCTGGCTACTGTTTCGGCCATGTTGTGCCGAGTACAGTGAGGCTAAATAGGCGCGGGTGGAAAGGTGTGTTGTCATGGTCAAAGTCCCCCAGGGTTACCGCAGCAGAAACGTGCAAGATCGCCGGTCAGGGATGAGCGTTCGCCAGGGCGGAGGGGCTGACCTCCTCGGCAGCATGCTCGGCTCGAACGCGACCGGCGGCAGCCTGCTCGGCACTATTGGCAAGGCAGCGCTGCCAATGATTCTCGGATCGCTGATGCGCGGCGGTAGGGGCGGTGGCGGAGGCCTTGGTGGACTTTTGGGATCAATGTTCGGTGGAGGGTCGACGCCACAGATGTCGGCGGCTGAACGTGATGAAGCCGACGACCACGCAACGCTGCTGCTGCGTGCGATGGTGAACGCCGCGAAAGCCGATGGGAAGGTCGATCAGGAAGAGGTGGACAACATCGTTGGTCGTCTCGGCGAGGTCGACGAACAAGAAGCTGCGTTCTTGCGGTCTGAACTGCAGGCTCCTCTCGATGTTGCCGGGTACTGTCGCAGCGTCCCCCAGGAACTCGCGCAGCAGGCCTACGCCTTTTCGGTGATGGGGATGCGTCTCGATACCCAGCAGGAGGCGCAGTACCTCGGGGCGGTTGCGCAAGGCTTGAAGCTGCAACCCGGGGTCTGCAACGAGATTCACGAGAAGCTCGGGGTTCCGCCGATCTTTCAGTAGGACTCCACGATGTCGAGGGAGGCCTTCGATGCCGGGAGGCTAACCCTGCTCGTCGAACCCGTGGACTCGGGCCGCGATGAGTTGGTGGGCAGCGACCTCGGCCCGGCCGGGGTTTCCCTTTGACGTTTTGAAGATCTGGGAGATCTCGGCGGGGGAGAGTTCGATGGGCGATTCGCCCACCGTCGCCTCGGCGACCCTTCGTTGCAGGAAGGTCGCGAGCGTCTCCTCATCAAACGGCTTGAGCTGGTGCGTGATGACGTCGAATCCAGCTCCCTCACCGAGCTTGCCCAGGTTGACGTGTGTGCCGATGACAACGGTTGCGCCAATCCGTGACAGCGAACGGAACCAACGATGTCGGAGCGGTTTTGGCATCCGGTCGATCTCATCGCCGTAGACGATCGGTGCGACCGGCGAGATGCGCCAGCGAGAGTGATAGGGGGCGCGAACGATGTAGTGGTACGGCCCGGGGGTCATCGAGCGCCAAACGTTGAGGTGGGCACTCTTGCCGACACCGCTGTCGCCAATCACCTGAACCAAGGTGTGTGAGCCGGGCGGCGGAGGCGGCCCCAGCCCCTGATCGATGAAGGTTCGCGGTTTCTCCTCGACCGATGATCGGGCGATGAACGGGTTCCGGCTGAGCCCAAACTCCTGGTAGCGATCGTGGAAGGGCATTGCGGGGGCTACAGCGGATGCGGTCGTCGGTACATGTCCACGCCGTGGCGCGGCACCACGAGGACTTCGGTCGTCAGGACGGAGTCGAAAGCCATCTTTCGATCCGTGCGAATCTCGATCTGCCAGCGGACTCGCATAAGCGAACCGTCGTAACTGATTGGCATGTCGTCAGGAACCGGAAGCTCGAACGGCGTTGAGGTCATGCCGTACTCGTCGACAGGTGTCTCTATTTCGTCGGAGTGCCAATCATCTTTATCGCCGCGACCTTCGGTGAACATGCGGAGACCAAGTCGCACCGCTCGCACCTGACCTCGCCCAGAGGCATTCGTCGCGCCGTCGACGGGGTCGCGTCGGATATGGCCGCTGAAGTAGCGGCCGAGTTCTGCGACATCGTTGACGAGTTCCACCCGCAGTTGCGGGTCGTCGGGGCGAATCATGTGTCCTGGACTAACGGGGACGGTGGGAGCGATCGGCCCTTGGCGATCACCGGCAGGACGACAACCTTGAAGGCTCGCGCGAAGCTGGGCAGCGGGTCGGGCGTGTGGACCGTGAGCCCCCAGGTGACTTCGTTGTGATCACATTCGAAGGTCGGCGCACCACTTTCCAACGGCACGCGCAAAATTGTGTCCGCTATGTAGGTGCCCGATACGAGCTGTCCTGGGGCTTCCCAGGAGTATTGCGCGACCGTGTGGGTTTCGGTGCGGGTGTCGGTACCGACGGTGTAGGTGGCTCGTTCGGTGCAGACCAAGGTGAAGGTGGCGGGGCCATCGTGGTCCGCTGGAACCTTCGCCCCCTGAGCTCGCTGTTGAAACCGAACATTGACTTCGTCGCCGAGCTGGAATGGGTAGCGCTCGATCGTTATCTGCGCAGCTTCCCAACGGCTCGTTGCGATGACTCTTGGCACGACGAACAGAGCTGCGCCCGCTGCGCCCACTGCGAGAATCAGGGCGAACGCCGTTGCGCTCGCAGCGAACGCAACCACCGCTGCGAAGGCGAGGACTCCGAGACCCAGGCCTCCGAATAGCGCGATCCGCGAGGTGGCTTGATGCTCAATGGTTGTGGGGCTGGCGTTGTCCCCTGGTCCCGCGAAGGGTTGTAGCGGTCCTGAACTCATCTGTTTCCCACCTGCCACACAAAGCGGCTAGGCGGTGAACTCGTCCACCTCGAGGCCGGCTTCCTTCCACGCCAAGGTGCCACCTTCCATGTAGGTGACGTTCTTGTATCCCAAGTCTTGGAGCGTTTGGGCGCCGAGGGCAGCCATGGCACCGATAGTGCAGGTAACGACGATCTCGCGATCGTGATCGCCAAGTTCGGGGTGTTGCATCTCCTCGGGCATCGTGACGTCGCCTTTGAACCCGAGGGTTCCAAGGGAGACAGCCAGCGCCCCGGGGATGATCCCCGTCGCCGCTATATCGGGGCGATCCCGGACATCGATGATTAGCGCAGTTTCCGAAACCGCGTCGGCGGCCACGCCAGCTACGTTGGCTTGCGCCTCGCCGACCATCTCCATAAACGTCTTTGCCATTGAACTTTCTTCTCTTCTCTCAGCTGTTCCGGGGGGGAAGTTACCCAAGATCGTACTTTTCTAGCGCGCGCTCCATGGTCTGTGCAGGAAAACATCACGATAGGTGCGAAAATGTTTCGTTTCGGGGTCTGCGATGTTGCGTTTGCAGGTCTACTCAGCGGCCAATGGAGACGAGAGCTGTTCGGTGATCACGCTTCTAATCGCTTCATCGAAACCATGAACGTGAGCCTCGATGAGGTTTGCCACGGTGTCACCATCAGCTGCTCGCAACCCCGCCAGAATCGCATCGTGTTCAGCGACCGCGTGGGCCATGTCGGCGACATTACTCAGGTAGAGATGCCATAGTCGATCTGACTGGGCGTACAACATGTCGAGGGTGTCCCACAGGAAACGGTTACCTGACGCTCGCCAGATGATCTCATGACAGCGGCGATCGATCGCGAGCTGGTCATTGTCATCGAGTCCGGGTGTGGAGCTGTGAGCCAAGGTGTCGGCCATCTCGTCCCAATGTTCCGAGGTTCCGCGGACTGTCGCGAGACGGGCAGCGTAGGGTTCGAGAACCGCCCGGGTCTCGAGCAGGAGAGAGAGCTCTTCGACTTCGATCCCGCTGACGAACATGCCGCGCCGCGGGATGACGGTCACGAAATGTTCGCGCTGGAGGCGCAGGAGCGCTTCACGAATTGGGGTACGACCGAGCTTCAGTGATTTTTGGAGCGCGTCTTCCTTCAGAACGTCGCCAGGAGCGAAGTCCAGTTGGACGATCTTGGCGCGCAATGCCCGGTATGCCTGTTCGCCGAGGGAGGCCGGTTCCTGGTTCGGCGCCGGCGGCAGCTTTAGCTTGGTCATTGACCCATGGTAGGGGGCTGATATATCAGTGTCACGATCGGTGAGGGCCGAACTGGATTTCTGGCCGTTTTGACCGATGAAAGGATGTGGGTCGCGCGAAGAAACTCATCATTCAAATTCCTTGTCTCAATGAGGAAGATCAACTGCCAGTAGCGCTGGCCGAGCTTCCGCGCAGTGTTCCAGGAGTGGACATTGTCGAGTGGTTGATCATCGACGATGGCTCTACCGACGCGACGATCGAGGTCGCACGTGCCCACGGCGTGGATCACGTGGTGAAGTTTCCGCAGAACCGCGGGCTGGCCGCTGCCTTTCAAGCCGGGCTTGATGCGTGCCTCAAGCTCGGTGCTGACTACATCGTGAACACCGACGCCGACAATCAATACGACGCAGGTGCAATCCCAGAGCTCGTCCGACCGCTCGTCGAGGGCACGGCCGACATGGTCATTGGTGACCGCGATGTTCGCTCCGTTGACGAATTCTCCGCTGCGAAGAAGCAGCTCCAAGTGTTGGGTAGCTGGGTCGTCAATCGTGCCTCGGGAGGGGCCAACGTAGGGGACACAACCTCTGGCTTTCGCGCGTACAGCAAAGAGGCGGCCCTACAGCTCACCGTCGTAAGCCCCTACACCTACACGATCGAGTCGATCATCCAGGCTGGACGCACCCGAACTGCGATCGCCAACGTGCCTGTGGGAACCAACGACAAGATGCGTGAGTCTCGCCTCTTCGGGTCCACCTGGGGATACATCCGGCGAAACGCGGGAACGATCACCCGTGTCTTTGCCGCCTACGAACCAATCAAGTTCTTCGGATTGATCTCATTGGTTCTGCTGACCTTGTCCGCAGTTGCTTTCTCGCCCTTCCTCATGAGCGTGATTGTCGACGGCGACCGCTCCGGCCACATCCAGTCGATCATCATTGCCTCCATCTTGTTCATGGGTGCCCTACAGGTGGCGGTCTTGGCCATTCTCGCCGACATGATGCGCAACCTTCGGGTGGTCTCCCAGCGAACCCTCGCACGAGTTCGTCGCCTGGAGATCGAGTACGAAGTCATTCCTGACTATCTCGTCGCGGCCGAAACACCGAAGGCTCCGGAGTCACTAGCTGAAGCTTTGCCAAGAGTGCCTAGCTCACTCGACCTCGAACACGCTGAGGAAGCCCCATGAAAGTCGTTCTCACCGGCACCTACAACAGCCAGAACAAGGGTGACGCAGCGATGCAGATCAGCACTCGAGATGCCCTGGTTGCTGCGGGTCACGAGGTAATCGTTGCAACACCAGAACCTGGCGTAGATGAGGTGGTGTACGGCGCCGACAACATCGTCCCCGCTAGTCGTCGAAGCGCCAAGCGCGCGCCGCTCAATCTGCTGCGAGCTGCAGCGATGCGCCTCACGAAGCGTCAACTCATTGGCGATGACCCCGAGATCGCGGCCTTGGCAAATGCCGATCTGGTCATCGATTTGTCCGGCGACATGTTGACCGAGGACTACGGCGTCCCGGTCGCGCTGAGTCATTTCCACCCGTTGATCCTGAGCTGGGTCCTCGGGGTGCCATTCGTAGTTCTCGCGCAGTCCATCGGGCCCTTCAATGTGACGTCCCCCGTCGCTGGGTTCCTCCTCCGCCGAGCCCGACTCGTCACCGCACGGGAGCGACGAACCCTCGGACACCTTGAAGGGTTGGGGCTGGGAGACGTCGAGGTAACTGCGGATACGGCGTTTCTCTTG
Source organism: uncultured Acidimicrobiales bacterium (assembly GCA_964562985.1). GTDB lineage: Bacteria > Actinomycetota > Acidimicrobiia > Acidimicrobiales > SHLQ01 > SHLQ01. Next base: position 38,287 of record CAZLWE010000020.1, read on the forward strand.
CAACCACAGATCGTCCCAGGTCTTGAAAACAAGGTCGCCCCGCATCGAATTGGTATCTCGCTCAGCGGACTGGCAGAGTCACACCACGGAGGGCGTCCACTCGTTGACGATGTCGCCACCGCGTTGCATGGTCTGCTCGAGGACGTCGACGCGGAACTGCTTGGAATTCCTCATGTGACTGGGCCGAAGTCATCAAAGGACGATCGGATCGTGCTTCGAAAGCTTCGAGACCATGGGCTTGATGTACAGATTCTGGGGGATCTCCATCCATCGGAAATGAAGTTCGCCGTGTCTACGTGCGATGTGCTCATCGGGGCGAGGATGCACGCCAACATTGCCGCTCTCGGTTCGGGCGTTCCGGTTCTCGCACTCGCCTATAGCCATAAGTTCTGGGGGATCATGACCGAGTTCGGGCAGGAACAGTTCGTGCTCGATCTCGGATCCTTCGATGGCGATGAGCTTCTCAATGTCTTGAGCAAACTCTGGAACGATCGCGACCTCGTCGCCCAGGAGATTCGCTCGCATGCAGCGGCGACCAAGCGCTCTGCGCAGAAGAATTTCGATCTACTCAAGGGGCTGGAACTGTGATCAGCGTTATTGGTCGGCGGAGTCCCCATGCCCCAAGTTGGGCGAGCGAAATGCAACAGGCGCTCGGAGGAGATGTCGAAAGCTGGTCAAGCGAGTCCTGTGGGCTCGTCGTGGCGAGCGAGTTCACCGATCACTGTGCGGCTGCTACGAACGACCGTGCCGTTGTGGTCTTTCGCGGTGCGATCTTTCCACCCGATGACGAAGCGCTTGGTAGTCGCTACGACGCGAGTGGCATCGCTGGATCCCTACTGCGGCGATTTTGCGAGCACGGCGTCGACGCCCTGCTCGGCATATGGGGCAGGTACGAGATCTACATTCTTGATCGGATCACAGACTCGCTGATGCTGATCACCGATCCGTACGGTGGCAGTGCCGCAGTCAACTACGTAGACGCAGGCGAACACTACGTGGCGTCGTCGCCGAGTGCATTGCGTGCTGGCGGCGTGGAACTAGCCCTCGACCGTCAATACGAGGACTTCCTGTTGGTTTATGGCTTTGTGCCGCACTCAGCGAGTGTCTTTCGTCATGTGAAACAGATCGGCGCAGCCCAACTGATTAGAAGTGGAACGAACGGTGTCGATCAGCAGGCCTACGAAGCGACTGGCAATTGGGAACCGTCTATCCAGGCCCAGGACGCGGAGTCGGCAATTACCGCCCTCCACAAGGGCTTCCTCTCCGCGATCGAGGAGATGGCGCCAAGGGGTGATGATGTGGCCATCCTTCTTGGCGGCTTTGATTCGGCACTTGTCGTGGCGGGCCTCGCCGAACTCGGTAAGAACGTCCACACCTATACCTTTCGCTACGCCGACGAGCGCTACAACCAGGCGTTCGTTGAGGAACTGGCGGAGACCACCGGCGCCGTTGCGAACTGGGTGGAGATCGACTCGGCCCTAATTGCCGAAGGCTTCGAGCGATACCGCGACGAGGTAGGGGCGCCGACGAACTGGCCAGCGTACGTAATCCAGACTCGGGCGGTGTGTGAACAGATCCGACAAGATGGCTTCAACGTCGCCCTCAGCGGCGATGGGTGTGACAACCTCTTCTTCGGTTATCCCTTGACCTTCCGACGCGGTCAGGTGACGAACCAACTCTCTCGATTGCCCGGGCCGATCCTCGGGGTGGGGGAGATGGCAGCATCGAATCGATTTGTGCAGGACCTTCTCGGGCGACCAGCGGTCGTTGGTGCAGGTGTACTCCGCAACGCGCAACTCGAGCACCCCGCCCGCGGTTACTTGACGTTCCGCGTGATGGAAGAAACAGCCCTCAAGCGCCTACGGGGCGCCAGCGAACCCGAGAACATGGAGTCGGTCCGTGCCGTGGCGAGCGAGCTTGCTGCGCCATTCTCGGACGCCGACGATGTGCAGCTGGCTTACCAGGGGAAGAAGTGCGTCTCGCCTTCGGCGCTCAAAAAGTCTGCCTCGTCACTGAGCGCTGGTGTCTCGATCGTCTCGCCGTATCAGCACTATGGGATGGTTGCGCTGGCCAAGTCACTTCCAACCGAACTTCTCAGGCCGAGCGGACAAGACAGTTCGACCATCGGCAAGTTTGCGCTTGCAAACATGGCGGAATCGACCGGATTGCTTCCACCCGAGATCATTCATCAACCAAAGCTGGCTGCGGCTGACGCGCCGATCGACGAATGGTATCCCGGGCCGCTGCGAGGCAAGCTCGAGGGTCTCATTGGTGACCTACCTTTTGACGCTGAACCGGCGATGGTGGCCGCAATGTTCGAGGCCACCCTCGGGGAGCGGCTTTATCAGCGAATCATCGGTGCCCAGACAAATAACGTCGCCAACGTAAGTCACGATGTATCCCTGCTCGCGACGTATGGAGCGCTCGCGGGATTGGCCGCATAGTGTCCACCGCAAGCCCAAAGCAATGGGGTCGGTACCTGCTGAGACTGCTACTCACCGCAGCGATCCTGTTCGGGCTGTTTTCGATCGCGGATTTCGGCTCGCTGCGTACGGTACTTAGCCAGGTGAGCCTGGTCGCCTTCGTTGGCGCCGCGCTGTTGCACGTCGCTGGGTCGATCGTGATCCCCGCTGTCGTAAGTTGGCTTTCAACCCGTGGCACTCCTTTGCAGTTAGGCCTTGCTCGATTGGTAGCGATCAACCTGTCGATCCGGTTCTACACGATGGTGTTACCACGAGCGACCGCGACCGGCGTTCGTTGGTTGAAGTATCGAAATGCTGGTGGTGGGGCATACGCCGCTGCGCTCGTTGTTTTAGAGAAGCTCGTACAGGTCTTTGTGTACTCGGCGGCCGCGGTGATCTTCGTCATTGTCGAGGCATCCACAATTGGTCAGCAGTTCGTGCCGATTCTGCTTGTGGGGCTCGGGGCAATGGGCGGCGCAGGTGTGGGATTGTTCGCAGTATTCAGCGATCGGCTTGACCCTCTGCTCAGTCGCTTCACGTTTACGAAGGCAATACCGTCGCTACATCGACGATTGCTAAAGATCGCAGTCGCTGTCACGGCCCAACGAGGGCGACCTCTTCGAGATGTCGTCAAGCTCGGATGCTGGAGCCTGGCCGGCTACGTCTTCTTCGTGCTGTCCGCGTGGGTCGTGGTGCAAGACCTTGGTATCGGGCTCACTTTCGCTGGCACAGCGTGGATTCGCGGAGTGGTCTTCCTCGGCACGTTGATCCCGTTCACGATCGCTGGAGCCGGGATTCGCGAAGCTGGCTTTGTTGGCTTTGCATCGTTCTACGGGATCGAGGCGTCGGTTGCCTTAGGTCTGGCTTTGGCATTGCTCGGATTGCAGATCGCAATCGGGTCGGTCGGCGGGCTACTGGAGTTGCGCGAGCAGTTCACCGAGGTGGGGCGTCGGACGGTCGAGCGAGCAGAAATGGAGCACGCCGATGTATAGACACTCTGACCGCGGTCCGGTCGTGCATCTGGATCGATCGGCGAAAGGCCGCATGGTTCGATCGATCCTCGAAGACTCGTTAGGCGAACAGCTAACGGGACGGGACGTTCTAGATGTCGGTTGTGGTAACGGTGGCATCTCCGGAGCGTTTCATCCCGACAATGAGGTGTGGGGCGTCGACATAGAGGACAAGCGACGCGATGGCTTCCCTTCGAACTTCGAGGTAGTTAGCTCGGAACGCTTGCCGTTCCCGGACGCCAAGTTTGACGTCGTTGTTTCTCACCACGTGATCGAGCACGTCGAAGATCAACAGCTTCATCTCTCGGAGCTTCATCGGGTGCTCCGGCCGTCGGGTGTTGCCTACATCGCAACACCTAATCGGTCATCGCCGATCATGAGCGGACATGTCGGGAACGACCAAGTCCTGTGCTGGCCAGATATGAGTCCTCTATTTGAAGCAGCGGGCTTTGAAGTAGAAGAGTACGGATGGCGGGTGTTTTGCGATCCGGTTCGCTTCCATTTTTCACCTACTGTCGGGCGCCTCTGTCCCGGCCCAGTGGCAAAGGTGCTTCGACGGTGGTTCCCGTCGCACATGTTCGTCATGCGGCCGAATCCATGACCGGAAACGGCGCGAGAAGCGCCTCGGAGATAGCGGTCGTCGGGCCATTCCCGCCGTTCAAGGGAGGGATAGCCCAACACACCTCCCGCCTCGCCGAGGGCCTTGATCCCTACGCCGCCGTGCGGAGAGTTTCCTGGATAGATCAGTACCCCCGGGCGCTGTACGGCAGACCGCAACAGGATGCTGAAGCCGTGGCGACCGCCGATGTCGCCCACATTCTTCGATGGTGGGATCCAACGAGTTGGGCGAGGGCGGGCAAGCAGATTTCCAACGCTGATCTCGCAGTCTTGCCATGGGTGTCACCCGTTCACGCTTTGCCCTATCTGACCATGATGCGGTTCGCCCCACAGACGAGATTTGTCCTGCATGTGCACAATGCGCACCCGCACGAGTCGATCCCGTTCTCGGACACGTTGCTCGTGCAAGCCTTGAGGCGGGCGACGGCAGTGATCTGTCACGGGCAGTCGATCGCAGATGAAGTCGCCGAACTCGGAGTCGATGTGGACATCCGTGTTGTCTCTCACCCGCCTGACCTTGATGTCGAATGGACTGCGTTGCCCGAGGGCGGTCCGTTGGAGCTCCTATTCGCCGGGACGATTCGGGAGTACAAAGGTCTCGACCTTCTCCTCGAGGCGCTTGCCATCTTGGGTCGAGACGACATCAACTTAACGATCGCTGGCGAGGTATGGAACGAGAGCGCACGACCGAGTGGCGAGGCACTGGCAAAGGTTCCGGGACGGGTGGTCACCGAGTTTGGGTATGTGAGCGATGCTCGATTGGTCGAGCACCTAACCGCCTGCCACGCCCTCGTGGCCCCGTATCGCAGCGCCAGTCAAAGTGGCATTGTGTCGCTCGCAACAGCAGCCGGGCGCCCGTCGCTGGTGACGCCGGTCGGGTCTCTCGCTGAGGCGGTCGAACACGGGAGCAATGGGGTAGTGGCGTCATCGGTTACGCCCAGCGCGATCGCAGAAGGCATTAACTACCTCTACCAACATGTCGAGAGGATGGCGGCTGGGACGCTCGAATCCCAGTGCAGCTGGGATGACTACGCGCGGGCAGTCCTTGTGTTTAGCCCGGACCGGGCCACTTTAGAAATGGTGCCTTCGGTCGATCTGTAAGTATGCAGGTTGAGGTCGAGGTCGAACGCGCGCCGCTGACCAAAACTCGCGACAGCCGCCTGCTCGTGGCCGCCAGCCTGGCGCTGTTGATCGTGTACGCCCTTACTGGCACCTATACGAACTTCTATGGCACGGACGCCTTTACCAACGCTGCACAATCGAGGGCGTTCGCAGACGATCAGGACCCGGTCCTTGAGGAACACGCTGACTTGGGCACGCCGCGCGACCAGGGTCTTGTCGGATGGTTCCGCCGGACGGACGAGGGGACGGTTGCCCAGTACCCGCCTGGAGCCGCGCTTTGGGCTGCTCCGCTCTATGTCTTAGATACTTCGCTTGAAGAGACGGTGTTTCTCGACCCGGATGACCCGAACGCGGAGTTCGTTGTGCAAACGCCGAGCACGTACGTGCCCGCAACGTTCGCTGCTTCGCTCAGTGTGGCGATCGCTATCGGCTTTTTCGGTCTGACCATGCGGGGTCTGTTACCTCGCCGCGCAACCCTCACAGCGATGTTGGTGGGTGGTCTCGGCACCGGGGCCTGGTCTGTTGCGTCGGACAGGCTCTGGCAGCACGGGCCGGCCATGATGTGCATCTCGATCGGGACGTACTTCGCGTCTCGGGATCGCCTCGTGGCGTCCGGGCTCGCGTTCGGAGCAGGAGTCCTTGTGCGTCCACATACGGCGGTGGTGGCTGCCATGATCGGCTTGGCTATCGCAGTCAGCCGGCGTTCACTCAAAGAGATGGCCACGCTGGGGGCGGCATCGTTGCTGGGCGTCGTTCTACTTGTGCTGTATAACAACGCGGTGTTTGGCAGCCTCTCGATCTCGGGCGGCTACAGCGGGGTTTTCGCTGACCGCGTTGTCGAAAATCCTCCGCTGTTGCTCGTTGAGCGGATGATCGAGGCGTTCGTGCACCTGCGTGTAGGGATCCTTTGGAGCTCGCCGTTTATTGCCCTGTCCATCTGGGCGCTGATAAGGCACCGAAAGGCCTCCCCGGATTGGGCGGTCGGCGCAGCGCTGGGCGCGGTGGCGTACTTGGTGATTCAGTTCCGGGCGAATCGGGTAACCGGCGGAGACGGGTTCTTTAGCTACCGTTACCCGCTCGAAGCGCTGATGGCGGCAGGTCCGATGTTGGCCTACTCCACATGGCTCTATCTGCAGGACGAAGGAATTCGTCGGCGGCTATTCACGGTGCTGGCTATTGCCTCGGTGGGCTTTCACGCCACGGAGTTTCCGATCTGGTCTCTGGCCTAGGCCATCGAGTCGCTACTCGAAGCAGGATTCGGCGAACCAGAACCCGGTGATGGGAGCGTTGGCTCCGAGTTCCTCGGCCGCGTTGGCACGTTCGTCTGCAATTCGTGCCGTGTCCTCAACGCATTGCTCGGACACGCCCGAACCGTAGGTGTCGCTACGGCGAGAATCGTCAGTAGAAGCATCGAGTACGAAGAAGCTGGCGATCGCGAGTGGCACTGCAAACGCGACGAATACAAGGGCCCTCCGAGGGGAATATCCGAGGCTGCCGATGAGCTTCGCCATGGTCCCATGATAGCGGGCATCGGAGCCCTACTCCGGGCAGGTACCGCTTGCGAGAGCACCTGTTCGGGCGTAACCTGCCTCTGATACACAGCTGATATATCACCAAGAAGAACGTGGGGTTCGATCCCACCGATTTCGCCGGAACCCAGGAGCCTGCAGTGAGCGAATTTCCAAGCAAAGCCAACGTCGTCGTGATCGGCGCGGGAATTGTCGGTAGTTGTCTGGTGGGACACCTTTCCCGCCTCGGCTGGGAAGACATCGTCCTTATCGATAAGGGGCCGTTGCCGAACCCCGGTGGTTCAACCGGTCACGCCTCGAACTTCATCTTCCCGGTCGACCACAACAAGGAGATGGCTCTCCTCGGTGTGCAGAGCGCCAACCAGTACCGAGACCTCGACCGCAGTGTCGACTCCGGTGGCATCGAGGTTGCGCGTACGCAAGAGCGCATGGATGAACTCAACCGTCGCATGACATCGGCAACAGCATGGGGTGTCGAAGCTGAACTGCTCACCCCAGCGCAGGTCAAGGAACTCGTCCCGTTCATCAACGAAGAGATCATTCTCGGCGGCTTCCACTGCCCAACCGTCTCGGTAGTCGACTCGCTCGACACCGGAACGCTCTTCCGGAACGAAGCGATGGAAAAGGGCGTGTTGCAGGTGTTCGCGAACACCGAGGTCGAAGATGTCGAAACCGTCGATGCTCCAAATGGCCAGCAAAAGGTCAGCGCGGTCGTCACCGACCGAGGCCGTATCGAAGCTAACTACGTCGTTGTGGCCTGTGGAGTGTGGAGCAATAGGGTCGCCAATATGGCAGGAGCGACCATCCCGCTCGTCCCCGCAGTGCACCAAATGGCCGACGTTGGGCCAATGGATGTTCTCGCCGAAACCAACACCGAGATTGCCTACCCGATCGTTCGAGACATGGACACCTTCTGCTACGAGCGTCAGGCAGCCGGATCGATGGAGGTCGGCTCGTACGGTCACCGCGCGATCCTTCACCACCCAGACGACATCCCTTCGAACGAAGAGGCGGCGCTCACGCCGACCGAGATGCCGTTCACCCAGGAAGATTTCGATCCGCAGATGGAAACGGCGATCGAGCTGATGGACATGCTCGGCGACGCCGAGATCAAGTACGCCATCAACGGTCTGCTCTCCCTTACCCCCGACGCGATGCCGTGCCTCGGCGAGACCGTCGAGGTTCGCAATCTGTGGTCGGCCGCAGCTGTCTGGGTGAAGGAAGGCCCTGGCATGGCTCAGGTCGTGGCCGAGTGGATGACCTATGGCTACCCACGCGTTATCGACCCGCACGCGTCTGACCTCGCTCGTTTCTACCCAGAAGAGCGCGGCGACGATCACATTTGGGCACGCGCGGATGAGCACTTCATCAAGACCTACGGAATCGTGCACCCACAAGAGCAGTGGGAAGGTCGCCGCAACCTCGTCCAAAGCCCATACTTCAGCCGTCATGAGGCGCTTGACGCCACGTTCTTCCAAGCCCGGGTGTGGGAACGTCCGCAGTGGTTCGGCTCGAACGCAGATCTCGTCGAGCGCTACGGCCTCTCCGATCGTGAAGTCGAGTGGGACAACCGCTGGTGGAGCCCGATCATCAACGGTGAGCATCTCAACATGCGCGAGAACGCCGGCCTGTTCGACCTGAGCGCCTTCCAGGTCTTCGAGCTGAGCGGCCCAGGTGCGTGTCAGTTCGCCGAGTACTTGGCCGTCAACAAGGTGTGCAAAGGCGTCGGCACAAGCGCCTACACGCCGTGGCTCAACGCTGATGGCGGTTTCCATTCGGATCTCACCATGATGCAAACCGGCGAAGAGACCGTTCGCATCGTCACCGGTGCGTTCGACGGTGGCCGAGATGAGTACTGGATCAAGAAGCACCTACCCGAGGATGAGTCGGTCACCTTCACGAACCTGACGATGACGACCACGACGCTCGGCCTCTGGGGTCCGAACGCGCCAGCGATTCTTGGCTCGCTCACCGATGTCGACCTCAGCTTCGAGGGCAACAAGTACGGCTCGGTGACAAACACCGAGATCGCCGGTGTTCCGGTGACGTTGTTCCGAGTTTCCTACGTCGGCGACACCGGCTGGGAGATCTATACCGGCTGGGACAATGGCCCAGCCGTGTGGGACGCGATCATGGAAGCGGGCAAAGACCACGGTGTTCGACCGACCGGCATGGGCGTCTACGCCGTCACCGGCCGTATCGAGAAGGGCTATCGCCTCATGGGTGCAGAGCTCGAGAGCGAGTACAACCCGATCGAAGCTGGTTTGGCTCGCCCGAAGGTGAAGTCCGACGACTTCATTGGCAAGGAGGCCTACCTGGCAGCGCGGGAAGGCGGGGACCCCGAAGTGTCGTGCGTGACGCTCACCGTCGACGAGAACGTCGATGCGCAAGGTCGTCAGCGTTGGATGCAGGGAGGCAACGAGCCGATCCTCACCGCCGATGGCGAACGCATCGTGGATAGCCACGGCCGCGTTAGCCGGGTGACGACCGCTGGGTATGGCCCGAGCGTTGGCAAGAACCTTCTGCTGGGTTACGTGACCAAGGAGCTCGCTGCGCCGGGCACACAGCTCAAGGTCATGTACATGAACGAGCTCTTCCCATGTACCGTCGTGGGAACCGGTTCGGCATTTGATCCGGACAACACTCGATTGAAGGGCTAGTCCACCACGAAGCGTGGTCGTGAACTCCACATCTAGACCCTGCTAAAACTGTCACAAGGCCGTGTCGATGTGTGTAGTGGCAGCTAGATAAATGGGCAGGTGCAGCGGGATGCACACGAGAGCTGAGGGCTCGTTGGTATCCCGCCACCAGCGAGCCCTCACGTATTTTTCGTGAGATTCGGCTCGGCTAGCGCTCGGGTGTCTAACCGATGACGTGTTCGTTGAGGGCCGAGGCCGCAGCTGCGACCTGATCGAACGACTCGCCAATGAGCACGACTGCGTTCAACGGAGTCGTGTCCTCGGCGAGCGGCGAGGTCGTGACTCGCTGTCCTGCGAGGTGCACGATGATGTTGCCTTGATCTGTTGTCAATGAACCTTTGGCCCGCAATAGACCCGAGGAGCGAAGCGCTGACTTGATCCCGATCGCGCCGCTGACGCCCGTCGGGCTCCAGGTTGCGGTTGCTACGGGCACGCTCGACCCATCGGCGGGTCGATGGTCGGGGTTTGCGTGCGCCCCCAACATGACGGTGTTAATCCACTCGGGGTCCTCGTTGGATGCGATGACTTGGGCCTTGGTGAATTGTTGGAGCTCCTCGATGGCGGCGGTTCGCTCGTCGTCGGTGTCGAGCAGGTCGAGTTTCGTGACGACGACGAGGTCGGCTCCGGAGAGTTGGGCACGCATGAGCGAACCATAAGGAGGGCCCGACGAACGGTGTTCGAAACCTCCGGCCGCGGCGAGGCTGATGACGGCGTCGACCGAATAGCGCGGGTGGCCGAGGTATCCGGCTGCTTGGCGGGGTTCGGCGACTCCGCTCGCTTCGACGACCACCCGCTCGGGAGCAGGATCACGCCGGGCGAGGTCAGCGAGAGTTGCGTACAGGTCGTCGCCAACCTTGCAACAGATGCAGCCGTTCGTGAGTTCCACGATGTCGTCGTCATCATCAGCTTCGCCCGAGCTGAGCAACGCTGCGTCGACATTGATCTCCCCGACGTCGTTGACGATGACGGCGATGCGTTCGGTCGCCGCTGCGAGCATTCGGTTGACCATGGTGGTCTTGCCCGCGCCGAGCCATCCACCGAGCACAGTTACCGGAATTGTCGGTGATTCAGCCACCCATCGAGTGTGCCACGGCTGGCTGGTGCGGCGGTATTTCGGGGTCCTGAGGTTGAGCCTTGTAGACGCAATGCACTGCCGTTAGCGATGCCGGGCAGCTCCTAGTAGAGTGATTGGTGATATATCAGCCGTGTATCACCGGTTTAACGGAGTGTCTCGACCGGTTGTGTCGAGAGGGGAACAGTATGCGAATTTTGTGTCTGGTGAAGCGAGTGCCCGCACCCGGTGCCCGCATCAATATCACCGACGACGAGCAGTACGTTGATGACAAGAACCTTGGGCACGCGGTGTCTCCTCACGAGGAGTGCGGTGTGGAGGCGGCCGTCCAGCTCAACGAGGCACACGGTGGCGAGACCACTGTGATGTCTATGGGTGGCCCCGAGACCGAGGAGCAGCTACGGGCTGCCGTGTCAGTTGGGATCAACAAGATGGTGCTCGTCCCGACCGATGGCGCACCGAAGGACCCGCAGCAAACCGCTGCTGCTCTCACTACGGCGATCCAGGAACTCGAGGCGGCTGACGGCCCTTTCGACTTGATCATCTTCGGGAACGAGTCGGCCGATCAGGGTGGGTTCCAGGTCGGCATTCGTATCGCCCATGCCTTGGGGCGCCCGATGGTCAATGGAATCAAGGGCCTTGATCTCGATGAGGCGACCGAGGGGCACATCATCGCTCGACGCGAAGTCGATGCAGGCTTTGAGGTCTACGAGTTGCCGCTTCCCGCCTGCGTCGGCGTGAAGGAAGGCATCAACCTGCCCCGCTACCCAACGATGCGTGGGCGTCTCGCCTCGAAGAAGGCTGAGCTCGACTCCGTAGAAGCCAGCGCTGAAGCTGGTGGGCAAAGCCAGGTAAAGCTGAAGTCGCCTCCTGAGCAGGAGAGCTCGACCGAGATCTTGGGCAATGGCCCTGAAGCAGCGGCGGCCGTCGTCGACATTCTCGACGAGTTGGGAGTTCTCTAATGAGCGCAGTTCTTGTTGTTGCCGAGCACGACCGGGGCCATGTCCCAGAAGCGACGCTCGAGGCGTTGACCTCGGCCCGCTCAATCGCTGGCGGCCTCGGCATACCCGTGCATGCAGCCGTAATGGGGGAGGGCGCAGAGCTCACCTTCACCAAGCTCGCGGAGTTTGGCGCCGCGGTGGTGCATCACTTGACGAGTCCGAGCCTCGGCGACTACAACCCCGAGGCTTGGGGGCAGGCCCTCGTCGGCGCTGTCGGCGCCGCAGCCCCAGCGGTCGTCATGGCCAGCGGAACCGATCGAGGCAACGAGCTGATGGCTCAGCTCGCTGCGCGTGCGGACCTGCCGTTTGTGGCGAACTGTATAGACGTCGCCCCTGACGTTTCGTCGATGACCCGCAGCCAATGGGGTGGTGCGCTTCACGAAGAATCCACGCTGTCAGCCGACACGAAGCTGATCTCTATGGCGCCACACACCGTTGAGGCATCGCCAGCGCAAGCCGCCGGTTCGGTCGCCGAGATGGCGGTCGAGGTCGACGAGACGCTTGTGCGTTCGGTCGTCAAGGATCGGGTTGTGCTGAGCGAAGGTATCACTCTGTCGACCGCTCCCGTAGTGGTGAGCGGTGGCCGTGCCGTCGGCTCGGAGGAGGCCTTCGCGCCAATCGATGAGCTCGCCGAGGCGCTCGGTGGCAAGGTCGGTTGTAGCCGTGCGGTGACCAACAACGGTTGGCGTCCACACTCCGATCAGGTCGGCCAGACGGGCACCCGCATCGCCCCGACGATCTACATCGCTTCGGGAATCTCCGGTGCCACACAGCACTGGGTCGGCGCGATGGGTTCAAAGCACATCCTGGCGATCAACACCGACCCCGAAGCCAACATGGTCACCAAAGCCAACTGGGCAATCATCGGCGACCTCCACGAGGTCATTCCCGCCATCACCGAAGAGGTCCGCAAGCGCCGGGGCTAGCCCGTAGTGCGGTGGACTCGATTGTTGCGTTCTTGTCGTAGGCGGCTACTCCGAATCGTTGACGAGCCGCCGCATGTATTCCTGTACGTCAATATCGCGATGCTCTCGATCTTCGGCGCGCCGGTGCCGCTCGGGTTGCTCGCTGGGAGCTTCCTTGCGGGCTTTCGCGGCTTTCTTGGATCGACCGAACATGAGCAGAGACTAGTTCGCGTTAGTTGCTGGGGATGGGGCGGCACGTACAGGTGGACGGTACGTGGGGAATTCAGCGCGGATGGAGGGCAAAGACTCTTCGATTCGAGCTTGCAAAGCAAACAAACGTTCGATACAATGGTGCTATGACTCTTGGCGGAGTGCTCGACTCGAATTCGGATCTCGATGATCTTGAAACAGTGCTTTACGCCTGCTTGGCCGTCCCGCTTTCAGGGCTCTCCGATGAGGAGCTTTCCGACCGGCTCGCTCGCCTGCCAAGTCTCACCGCGAAGCTCGACGCAGTTCGTGTCGCGGCGGTGTCGGCGGGTATGGCCCGTGATGTTGGGAGGCTGTCCGATCAGCGCAGCGTCGCGAACTATGTCGCTGCTGTTTCGAACGCGGATCCGGCCGCGGTCCGGTTCGATCAACGCATCGCCGACTGGTTGATCGACATGCCGATCATCGCTGACGCACTAGCAGCGGGGAAGATCACGATCGA
>CAZLWE010000021.1:0-49628 GCA_964562985.1 uncultured Acidimicrobiales bacterium
AACAACCAAGTGATTAACGCTTTGGTGCCGTTGTCTGAGATGTTTGGATACAGTACCGACTTGCGTTCGCGTACCCAGGGGCGCGCGACGTACACCATGCAATTCCACTCCTACCAGCAGACGCCTTCGTCTGTGCAGGAAGAAATTGTTGCTCGCGTACGTGGCGAGTAATCCCGAAATATCTAGCTAGTTCAACAAAAAAAGAAAGAAACCTAAAGGAAATCAGTCATGGCCAAAGAGACCTTTGAGCGCACAAAGCCCCACGTGAACGTGGGCACCATGGGACACATCGACCATGGAAAGACCACGCTCACCGCAGCGATCACCAAGGTCCTCGGCGACAACGTCGAAGGCTCCCAAGCAACCGCTTTCGAAGACATCGACAAGGCGCCAGAAGAGCGCGAGCGCGGTATCACGATCAACGTTTCGCACGTTGAGTACGAGACCGAGGGTCGTCACTATGCACACGTCGACATGCCTGGTCACGCCGACTACATCAAGAACATGATCACCGGTGCTGCTCAGGTTGACGGCGCAATCCTCGTGGTTGCCGCAACCGACGGTCCAATGAGCCAGACCCGTGAGCACCTTCTCCTCGCTCGCCAGGTTGGCGTTCCAAAGATCATTGTTGCCCTCAACAAGGTCGACATGGTCGACGACGAGGAGCTCCTCGAGCTCGTCGAGATGGAAGTTCGTGAGCTTCTCGACACCTACGAGTTCCCAGGCGACGACACCCCGGTCATCAAGGTTTCTGCACTCAAGGCGCTCGAGGGCGACGCAGACGCTGGCGCACAGGTCATGGAACTCATGACCGCTGTCGACGATTACATCCCGCTTCCAGAGCGTGACATCAACAAGCCTTTCCTCATGCCAATCGAGGACGTCTTCTCGATCACCGGTCGTGGCACCGTTGTGACCGGCAAGATCGAGCAGGGCGTTATCGAGACCGGCAACGACATCGAGATCGTTGGCCTCAAGGACACCACGTCGACCACCTGTACCGGTGTGGAGATGTTCCGTAAGCTCCTCGACCGTGGCGAAGCTGGCGACAACATTGGCGCCCTCCTTCGTGGCATCGACAAGGAAGACGTACAGCGCGGTCAGGTGCTGGCCGCTCCTGGTTCGATCACCCCACACACCGACTTCGAAGCAGAGGTGTACGTGCTTTCGAAGGAAGAGGGAGGCCGTCACAAGCCGTTCTTCTCGAACTACCGCCCGCAGTTCTACTTCCGCACCACCGATGTGACCGGAACGATCACTCTTCCAGAGGGCACCGAGATGTGCCTTCCGGGCGATAACACCAAGATGACCGTTGAGCTCATCGCACCTATCGCTATGGACGAAGGTCTTCGTTTCGCTATCCGTGAGGGTGGTCGTACCGTCGGCGCTGGCGCCGTAACGAAGATCACGAAGTAGATCACATGGCTGTTGCATCTCAGAAGATTCGAATCCGCCTGAAGGCGTACGATCACACCCAGATCGATCAAGCAACCAAGCAGATCGTTGAAACGGTGCGTCGCACCCAGGCCGACGTTCGAGGACCGATCCCACTTCCTACCGAGAAGCATCGCTACACGGTGGTCCGGGGTCCGTTCAAGGATAAGGATTCACGCGAACACTTCGAGATGCGCATCCACAAGCGTCTCCTCGACATCGTTGAACCATCACCAAAGACGGTTGACTCGCTTCAGCGGCTCGACCTCGCGGCTGGTGTAGATATCGAGATCAAGATTCAATAAGGGTCAAAGTGAGAAGCCCGGGGCTTGTGCCCCGGGCTTCTTTCGTTTTTGTATTGTCTTGCGATTGATCGAGAACCGCTAGTCCTCTTCGACGTCGTTGAGTTCGTCGTCAGAAGACATTTCTTCGGGGTCGTACAGTTCCCCGTCGGTTTCGTCGAAGTCGTGCACGGGAAGCGTGGCGGTGACAACGTTTCGCCGCTCCTCGCCTTCTTCGACGCCGATCCGTGTGAGCGGCCCTTCCTCGATCGCGTATCGCTCGCCGGAAGCCGAGATAATACCTTGTGCAGTCGCGGCTGCCGGCAGTGCCAAAAGGGCCCCAACAGGCCCGAGCACGGCTGCGCCGGCCAACACGGACCCGAACGAGACCGCGGGATGGATCTTGAGCGTGCGCGAGTCGACTCGTGGAGCAAGTAGGTAGTTCTCGACCTGCTGGTATCCAAGCATGAACAGCAAAGCCCAAAGCGCGGTGAGCGGGGACTCAATGAGCGTCAGGATCACCGGCAGGAACCCTGCGATATACACACCGACAACGGGTACGAACTGACTGACGATACCGACCCACACGGCCAGAGCGAGCGGAAAGGGTACGCCGATGAGCGAGAACGCTACCCACGTCACCAGTGCGGAAATGGAGGCGAGCACGGTACGGCTCAAGATGTAGCCACCGGTCTTTTGGATGGCCAGATCCCAGATACCCAAGATCCGACGCTGTCGGTCAGGGCGAAGTCGTGCACAGATCGTCCGACGCAGGCGAGGCCCGTCGGCGGTCAGATAGAAGGTAAACAGTGCGATTGTGAAGAGATCGAAGATCAGCCCGATGACCGTTGCGCCAACGCCCACGGCGTTGTCTGCAATACCGGTCAGTTGTTGGCCTAAACCGTCATCGTTGAGGAACTGATCGCGAGCCTCCGTGAGCTGAATGCTCTCATCGACCCTGTCCTGTAGCCAGATCTCGAGGTCGTCGATGAGGCTAGGTGCGTCGGCGACAAAGCTGCGCATCTGTTCCGCGAGCGCCGACCCGACCACGAAGCTGAGCACCGCCACCGCAGTTGAAACGACGGCGAACATGATCAGTGTCCCTAAGCCGCGGCGGAACCCCTTGCGTTCGAGCCAGTTCACGGCTGGCTCGAGAGCGAACGAGAAGAACAACGAGATGAGGATCGTTATGAGAAAGCCCGAGAGGCTCTCAAAGAGGCGTTGCAGAACCCAGATACCGACAAGGCCGAGCCAGAACAAGCCAATCGCTCGTGGAACCCAGCGAGGCATCGTCTGATCGTCGGCCTCGACAGAAAGAGTTGTTTCCGCGTCGGTGGCCATCGAGAGTGATAGTAGTCAGTGGGCTAGCCCGGGAGCGGGAGCGCACCGTGGTGACTCAGGATGGCCCAAGCTCAGCGGCAAGGTCCAGGGCCGGGATCAGTCCGTCGGATTCGACGTCTGGGACCAGGTAATCGGCAGCTGCTTTCACTGCGTCCTCCGCGTTGCCCATTGCGACCGAAAAGCCGACGGCTTCGATCGCAGGCAGGTCGTTCAACCCGTCACCGACCATCATGACCTGATCGATCGTGAGGTCAAGGGTCTCGCAGATATGTCCAATGCCGGTCGCTTTTGTGATGCCAGGAGGAGTGACCGAGACGAACGCGATCCCGGGCATGATGGGAGAAGTAGCCGATGTGGCTTCCAAGCCGAGCAGACCCACCACATCATTCACCTCGGCTATCTCGCCTACGCCCACCACGAACTGTGCTCGGACAATTCGGTTGTGTTCTCCGCGGAAGGTGGCGAACTCGCTTTGCACGAAGGGCACTCCCATAAGCTCTGCATGGTCAACCGAGGCCTTCGCCGTGCTTTCGACCGCGTATGCGGCAGGGGCGTAGAGCTCGAGGATCCACTGACGATCGCTCGCAGCGGCGATGAGCGCGTCGAGTCCGGTCTCGTCAATTGAGTCCCCGAGTGCTTCACCTGTTCCCGCGTGAACAACGGCGCCACCTGCATGGAAAACGTGCCAGCCGTTCGGGTCGAGACGCTGCGCCATATCCCACGACGCTCCAAACGCGCCTCGAGCCGTTGTAAGAGCGAGATGATGGCCTCGAGAGCGAGCTTTTTCAACCGCCGCCCACACAGATTCTGTGACCTGGCCACTCGTTCCCACCAGCGTGCCGTCAACATCAATACAAACGAGAGGAATCACCCTTCGAGGTTACGTCGCCTAAGGCGAGGTCGGGCGCGTATCAAAATTACAAGAATTGGGGTCGTTGAACCCTCAGAATGAGCCGTGAATTTGCCGATAGAAACACCGTAAGTGTCGGGTTTACGCGCACGCGGAACCGATCGAAAGAACCGTCGCGAATGATCGCAAGTACTGAGAAGCGGAAGAGGGCAAGCCATGGCTGACAGCCTTCCAGCGCTCGATGCTCCCGTTTCCTTCATTGTGCAGAACAACGAAGCCATTGGGCCGATGCCGATGGAACACATCATCGCCGGCGTCCGTAATGGCGAGCAGGATGCTCACTCGTTGGTCTGGTGGGCCGGTGCAGGTGGCTGGACCTGCTTCGACAGCCACCCCGATCTACTGGACCTCGTGCGTCAGCCCGAGAGCCCCCAACCGCTCACGACCGAGATCGTTGAGCCCGGGGATACGGCGGCTGTGGCCGTCGAGTCGCCTCCCTCGCTGACCGGGTTGTTTAGTGCGAGCGCTCGTGAAGAGAATGGACTTCAGGGCTCAGAGTCCGGCTCGACCGATGACGCCGTCGAGGCGATCGTGTCCGCACGTTCGGTTCTCGCTTCCGCAGAGTCTCGAGAGAAGGCCATCAACCAGGCACGGCACCACACGTTGGCCGCAGCGCTCTCCGGACCGGCTGCTCTCGCCGAGGAACTCACTCCCGACGAGTCTGCAGTTCATGACGTGCTGGCCGGTCACGACAGCGCGGAGGACGCCGAGGACACTGAGGTTCCGATCGTGGACCTCGCTACGGACCAAAAGGTTGAAGCCTCAGAACCGGATCGATCGAAGCACGAAGAGCATTTCGATGAGTTGGTGAAGAAGTCCGAAGAGCATCGTCGCCGCCTCGAATGGGCAACCCGCGTCGATGAGATCATATTGAGCGGTTGCATTGGGGCGATCACCGAACGCGGATACCTCGCAATGGACTTGTCGTCCCGCGAAACCGAGCATCAGGTCCTGTTCGAATCCGAGAAGGACAGCCGCTTCGTGATGGTGGAGATCATCCCCCTGGATCAGGTGAACGCGGCGGGTGACGCGGTCGGCCGACATCTGGAGATCAAAATGTCGTGGGGGCAAGACGTCAGCGACGTCGATTCCGCCTTTGCCGTCGTTCGCTCACTTGCGTCCGACGAAACCCGCAAACCAGGAAAGGTGCGAGCAGAGATCGACACAGCATCTTCTCGAGTGTTCACCACGGTCGACTTGATCTGGGCTGCCGACGACTTTGTTTCTGCGGCTTACGACGTCGATGGCGACGCTCTGGACGACGCAGTCGCGGCGGCGCTGCACATCCTCGAGCGCCGTTGGTACAAGCTCTTTATTCGCCGTCGCTAGCGAGCAGGGCGCTCATCTCTCGCTTAGGAATTGGCTCGGAGAAGAAGTAACCCTGTGCCCAGTCGGCTCCGAGGTGCTGCAGGCCGCTGAGCTGGGCCTCGGTCTCCACGCCTTCGACGATGGTCTCCAGACCGAGCGCCTGGGCCATTGCGATCGCAGCCGCCAATACCGGAGCCCCGCTGCCGTCGTCTGTGAGCCCGTGAAGGAATGCCCGGTCGATCTTGACGATCTGAATCGGTAGTTGCTGTACGTAGGCGAGCGATGAGTACCCCGTGCCGAAATCGTCGATGGCCACACGAACCCCCGCGTTGCGTAGTGCGAATAACTGACCGATGGCGGGCTTCTGGGCGAGGACCGATTCGGTCAACTCAATCACCAGGTGGCGTCGATCGAGCGACGCCGCAGCGAGTGCATTTTCGACCACCTCGACGATGTCGGGCCGCTCGAGTTCGCTAGCCGACAAATTGATTGCTGCGTTGAACTCGCTGTTGATCTCGACGAAGGCCTTTGCTTCATTGGTCGCCGTTCGCAACATCCACTCGCTGAGTTCCGATGTCAGACCTGCTCGTTCAGCCGTCCGCAAGAACTCGTCCGGACTCACGATTCCCTTCTCCGGGTGGTGCCAACGGACCAACGCTTCAGCTCCCGAGATCTGTCGGGTAGCGACCGAAACTTTGGGTTGCCAGAAGACCGCGAACTGGTCTTGTGCGAGTGCGTCACGAAGTTGGACTTCCCTGCTCAGCCGCTCACCGGCTCCGGCATCGAGCACGCGGTCATGCTCAGCGGTCGAACCGCGACCACTTTGCTTGGCTCGAACGACCGCAGCGTGACCCTCGTCGATCAGCTCGAGGGGGTCGGTGAACTTGTGGCCAAGCGTGATGCCAATCGAGACAGTGGTCGTGAGATTCGTGTCCTCAACCTCCATTGGTACGGCGATCTCTCGGCGAATACGGTCTGCAACCAGTCGGGCATCTGCAGATGACTCGATTCGGTTCAGTACGACGATGAACTCATCGCCGCCGAATCGGACAACCGTATCGGCGTGCATTAAGTGATTTCTGATTCTTCCTGCGGTCAGGGCAATAACGGTGTCGCCTGCACGATGTCCAAGGGAGTCATTGACCAGGGTTAGATCATCGATGTCGACGAAGAGTAGGCCTACACCAGGGCCGTCCTGATCCACTGCTGCGAGCGCTCGCCGGAGGACCTCTTCTAGTCCATCTCGGTTCTCGAGTCCGGTGAGTGCGTCGTAGCGGATTCGGTCGAGCAGCTGTTGACGAGCGTCGTCGCGGCGAAGGACCAGCGCAGCGAGCTCTGCAACGAGGTCGAAGACGTCCCGCTCATCCTCGGTCAATAATCGAGCATTGGGAAGGTAGCTGACGAGCACGCCGGAAACGCGCTGATCGCTACTACGAAGGGGGGCAGCGTTCGCGGCGGCCAACTCGCTCTCCACCATGTAGCGGCGGTACTCGCGATAGAGGCTGCTCTCCGCAACGTCGACAACGGCGATGGGGGATTGACGGGAGATCGCGGCAGCCCACGACCCGAACCAGTTGCGTCGATGCTGTGCGTGCATGACGCCAGACAGTCGTCCCGGAAGTGAGGACACCTGGATCTGGGTCATGTCTTCGTCGATCGCAATGATCGCGTTGCGCGAGCCGGCGAGCCGGTCGTCAAGGGCGGCGATGAGGTCGCTGCAGATCATGTCGCTGCGTCGGTTATCTGCGATATCGGTGGCAACTCGGGCGCGAAAGTTCAGCAACCATTCGCGATGATCTGGTTCCGGTTCGGGGATCAGGTTGACGACGTGACCGCTCATTGTTTCATCATCGGTCATGAGGAGGAGGTTAGTGAGCGCGCTAGTCGGAAGCGCAGCACTGAGCTGCTACCGTTTTGACGTCGCCCGGGTAGCTCAGTTGGTAGAGCAACGCATTCGTAATGCGTAGGTCACGAGTTCAATTCTCGTCTCGGGCTCGCTACTACTTCGCCAGCAGAATCGGGCCAGCACGATCCGTTGAGCTACGAGGCTCGACGCTGATCGAAAGACTCGTCGAACCAATCGGTATCGACTGCTCCCGGAGTGGCTTCGTGGCTCGCTTGAGGGGTCTCGGTAGTCGTCGTCGGTACTTCGACAGGCTCTGGTGATGATGCTTGAGCTGCAACGGGGGTTGCAGCAGCGGCGGCACCTGCAGCCTGTTGGCTAGCGGTGGTCGCAAGCGCCTGCTCGAGACGCGCGATTCGCGCGTTTGCCTTTTCCAGTTCTGAACGCAACAACACGACGTGTTGTTGGGTGTGTTCGACTCCGCTGTTCGATTCGCCGAGTGCTTCAGCCAATTGGGTCTCAACCGTAGTGTGGCGTCGTTGAAGCTGCGTGAGCTGCGAGATCGTCTGCAACGCCTCCACAAGTTTGGTTTCCAACTGTGTAAGTCGCTCGGCAGAGGCGTGTGTAGCGGCGAATGAGTTCAACTTGTCGCTTGTGCTGCTACTCGAGTCTTCTAGCTCGACGAGCCGGGCATCATGGGTATTCAACTCACGCTTCATCGTCTGAACGACTTCGGCCTGGATGGCTCGGAGATTCTCCGCGAGTTCGCGAGCCTCGGTCGCCGAATCGGCGATCTCGTCGACTCTCGTATCGCTATTTGTCAGTGCGGGAATCGCTGTGGCAGCGGTTGCGTCGACTTCCTCGATGCGGTCGCTCAGACCGGTTAGCTCCGCACGGAGGGTCTGGTTCTCTGCCTGCAGGGCATCGGTCAACTCACGAGTGGTGCTTTCCATGTCAGCAACCCGGGAGTTTGTAGCCTCGAGCTCGCTTTCGATCTGCGAGGTGTCCGCGACGACCTCTGGTGGGGGTACTTCAAGTTGATCGAGTCGACTTTGAACCTCACCGATCGCATCTAGGTTTGCTGCTGCCTGTTGCGCGATCTCCTGGTTTGTGGAGTCCGTGAGGTCGATTCGTTGGCCGAGAAGGTCTGTGGTGCCCGCGATCGACGTGATCCGATCGCCGTTGTTCCTGGCGAGTTGCTCAGCGACCCCTTCTGCATCGTCCTGCTCGGAGCGAGATTGGACGTCCTTGAGCTGGGTTTGGATTTCGGTGATGGCTTGTTCGTGGGCCTGGATCTGGGTGGTGTGCGTGCCGAGGGTTTCGTTGAGGCCCTCGATCTCCCCTGCGCGGGTTGACTCGTTCGACTGCAGCGAGGCGATGTCGTTGTATTGGAGGCCGAGTTCGTGCTCGTGCGTGTCGAGTCGCTCCGTCTGTTGTTGGATGTGCGAACGTTGTTCGTCGATAGTGACGCCCTGCTCGCTTGCTTTGGCCTCTGTCTCGCGGATTTGCTCGCTGAAGGCCAGCAGTTTGTCCTCGTGAGCCGCGATTCTGGCTTCGAGTTCGATGAGGGGAGCGGTGGCCGCTTCGTGCACTTCAGAGAAGCGGGTATCCATCTGAACACCGGCTTCTTCAGAGCGCTTGTTGATGTCACTAACCGCATTTTCCAATGCAGATATCGACGCTCGAGTCTGCGTGTCTTCCAACTGACCTTCAAGATCAACGAATCGAGTCAGGTGGAGATCGTTGTTCGTCTCGATGATCGCTGCGAGTTCAGTGATTCGGGTAAAGGCCTGTTCAAGGTAGCCGGTGAGTTCGTTCAGTTCGCTCGCTTGGGCGAGGCGGGCATCTTCGATAAGCGCAATGCGGGTGTCGAACCCGTCCACGGTAGTGATGACGGTGGTGGCGACAGTCTCGTCGGACTCCACCAGACGACTAGCGAGTTCGTCGAATCGGCTTGCGGTCGTGATGATCGAGAGTTCCATCTCGGCGATGCGAGTATGCACGCTCTCGTCAATGCTCGAGTTGAGCGGTGCTTCAAGGATGAACTGCTCAAGGGAGTTCAGGCGGGTACGAATCAGATCCAGCTGCGAGGTGACTTCGAGGAGTCTGCCGTCGGCCGATGCCTGAAACGTGTCCAGGGTCAGCGAGCGCGGAGCGGACGACGAAACACTCGAGTCTGCCGAGACGTTCAAGTCGGATGTAATTTCTGGCCAGAAGTTGTCCGTCGACGTTCCGGGTGTGGAGTCGTGGCTCATGTAATTCCTCGCGTTGCGTAAGACGTGGTTACAACGGAAATCGGCAAGATCGAGCCGTAGATGAGGCGTTTGGCTTACTTTTTGGGGGAGATCGGGTGACTCGATTCCGATCCCACCAAAACTTTTTTTGGCGTCCCAGCCACCGCACTCACCACAACATGTTGCTGAGTCTCTTCGATCTACGACATTAAGTGAGATCGCAGGTGGCGCGGGCCATTCAGGCACAACCTGCGTGGGATCGGTGATCCTCGATCACTCAGAGCGATCTTGCGTGGACTCACAGTCGCTAACAGTCTTTCACCTATGTTCAACGAACTCGCGTTCATCGACTGGATCGCGCTTGCATTCGCGGCCGTACTACTGGCAGGTGCTGCTGCGGCAGCCGTGCTGGCATACGCAACATCTCGCGCTCGAAGCTCTGAGCCCCGAAGCGGCTATGCACACGCTGCGACGTCAACCACCACCACCGACACAGCAGGGCCAGAACATGCGTCGGTCAGTACGACGGAGCGCGCGGCGGTAGCGACCAGCGATCATCAGCCCATTCATGTGGCGTCTGGCGCGCCACAGCACCGCGCGGGTCGGGCGACCACGGAGGACAGAGGCGACGCGGTTCTGGCTCCGACGCAGGTCCGAGCCAGCGACGAGGCCCCTATCGATGTGGTTGAGGCGCAGGACACGACGTCCGATAAGGACAAACCAGCGACAGAAGAGGCGGAACCGATGGCTGAGGTCATCGACCTGCGAAGCGCCATGCCTGCGGCAGCAGTGACCGAAATTGATGAGTCCCAGATCGCTTCTAGACTCGCCTCTCGCGCAGCGAAGCTTCGTGGCCGCCCGGAAGCGGAAACGCCAAAAGCAGCTGTAGCGCTGGCAAGCCCGTCAGACGACGCCGTGATTACCGAGGCGTCAGTTGCGCCGCAAGCGGAGACTCCTACAAACCCACGAATTGGCTTCGGAGCACGAGTTCCAGGGTTCTTTGAGGATCCGCTCGGTCGACACGAACTGCGCTATTGGGATGGGAATCGCTGGACGGAGTACGTCAAAGAGCGTGGCGAGCGCTTTACCGACCCGCTCTAGATCCCAAGCGGGTCGACGCGGTCCGGACCGCATCAAGTGAGTCATCGACAAGCTCCTGGAGTTCAAGGCCGAGTCGGCTGAACCGCACGCCGAGACGGACGTTTCCGCTATCGGTGTTGGAAATGTTTCGGATCTCGATGATTCCAGCGTGGTCGCTAATCGCTACTCGATAGCGCTTCTTTGCCTTGAGGCGTGGGTCAGATGCGGTAACCAGGGCGGCACCTCCGCTGGACAGATTTACCAGGAAAGCTTCGACACGATCCGCCTGACGGAACAGCCCATTGCGCAGCTCGATGATCATCGGAACGGCGATCTCGTATCGAGCTTTCTCCCGCGTTGGTTCGGCTTCGGGTCGACCTTGGGTCATACCCTTTCGTCGGTCATCGTCCGAAAGGCTTTAGTGCCGCCTACTCACGTTGCCAGCGGCGGAGGAGGGGGTGTCGACTCTCGTGACGTGACGTCAATAGCGTCAGTTGGGGTTGCACCTTGCGGTCGAAACCCGAGTGCAAAGTCTCGGTCGTAGGACGAGAAGAAACGGGTTGCCTGTTTGGAGAACTCGCGAAGCATCACATAGTTCGCCGAGCCTCCCACCGCGGCACCGATGCCGAAGGGGAGGAGTTTGCCAACGGTGGCGGCCCCTCGTCGGGTGCCCCATTTCTTCAGAACTTGGGCGACGAGTTGCGAATTGATCCGGCGTAGCGCATCGATCGTGGCCATTTGGCCAGCGCCGCCGCCGATCGCTTCGCCTGCGATTTCGATCGCTTTGCTGTCGCCGACCCGCAGACCCATGTCACGAGCCATGGTCGTGAACTCTTCGGCGGCGTCGTCGCCGAATGCAAGAACTGCTAAGACCCACGCACGCCGTTCATCGGGAGTGGCGTCAGTGTGTCCGTATGCCGCTCCGATTGCCATGACCATGTCGGTGGTTCGCAACGCGAGGACTCCAAGCTCTGCGGCCAAGGCCCCCACAGCTACGCCTGTACCCACACCTGGAGCGGCAGCGGTTGCGCCTGCGGCAGCGCCAAGCGCGGTCATCGCTTTCTTTATCGGTGCGGAGATCTCGCGAGCTTTGACCTCGGGACTGGCGCCCGGAGCGGTTTCTGCAGCGAGGTCTAGTGCTTCATCCCAACGAGCAACCACCGCACGATCCACGCCCTCGATCAACGCCTTGCCCGCCGCGTCGAGAATCGGGGACGGGATTCGTTCGGTCGCCCGCTTTTCGAGGTACTTCCTTGCGACTCCCATATACACAGTCTGGTGGGGTATGCGCAGAGATCAACCGTTAGGCTTCGCGAATGGCAGATCCCGCCGACTTCGCCGAAGCCGCAATGCCCCTGATGGACCAGTTGTATTCGGCTGCGATGCGGATGACACGTAACCCCGCCGATGCCGAAGATCTCGTACAAGAGACGTACTTGAAGGCCTACCGGGGCTACGAACGGTTTGAGGAGGGGACGAACCTCAAAGCGTGGATGTATCGCATCCTCACAAACAGCTACATCAATCGGTATCGGGCCAAACAACGGCGCCCCGATGAGAGCGATATTGCCGATGTCGAAGACATGTACTTGTACCGCCGTCTCAGCGGTGAGAACGCGGATATCGGAACAAGCGCAGAGGATGCCTTTCTCAATTCAGTGACTGACGACGCCGTAAAGGCGGCCATTGAAGCGATCCCGGAGAACTTCCGGATCGCTGTTTTGCTCGCTGATGTGGAGGGCTTTGCCTACAAAGAGATCGCTGAGATTCTGGAGGTTCCGATCGGAACGGTGATGAGTCGCATTCATCGGGGAAGAAAAGCACTCGAAAAGCAGTTGCACGAATATGCCGAGGAGCGAAACCTGCTCCCCGACGACGATGACTCTGCATCTGCGGACTCAGATCGCACCGCATCGTCCGAATCTGTTTCACCGAATTCCGCAACCGATGGGGAAGTTGTTACGCCATGAATCAAGACGACGAAATGCACCAGCACACACCTTCGGAAAGTGAGGTCTTTGCGGCGTCGCAGCCGTTCGCGAGCGCCCGTGACGGCTTTGTTGGCATCGATGGATTCAACGCCGCAGGCCCGCAGCCCGTGTATGCGCCGCTCGGGCAGCCCGAGTTGCAGGCAACCTGCATCGACGTTCACCGGTCGTTGTCGGTGTATCTCGATGGTGAGTTAGCTCCTGCTCAAGAAGCTGCAGTTCGTGCACATATCTCCACCTGTGGTGCATGCCAGGCAGCGCAGGCCTTCCAGATGCAGCTTCGATCCACATTGGTCACTAAGGCTTTCGATCCAATGCCCGATGATGTTCGTGAACGAATAACACGTGCTCTTGGGTTCGACTGAGCACCGATAGAAAGCCCCACTACACTCATGACTATGTTCGCAGTTGTTTGGACCTTCTGGATCGCCCCGTTTCTGATCGTCGGCACCATCGGCCTGATACTCGCCATCGTCGGTGGCTATGTCTCGCAGGTGACCGCCAAGCAGTACCCGAGCCGCAAACAGCGCAAGCTCATGGAGCAACAGCAGTCCGGTGAGTGAGTCTCCCGCTATTGACTGGGATCTTGCCCGGGCGGTTGCGGCGAAAGTAAATCGCGACGAGCCCCAGCTCAGCTCCGACGAGCGGGCGAAAATGAACGACGACTTCGAGCGCTTCACCGCGCAAGCCGAAGAACTTGTCGGGGCCGAGACCGGGCTTCGTTCGCTGGACGGAAACGCCCGTGGCCGTGTCGCTGATCGTGCCGATTGGGTAGACGCCAACCTCCGTTCATTCCAGCGGCTTCTCAAACCCGTCCTCGACAAGATGGAAGAAGAGACTGGGGGCGGTCTCAGCGCCGTTATCGGGCCCAAGGTTGCGGGGGTCGAACTTGGAACGATGCTCGGATGGATGTCGACCCGAGTGCTCGGACAATACGACTTGCTCGTCATCGAGGACGAGAACCCCGAAGATCAAGACATCGTCTACTACGTCGGTAGCAACGTCGCAGCGCTCGAAAACCGGTTTGCCTTCCCCGAAGAGGATTTCCGGCTGTGGCTCGCCCTTCACGAGGTCACGCATCGGGCGCAATTCACCGGTGTGCCTTGGATGCGAGAACACTTCTTGAGTCTGGTGAACGGCATGATCGACGAGGCAGACCCAGACCCGCAGCGCTTCGTCGATGGACTGAAGCGAGCCGTGGAGCAATCCCGCAACGGGGAGGACCCCTTGGCGGAGGGCGGACTCTCCGCAATCTTTGCGAGCGACGAGCAGCGGGCACTTCTCGACCAGGTTGGCGGTTTGATGAGCTTGCTCGAAGGCCACGGCGACGTGACCATGGATCGTGCCGGTGAAGGCATCGTCAAGGGGGCCGAACGCTTCGGTCGCATTTTGCGTCAGCGTCGGGCAAACAGTTCTCGAGGTGTTGCCCTTATCCAAAAGCTCGTCGGTCTCGAGGCCAAGATGAAGCAGTACGCCCAAGGCGAGAACTTCATTGAGGTAGTCGAAGAGCACGGCGGACGGGAACTGATGGACCGCGTGTGGGAATCACCGGTTCTCTTGCCCAAGCTCGCCGAGATTCGAGAGCCGGAATTGTGGATCGATCGAGTAGCGCCAGCCGGAGTGCCGGCCTGAGTTCGGCGCACTCCAGCGACCTTCTGGATCGTTGGGGCGCCTCGACTACGTTTAGTCCCGCCGGCACGGCCTTGCGATGTGGGGTATCGGGCGGTGCGGACTCTCTTGCGCTGATGGCTTTGGCCGTGGCGTCGGGATGCGCTGTTACCGCGATTCACGTCGATCATGGACAGCGTCCTGGTTCGGGAGCCGAGGCCGATCGAGTGGCTCAATACGCACGCGAGATCGGCGCTGGCTTTGAGCAGGCCCGGGTTCAGGTAGCCGCTGGGGGGAATCTCGAGGCACGAATGCGGGCGGCTCGATACGCAGTCCTCGGTCCCGAGGCAGCGACGGGTCACACGATGGATGATCAGGCCGAGACGTTGCTCATCAACCTCATGCGCGGTTCAGGGATTCGTGGCTTGGGAGCCATGCAGCCAGGTTCGAGGCGGCCGATTCTTGCGCTCCGGCGGGCTGACACCGAAGCTGTTTGCGAAACCCTCGGTTGGGAGCCCTTCGTCGACCCGTCCAACGGCGACCCGACGTTCGTTCGGAACCGGGTCCGACGCGAGGTCCTGCCGCTCTTGAGTGAAATCGCCGGGCGAGATGTCATTACTCTGCTTGCCCGAACGGCTGATCACGCGCGCTCCGCCTGCGAGGTTGTGGAGCTGCTCAGCGACGAGTTGGATCCCCAGGACGCATTCGCCCTGACGGCCGCATCTCCCGCGGTGGCGGCGTCAGCGCTTCAGCGTTGGGTCCAAGATCAAACCGGAGATGCATACCCAATCGATGCGGGATCGGTGGAGCGGGTGCTCGCCGTTGCTCGGGGCGACGCGGTGGCCGCCGAGGTCACCGGCGGACATCGAGTCAGTCGATCTTCGCAACGGCTTTCCGTGGAACCATCGCCTTAGCCCGATTCGTCTACGAGGGACCCGGCCAGTGTGCCGCTACCGTTTTGGGCAGATGGACAGCACACCCGCCGCTAACGGTTCCTCTACTGCATCGAAACCCGCTGTTTGGAACGGCCGGATCATGAACGGTGAAGTAGGTGAGGTTCTCGTAACCGAGGAGCAAATTCATCAGCGCGTCCACGAACTCGGGGCGGAGATCACCAACGACTACGCGGGGATACGTCCCTTACTGGTTGGGGTGTTGCGGGGCGCATTCGTCTTTATGGCCGATCTTGCCCGAGCGATCGACCTGCCGCTCGAAGTGGACTTCATGGCAGTGTCGTCCTATGGAAACGCGACCGCGTCGTCAGGCGTAGTACGAATTCTCAAGGATCTCGACGAAGATCTTGAGGGTCGTCACGTGATCGTCGTCGAAGACATCATCGACTCGGGCCTGACGCTGAGCTATTTGCGGCGCAACCTGGAGAACAGGGGGGCTGCCTCGGTTGAAGTCTGCGCGTTGACGATTCGCGAAGGCCGCCAAAAGGTGGACGAGTCGCTGAAGTACGTGGGATTTGAACTGCCACCAGACTTTGTAGTGGGCTACGGTCTCGATGCCCTAGGTAAGTACCGTAACCTTCCGTATATTGCTCGTTATACCGGTGCAGCTGAATCCTGAACCGGACGTTTGACGTCGGGATACTTCTCGATTGAGGAGCCGCACACGATGACCGAATCTGACGATCGCCTCGAACCGCCCAGAAACGAAGTCGATCACGCGACGGTCGAACGTGCCGTTCGCGACATCCTGGCCGCCATTGGCGAAGACCCTGAGCGCGACGGATTGCTCGACACACCGGCCCGCGTGGCTCGTATGTACGCCGAGATCTCGGGAGGCTTGCAGGAGGACCCGAAGGAACACCTTCGCAAGGTCTTCGATGTTGATCACGACGAGATGATCATGGTGCGTGACATCCCCGTCTATTCGATGTGTGAACACCACCTCTTGCCGTTCTTTGGCACGGCCCATGTCGCCTATATCCCAAAGCCGGGAGGCAAGATCACTGGGCTATCGAAGATCGCACGCATGGTCGACGGATACGCCCGGCGTCCACAGGTGCAGGAACGTCTCACCCGTCAGATGGCCGACGCCGTGCGCGACGTGCTCGATCCCCAAGGCGTTCTCGCCGTCGTTGAGGCCGAGCACATGTGCATGTCGATGCGTGGAGTTCGCAAGCCAGGCTCCTCTACGGTGACCTCAGCGGTGCACGGGATCTTTCGAGACAGCGTTGCATCGCGAGCTGAAGCGATGCGCTTTCTCATCGGGCGCTAGAGGCAACCAACTGTGGCGCACGATCCGCGGCCCGTGTTGGACCAACTCGACCCCGGACCGCTCGTTGTTGGGGTACTCAACACCACGCCGGACTCGTTCAGTGACGGCGGGCGGTGGGGCACTGTCGAGCGTGCTGTCGCCCACGCGGAACAGATGTTGCGTTTCGGCGCGGACATTATCGATATCGGCGGTGAGTCAAGCCGTCCGGGTGCAGGATCCGTAGCGCGCGACGTGGAATTGCAGCGAACCATTCCGGTGATCGAGGCCTTGGCTGGGCGATGTGTGATGTCGATCGATACAGCGAAGCCTGAGGTCGCCGAGGCGGCCATCGCTGCTGGGGCGCACATTGTCAATGACATCACGGCCAGCCTTGAGGAGGTGGCAGCAGCAGGGAATGCAGGCTGGATCGCCATGCATATGCAGGGCGAACCGCGAACCATGCAGGATGATCCGACCTATGACGATGTGCTCGCCGAAGTTGGGGCAGGACTTCGCGGGGCCGCGGTTCGAGGCCGCAATGCTGGTGTCGAACACCTGTGGCTCGACCCGGGCATTGGTTTCGGCAAGACAACAGCGCACATCCTGACCCTGCTCCATGACCTGAACGATTTGGCCGATATAGTCGGCGAAAGACTGCTGATTGGGGTCAGCAGGAAGCGCTTTGTCGGCGAAATTCACTCGATAAGCGATCAAAACAACGCCCGAGTTGACACAAATGACCGTCGGGAAGGGTCTATGGTCTGCTCGGTGTGGTCATGGCTGCGCGGTGCGCATATGGTGCGAGTACACGATGTTCGCGTCGCGGCTTTGGCCGCGGAACACGTTCGAACACTGGCTGCAACGAACCGGGACGGTTACTAGATGGCACCGAGCCATAAACTCAAAGGCAAATGGGCGCTTGGGATTCAACCTCGCCACTTTACGTGGGTCTTGAAAGAGCAACTGGCGGTTTGTGAACGACTCGGCGGCTATGGCGAGGCGCATCGCCGTGTCCGACGACAAGAAGAGGTCATTTGGACGCGAGTAAACGGCTTTGATCGCATCCTGTCGCTGATCCCGAACAATGCGAACCTCCACAGCTACGACGAAGAAGACGTTTCATGGGTGCATCGGCCGTTTCGCGGCCCGGAGGATGGCGGCCGTTTCCTCAACCAGCTTTATAGCGACATCAATATGTTGACTACGCAGGGTTTCCGCGTGCTGATGCATCGAGAAGAGCTCGGGGACCACGTCACCGGTATCGTCGCTGGCTACCTCGTGTGGACCGGCATGGTGGCCGATCAACCGAAGGCGATTGTGACTGTCGAACAGCTCTTGTCACGTCAGATCGGCCCGCTCGGCCGAGAGATCGTTGCTGTGGCTGGTGAAATCGATCGAGACGAGATCGACCTGCGTGACTGACACGATCGAACTTCGGGGTATGCGCGTTCTGGCGTACTGCGGGATCTTGCCGGAGGAAGAGGAGCGTCGTCAGCCCTTTGAAATCGACGTGGACGTCGACTGTGACCTGGCAAAGGCAGGCGCGAGCGATGATTTAGCCAATACCATCGATTACGGCACACTTTGCGCTCAAATCGGAGCGTTGGCGGAGGAAAGTCGGTACGGACTCTTGGAACGATTTGCCAGCGATGTGGCGAACCTCGTGTTGGACAATGATTTGGCGCTCGCAACGCGTGTAACCATCCGCAAGCTTCGGCCTCCCGTGCCACAAGACCTCAAGAGTTCAGGGGTTACGATTCGGCGGGCACGTTCGTGACCCGTCGAGCCTTTCTTGGGCTCGGATCCAACCTCGGAGACCGCGAAGCCCATCTTCAACACGCCATTGGACGTCTTCCCGACGTGGTCAAGATCTCGTCGATCTGGGAGAGCGCGCCGGTCGGTGGTCCCGATGATCAAGGTCCGTACCTCAACGCTGTGGTGCAGCTCTCAACCGATCGTACCGCTCGCCAGTTGTTGCGTGTGTGCCAAGAGCGTGAAGAGGACGCTGGGCGAGTCCGCCGTGAGCGCTGGGGTCCTCGCACCCTCGACGTCGATGTGCTGTGGATCGACGGCGAGATCATCGACGAGCACGACCTGATCGTTCCTCACCCACGAATGTTCGAGCGTGCGTTTGTGCTGATGCCGCTTCGCGAATTGGCCCCCGATCTCCTTCCAGAAAAGTTCAGCGAACCCGACCCGTCCGAGATTCGACTTTTCATCCCGGACGCGCCAGCGAGCTAGTCACCCGTCGCGGCGTTTCAACCTCATCGGCAATGAAGCCCTAGTCGCCGAGGCCCGTCGTCTCGCCGATTCGTGAGATGTGTCGTGTGCATTTGCGGGACTGGGGTGTGCAGACTGGGGCGGTGAAGGTTCTCCACACGATCGATGAGCTTCGAGAGGCCCTCGACGGGGAACGGTCGACCGGTCGAAGCGTCGGGTTTGCGCCGACGATGGGGGCGTTGCACGACGGGCATGTCAGCTTGCTCAAGGCGGCGTCGACTCACGGCGTTGGTGTCGGCTCGATCTTCGTCAACCCGCTGCAATTCGCTCCCGACGAAGATCTCGACAGCTATCCGCGCATGGTCGACGAGGATGCGGTGAAGGCTGAGGCCGCGGGTATTTCGTATCTGTTCGTGCCGTCGGTGGCCGAGATGTACCCGCAGGAGAACTGGACCACCGTGTCGCTTCGGGTCGTTACCGGGCCGTGGGAGGGCGCTAACCGGCCGACTCACTTTGCGGGCGTGGCGACGGTGGTGGCCAAGCTGTTCAACATCGTCGGGCCATGCACGGCGTACTTCGGCGAGAAGGACTTTCAGCAGCTTGCCATGCTTCGACGCATGGTTGCCGACCTCAACATGGCGATCGATATTCGTGGGATGCCAATCGTTCGAGAGGACGATGGCCTGGCCATGTCCAGCCGCAACCTTCGTCTGAGCGCGGAGCAACGGGCCGAGGCGCCGATCATTCAGCGAGCGCTGCAAGCCGGTGTGCGAACGATCGAGGTAGGGGAGCGGTCGCCAGCGGCCGTCGAAGCAGCGATTGGAGATGTGCTTGCCACCGCAACGCTCGCCGATGAGCCTGACTACGTCGCGGTGGTCGACGCGGCATCGTTGCTGACGCCCGAGACGATGAGCGGCGAGGTTCGACTGCTCACAGCCATGGCCTTCGGAGATGTGCGACTGATCGACAATGTCGGTGTGATCATCGAGGATGGCGCTTCATGAACGAAGAAGACGAAGAGATCACCTTCATCGAGCCGGTCTACGCGCCCTGGGATGGACGACGAGTGCCGGTGGTGTTGCTCGGTGGCTACCTGGGCGCCGGCAAGACCACGGTCATCAACGAGATGCTCGCCCGCACAGACGTGCCAATCGCTGTCATGGTGAACGACGTAGGCGAGATCAATATCGATGCTGCACTGATCGAGCGGCAGGGGACGGACACACTGGATCTTTCGGGTGGGTGTGTGTGCTGCAGCTTGAAGAACGGCTTTCTCGAAGCGTTCGATCAGTTGCGGGCACGTCCGGTACCGCCCGAGCTTGTGGTGGTCGAGATGAGCGGCCTCGCGAACCCGGCGAGCGCAGCAGGCTTCGCCTCAACCCCTGGCTTCCAGCTCGACAGCATCGTGGTTCTGGTCGACCTCGATCAGTTTCTCGACTGGGAGGATGAGTCCTCCGTTGTGGCAGACGCCGTTCGGGCGCAGGTGTACGCAGCTGACGTCGTGCTGCTCAGTAAACGAAGCTTGGTCGACGAAGCTCGCGTCGCGAAAGTTCGCGGGCGTGTGGTGGAACTCAATCCCAAAGTCCCAATCTTGCTGGCGGACTCGATCCACTCGACCGCAGGATTGGTCGGACTGGGCGCTCGCCGACCGGTCCTACATCTGGCGCAGAACTCCAGCCTCTTCGATCAACACGTCGCCGAGGTTGTTCCCATCGAGAACACCATCAGTCGCCTGGAGCTCGACTCGTTGCTCGACGATCTGCCGGTGAACACCGTTCGTGCCAAAGGCATCGTGCAGATCGAAACCGGCGAATTGCTGCTCGTACAGATCGCTGGCAAGCGACGTGTAGTGGAGCCCCTCCCCATGGCAGAATCCTCTGCGCCAACGGATCTAGTCGTCATTACTGCCTAACAACTCGTCCCTGGTGTGACGGGTGAACCGCGGCAACGAACGCGACCGCGGAACAGTTTTACTGCGCGGCGGGTTCCCGGTATATGAAACTTGGATGGTACTCCTCAGGGGTCCTAGGACTCATTGCAATAGTCACCGCCGTCCTTAGGGAACGCGGCGACGTCTCTACGCTCACGACCTCGATACTTGTGGCCTCAACGATTGCCAGTGTGGCAATTCTCCTCGTGTTGAACGTCATCTACTGGAATGCGGCCGACGGTCAGCGCTTCGGCGGGACCAACCGCCACCGTATTCACGTCTTAACCGCAGGCGAAATCGGTGTTCTGCTACTTCTCTTTCAGGTGTGGTTCATCGGCGGCGCTTTGATCCTGCTCGGAGCGGTGATTTATACCCACAACATCTGGAAGGCCACCGAACACGTTCGGCTATTCGGACCACCCCCCAAGCCGGTCAAGGAAAAGAAGCAACCGGTGAGCGACCCGATGCCGGCAGAGCCGACGGGCGCTTAGCCAAAGAAGCTGCCACAACCCTCGAGGTTGATCGGCCCGTCAATAGTCGGCGTGAGATCCGCAGCGTTGGTTGTAACCGCAACTTGGGTTTCGAGCGAGATCAGCACACCGGCCGTGAAGATCGACGTGATCGATCGGTTGGTGATCTCCGCTGGCGATACGTCCGGGGTCTGACGGATCAGCATGGTGGTGAGCGTGTTGAGCACGCCGTCGTCGTCTCGGTCGCAGACGAAAAGGTCGGTGCTTCCAGCCCGGGCATCGTTGACCAGAGTCGCCACACGTTCGATGTCGCACCCGTCGATCGAGTGCACGTGGTGCACATCGCCAAAGGCCGGGCCGGCGGGTTCGCGGGTGATGATCTCCGGTAAGCCATCGCCGTCCCAGTCTGCCCACCCAAGTACCGCTTGTGGGTCGGTTCGGCCGAACTGGACGGGTGCACTGATGACGCCTTCGACTGCGGCAAGGCCATCAATCTCCACAAAGGTGACGTCGTCGTCGCTGAAAAGTGCAAATAGTTCGAGGTCGCCGTCACCGTCTATGTCGACTTCGCCCACCTTGAGAACGATGTCGGCTGTCGACACGCCTGGTTCGGCTGAGCAGATGACGGGCGGCGGTGCAACTGAGTTGATGGCGGCGCCACTCATGACTTCGTCGATGAAGGGCTCCGGACCGGAGGCGACGAAGTTACCGTCGCCGGTATCGACCACGAAGGTGGTGCTCGATGCATCGTCGGCAACTGGTGGAGCAAGGTCGATCTCCAGCCGTACCGCGTCCGCAGCTCCGGCCGTCGCGAGTGAAGCGTCGACGATGTTGGCGCCCGCAAAGCTCCGAATCGCGTCTCGATACGACTCACCGATCGTCATCTCTAGGGTGATCTCCAAGCTTCCATCGGCGCTGGTGAGCAACCCGCAGTCTTGATGCGACCACCCCTCGGGTAGTTGGACCTCATAGCGGTCGGTGGAGCAGGCTGTTTCCGGCAGAGGCTCGGTCGTAGTGGTTGATGTGGTGGTCGTCGGCTCGCCCGGGATGGTCGTCGTTGTCTCGGCTGTGCTCTCCGGAATGGGTTCCGAAGCCGCCTCATTGGGCAGGTTGCTAGCGCATGCCGCGGCGATCACCACGAGGGCGGGTACTACCAGTAGGCGCCTTGGCTTCACGTGTGCCGCTCCCCGAGGGTGTCCAGTACGTTCGTCTCTGGAACCGTAATTCGTGATACCCGAGCCAGGCGGTCGCCAAGAAGGTCCGCTCTCGGTGGGCTAGGACAACACGAGTGACTCGGGTTTACGGAAGATCAGGCCGCTGGGGGCTCTGGACTGGGCCGCGTCGAGTTCGAACACGGCCTGCAGTTCCGCTTCGGCATCGAGGAGCGCCTCGATGACCGCAGCGGTTTCTGCCTTGGCGACGTGGAGTCCGAGACAGGTGTGGGTTCCTTGGGCCCATGTCACGTGTTGTGCGTGGTTCGGGCGGTCGATGTTGAAGGTGTTGGGGTCGTGAAAGACGTTTGGGTCACGGTTCGCCGCCAGCAGGTTGATCGACACCAGTTCGCCCGAAGGGATCTCCGTGTCTCCCAGGACGACGTCTTCGGTGGTGTAGCGATCTACCCATGCGGCGGCGGGTTCGAGGCGAAGCGATTCCTCGATCACCTGTGGGATCAGCGAACGATCTTCACGCAGCCGTTCGAGCACTGCCTGGTTGGTAAAGAGGTGCCACAGTGCGTTCGTGGTCATTCCCTCCGATGTTTCGATCGCGCCGAACATCACCACCGCGACGGCGGCTGGGATCTCGTCGGTGGTCAGCACGCCGTCGGTGACCAGCTCGGTGATGAGCCCCGCGTCGTCGGCGCCCATCGCGTCGCGAACGTAGGTGTAGAGCTGTGACAGCGTTCCCTGGACCTCGTCGGGGACCTGGTCGCCGACGGTGAGCGCCGTGATCGCCTTCCCAAACGCGCCGTACCAGCGAAGCACATCGGTGGACTCGACATCGTGAAGCCCAAGGACGTCGAGGATCGTTTTGACAGCCAATGGCCCAGCGACGCCCGTACGAAGTTCGCGGGACCCGTCGAGTGTCTCTGCGACCAGCCGTTCGGAACGGTCAGCTACCTGTGTTGCGAGCTCCTCGCGCACGAACTTTGGCCGGAACGGTTTCACGAACGCACTGCGGTGTCGAATGTGGTCGGGGCCGTCGAGATTCAACATCGAGGTTCCCAACACTCGCGCTGTCGTAAATCGATCGTCCGCGACCGTGTAGCGCTGCGCATCGAGCATGGCCTCGCTCGCAAGATCGCGACGAGTCACAAACCAGGCCCCCGTGGCCGGCACCCACGACACAGGCTCATGAGTTCGCAGGCCTGCGAGTGCCTCATAGGGTGAGGCGGTCAGCATAGCGACGGTGAGCGCCGCCCCCCGTGGAAATCTTTCGGCACGGCTCATCTCCGCACTCTAGGCGTTCCAAAAAATACTTTCATTGAACCCCAAGTTTCGGGTTGAATTTGACCGCTATGGGTCGTTTGACCCAGCGACAAGACCGTCTGTAAACCGACTGTTCTTACATGGCATCGATTCGAGTGACGTGTAACAGCTGCGGGGACATCGACCTTGCGTCAAATGGGGTTACGGCCCGGTCGTGTTTAGACGACGACCGTAACGAATACCGGTTCCATTGTCCGAAGTGCGAACTCGTCACCGTGAAGCGCACGGACTTCCGAGTGGTAAAGCTCCTCGAGGCAAATGGAGTTCCCGTCGAGTACTGGGCGTTGCCCAAGGAGCTACACGAACGACGCCATGGTCCTTCGCTTACCCACGATGATGTCATCAACTTCCACACCGCGATGCGCGATGACAACGAACTCGATGAGGCACTCGCTGAGCTCGTCGAAGAACTCTCGCACTAACGCTTAACTGATTTCGGAGAGAAGATCCTCGTTCGTTACGAGGTTGCGCACAGCGTGGGCGTATTCCTCTTCGAATGGGTTGTCGACGCGACCGCAAGTAATGCTGGTTCAAGTTGCACTCTCGGACGCGTTCGCTAGCATTAGCAGTCGCCTGGCGAGAGTGCTAGCGGACAATGCGTCCGAGTGCTAGCGATCGGCGGGCGATATCAATCACATAGTTCCCATGCCAAGGAGGCGTGAATGAACCTGCAGCCACTAGATGACCGCATTGTTGTGCGGCCAGCTGTTCCAGAATCAACGACGGCCAGCGGACTCGTAATCCCTGACTCCGCGACCGAGAAGCCTCAACAGGGCGAAGTTCTGGCCACCGGCCCAGGACGTCGCTCGGATTCGGGCGAACTCATCCCTATGGACGTAAGCGCCGGTGACACCGTCGTTTACAGCAAGTACGGCGGCACCGAGATTTCCTCGGGCGGCGAAGACCTACTCATCCTCAATGCTCGCGACGTCCTCGCGATCGTCAAGTAAGGAAACGCAACATGGCAAAGACACTCAAGTTTCATGAAGATGCACGCCGCGGCCTCGAAGCCGGCGTGAACAAGCTCGCTGACGCAGTCAAGGTCACGCTCGGCCCAAAGGGTCGCAACGTTGTTCTCGACAAGAAGTTCGGCGCACCGACCATCACCAACGATGGTGTTTCGATCGCTCGTGAAATCGAGCTCGAAGATCCGTACGAGAACATGGGCGCACAGCTCGTCAAAGAGGTCGCAACCAAGACCAACGACGTCGCTGGCGACGGAACCACCACCGCAACCGTGCTCGCACAGGCCCTCGTAAAGGAAGGCCTCCGCAACGTTGCTGCTGGCGCAAACCCAATGGGTCTCAAGCGCGGCATCGAGAAGGCTGTCGAAGCAGCTGTCGAGGCAATCGCCGAGCAGGCTGTTCAGGTCGACGACTCGAAGGACAAGATCGCTCAGGTCGCTTCGATCTCGGCTGCTGACGAGACCGTCGGCAAGGTCATCGCTGACGCGATCGACAAGGTCGGCAAGGACGGCGTTGTAACCGTCGAAGAGTCGAACACCTTCGGCATGGACCTCGACTTCGTCGAGGGTATGCAGTTCGATAAGGGCTACCTCTCGCCATACTTCGTCACCGATCCAGAGCGTCAAGAGGCTGTCCTCGACGACGCCTACATCTTGTTCAACCAGGGCAAGATCTCCTCGGTTCAGGATCTCCTTCCTGTGCTCGAGAAGGTCATGCAGGCTGGCAAGCCACTGCTCATCCTCTCCGAGGATGTCGAGGGTGAAGCGCTTGCAACCCTCGTGGTTAACAAGATCCGTGGCACTTTCAACTCGGTCGCCGTAAAGGCTCCTGGCTTTGGCGAGCGTCGCAAGGCAATGCTCACCGACATGGCAATCCTCACCGGTGGTCAGGTCATCGCCGAAGAGGTCGGCCTCAAGCTCGACAACGTTTCGCTTGAGATGCTCGGTCAGGCCCGCAAGGTCGTCATCACCAAGGACAACACCACCATCGTCGAAGGCGCTGGGGACAGCGATGAGGTCGCTGGTCGTGTTGCTCAGATCCAACGCGAGATCGAAGACACCGACTCCGACTGGGACCGCGAGAAGCTCCAAGAGCGTCTGGCGAAGCTCGCCGGTGGCGTTGCTCTCGTCCAGGTAGGCGCAGCCACCGAAGTTGAGCTCAAGGAAAAGAAGCACCGCATCGAGGACGCCCTTTCGGCAACTCGCGCTGCGATCGAAGAAGGCGTTGTCGCCGGTGGCGGTACCGCCCTCGTGCGTGCAAAGTCAGCTGTCGAGAAGGTCACCAACAAGAAGAGCCTTACCGACGACGAGCGCACCGGCGCGAAGATCGTGCTCGCAAGCCTCGACGCTCCGGCACAGCTCATCGCCGAGAACGCTGGGCTCAACGGTGCGGTCATGGTCCAGAAGGTCGAGGAAGCAGAGGGCTCCATGGGCCTCAACGCTGCGACCGGTGAGATCGTTGACCTCATCGCCGCTGGCGTAATCGACCCAGCCAAGGTGACTCGTGCAGCTATCCAGAACGCAGCGTCCATCGCTGCGCTTCTCCTCACCACCGAGGCACTGGTTGTGGACATTCCAGAAGAGTCAGCTCCTGCTATGCCAGACATGGGTGGCATGGGCGGCATGATGTAAGGCGAAGCCTTCCATCGTTCTTCTCGAAGAACTACCGAACAGCCCGGGCCCTGTGCCCGGGCTGTTTGCGTTTTTGGTAGTGGTACCTTGCGGCCGTGGCCGATCGGCGGCTCGTTACTTCGGTGCACTCCTGCGGTGCGTAACGGTTATCGCGACCACAAACAGGGACTTCGCAAGTGCCTAAAACAAGCCGACGAGTCTGTTCCAGGCACCGAAGATGAGCATCGGGCCCACGAAGGCGGAGACGGCGATTACGAGCAGGACGAACCAGGGGGCTTCGTTCCACTCTTGGCGCAGAGCATCGAACCTGCTGTTTTGTTTCCGTCCCACACCACCAAGTCTGACACAGCTACGGAACAATCCCGTGTCTCAGAGCATGGGCGGATTGAGCGCTGATGCCGAGAGGAGCGCGTCGCAACCCGAATCCCTAGGGTGAGGCGGTGGCAAAGCACATCCTCGAGATTCCCGAGTGGTTGAACCTGACGTCGACGGTTCGCGGTTCGAAGATGCCAATCATGGTCGGCCCGACCGAATCACGTTGGAACACTCGCACGCCCGACGGGCCGGGCGCACTGCATCTTCACCGTCGCAGCGACGCCACAGTTGAGGCTGAGGCATGGGGGCCGGGCGCTGACTGGATGATCAACCAAGCACCAAAGCTTCTTGGTCACGAGGACGACCTGACCGGATTCGAGCCGCCACCGGGGCGTCTCGCCGATACGTGGCGCGCCCGACCGTTCCTTCTTGGGCGAACCGACCGATTGTGGGACTCGATCATCGGTGGGATCTTCGGCCAGAAGGTCCAGGTGCAGAATGCCGTGCGTGCCCGTCGGATGCTGGCCAAGGCCTACGGCGATCCGGCCCCTGGGCCACACGGTGGTTGGGTGCTCCCGTCACCGGAGCGAACCGCCGAACTGGGATATGCCGACCTTCACCCATTCGGCGTCGAACGCAAACGTGCAGAGATACTGCTACGGATGGCCCGCGAGATGCGCTTCCTGAAGAACACCGATGAACTGAGGCCATCACAGGTGCAAACTCGCCTGCAGCGAGTACGTGGCATCGGTCCATGGACCACAGCGATGATCACCGCAACGGCTCTTGGTGATGCCGATGCGGTGCCGGTCGGTGACTTCCACTTGCCGAATACGGTCGCGTGGCATCTGGCGGGGGAGGAGCGTGGAGACGACGAGCGAATGCTCGAGTTGCTCGAACCATATACCGGTCACCGCTGGCGAGTCCTACGCCTGGCAAAGTCTCTGGGGTCGGCCCCCAAACGCGGCCCCAGGCTCTCACTGACCGGAGACGGGCTGAACATGGAAAGAGCAAACAGATGAGCGCTTTCACATCGGTACGAATCGACGGTGAACTTCACGACCCTGCGATGGCATCGATCCCGGTGTCAGATATCGGCTTCATCCGCGGGTTTGGCGTGTTCGAGGTGATCCGAGGGATCACCGGCCACTGCGTTCGGATGAAGCCCCATCTGACACGCCTGCAGAACAGCGCCGAGAAGCTCGGTATCGAACTGCCAAGTGATGGGGAGCTCATCGCGTGGTGCAACCACGCCGCCGGGATGCATGACGACGCGGTGATCCGGGTGCTCGTCAGCCCTGGCGACGACCCCTTCGATGGCACTACGCGTGTCGTTGTCACCTCGGAGCCCGTCGTAGCAAAGGCGAGCGAGCAGTCGCTGTTGCCGATCGATGCGCCGTGGCATAGCGACGGTGCCGAGTGGGAGTTGCATGGCGCGAAGACCCTGTCGTACGCCAACAACTTTGGAGCGATCCGACGCGCCAAGCTCGCCGGTTTCACTGATGCGCTGCTCATTGGAAGATCGGGTCGGATCCTCGAAGGCCCGACCTTCACGGTCGGCTGGGTGGTCGAGGAAGACGGCAGCCCGGTCTATGAGACTCCCGCGATGTCGCTTGGCATTCTCGACTCAATCACTCGACAGGTTGCCTTCGACGCAGCCGAAGAGGCAGAGCTGAACCTGCGCGAGGTCGAGGTGTCGCTCAACCACCTCGACAACGTAACCGAGTTCTTCGCGCTGTCCACGCTGCGAGACACGGTGTCGGTGACACAAGTTGGCGATCGTGCGTTCCCGGCTGGTCCGGCGACAGCGGTCCTCCGTGACGCAATGCTCGGAATCATTCATCGAGAGGCCACAGCGGACTCTTGATTCCAGAGCGTCGCCGCTAGTCTGATCGACGTGGACGAACGCCCTGCCCCCTCTCCGTCGAAGTTAAAGAACCAATTCGACGACTGGCTCGATGAGACCGAACTTCCCGGCCGTACTTTGGCCTATTTGAAGACCGGGTTCCTTCCGCAATTGTTGACCGAGAACGAATCCGAGGAGACGGCGGCGATGCTCGAAACGTGGGCTGGTTGGGAGTCGGGCGTCACCGAACCCCAGGCGGTATGTGAAGCACTCCGCGACCAAGGCCTCGCCGACTTTCTGACCGAGTTGTCCGCTTGACGAACTCGGCCGGTCGTGGCGGACCGCAACCGATCCCGCGGCCGCCCGAGTGGCGTCGGGTTGAAACCCCGCTCAGACCGCTGCCACCAGGGTTGGACCTGTCGGCGATCGAAGGCATCTTCGCTGACCATGAACCTGGCGAATTGGTGATTGGCCCTGCGGTGAGGCGACCGGCGGCG
This sequence comes from uncultured Acidimicrobiales bacterium, assembly GCA_964562985.1. GTDB lineage: Bacteria > Actinomycetota > Acidimicrobiia > Acidimicrobiales > SHLQ01 > SHLQ01. Next base: position 28,593 of record CAZLWE010000021.1, read on the forward strand.
CCAGGTCGGAGATCAGCGGTGTTGATCGCGATCTATGAAACCGACCGCGGACCGACGACGGTTCTCACGCGACGCCCCCAGCACATGCGAAAGCATGCTGGCGAGATCGCGTTTCCTGGTGGCGGCTATGAAGACGGCGACGATTCCTTATGGGCGACAGCGACGCGCGAGGCGGAGGAAGAGGTAGCACTCGATCCGAGCACCTGTCGCCAGATCGGCATGCTCGACCGGTTTGTCACCGGGGCCAGTTTCTCGCTCGTCCAACCCTGTATCGCCGCCATCGAAGAACCACCGACGCTCCAACCATCCCCCGACGAAGTCGAGGCGATCCTACACGTTCCTCTTGCAGAGCTCACTCATCCGGACACCTACTGGCAGGAAGAGTGGTTATGGGAGGGTCAGTGGCGCCCAATGCACTTCTTCGGCCTCGTCGGTGACACCGTCTGGGGAGCGACCGCCCTCATGTTGCACCAACTACTCGACCTCCTCGCGACCCACTAAAGATCTGTCGCGCTTTTTGAACCTATACGGTCAGTTTTTCGCGATAGATCTTTAGGTGAGGGCGTTCGTTAGCGCGTCGAGTAGTTCGTCGTAGGTGTCGAGCGCGGGGAACTGCGGGAACTCGGCGATCACATTGTCCGGAGCATGAAAGAGAAAGCCAGCATCGGCCTGGCTCAACATGGTGGTGTCGTTGTAGGAATCGCCGGCGGCGACGACCCGATAGTTGAGTGCCTGGAAGTTGCGCACGGCGCTGCGCTTCGGATCGGCAATGCGCAGCTTGTAATCGACGATGCGGTCGTCTTCGACGACGAGGCGATGGCAAAGCATCGTCGGGCGATTGAGGTGGCACATCATCGGCACGCCGAACTGCTCGAAAGTATCGGACAAGATGATCACCTGCGTGCGAGTTCGCAACTCGTCGAGGAACTCACACGCACCCGGAAGCGCGTCCAATCCTTCGATGATGTCCTCGATTTGGCTCATCGTGATGTCGTGTTCGGCAAGCGTATTGAGCCGACCCTTCATCAAGACGTCGTAGTCGGGTTCCTCGCGGGTCGTGCGGAGGAGATCATCGATTCCTGTCGCTTCGGCGATGGCGATCCAGACTTCCGGAATAAGGACGCCTTCGGCATCGAGTGCGACGAGAGATTGCTTCGTGCTCACGTTGGTTAAGTGTGGTCGATCTTCAGGCCGGAGACACATATGGCGTGGTGTGAATTGGTGACACTTCATCCACACGAAATCTTTGTGCGGCGTCGATGCAGGCCGGCTTACTCGCGAACATGTCGTGGCAACTAGCGTCTCGGCCGTGGACTACCAAGCGCCGATGTCGAACGACGAGTTCCGGCGAGCGGGTCATGAGCTGATCGATTGGATTGCCGACTATTGGGAGCGGGTCGAAACCTTGCCGGTGCTCAGTCAGGTCGGGCCTGGTGAGATTCGGGCAGCGTTACCCGAATCGCCGCCCAACGAACCCGAAGCCTGGGCCGACGTCATGGCCGATGTCGATGAGTTGATCCTCCCGGGGGTGACGCATTGGCAGTCCCCGAACTTCTTCGCCTACTTTCCGGCGAACGCGTCGCCACCGTCGGTGTTGGGCGAGCTGCTTTCCGCCGGGTTGGGCGTACAGGGAATGTTGTGGGCGACTTCACCCGCGTGCACGGAGCTCGAAACCCACATGCTCGATTGGATGCTCGACCTCTGCGGATTGCCCGATCGATTTCGATCGTCTGGACCGGGTGGAGGAGTAATCCAAGACTCCGCATCGAGCAGTGTGCTCGTGGCCATTCTCGCGGCGCGAGAGCGGGTGGCGGGACAGTTCCGGATCAACGATCTCGTCGCGTATACGTCCGAACATGCACATTCGTCGATGTTGAAGGGCTGCAAGATCGCCGGGCTGCGCGAAGACCAGGTTCGCGTGGTCGCTACCGACGACAAGTTTGCGCTCGATCCGGTTGCACTTCGAGACGCGATGACCGAAGACCTCATTGCGGACCGGCGACCGTTCTTTGTTCAAGCGACCGCTGGCACCACGTCGAGTACCGCATTCGATCCCGTCGACGCGATCGCCGATGTCTGCAAGGACTTTGGCGCCTGGCTCCATGTCGACGGCGCCTTCGCTGGTGCTGCCGCGGTGGCGGAGGAGTTTCGCTTCGTCAACGATGGTCTCCGCCGGGTAGACAGCTACTGCTTCAATCCGCACAAGTGGTTGCTGACCAACTTCGATTGCTCGCTCTTCTACGTCGCCGATCGTGGACCGATGATCGCAGCCCTCAGCGTCGTGCCCGAATATTTGCGCAACGCGGCGACCGACACCGGCGACGTGATCGACTATCGGGATTGGCAGATCTCGCTCGGTCGTCGGTTCCGGGCTCTCAAGTTGTGGTTCGTCATCCGAACCCACGGAGCCCAAGGCCTCGCGAGCTTCGTGCGTGGTCACGTCGCGATGGCGCACGACCTCGACGGGCGACTCGCGGCCCATCCGAGCTACGAAGTCGTTGCGCCCACGAAGCTCTCACTAGTCACGTTCCGCCATCTTGGCGGCGACGCGGACAACGAACGGATTCGCGACGCGATAAACGAGGGCGGCCGGGCCTACATCACCCACACCAAACTCGCCGATCGAACAGTGCTGCGAGTGGCGATTGGGGCCGTACGAACCGAGCAACGTCACATCGACGCGCTCTGGGGACTTCTCGAAGAACTCGCCTAGTCGAAGGCCCCGACTAGAGCGCTAGATTGGCCCTTTCCCAGCGGAGTGAAAATGGCAGAGATCAGTATTGGCAAAGGCAAGGAAGGCCGGCGAGCCTACGGCTTTGAAGACATCAGTATCGTCCCATCCCGCCGCACCCGAGATCCCGAGGACATCGACCTCACCTGGGAGATAGACGCGTACCGTTTCGACCTCCCGTTCATGGCTTCTGCGATGGACTCCGTCGTGAGCCCAGCTACCGCGATCGAGATCGGAAACCAGGGCGGCGTAGGGGTTCTCAACCTCGAGGGTTTGTGGACGCGTTACGAAGACGCCGACGCGGTGCTCGAGGAAATTGCGGCGCTCGACGATCAGGCGGCGACGCAGCGAATGCAGGAGCTGTATTCGACTCCTATCGATCCCGATCTGATCGTGCAGCGAATCTCCGAAATCAACGCTGCTGAGGTCGTGAGCTGTGCGGCGATCAGCCCGGGGAGCGCTTTGGCCCACATCGACACGATCCTCAAAGCCGACCTCGGTTTGCTGGTGATCCAACAACCCGTCATTTCCGCTGAACACATCTCTGAGAGCGAAGGCGACCCGCTCAACCTCAAGACTTTTGTTCGCCGCCTCGACGTCCCCGTAATCGTCGGCGACTGTGCGAGTTACTCCGCTGCCCTCCACCTCATGCGAACCGGCGCGGCGGGGATTCTGGTCGGCGTCGGAACTGGCCGTGCCTCGACGCTGCGTCATGTGCTGGGCATAGGCGGCCCTCAGGCGACCGCGCTTGCCGATGCGCGAGCCGCTCGGATGCGCCACCTCGACGAGACCGGCATCTACACCCAGATCATCGCGGACGGTTCGATGTCGACCGCTGGCGATATCGCAAAGGCGGTCGTGTGCGGTGCCGATGCAGTGATGTTGGGTGCTCCGCTCGCCGCGGCGAATGAAGCGCCCGGGCGTGGCTACCACTGGGGTGTCCAAAGCGTTCACCCGACGGTCCCTCAGGGTGGACGCATCTCCATCGAACCGCAAGGCCCCCTGGCAGAGATTTTCCACGGTCCGAGCCACAGCGAAGCGGGTTCTACAAACCTTGCCGGCGGACTGCGTCAATCTATGTCGATGTGCGGATATACCGATGTAAAGGACTTCCAAAAAGCAGAGATTTTGGTGAGCGCTCGATGACCAATCCCGACCCATCCGAAGAGTCCGTTCTCGTCGTTGACTTCGGCGCGCAGTACGCGCAGTTGATCGCTCGCCGAGTCCGAGAGGCGAACGTCTACTCCGAGATCGTCCCGCACACGATCAGCGCCGCTGAGCTAGCCGAGCGGAACCCCACCGGAATCATCTTCTCGGGTGGTCCAAAGTCCGTGCACGTCGAAGGCGCTCCCGCGATCGACCCAGAGGTATATGACCTCGGGATACCGGTGCTCGGGATCTGTTACGGGGCGCAGCTCATCGCGCATCAGAACGAGGGCACAGTCGGTCGCAACGAGCGCGGGGAGTACGGTCGAACCGAGCTCACGGTCAAGGCTGGTGGAAACCTTCTCGACGGCACCCCCGAGACACAGACGGTCTGGATGAGTCACTTCGACGCGATCACGGATCTTCCAGACGAGTTCGACGTACTCGCCGCGACTCCTGATGCTCCGGTGGCCGCCTTTGAGGACACCAAGCGTCGGCTCTATGGCGTGCAGTATCACCCCGAGGTTGTCCACACGCCGCACGGCCAACACGTGATCGAACGTTTCTTGGCCGATGGCTGCGGCGCAACGCAGGCGTGGACGATGGCGAGCGTCATCGATACTCAGGTGCAACTCATCCAAGAACAGGTCGGTGAAGACGGACGGGTGATCTGTGCGCTCTCTGGAGGAGTCGACTCCGCCGTGGCTGCGGCGCTTGTGCACAAGGCCGTCGGCGATCGACTCACCTGCGTCTACGTCGACACCGGTCTCATGCGCAAGAACGAGTCCGACCAGATCGTCGAGACCTTCGAGCGTCACCAGAAGATCGAGCTTAAGCACGTCAACGCACGCGAACGCTTCTTCGAACATCTTGACGGAGTCACCGATCCTGAAACCAAACGCAAGACGATCGGCGAACAGTTCATTCGGGTCTTTGAAGCAGCGAAGGCCGAAGTGGTGGGCGCCAAGTTCCTCGTACAAGGCACGTTGTATCCCGACGTCATCGAATCGGGCACCGACGACGCGGCGAAGATCAAGAGCCACCACAACGTCGGTGGACTTCCCGAAGACATGGAGTTCGACCTGGTCGAACCGCTGCGGTCGCTCTTCAAAGACGAAGTACGGTCGGTCGGTACCGAGCTTGGCCTGCCCGATGAGATCGTCTGGCGTCAGCCCTTCCCCGGCCCCGGCCTTGCCGTGCGCATCATCGGCGAGATCACGCCCGAGAAGGTCGCCTTGTTGCAAGAGGCCGACTTCATCGTCCGCGAGGAGATCCGCAATGCGGGTCTCGAGCGTGAGATTTGGCAGGCATTCGCTGTTTTGCCAGGCATCAATTCGGTCGGAGTGATGGGCGATGAGCGCACCTATGCCGACGCAATTATCATCCGAGCGGTCACCTCGGAAGACGCGATGACCGCAGATTGGGCCCGTCTGCCCTACGAACTGCTCGATCGCATGTCGAACCGAATCATCAACGAGGTCCCCGGGGTAAACCGCGTCGCCTACGACATCACCTCCAAGCCTCCGGGAACAATCGAATGGGAATGAGATTGCGAGATGCAGCCGAGTGGGAGTAAATCCCGCGGAGGACGCGATCGCCGCCATGGCGATCTTTGGCCAGGTGCTCACACAGGTCGACGACGAACAGCTCGAACTTTCAACACCATGCGCCGACTGGGACGTGCAGTCGCTGATTAGTCACGTGGTACTCGGCGATGCAGCCGTGCCGCTGTTGTTCCACGGAAAGCCGCTCCCCGACGTGGTCGCGATCGATATTTCGATTCTGGGTCCGAACCCCGTTGCAACATGGCGTGGGACGGCGCTCGCAGCAATCGAGGCGCTCCGTGCCCCCGGAGCGATGGATACAACCCTGCAACACCCGACGGGTCCCCAGCTGGGTTCCACGGTCGCAAGGTTCCGCCTGGTCGATGTCCTCACACACGCGTGGGATCTTGCCCATGCGACCAACATCGACATCGAGATCCCCGACGAGCTAGCGGAGTCCGTTCTCGAATTTCTCCTGCCGATGTTCGACGAGCTACGCGACTCCGACCAATTCGCCAACTCGGTCGAGCCGCCAGAAGATGCACCAGCGTGGCAGCGCATGCTTGGGTTGCTCGGACGAACGGCGTGGCCCGACGAGTAATGAGCTATCCGAGGTTCAGCATCCAGGCTCCTGCCGGGCGCTGACCGTCTGCCTCAGATCGGCCGAACACAAAGAGTTGATCATCAAACTCACTAATCGACCAGAGCTCGCGGAATCCGTCCCTGTTTGCGAGGTCTCCGCTGGCCCGCGTCGTCCAGCGGTCCTCGGGTAGCTCGTCGCCTGGGAGCAACTCCCAGATACCTCCGCCCGACATGTCAGCGTCGTCATCGTTCCCGACTGCGATGACGGTTCCGTCCCCCCGTGTCAGGACGTCGCGAGCGATTCCCGTGGAGCCGCGAAGGGGAAGCGTGTGCAGCGAACCAATCCCAACGGGGTCGGCAACGATGGCAATGGGGGTCGTTGAGCCCGAATCATCCTGTGTCCCGACGGCGACGATGCGGTTTCCACTGATGGTCACCCCCCACAGCTCTGCGCCAGCGATGGGAGCGAGGAGGTTCTGCCATTCGCCGCTGCGTCTGATCTTGATGATGGCGCTGTCTACACCATCGATGTTCTCGACGCCTACAGCCGCGGCGAGATCGCCATCGATCGCCACATCGTGAAGTGTTCCACCGCCCGAGGTTCCGATGTCGAGGACGACCCACTCTGAGTCGGCCCAGGCGCCGGTGGTACGGGTCACCCGCCAGAGCGACGGAATCGCCACACCGGCAGATGTTCGTCTGCCGGCTACCAGGAAGGAGTCTTGGCCCACGGCCTCGACACTGCGCAACGAGTCTGCACCTGACCCGACGAAGCTGTCGTCGGTGACGGGGATGAACTGACCTGATATCGCACCAAACCACGCGAGGCCGTCGGTCCCTCCATCACCGGTCGAGTCGCCGACAACAAGGAAGGTCTCTCGGTCGATGACGCCAATATCCCACGATCGCTGGCCGGTGGTGATGGCGGAATCATCGCGAGCAAAATTCGGCCGGTGGTCAGACTGGAGTTCGCCATCGATCGGCCCGACGGTCCACAATTCGGGGCGCTGAGACGCTGCATTGGTTCCGCTCCCTGCCGCCCCGACGATGGTGAGGCCTCCCGAATTAGTCACCGACCCAAATGCGATTCCTTCGGGCTGGTCAGGGCCGGTGAAGGCCTCCTCGGCGAACGGTACAAACACCGTCGGGGTGGCCACGGCGTCCTCTTCGGGGTCGCCGGCATCGTCCTCGACGACGCCTTCGGTCGCGTCGGTTTGCACATCGCCGCCGTCATCGCCTGACCCGACGAGTTGGGTGCCGATCAGCACGCCGGCGATGACGAGCAACAGAATTCCTATCGCGAGCGGCCATCGCCCAGCGCTTCTCTCTGTGGAGGCCGGGGCCGCTGTTGCGTCTACCGTCGGTTTAGGTGCGAGCGACTCAGCCCGCTCGAGCTCATGAATTGGTTCCGGTCCTGGCGATACCGCTGGCGGCGTCTGGCCGTGGACGTCGGTCACCTCCGGCAGGGGCTCGATAATTGTGGCGTCGGAATCCTTCTCCGCGATTGAGAACTGCGGGACCTCCAATGCAGGTTCGGCGGTGCTTGGAGGTTCCGTACCCGGAGGCTGTACCTGGTCCTCAACGTCGACCACGCCAGAGTCTTCGTCGAACACCGAGAACGGCGCAGTCACCTCGCCGATCGGTTGTGTGGCTGGACGCCCAAGGGCCACCTCGACCGCATTGAGGCGCTCGCCGAAACGCGCCGCCGTCTGGGGTCGGTCGGCGGGATCTTTCGCGAGCACCTCGTCGAGAAGATCGGATAGTTCCGTGGGAATGTCGAACTGGGCCAAAGGTGGTGCGGGGTTCTCGAGAATTCGGCGGATGACAGTCGCCTTATTTTCCGATGCAGCGGAGGTGAACGGTGCTCGTCCGAGCAACATCTCGTAGAGCGTTACCCCCAGTTGGTAGATGTCGCCGCGGCCGTCGAAAGCCTTGTTGTGAAAGAGCTCGGGTGGGGTGTAGGCGAGCGTCCCAATGATCGACTGCGCCTTGGTAACCGCGGTTTGCCCGACGAGGCGTGCGATACCGAAATCGGTGAGCTTCGCAGTGTCGTCGTCAAGCAGGATGTTGGCTGGTTTCACGTCGCGATGAAGGACACCGTTGCGGTGTGCAATGTCGAGGGCGGCGCAAATCTGCACACCGATCGACATCGCTTCGCCCCAGTGCATTGACCCGTTGGCACGAATGCTGTCGCGAACCGAGCCTCCGCCCACGTACTCGAGCACCGTGAAGTGCATGCCGTCTTCGGTTTCTCCGTGACTGTGCACGGACACGATGTTGTCGTGGTGAAGCGCCTGCATAGTGGTGCGTTCGCGCTGGAAACGTTTGAGATCATCGGTGGCCGCGGCGTGCCCATGGAGGACCTTGATCGCCCACTCGGTTTGGGACTCATCAGCGAGCGCGCGGTAGACCGTGGCGAATCCTCCACTGCCAAGTCGTTCGACTATGGAGTAGCCCGGGATCTTCGGTTCGGCCACACGGCTCCTCACGGCAGCCAGAGTTAGACCACCGAAGGTTGTTTTACACGCTTACCGTCCCATCTTTGCGACAGTGGTGCCTCTGTTCGTTAGATCTCGGGGCCGAGTAAGTCTTCGGCAGCCTGTCGCACCTGACGGTCTCGGTCACTGAGAGCCGTTTGTAACGCAGATGTCACCGCATCGCCGCCGAAAGGGGCGAGGGCCAGAACCGCTCGCCTACGGACAGGAGCGCGGTCGGACATAGCTGCGAGAATGGTGCTCAGGCCATCGGGGTGACCAATGGCTCCGAGGGCGGCAACCGCCGCCTCGCGACATATCGACACTTCGTGGTCGCGGGCGACTGCGCTGAGCCGACGGACCGTCTCCGCATCGGCCGGGGTCCGTTCGCCCAGCGCCCACGCTGTCGTTTCGACCACCAAGTCGTCGTCATCGTCCAAGAGATCGGCAATGGTGATCTCGGGTTGGTTGATACTCAACTCGATTGCGCGGCATCTGACCGCTCGATCCGGGTCCGTGATTCCTGCTTCGAGGTCGCCTATTTCGAGCTGGTTTGAACGGTGCAGCGCCCCAAGCGCCGCGGCTCGGACGGTCGGGTCAGAGTCGACCAGCGAAGAGCGCAGTGCCGTGACATCGCCATTCGCCTCAGCAAGAATGACCTTGGCGCGCAGTTCAGACACGTACGTGTTCCGATGCAGCTATCGGTTCGACTCTCAATTTGAACACGAGTGCGCCGATAGGGCACGCAGCGAAACAAATCTTGGAGCAAGACATGTCGTACATAGTGGTGTATCAAAAAGCTGATGGCTCGTCTGGGCTTGAGGAATGTGTGGATCTCGATCTCGCGATTGTTACCGCCGAGCGTCTACGCAACGTTGACGCCGTCGAGCGCCCTCGGATCTTCCAGACCGAAGAAATCCGTTACGATTTCAAGCCGTACTACCGCGTCGAGGTAGCGACGGCCGGTGGCGCTGCCGCAGACGCCGCGACCGACCTCGGAACGACGACGAACGACCTTGGTTCGACGGTTACCCCTCTCTCGAGCGTTAATCCGATCGACAGTGAGCCCTTGGAACCGGTCGTACCGGTTGCCGAAACGGAGGCCCCAGGCGCCAACGTCGCAGAGGAAGCCACTGCAAGCCATGACATCTTCGCCACAAACGCAGCCGAAGTTGAAGAACTCACCCCACCAGAGGTTCCCTCCGAATCGAGCGGACTCTTCGGCGCGACCGAAGATGCCGTTGAATCCACCGAGGTCCAGAGCCTTGCTGACGACATTGCAGAGAACGTCGAAGTAGAAGCCCCTCGTCGAGGCCTTTTCGGCCGCTAGGTCCCGGGCTTCGCCCTAGCCGCTGATGGCTTGCTCTAAGAGGAATCCGACAACCAGGATTACGGCTCCGAATACGCCCGCTATTGCAATGCCGATGAACACGGCGAGCAAGATGAGTAAGAAGACCGAGGCAACCCGTCGAAGGATGGACGGGTAGGCGTCGGCGCCATACTCGGCTTGTTTGGGCGGCTCGAAGCCGAGACCCAACTTTTGCAAGACCGATCGCTCCGGTTTCGGTTCGATTGGAAGTTGCTGGGGCGATGAGGTGTTCATGAATTTACATGCGATGCTTGTTGAGTGAACCGAACAGCGAATTGGCGAAATGCGTCATGGCATTGCGCCGCATCGGCGTTGACGGTGGCACGGGTGGGATCGGCCGGTGAGAGACATGGTTGATGTCCCTCAAAAAGTAGCCGAAGATTCTCACGTTGGTGGCCCAGCGGATGAGTTTGAGCCCTGGACCCGCGGAACCAAGGTTTTCGCGTTCGTCTGTTTTCTGTTCGCTGCTGGAACGGCTGCCCTGTTTTTGGTTCAACTGCCGTTCCTCGTTCTTGAGCCGGGCAATATCTTTGAGACCGAGCCGTTCATCGAGGTGGATGGCGCCGACAGGTTTGAGAGTCCGGGCGAGGTCAGCTTCGTCACTGTCCACCAACGCCGCTTGACGCCGATCGACTGGCTCGTCTCACAGTTCCAACCGAGCGACGTGATCCTTCATGAAGACGTTCTTCTTCGAGGCCGAACGCTCGACGAGCAACGCGAGGAGAACGCACAACTGATGCTGACCTCGCAGAACTTGGCGATCACCGCCGCGTTGGATCATCTCGGTTTCGACACGGTCGACCCGGCGGGAGTGGTCATTGTTGATGTCGTTCCCGGCGGCGCTGTCGATGGCGTCTTTGCTCGAAACGACGTGATTACCGAGGTCAACGGCGTCCCGGTCCTGACCGCTGACGACCTCTTCAACGTGCTCAGCGATGTCGAAGCGAACGACACCTTGACTCTCGTCGCCGGTCGCCCTGGCGAGGAAACGGAAACCTTCGACGTAGTCGTCACCGACGACACCGCCGGCTTTCTCGGAATCTCGCGCGATGGCGGTGCCCCAGAAGACGGCAGTGGAGCCGTGGTTGACGATGTCGTTGAAGGTGGCCCGGCGGTCGGCATCCTCGAAGGCGGCGATCGTATCGTCGGCCTCAATGGCACTGACATCGATTCGTTCGGAACGCTCGTTGAGGCTCTTTCAGGACTTCGTTCCGGAGACAATGCAGCCGTAGACGTCATCCGACTGGTCAACGGCGAGGAGACCACCGTTTCCGTCGACGTGACGCTCGGGACCCGAGCCCTGGAGCGGGCTGGTATTGCCTTCGCTGACACACAGTTCCGTGATGCCGATCTACCGATTGACGTGAGTTTCACGACCGAGGAAATCGGCGGGCCATCGGCTGGTCTCGCCTTTTCGCTGAGCGTGCTCGATGTACTAACCGAAGGCGACCTCACCGGTGGGGCCAACATCGTGGCCACCGGTGCTGTCGATCGATTCGGCAACGTGGGTTCAATCGGTGGATCGCACCAGAAGGCATTCGCCGCTCAAGAGGTTGAAGCCGATGTGTTCATCGTGCCAGTTGGGAACCTCGAGGAAGCCCAAAGCGCCCTTCCCGAGCTTCGAGTCGAAGGGGTTTCTACCCTGGCTGAAGCGCTTGACGTCATCGCTGAATTCGGTGGAAACGTCGACCAATTGCCTGTCGACGGGCAACTCTAACTACGGGGTAGACCCCTCGGTCACCGTTCTTCGGGAGCCAGGCGTTTACCATCTGTGGTGTGAACGAGTTCTTGTCGCCAGAACAGATCGCTTCGGCTGCCTTCGAGACCAAACGTCGTGGAGGGCTCGATCCCGAAAGTGTGCGTGAACATCTTCGGGCTGCCGCCGACACGGTGGCGGCGCTCATGGACGAACGCGAAGGCTTGACGGCCGAGCTGGAGGCAGCGCAGACATCGCTGGCGAACGTGGCTGAACCAGTCGTAGACGCAGCGCCCGCGGACATCGACGAGGAAACCCTCACCGAACAGCTAGGTCAGCATGCAGCCAGAGTGCTGGCTGAAGCACGCGCAGCCGCCGCCGACCGAATCGCCGAAGCTGAGGCGGAGGCCGACGACATCCGGGCTGCGGCAGAAGAACTCCATGCTGAGCGGTCGATGGCCGCTGATGCCACCGCACAGAAAATTCGAGACGAGGCTGACGAGCTTCGTTCGGCGCGTGAGGTGGAGGCCTCCGAGGCGGCGGCGGGCATTGTGGCCGCTGCCGAACGAGATGCGGAAGCGCTGCGGTCCGCCTCATCGTTGTCTCGAGACGAGGCAGGCCAGGAGGCGGATCGGATCATTCGAGATGCCGAGGTAACCCGCCGCCAAATTTTGGAGGACCTCGCTCGGCGTCGGACAGCGGCACGCCGACAGATAGAACAGCTTCGCGCTGGCCGTGAACGCCTGATGGCATCGCATGAGACGGTCCGTCGCGCACTCGATGAGATCACCGAAGAGCTCAAGATTTCGATGTCAGAGGCTCGGGCGGCGGCCGAGACCGCCGGCCACTCGGTAACGGAAACCACCATCGAGGAACTCGAAGCGGAGATCGAAACCGCGCGTCTTACCGGCCTGCTCGACACTGGACCCGTGCCGGTGGTGAATCCGCCAACCCCGACCAACAAGGCTCTGACGTCGAAAGCCATTCCAACGAGCACGCAACCCGACGAGCCAAGCAAACCGGTAGCTCGGGGCCGCGCAGAAGCAAAAGAAGTCGATGAGGCCGCTGAAGAATCAGATGCTGACGACCAGCATGCTTCCGATGATGGGGCCACCGAAGCCCCGGCTGAAGCTATCGGTAAGCACGAGGCCAGCGAGGGTTCGACCGACGACGAACACGACGACGATGGCGATGGGTCCCTTGCCCCGGTTGTTTCGCTCGATAAGGCCCGCTCCGAGGTGGAGACCGGCGGTCATCCTGCTGCCGGTCGGGACGCGACGAACATCCGATCATCTGACGACGAGGACCAGGACGCCGAAGACAAAAAAGTCAACGACTCTTATGAGCAGGACGAATCCGTTGACGCCCCGGTTGAAGCCGAGACGGTTTCTGACGAGGCCGACGACGACATCGACGAATCCGACTCGGTCGATGCGTTGTTCGCGAGTCTCCGCAGTTCGAGTGCGATCGACGACGATGTCGCAGATGCCGACGACGCGCAAGACGCAGCGAACGACGACAAACAAGATGATGTCGAGGCGGAACCCGATGAGCAGGACGATTCCGGTACCGACGCCGTCCTTGCGATCAATGGATCGGAGGGAACACGTCGCCTCAAGCGAGTCCTCGCTGATGAGCAGAGTCGGGTGATGTCGACCCTCAAGGGATCCGACGAAATCCCGAGCGTGTATGAGTTGCTCGGCGACGCGACTGACCAGGTCGACCAGTATTGGGCTGCGAGTAGCGAATATCTCGGAGGAGGCGCAGCCGCGCCACACCCCGTAGTGGACTTCGTAAACGAGATCAGGCGCAAAGTGGCCGACGCGTTGTCGGGGGATACCGACTCTGAAGCGGCCGTTGACTCGATGCGAAGCATCTATCGCGAGATCAAGACCACCGCGGTCGAAGCGTGTGTGAGCGACATCGCCGACGGCTCAACCTCTGCCGCATCCTAGGAACAGCGCCAACCACGTGCCTAGAGTCATTGGACTTTCGCCTGCCGCGACAGCCGCTCCGACGCTGGCTCCGATAGCCTTACGATGCCATGAGTAGCGAAGCCGTGGACCCCCCAACTGAAGTGGTTCACTCGGGACGACGCCGGGTGATCGGCGCTGTCTTCGTCGTCATGCTCCTAGTCGTGCTTGCGTCCCTGCGCGGGATCTTCTCCTTGTACACCGATTTCCTCTGGTTCGAAGACCTGCAACGCACGTCAATCTGGACCGGCATTCTCAGTGCACAGGTCGTGCTATCGGTCATTTTCGTAGCGATCTTCTTTGTCTTGGCGTGGATCAACTTGGTTATTGCGGATCGAATCGCGCCCGCTTTGCGGCCGCCGGGCCCCGAAGAGGAACTTCTTGCCCGCTGGCATGAAACGGTCGGCCGTCGCAATGGGCTGGTGCGGTTTGCCATCGCCGGCTTTTTCGCTTTGGTGGCTGGCGCTGGTGCCGCGGCGCAGTGGAACGAGTGGCTGCTCTTCACCAACCCGATCAGCTTCGGCGAAATAGATCCGGTCTTCGGTCGTGACCTCTCCTTCTATGTCTTCCGCCTGCCGTTCCTCACCTTTGTGGTGTCGTGGTTCTTTGCGGCGTTCATCATCATCGGCATCATCACGACGATCTGGCATTACATCAATGGTGGCATCCGGATCCAAACGATCGACCGCCGGACCACACCGCAGGTCAAGGCACACATTTCGCTCATCCTGGCGATCCTCGCAGCCCTCAAAGCTGGCGACTACTACCTGCAACGGTTTGAACTTCTCGGTTCGACCCAAGGGTTTGCGCGTGGCGCGTTCTCCACCGATCTGAATGCATCGCTGCCGGCAATTCAGTTGCTGTTATTGATCTCGCTGTTCTCAGTATTGCTGCTAGTAGCCAATATCTGGCGGCGCGGTTGGGCACTTCCCTCGATCGCGGTGGGTCTGTGGGCTTTGATCGCCGTGGTGGCGGGCAGCATCTACCCCGCCGTGATCCAGCAATTCCAGGTCGCACCCGACGAACTCGCCCGTGAAGGCGAATTCATCGAGCGCCACATCGCGGCCACCCGTGATGGACTTGGGCTCGACAACGTTACTGCGGGCGACTTCACCTTCGATGAGGCCCCGCTCACCCGCGAAGAGGTTCTGGCCAGCGGCGACATCTTGTCGAACGTGCGCCTGCTCGATCCGCGAATCGTCGATGATTCGTTCACGTTGCTGCAGCGAGACCGCGAGATTTACAACGACTTTGGACAGCGCGTAGATATTGACCGCTACGACATTGAAGGCAGGACCACCCCGGTCGTGGTCGGGGTCCGTGAACTCGGCGACCAGGCCAGCCTTTCATGGGAGGTCCGCCACGCGGTTCGTACCCATGGGTACGGCTTAGTGCTCGCTCCTGCGAACGACGCGAACGCCACCGGCGAACCAAACTTCTTGATCGGCGACGCGCCGCTCAATAACCAACTGGAAGAACAAGTCTTTATCGATCAGCCGCAGGTGTACTTCGGCGAAGGAATCGATCAATACGCCGTAACCGGTACCACGTCGGGCGAGTTCGACCCAGACGGTGCTGAGTACACCGGCGATGGCGGCATACCCATGTCGAGCTTGCTATCTCGCCTAGCGTTCTCTTTCCGGTTCGGTGCGATCGAGCCGTTGATCTCGGGCATCGTGACCGACGAGACCGAAGTCATCTTTGCTCGTGACGTCACCGAACGAGCTCGACGAGTCGCTCCCTTCTTGCAGTTCGATTCGAACCCGTATCCGGTCGTCGTCGACGGTGGAATCTCCTATGTGATCGACGCCTACACGACCTCGGATCGTTTCCCCTACAGCGAATTTGCGAACATTCAGCAGCTACCGAGCGATTCGGGTCTTTTGCGCAACTTCAACTACGTGCGTAATTCGGTGAAGGTCGTCGTCGACGGCTACGACGGTGACGTCGATTTCTACGTTGTCGATCCAGATGACCCGATCTTGAATTCCTACCGACAGGTATTTGGTGACCTCTTCCAAAGCGCTTCGGCCATGCCGGAAGAAATCAGCACGCATCTTCGCTACCCCGAGGACCTGTTCATCGTGCAGACCGGCATGTGGGGCCGCTATTACCTCGACAACGTAAGCGACTTCTTCTCGGGTGACTTGGCGTGGGCCGTCGCCGACAACTCCGACTCCCAATCAGCGGGAAACGCCATCACCCGAATCGATCGCACCGACCCTGCGAACCCACGGATCGTCCCGGACCGCAGCCGCCCCGTCGATCCTTACTACCAGCTGACACGACTTCCCGATGAAGACGAAGTGAGCTTCTTGATCTCCCGTCCGTTTGTGCCTGCGGGTGGCTTGCGCGAGTTGACCTCGTACTTTGTTGGCCGCACCGATGAGACGGGCCAACTCGAGTTGCGTGAGTATGAGATGAGTACCGGCGGCAACGTCTTGGTCACGGGCCCGTTCCAGGTCGATGAAACACTGAATGCAGATCCACGAATCTCTGAGGAGAGCACGGAGCTGGGTCAAAGCGGTTCACAGTTCCTATCTGGAAACCTGCAGGTGCTGCTGATCGAAGACACGGTGGTCTACGTACGGCCGTTCTTTGTACGCCGCGAACCGCCTGCGGAGAATCCGAATCAGATCACCGAACCTGAGGTGACCTTCGTGGCCGTCGTGCAAGGCGACCGGATCGGCTTTGCTCCGACCTACGCCGGAGCTCTCGCCGAGTTGTTTAACCTCACGCCCGAGGAAACGACCGCGTTGCTTGGCGGAGCGCCGCCACTGCTCGGTCAGGCGCCTACCGACGATGGCTCCGACCTGCCGTCGGGAAGTTTCGAACTTGGCGCCGGGGGCGGCGAGCTGGCGGCCCGCTTGGCTGAAGTCCTTGCGATGTTCGATGCGGCCGAAGAGGCGCTACCTGATTTCGCGGAGTTCGATCGCTTGCAAAGCGAGGCACGCGAAGCGCTTGAGGAGCTTGAAGGGCTACTCAACCAGATCGAAGCAGAAGATGCTGAACTCGAGACGGTCGAAGACGAAGAAGAGACGACCGAGTCCGCCTAAAGCCGTCAGCCAGCGCAGCGTTGAGGCGTGCGTACTCTTTGGTCTATCGCGTCGGTTGCCATCCGGTTTGGCGGTGCATGAACGGATCTCGCCCGCGAGCCGGAGATGACGTGTGTACGACAGTTCGTGCTTGTGCATTTGCCTGGGATGCCTCCAGGGCAACCACTCGGTCCGTTAGTTGCTTCAACTGCGCCAACGCGGCTTGAAGCAGCATGCTCTGGTCGATGTCCCGCTCCGGCGCAAGGTGTACGGATTCGTTCGTTGACATGTGGTGAGGTTCTCCTGCAAACGCCCGCATGCGGCCCTCTCCAATGGGCAACACTGTAGTAGCTGGGGCTATGCGCGCGGTGCGATGCCGTCGAAGGCAGAACGCGGCACGTGCATCGACATCTTGGGTGGTCCGCGCAGCCAAGATGGAGCCGTACTCGCGGAGGGCCGATGGACAACATATTCGAACACGTCACGATTGGATTCCAAGAGGTCATCGAGGCATGCGGTGACGATCAGAATCTGATTTGTGATTGGGTGTTTCGCCAAACCAACAACGAAACGTGGGCGTTGCTCGCGAGTTGGTTCGTCGATCGTCCGCTGCGCATTCTCTTCGTTCTGGTCTTGGCGTGGATCGTGAGCCGCTTCTTGCGTCGGGTTGTTCGTCGGTTCGTTGCCGAGGTCGGCGAGCGAAGTGCGGGTGGTCGGGCGAGCGATGATGTCGCGATGGGTTCCCTTCGTCGTCGAGTGAGTCTGATCTCGTCGTCTACAGATCGGACCGATCGGTCACTCCAGCGGGCAATCACACTGGGCAAGCTTCTCGAGAGTTTGGTGTCGATCGTGGTTTGGACGACGGCCATCTTCGTGATCCTCGGGGAGGTTGGCGTGTCTCTCGCCCCGCTGATTGCGAGCGCGGGTATCGCCTCGATTGCGATCGGTTTTGGCGCGCAGTCGATCGTTCGAGATTTTCTCGCCGGGATATTCGTCGTCATTGAAGACCAGTACGGCGTGGGCGACATCATCGACGTCGAATGTGCGACCGGAAAGGTGGTTGAGGTTGGGTTCCGAACGACTCGCCTTCGC
This sequence comes from uncultured Acidimicrobiales bacterium, assembly GCA_964562985.1. Classification (GTDB taxonomy): domain Bacteria; phylum Actinomycetota; class Acidimicrobiia; order Acidimicrobiales; family SHLQ01; genus SHLQ01. Next base: position 46,235 of record CAZLWE010000021.1, read on the forward strand.
GACTGGGAAGGTGTCCTGTGGACAATTCCGAACGGCGAGATCCAACGCGTGGGCAATTATTCGCAAATCTGGGCGCGGTCGGTCTTCGATATCAGCATCTCCTACGACGACGACATCGATCATGCATCGGAAGTGATCAAAGGTGTTCTCGACGAGATCTGGCTCCATGGAGCACCCGAGGCGACGATTATCGATGAGCCTGAGGTGCTCGGCGTAGAGGAGTTGGGGGCGAGCGCCGTGGTCATTCGTGCGCGTGTAAAGACCGAGCCATCAGAACAATTTGCTGTAGCGAGACGTGTGCGAGCAGAGATCAAGAAGGCCTTCGATGCGGAGGGCATCGAGATCCCGTATCACCATCACGTTCTGGTCGTGAAGGGAGATGCGACGCAGGGCCTCGCGGGCTAGTTAGGCCGCGTCGTCCATCCGGGATTTTCGTTTGGCTGCGTACAGGTTCTTGTCGGCCTGGCGAAGTGCTTCCCCAAAGTCGGAGCCGAGCGGCGCTGTGCCGGCTGCGATCGACACTGGTACGTCGTCGACCAATAGGGTCGGGTTGAGCGCGAATGTGACGCCCGGCGGGGTAACTGCGATGAATTCGTCACCGCCGAGCCGCGCTACGAGGGAGCCACGGCCCGCTGCGTCCCGTAGCCATCGCGCTACGTAAACAAGTGTCTTGTCTCCGAAGTCATGTCCGTACTCGTCGTTGACACACTTGAACCGATTGATGTCAATGACAACCACGGATGCCTCGGGAGCAAGCTCGGCTTGCGCGAGGGCGTCATTGAGCCCGCGCCGATTCAGCAATGACGTGAGTGGGTCGCGCTGTGCCTGTGATTGAAACTCTTCTCCAACCCAGTCCAAGAGAGATACGAGCCGAGCGATGGTGTTGAGTAGGACCGGTCCAAAGATCATGGGCAAGATGATCGAGATCCAGAACCCGACGCGCCACGCGACCTCGTCTGGCCCAACGCCGAACTTGGCGAAGAGCGTGACTGTCACGATGGTGGTGGCCGCGGCGATGGCAGCGCTTGTGAAGAGCACGAACTGCGCGCGCGAGCGTCGAATCAACTGCAGTAACGCGCGTTCGGAAGAATTGATTTCTCTTGCCCAATCGTTCGTCATCGAGCGCTCCGCCATGTCTGTTGCTTGTCCCGTCATTAGTAGTAATTTCGGTAGATGGACACGTCGTTCATATAGGTCATCTGAGCCTTTTGGCCCGTTTGCCCTAGTCCCAGAGGGGTCGGAGTCGCTCGATTCGGCCACGGCGGTGATCCTCGAGTGCTTGTCGACCGGCGCGAAGCATCGGTGCCATTGCCACGACGAAGAAGATGGTCGCAAAGCCGAGGTCGCCACCCAAGAGGACGCCGAGCACGACAATCCCGAACTCGAGAAGTTGACGGACCCGGAACGGATCGTGCCCACGAACCTCACCCGCCCGCATGAGCAGTTCGATCGAACCTCCGGTAAGTCCGGCGTGAACGACTAGCGCAACGCCCATGGCGATGGCTGCCGTGCCGAATACCACGAAGAGCATACGGATGGCGAGTGGTTCCGGATCGTTGATCAGGTGGATCCAAACATCGACGGACACGCCGGCGGTGACCAGGAAAAAGAGCCCGCTGATCTTTGGTCGTTGTCCGAGCGCGGTTGCGACGAGAAAAAGGGTCCCAGTGACCAGCCAACCGGCTTGACCATGGCTGATGTCGAGACGATCACGAACCGCGCTCAACAACACGTCGTAGGCGGGTACCCCGAGTCCACTATGGATGAACAACGAGACGCCCAGGCCGATGATGGCCGTCCCTGAGAAAAGACTCGCGATTTGGCGAACACTGGTTCGCGTTTGTGGCTTTGCTGCGAACCGCTCAGCGGCAACGACGCCGTGGCGCGACATGCCCATCGCCCATCGTCCGGAGGCCTGGGCAGCGTTTCGACTCGCGTTGACGCCTGCGTGAATTTGAGTTGCTGTCTTCATGATCTTTCTTAACGGCACGATGGCCATATTGTCGCTGCATTCTGAGGTGTGCGGCCGTCACATCGGGGTGGTCAGCCGTCACGTCATCAGTCGTCAAATGATGGGCGGCGACGGTTGGCCTTGGTGTGAGACCTTCTGCGTTTGTCTTCGACCCGGCGACGTTTGGATCCTCGGGTTGGTTTGGTTGGGCGGCGCTTCTTCTGGGTCGCCAGCGCTCCACGAACTCGTTCGGCGAGGCGACGTTCGGCGATCTCGCGGTTACGTAGCTGCGATCGCTCCGCATCGACGACGATTCGTAGAATCGGACCCACTCGTTCCAGCAGGCGGGCGCGTTTGGCTTCGGTCAGGATCAGCGACTCTTCGACGTTCCAGGTGAGTTCGACCCGGGTCGCCGCCTTGTTCGCATGCTGGCCACCGGGACCGCCCGAGGTGGTGAACTTCCAGGCGAGCTCATGATCGGGCACGGTGAAGTGTGGTGCGATCACGATGGCCATGAGCAATCCTAAGTGCTGGGCGGATCGGCGATGGCCGATGCCGGTCTAGGCCGCAAGCGCAAGTTGTCGGCGCGCGTGGTCGAGTTGCGAGCGCGAAGCGACCAGGCGATCGATGGGACCGCCCTGCTTTCGGAGGTCTTCGTGGTCGTTCCAGGCTTGTAGCAGCTGCTGAAATTCGGTGTTCGGGTTCTTGGTCATCTCGCGGCCTTTCTCACGTAGCGATGGGTACGAGAGACACCATGACCCACTTTTGACTGCATTTGGCACTGGTTTCGGACGTTCCGGCGGCCCACTACAGTTGAAAGCACTGTGATTGATAAGATTGACAGAGAAATAATCGATGTCGTGGCAAAACTGGGACGAATAACCCAACGTGAGCTGGGGAAGAAGGTGGGGCTCAGCCCCAACGCTGCAGGTGCGAGGCTCCAACGACTGGTTGATCGCAAGATCATTGTGGGCTTTGAAGCCAAGGTCGATCACACCGCACTGGGCAGGCCGATCGAGGCGAGTATTGACGTGTGGCTGGCCGACGGTGGTGACCGTCAGTCCTTCATGGAGCTCGTGGCACGCGACGCGCGAGTGGTCGAGTGTTTCCACCTCACCGGGCCACTGGACTTCCGAGTTCGAGCCCGCGTCGCGTCAACCGATGACCTCAACCAGTTGCTCAATGTCATGCGGGAAGATGCTGGCGTGCGCCAGACCGACAGCCGGCTCGTACTCGAACAAATACCGGCGAGCTAGTTCCGGGACATGTTGCGCGCGCCGGGGGGGGGTGCCTCACGCGCACCAAGAGCAGGCCGATAGAAAACCCATGGGCGGCGATATCAACGAGCGGTCAAACGTCAAACGCCTTCCGCTGGGCGCGAACGCCTCGAGCACGTTTGTGCTTATTGGATTGGTCCTCGTGGCGATGCTCGCGTGCGGCACT
>CAZLWE010000022.1:0-35852 GCA_964562985.1 uncultured Acidimicrobiales bacterium
GGGAACGGCCTGCAAAGCCGTACAGTCGCGGGTTCAAATCCCGCCCGGCGCTCTATACGTCAGTTTCAATGTCCAGGAGACCCAGAGGAACCGTGGAGCTACCGGCGCTACGTCAAGTCAATTCGTGCCATAAGGTATGGCACCGATGAGCGACGTGTTCGAAGGGCCCGGTTGGTGGATGGCCTCCGACGGAAAGTGGTACCCGCCCGAAGACCATCCAGACGAGGGATACCGAAACCGATTCTCACTCCCAGCACCGGTCGTAGCCGAACCTCCGATGGCACAAGTCGCCCATCACCGTGTTCCTACAACAGTGGAGGTTCCTACAACAGCCGACGTAGTCGAAACCGCGACTGTCACTCTCCAGGACGAGCCTGAGCTGAATGGGCAGATGCCCACACCGCTCATCGGGGTCAACGGATTAAACGGCCATCACGCCCAACCGGCGGACGACCTACCAGCCCCGACCATCGACGTGATCGCCAACGAGGAAACCCCGCCAGAGGCTCAACCCACTAGCACTCCGACGCCAGATCATGAAAACGATGCGAGCGTCTCGGAGCCCGACGACGGATGGGCTACCCACGACGAGCCAACGCCCGAAGTCAACCGTGCCATCGACAACCTGGTTGCTCGGCGAGAACCCGACCAGATTCGCATCAGCAAGCCCGAACCACTCACTCCTAGCCCGGACACCACGGTCGAACGAGTGCGAACCCAACCTCGCCTCCCAGCCTCGGTGACCACCCCGCTAGACGGGCATCCGGACGTACAGATCGAACTGGGGCGACCGGCACCGACTCCTCGAACCAGAGCTGGACAGGGACTTGGAGAGATCGGCTTTCAGCCAGTCGAATCCACCACCACCGATATCGTGCCAGTCCCCACGGCAGCGGAACCACCAGTCCCGGTTCGCGACCGGATCAGCGCCGTGCTCATCTTTCTCTCCGGAATCGCCATGATCGTCGGATCCTTCCTCGCGTGGGTAACAGGGGAAGTCAACGCGTCGGGTTGGGAACGCGGCGAAGGCACCGTCACCGTCATCGTCGGCATCGCCGGATCCGCTGCAGCAGGACCCATCTTCGTCGGCTTTCGCCACACCGTCCTCAAAGCAACCGCCATCATTGGCGGCCTTGTCGGCCTTGTCGTTCTCGGTCTCACCGCCATCTCGGTGTTCAGCGATAGCGCGGAATCGGCTCAAGGCGTGGGCATTGGTCTCATCGTCGTAGGCGCCGCAGCAGCCGCAATGCTCCTGGCCGGAATCACACAACCCAACAGCAACGACTGGTAGTGGGAAACCACCCAAGAGTGATACATTGACGGCCCCGGGCCGTTAACTCAGTTGGCTAGAGTGCCACCTCGACATGGTGGAAGTCACAGGTTCAAGTCCTGTACGGCCCACTCATTCGCTTCGCTCGTTCGTGGGCCGTTCGGCGCTGTTTCTTCCCTCCGGGGGCCGCTTCGCGGATGGTCCTCGCTGGCTTCGCTGTCAGGATGTTGGTGGGTCGGCTTCGCGGGTGCGCTCGGGGCCTTGGGGCTCGTTCTTCGCTTCGCTCGGAACTCTGGGGTAGCTCGCAGCTGCGTAGCCGGTGCGAGCGGAGCCGGCCTCCGGCTAGCAACCGAGCATCGAGAGCCGTCAGGCTCGGATTGCGACTGCTGGAGGCGAAGCCGGGAGATCAGTAGTAGTAGGGGAAAGGGGACCAGTCTGGGGGGCGCTTTTGTAGGAAGGCTTCTTTGCCTTCCTCTGCTTCTTCGGTCATGTAGGCGAGGCGGGTGGCTTCTCCGGCGAAGACTTGTTGGCCTACGAGGCCGTCGTCCACGAGGTTCATGGCGAACTTCGACATGCGCTGACCAGTCGGGCTCTTTTGGTTGACGAGGGCTCCCCACTCGAGGGCGAAATCTTCGAGCTCCGCGTGGGGAACGACCGCGTTCACCATGCCCATAGCCTGGGCCTCTTCGGCGGAGTGGTTCTGGCCCAGGAAGAAGATCTCCCGAGCGCGCTTTTGGCCGATCATCCGGGCGAGGTAGGCCGAGCCGTAACCGCCGTCGAAGCTCGCGACGTCGGTGTCGGTCTGTTTGAAAATCGCATGTTCCGCCGACGCGATGGTGAGGTCGCAAACAACGTGCAGGCTGTGGCCGCCTCCAACCGCCCAACCGGGGACCACCGCAATGACGACCTTGGGCATGAAACGGATCAGTCGCTGCACTTCGAGGATGTGTAGTCGCCCCGAACGGGCAGGGTCGACGGTCTCTGCGGTTTCGCCCGCGGCGTACTGGTATCCGCTCGTACCTCGGATGCGTTGGTCACCGCCAGAGCAGAACGCCCAGCCACCGTCTTTGGGGGAGGGGCCATTGCCGGTGAGCAGCACGCAACCGACATCGCTCGACATCCGAGCGTGATCGAGGCACCGGGCCAACTCGTCAACGGTGTGTGGTCGGAACGCATTACGCACCTCGGGCCGGTCGAACGCGATGCGCACCGTGCCATGGGCCTTCGCCCGGTGATAGGTGATATCGCTGAGCTCGTCGAACCCGTCGACGGGAAGCCAGTGATCAGCGTTGAAGATGTCGGAAACCATGCGGTGACTGTACCGCTGGTCTCTCAGGCGGAGCGGCTCCGCCGCGATTCTCCGCCTTCGAGCTGCAGCGGTGATCATCTGACGCAATCGCACATTCGCCTTCGGCTCGGTGTGCTCTGCGGATCTTGGTCTCTCAGGCGGAGCGGCCCCGCGGACATGCGTTCACAAGTAGCGCTTGTGTGACCACATTGGGTGGCATCCGAGTTGCTTGGACAGCCTCCAAATGGCAGGCTTTGGTCGTGCCACTTCATCGACGAATCTTGCGCGCCATTGCGGCGTTAACGATCATGGGTGGCCTCGTCGTGCTGGGCGCCGGTGCGGTGACCGCACAAGAGGATGACGAGCTGCGCCTCGAAGAGCTGGAAGAGGAGCGCGAAGCGCTCCAACAAGACCTTGCCGAGGCTGCGAGCCAAGTCGATGCAAGCCAGGCGACCTTCGAAGAGGTGTTGACGGCACTCGACGACATCAATGCGCTCGTCGACTTGCAAGAAGCGCGCCTTTCTGACGCCCAACAAGCGGTTCGAAGCGCCGAGCGGCTTGTGCAGCAAGCGGAACTACGCATCGCGGAGATAGCGATGGAACAGGCCACTCTTCGTCAGACCGTTTCGGACCTGGCCGTGGCGTCATTTACCGGTGAGAGCGGCGAGAACGGTGAAGACCTGACAGCGCTTCTGCTCAATGAGAACCCGACCGAAGCGGCACGCCGGCGTTCACTGGTGCAACTCCAGACCGGCAACCTTGGCGACACACTCGATCGAGTGCGTCAGTTGAATAGCGAGGCCGAACAGGTTGAGGCCGACCTGCAACGGGCGGTCGAAGCTGCGGTGGTCAACCAAGGTGAGGTGGAACAGCGTCGAGGCGAACTCGCCGAAGCCGTCGATCTCCAGGTGCAGTTGGTACTCGATGTTGAGGCACGGCTCGAGGCCCGCCTGGCCGAGGCGCAGTTCCTCGATCAACTCGATGCGGACCTCGCCGCAGAGATTCGCCAGCAAGAAGAAGAGATCGCCAAACGGATTCGAGCCGAAGCGGCCGCTCGCGCAGCGGCCGCTGCTGCAGCTGCCGCAGCCGCCCAACCCCCGTTGCCATCTTCGGGAGAGATCGTTTCGATTGAGGGACTGGCCGTGCACGAAAGTGTGGCCGACGCGGTGGGTCGGATGATTCGAGACGCGCGAGACGATGGAGTGACCCTGACCGGCTTCGGATGGCGCTCGCCAGAACGCACCGCTGAGCTGCGGGTAATCAACGGTTGCCCCGACGTCTATGAGTCCTCGCCAAGCTCGTGTCGAATCCCGACCGCACGACCCGGTCAGTCCATGCACGAGCGTGGTCTTGCCATCGACTTCCAGAGTTGTTGGCGCGGATCTGCCTGTTTCGTTTGGTTGTCGAACAACGCCGCCAATTACGGCTTCTTCAACCTGCCGAGCGAGTCGTGGCACTGGAGCACGAACGGCCGCTAGGCCAGGCATCCTCGGCGACGAGAAAGTTCTTAGAAAACCGAGTAGTGGGGATCCGAAACGACTAGGTTCTCGCTCAGTGATTGCGGAGTTGTCACCACCTATTCTGCGCGCCCTCGGGGCGTGTGCTCTGGCCGCGTTCGCCCTGGTTGGCTCAACACTCGCTGTCGGGGCCCAGACCGCCGATGAGGCGGCCGAGCTCGAGGAGCTCAAGGCCGAGCGCGAGGCCATCCAGCAGGAACGGGCCGAACAAGCGCTCAAGTTAGACGCAGCGACTGCCAGTTTCGACGAGCTTGCACAGGCGCTCGATGATGTCAACGCGCTCGTCGATCTACACGAAGCCCGACTGAGTGATGCGAATCAGCAGGTGCGCTCCGCGGAGGCGCAAGCTAGTGCTGCGCTCGTTCGCCAAGAAGAGATCGCCGGTGAGGTTCTGGTCCTTCAGGGAGAGGTGCAAGCGCTCGCGGTTGCGTCGTTCACCGGAGAGAGTGCAGCGGGCACCGAAGACGCCGCGTCGGTTCTCTCGGTAGAGCCCTGGGTCGCGGCGCGACGAAGGAGCCTGATCGAACTGCAGACCGGTTCGCTAAGCGATGCTGTTGATCGTATGCGCGCGCTCGGTGCTGAAGCGGAACTCGTTGCGAGTCAACGAGAAACAGCGCTCGAGGACGCGCAAATCGCCCGATCGCTCGCACAGTCTCGCCAAGTCGAACTCGAGGCCAGCTACGACGCCCAGGCGGAGCTCGTCGTCGCTGCCGAACTTCGTCTGGAGGCTCGTCTCGCCGAAGCGGCCATCATCGAAGAGCGCGATGGCGAAGTCGCCGCGGAGATCCAGCGCCAAGAAGAAGCTATTGCGGCCCGAATTCGGGCAGAAGCTGCCCGCCGAGCTGCGATTGCGGCGGCTGAGGAGCGCGCGGCGCTGCCGAGCGTTGCCGATATTGCTGACATAACGACGGTCCGGGGAATCCAGGTCCACGTGTCGATTGCCTCCAATGTCGAGGGCATGCTCGCGGCCGCTGCGGCGGACGGCATTGACCTCGGCGGTTGGGGCTACCGAGACAGCATCCGCCAAATCGAGTTGCGCCAGGCCCACTGTGGAACCAGCGAGTACGACATCTGGGAAAAGCCAGCCTTCTCCTGCAGTCCACCAACGGCGCGTCCGGGACAATCCCTACACGAACGCGGTCTGGCGATCGATTTCACCTACAACGGTGGATCAATGACGAGCCGCTCAAACCAAGGATTCCAGTGGCTTGCGTCCAATGCGGGGCAGTGGGGCTTTGTGAACTTGCCGAGTGAACCGTGGCATTGGTCGACCACGGGGCAATAGCCACCGTGTGGATGGCCCCACAAACACGCACCGCAGCAATATTGCGGTCTGCAACCCAAATGCAAACTGCAATGGTCGCACGAACCACCAACAGGGACGCCGCGGGTTGCGGTAACCGCGATCGGTGATTGCATGGCGTGACATAGGTCGTTTGGCTCACAGCGGTCGCCATGACGCCGATAGGTTCACGTGATCTCTGTACGTTTTCGACTACTGGTTGCCTTATGCATCGTGGCGGCGCTCACCCTCGCGCCGCGAATTATCGTCGACGCACAAGATGACGAAGCACAAACGGAAACCGAAGAGATTCGCGATCTCCAGGCCGAACAACGTCGCGCCGCACGCGAAGCTGCCCTCGCAGCTTCGGAGATCGACGTGTTCACTGCAAACGTAGAACAGGTCACCGAAGCCCTCGATGAGCTTCAGGCTTTTGTCGCAAGCCAGGAAGCACGAGTGGAAGCCGCGGAACAGGCGCAGCGACAGGCGAGCACCGCGGTTGAGACAGCCCGTCAGCGATCGATCGAGATCGAAAACGAACAGGTCGAGCTACGACAGCGCCTAACGAATCTCGCCGTGGCCAGTTTCACTGGCGAACAGTCGGCGGTGACTGTCGATTCGACAGAGCTCGCGCTCTCGGACGACCCGGGCGAATCGGCCCGCTTCATCCATCTCCTGGAAACCCAAACCGGTTCTCTCTCCGATGGAATCGATCGGGTGCGGGCACTCGAAGTGGAATCGCTTCAAGTCATCGAGACGATGCGTGTCGCTGAAGCTGAGGCGGCAGCGGCCCTGATCGAAGTGGAAGAGCGACAGCTCGAATTGGCTGATGCGCTGGCCTTGCAAGAGAACGTTGTGGCCTCGGCAGAACTTCGCCTTGAGGCCCAGCTAGCCGAAGCTGCGGTCCTCGAGGAGCGTGGCGAGACCTTGGCGACACAGATCGCGGATCAACAGTACGCAATCAATGCCCGAATCTCAGAGACCGCGAGGCGAAACGGGATTCAGATTCCCGACCCGGTGCGCCTCGAAGAGATCGCGTTCGTGGAGTTCTTCGACGAAGAAGTACTTCCTGCACCAGAGATCGACCCGGAGACCGGGCAACCAGTTGAGGTTCTGGTGCCGGTCGAGCTTGAGGCACGGTTCGCGATCGAGGTGCATGTCGATATCGAACAACAGACGAGATTGCTCTTCGAAGAAGCTTTCGCACAAGGTATCGATCTCGCGGGGTGGGGCTACCGTCCAATCCAACGCCAGGTCGAGCTTCGCGCCGCGCACTGTGGCGGAACCGAGTTCGACATCTGGCACAAGCCAGCGTTCGAGTGCGCTCCACCGACCGCTCGTCCCGGTTTCTCGCGACATGAACAGGGGAGAGCGATTGACTTCACCTTCAACGGCGGGTCGATCACCACACATGCCAACGCGGGATTTCAGTGGTTGGCGGCAAACGCTCCGAAGTATGGGTTCGTAAACCTTCCTAGCGAGCCGTGGCATTGGAGCATTGCCGAGGGCGAGGAACGCCTACCCAACGGCTAGTCACGGTTAGTGCATCGAAGGTTCCGCTAGTCAGCGGTCGTCGACGGTCGGAACACCCCGACGCTCGTCGGGACCACAACACGTCCGGCAGAAGCGATCAGTTCCGATGGCATGCTCCGCACGATCGAGCCGGTGGACAGCCCATGTGCAGTCTCGGTAGGAAGGGCAGCGGCAACGTGAATAGCTGCAGCGAGGGCGATCTCACGATCGATCGAGCTCGAAACCACAATCTCGAGGTCGTCGTATTGTCGCGCGAGATCGAGGATGCGATCGACGCCACCGATCGCCGCCGGCTTCACGACGAGTACTGACGCTTGGGATGTTTCGAGCGCAACGAGTGGGGCGGTGTCCGGCCGAAGGTCTAGCGCGACACGAACCCCGGTACTTTCCTGGATTGATCCATACTCTGACGGGTCAGCTGTTGGATCTTCGACGTAGGAAATCCGGTGGTAGCCAACTCGGCCGAGCACACGCTCAGCGGTTTCTCTGTCCCACGCGCCGTTCGCGTCTAGGCGTAGTTTGACGCGTGGACCAGCAGCTTCTGAGGCCGCAATAATCCGAGTGACGTCGGCGGTCGGGGCAGCGACTCCGACCTTGAGTTTGATGGTGGCGACGCCTTCGGCGACCTGTTCGCTTACCTGGCTATGTACGGCTCCCGGATTGGTTGCCGAAACGAGGCTGTTGACCGCCACGGTGGCCGGAGAGCCTGCCCGGAGATACTGCGAGAGCGGGATACCTTGCGAAGCAGCGACGAGGTCGATGAGGGAGGTATGGACGGCGAATCGCGCGAGCGCCGAGAGTCCAAGGTTGTCGAGATCGGAAAGAAGTTCCTCTGGATTCTTGCCCTCCGCCGCAGCCGACCACTTCGAGACCTCCGCGCCGAGCGCTTCGATCCCGTAGCCGTCGACACCGGGAATCGGAGCGGTCTCACCGAGGCCGATGTGGCCGTCGCTGGTCGTGATCAAAAGTCGCAGCCCTCCGCGGTCGCCAACACCACCTGCGCCAGTAGGTACGGTCTCGGTCAGACGAATGTCAATCGGCGATGCAATGGCGGATGCGAGTTTCACCTGAGGTCCTAACTGTTGGTCGACCTAGCGCGTGGTCGATTCACAGCTTTGCAAAAAACCGGTCACAAGAGCGGCAATGCCACCCAACTTCTCGTCGTGTACGACGTGACCGGCCCCTTCGATGACGGCCAGTTGGCCAAATGGCGCTGCGTCGGTCATCTTCTTGGCGATCTCGACATAGCGCTCATCGAGCGCTCCGGCGATCGCGAACAGCGGTGAACGCAGTGAGGGTAGGCGATCCCACACGGGCGGCATGGAGCCGGTCCCCGTACCCCGCAGACTATTGGCCAGCCCAGCCGCCGAATTGGCGGTGCGAAGCGCTGTGGTGCGCGAGAGGCCCTCATCATCGAGCGACGCTAGGTAGTTCGCGAAAAGCGGATTCTCGAGCCACTGGTCAACAAAGGCCTGGACTCCAACGGTTTCGATGTGTGTTGCCAGCTCGTGGTCGGCGTCGTAGCGATCCTGTCGGGCTCTGGGGTCTTCGATCCCGGGGGTGGCCGATACCGCCGTGATCGAGGCGAAGTACCAGGGAGCGCGGGCGGCCATCGACAGTGCGATGCGTCCCCCCATTGAGTAACCGAGCAAGTGCACGGTCTGGTGATCGTGAGTGCCGACCAGCGAGAGCACCTGGTCGACGACGGAAGCCATCGAGTACGAATCGCGGTGATCTGGGGAGTCGCTCGCTCCATGTCCGATGAGATCGACCGCGATGGCGGGCCGCTCACCTCGTATGGCCTCGAGCAGTTCCAGCATGGCACTCCCGGATCCGGTAAATCCGTGCAAGGCAACAACCAACTGGCCGTCGCCATCGACCTCGTGGACGTTCAATGTGGTCCCATCCGCGGTGAGAACAGAACGTTGAACGTATGGAGTGTGCGTCATAGTTGCGCGAGTCGCTCGTGGAGTTGGTCGCGAAGGGCTAAACGATCGGAGGTGCTGACGGCAACCTCAACCACGATGACGCCGGTCGCGTCTGGGCCATCGAGCGCCTCGGTGAGTTCCGCTTCGGTCTGAACCGCGAGATAGGAGATGCCAGCCGCGTGACCGAGGAACGATAGGTCCGTACCGTGGGGAGTGTGGAAGAGTTCGCTAAACAGCGACTCATCGATCGCTCCGCGCATCGGCAAATTCGAGAAAATCCCACCGCCATCGTTGTTCGGTACCACGATGGTCAATGGGCAACCTTGGCGGGCCGCATCGAGGATGCTGCCGACGTCGTGCAACGCAGCGACATCCCCAATCAGCACGACGACGCGGTGTTCACGAGCCCGCCAGACCCCGATGGCCGATGCCACAACGCCGTCGATCCCGTTCACCCCACGATTGGCGAGGACCTCTGCATATTGGTCGGTCGGGGAGAACGTATCGATGTCGCGTATGGGCATCGAACTCGAGGCGACCACCGAACGATCAACGGCCGCTGAAGCCCAACGTCCGACGGTCGCTCCGATGTGCGCTTCGGTGAAGTTCGCGCAATCGGCGAGGATCTCTTGCACGATCGTGTTGGCGGTTTCTCCTGATTGGCTCCAGCGGGTGAGGTTTTGCCCTCGGGCATCCACCGACTCGATCTCCTCTGCGACCGCCGCGAGCAGCCAGGCGGGTTCGCTCGTCAAACGATCGTCGAACAGATGCGACGGGTCCTGCCAGTCGAATCGTGGGTCGATGAGTACATGGCGGGCATGTGACAACGACTCCCACCACAGTCGAATGCTCTTGGCGGTCGGGGTGTGTCCGAGGTGGATGATCAAGTCTGCATGCAGTTCTGGCGACCCGATGGTGACGAGCGCAGGCTGGCCTACTAATGGACCGTGACCTCGGAGTCCGCTGAGCGTGTCGGCCAGAATCGGGATTCCCAGTGTCTCCGCGCTCTGACAGACCGCCCGCGCCCCGTCGACATCGCCCGGGCGGACCGTATCGGGGCCAGCAATGATGACCGGCGAAGAGCTTGGCCCTAGGGCGCTGCGCAGGCGGTCGACATCGCTATGGCGGCGCGTGAGCACCGGAGTTTCGACGCGAGGAAGTGCCGATGCGAAGCGCCGTTCCCCGTCAGCAGGTTCCAGCGGAAGACGAAACGGCCAGTTGACGTGTACGGGGCCGAAGCGTTCGATGCTGGTCGCGACCGCCCGCCAACCCGCACGTTCGGTGAAGTCCATTCCGCCAACAGGGCCTACCGGCATCGTGATCTCGTGGCGCACATGGCGGCCGAAGAGGCCTCGCTGGTCAAGGCTTTGTCCTACGCCCCAGGACTGATGCTCGGGAGGGCGATCTGCGGTCAACGCAATAATGGAGACGTTGCTCATCGCTGCCTCGGCGATAGCCGGGGCGAGGTTCGTCGTCGCCGTACCCGACGTGCACACGATCGCGACCGGTTCACCGCTGGCCTTCGCTTCGCCGAGCGCGGCGAACCCGGCGCTTCGTTCGTCAAGGTGAACGGACCGTGAGAGCTGGGCCACCCGCGATGCCCCGATAGCCAAGGGCGAGGAACGCGATCCTGGGCAAATGAGCACACGGCGCAGTCCGGCGGCTGTCGCTCCTGCGAAGAAGAGTTCTGCTGCGGCGGTGGCGTCGAAGTCGGTGGTCATAGGCAAGACCAGCCAAGTCTATGGTTCGTCGGCGATGACTTTGGCTACTGCTGGCGGCTCGTCGGGTATCGGCACGGAAGTTCCTTCGCCCCACAGCGACTCGAGCAACGGGTAAGGGTTCTCCCAACCAGACTCTCCATCGGGGGCGATCTGGAGATGGAGGTGCGGCACGCCGCGTGCGTTGCCTGACTCACCATTTGTTCCAATCGCCTGGCCAGCGTAGATACGGTCGCCCACGACAAACTCTTCGGTGGATGCGAGGTGCGTATAGAAGTAGCGGGCACCGCTGTCGCCGACCATGTACACGGACAGCCCTCCGAGTCCGCCGCTCGAATATCGCTCGAAGACACCATCTTCGATCGCGCGCAGCGGCACACCTATTTGGGCCAGCATGTCGGTTCCGAGATGTAGGCGTCCGCCCGAGCGAGGCTGGTGCCAGTCGTCCCAGAATTCCTTACGGAGTTCGTCGACGGGGAATGCACCCACGGTGATGCCCCACGCTTCGGTTTGTTCGCTCAGCGTTGCCAAGACCGGCTCGAGATCCTCGAGTTGTCGGTCGTAGCTCGCCCGTTGCGACGCCAGAATCTGCGCCGTGCCGCCACGTTCATCTCGCCCGCGAAGGGCGGCTTCTGCGAGTGCAATTCCGTCGCGCGCTTGGAGTAGCTCAGCGCGAGTTACGACGGGGTCTACTCGGGCGGGGTCTGGTTGAAACGGGGCGCCGGGTTCCGTGGGATGGCGAGGCTCGATGGCATCGCCTGGGCCCTGCGCGCCCAATGCGTTGGCCGGAATGAGCAACACAATGAGCGTTGTGGCGACCAACAAGAATCGCGGGGCCGGACGCCGAAGGGCATCTCCCATGAAGAAACGGGTTGCGTGCTTCACGACTAGCGAGGATACGGATGCCCTGTGGAAAACCCCAAAGTGGGACAGATGTCACAAATTGCCTACAGGTGTTCGTTTCGCGGAGCTATTGCGCTCCGAACAGCGCGAGTACCTCGGGTGCGCCCGGCGTGAGCACGAGCACCGAGTTGCCATTTCGGTTGTCGGGCAGGGTCGGCAATACGACCGATTCAGGGCTTGCGCTCCGGAGCGTATTGGCGATAGAGGCCGCTTCGCTGATGGACGTAGTGTCGTCCACGGCGAGTGCCTCGCTGATTGCGGAGATCATCTCGTTGAGCACGACCGGGTTTCGTTGTTCGAGGAGTTTGTCGATCAGGGCTCGCATAAACACTTGCTGTCGTTCGACCCGACCCAGGTCGCTTGTGGGGTCGACGACAGGTTGTCCGTCGATGAGCTCGGTGTAGGTTCGGCTACGGACCCATGCGAGCGCTTGGGCCGAGTCCAGGGTCACGAGGCCTGCTTGTGGAAGATCGAGGCCGGAGTTCCTGTCGAAGGCTGGGTGCTCGATGGTTATGTCGACTCCACCGACAGCGTCGACAACCTCGATAAACCCGGCAAGGTCGACCTGGACGTAGTTCGCGATCGGAATTCCGAGCTCGGTTTGCACCGTGTTGATCAACGAGTCCGGGCCTTGTGCGATTGCGGTGTTTATGCGCTGCTCGGCGCCGCCGTTTATCGGCAGCCAGAGATCCCTCGGCAGCGATAGGAAGCGGGATCCGCCCTCTTCGACTCGGAGGATCATGATGGTGTCGCTTCGCTCTCCAGCGATGCCTTCACCAAGAATCACCTCGGCATTTTCTGTCGATTCGTCGATCCCCTCGCGCGAGTCCGTTCCGACGAGCAGGATGTTTCGAGCCGTTGCCTGGGGCGCTGGAGCGGTGAGTGATTCGGCCACAGGAACCCGGGGGACCGAATCGAATGTTCGGCGAGCGATGAATAGAGGAACGACCACGAGCAGAGCGCCGATGATGAGCAATACCCCAAGGACCGCCGGCCATCGTCGACGTTTTGTTCGGACTGCGACAAACTGCCCGTCGGCACCGCTGGGTTCCTGGGCGCCCGTCACCTGGCCAGCCTGGCCGAGGTCCGGCGAGGGCGTTTGTGCCACTGGCATCTCCTGCGCTGCAGCGGCCGGACGCGCAATGGGCGCTTGTCGCCCTACGACGGGTGGGGCAGCGCTCTCCCAGTCGACTTCGCCAGGGTTCAACGGGGTAGCGGGGGGATCGCGTTGTTCGATATCGGGAATTTGGGAGAGCCGGTCTCGGAACGACGGTCGGTCGTCACTGGGGCTGTTCGTCGGCGCCATATCGACTAGTTCAGCACGTCGTGGTCGCTCTGGGGTGGCGCTCCTGTCGGATTCGCAGACCTAACGGAATTGAGTGGTTCAGCAAAAAGAATCGTATGAGTTTTTGATTGGGTGTCAATTTGTGGGAATCTATACGGGTCGAAAGGCTGCGTCCGCGGCCGGAGCAACTTGGAGAGATGCTATGGGACTGAGTGATCGCCGTTTGACGGGGCGTGATGTTTTGGCGAAGACCTTTCACGCAAAGACCAAACGCGGTTACGACCCGGTTGAAGTAGATGCCTACCTGGAGCTCGTCGCAGCGCAGATCGACGTCCTCCACGGTGACATCGGCCGAGTCACCCAGGAATCGGCAGCGGTCGCTCCTGTACCGGTGCCAGATGCTGTCTCCCCGGAGCTCCAAGCCGAGCTTGAGCAGTTGCGCGCGCACAACGCCGAACTCGGCTCCCAGCTCGCCCAAGAACGTGCGGTATCGGAGTCGCTCCGTGCCGAGAACGAGCAACTCCGCATTCAGCTCACCGCGGTTGCACCTCCTCCTCCAGCTCCGGCGGAAGCGCCAGTTGAGGCAATCGCCGAGCCGATCGCTGCAGCGTCCACGCCGGCAGCCGAAGAGAGCTATGAGTTGGTGCTCCGCATGGCGCATCGAACGGCCGAGGACACGATTTCACAAGCCCACGCACGGGCCGACGAAATCGTCGCCGAAGCAGAGTTCAAAGCGGCCCAAATCAGCAAGGAAAGCGATCGCAAAGCCTTCGAGGCAGCCAACCGGGTGCAATCCGAGATCGCTTCACTCAGCACCGAGATCGAAACCCAGCGTGGTGAGCTGTCGGCCTTGCAAGGTCACACACAAGTCAAGCGCGATGAATTGCGTGGTCTGGCGCACTCGATCATCCAGCTCGCCGATAGCGGCGGTCGCTCCTTTGAAGGTGCTGAAGTCGTCGACCTTCGCGAAGAAGCCGGCGCCAGCACCGAGGTACCGTCCTAAGCTTTGGCGGTGACGCCAATCCAGCCGGTGATTTGTAGCGTCGGCGACCTCGTCTTCGACGTCATTGTTCATCTCTCTCGCGACCCCCAGAGGGGTACCGACACCGCGGCGCGCATTCACCACGTTCGAGGCGGCTCCGCAGCCAATGTCTGCGCGGCCGCGGTCGCTGCTGGCGGCAAGGGACGCTTTGTTGGACAGGTAGGTGATGATGCTCCAGGTCGCCAGTTGGCGGATGCGCTCACCACGGCAGGTGTCGATACACACATCACCATGCGAGGAACGACAGGAACGATCGTCGCACTGGTCGATGGAACCGGGGAACGGTCGTTTCTGACCGACCGAGGGGCTTCGCTTCACCTAGGCTCAGTCGCTCCCGAAGTGCTCGATGGTGTGGACGTGCTGTACGTGCCCCTGTATTCACTGCTGTCTGGAGCACTCGCTGAGTCGACGCAGCTACTCATCGGCGAAGCGCTCGATCGAGGCATTGCCTTCACACTCGGAACGTCGTCGGTGGCAGCGCTACGTGAGTTCGGCCGCGCGGAGTTTCTCGGTCTGATCAAGAGTCTGCAGCCAGATCTCGTATTCGCGAACCTCCCTGAGTCCCGATACGCACTCCAAGGCCATCCGTGGTTCGTTGGAGCCAAGGGGACCGTGGTTACCGCAGGTTCTCGCGCTGCTCGCTACACCCGACCCGATGGCACCGACTTTCGACGGGTCCCGGAGTCGGGGGACGTGCAGGACACCACCGGAGCTGGTGATGCATTCACGGCAGGGTTCCTCGTCGCATGGGCAGGCCAAACCGGCACGCCTGAAGACTGGCTTGATGCCGGACACCGACTCGCTCGGCGCTGCCTCGCAACGCCGGGAGCTGCCATGGCCGATCCGGACTGAGATTGTCATTCCCTTGTGACCTCGCGTCGCTAGCATGGCGACATGTTGAACGACCTCGTCGTCTGTAGCCCCGAAGTTGACGAGGCTCGCCATGCTGGTTTGCCCATCGTTGCTCTTGAATCGACGGTCTACTCACACCTCGGTCTGCCGAGTCCGGCGAACGAGGAGGCACTCCAGGCATGCCTCGATGCGACCCGTAGCGCCGGAGCAGTGCCCGCAGTAACCGCAGTACTCGATGGCGTCCTACGAGCGGGGCTCGCCGATCATGAATACGAGCGCATCCTCGGCGCCGCTACGAAGACGGCCGAACGCGATTTGCCGGTTGCCGTCGCGCAGCGATGGGGTGTCGGGGCTACGACCGTCTCTGCGTCGCTTACCATCGCAGCGCACACCGGTATCTCGGTTTTTGCGACCGGTGGGGTCGGCGGTGTGCATCGTGAGGCATCGACCACCGGCGATGTGAGCGCAGACCTTGGAGCTATCGCTCGCCATCCCGTCGTCACGGTCTGTGCTGGAGCGAAATCGTTCCTGGATCTCGGCCGTACACTCGAGCGCCTCGAAGAACTTGGTGTTCCCGTCCTCGGTTGGGGCACTGACGAACTACCGGCCTTTACCGCTCGAACGAGTGGCCTGGCGTTGCCACATCGAATCGACGATATGGAGGAACTGACCTCGGTTGCATCGTCGCAGCTCAGCTTTGGACGCGGGATGTTGATTACGAACCCTGTTCCCGAGGGCCACGCGCTCGATCAGGCCATTCACGATGCGGCACTGGGACAAGCGTTATTTGACGCCGAGGCAGCGAACATCACGGGGGCTGCGATAACGCCGTTCGTCCTCGACCGTATGGCGACTGCCAGCGAAGGTCGTTCGGTGCCAGCCAACGTGGCACTGGTCGCAAATAACGCCCGTTTGGCAGGGGAGCTCGCCGCTGCCCTCTGAGAGTCCGGCGGGAACTAGGCGGCTGACGAGTCGAAGAGGTCGGATTCTCCCGGAAGTTCCCCGACGGTGTTCGCAATGTTGTTGTTGCCTTCGACTTCGCGTCGCAACTGGTTTCGCAAGACCTGTTCGAGCTGTGCTCCGGTGAGCGGCTTGGAGAACAGGTAACCCTGCATGTATCGGCAACCGTGTGATGCAAGGAAGTTCACTTGCGCGCGGGTCTCGACACCTTCGGCAATGACATCAAGGTCCAGGCCTTTGGCGAGCGAGATGACCGCGGTAACGAGAGGAGCTCCGGACTCACCAATTCGATTGATGAACGAGCGGTCGATCTTGAGCGTGTCGACCTCGATCCGGTCGAGATAGTCGAGGCCCGTATGGCCGACACCGAAGTCGTCGATTGCGGTTCGGATACCCATCTCGCGGAAGCGGATGAGCGTCTCGTTCACTTCTTCGGGCTTTTCGAGTGCGAGCGACTCGGTGAGTTCGAGTTCGAGGCGTTCTGGCGATAGACCACTCTCACGCAACGCTCGGGTGACGTTGTCGACGAGGTGGACGGACCGCTGGAACTGCCGTGGAGACAGGTTCACTGCGACGTTGATTGGCGGTAGGCCAATGTGTTCCCATCGTGCTGCAGATCGGCACGCTTCATCGATGATCCATTCGCCGATCGAGTCGATCAGGCTGGACTCTTCTGCCACCGGCACGAACTTGTCAGGGCTGATCCGCCCGAGGGTCGGATGCACCCAACGGATGAGCGATTCGACCGCAAAGATCTTGCCCGTCTGAAGGTCGATCTGTGGTTGGAAGTACAGCTCGAGCTCCTGGCGTTCGACGGCTCGGTGAAGCGCCGCCTCGATCTCGAGGCGGTGGGCACCTGGCACACGCTGGTCAGGGGAGTAGGCCACGACGGTATTTCGGCCGCGCTCTTTGGCTTCGAACATCGCCGTGTCGGCGTTCTCGATGAGCTCTTCGACGCTGGATCCGTCCTTCGGGAACTCGGCCATGCCAATCGATGGCGTCACGTAGATGTCGCGAAGGCCCACGTCGAAAGGCTCGAGGAACTGATCGAGGAAGAGTCGTCCGATCGCATGGGCATGTCGGGCGTCCTTCACCTCAGGAACGATGATGGCGAACTCGTCGCCTCCCAGACGGGCAACCGTAAGGTCAGGGCCGACGCGATGCGACGCATCGTTCAATCGGTTCGCAACTTGGCGAAGCAGTTCGTCGCCTGCGTCGTGACCGAGGGTGTCGTTGACCGCTTTGAATCGATCAAGGTCAAGGAACATCGTTGCGAAACGCTTTTCGCGCAGTCTCGCAGAGTCGATAGTCAGCCCAAGGCGACTAAAGAACAACGGTCGGTTCGGCAGGGAGGTCAATGGATCGTGCTGGCCTTGGTGCTCGACGGCTACCCATCGACGCACGAGACCGAGCAGGTGCATGGCGACGAGCAGCGACAGGGCGCTCGACCCGATGGTGATTGTCGGCAACGACAGCTCGAGGTCGTCGCCGAGGAGGTCGCCAAGGAGATCAACACCGATGAGCAGAGGCCCTACCAGAACCACCGAGAACGAGATAATGCTGCGTCGGACGTTGACTTCCGAATCGACGATGACGCTGGGGGCGAGAGCGTGGCGAATCTGGGGATGCACGTAGCCAGCGGTTGCTGCTCCGAGCCCGATCAACGCAATTGCGTTCTCCCACGCGTTCGCACCCGGTGCGGTGTTAGCGATGTTGAGCGCCGCCATCGCCCCGACCAAAGCTGTCGATGCGAACGCAATGCTCATGACGGCGATCGGGATCGAAAAGGACTGACGGTCGGTCGAGACGAGCCAGACCGTGAAGAGCATGGCAAACAACGCGCCGGTGCCCGAGACCGTGTTCGCCAAACCGAGAAAGGTTTCTCGAAACTGATTTACCCAGTTTCCTGCGTCCGGCTCCGCCACGATGACGTAGTAGATGAGTCCGAGACCACAGGCCGCAATCGCGAGTTCGCGTTCAGACATTGCCGGTCGCGATCCCATTCGGAAGGCGACCGTTTTGATGAGGCCAATCACGCTGAGCGTGACACCAAGGAACAACAGTCCAGCAATTGCTTCGGGCAGGGCCACAACGGACGTAACCGCGACAATCAATTGTCCGACGAGTATCAAAAGGAGACCGGAGGGTCGAATGTCCTCGTCGTTGTGGGAGTTGCTGATTCGAAAGCTATTGGTAGCGAGCAGTACCGAGACTGCGATCGCCGCCGCACCGAGTTGCCACAGGTGTGACTCCTCGACGATGAGATAGACGAGCGGTAGAAAGCCCGCCACGAGAGGAACTACCCACAGATAGTTGCCTCCAATGGAACGATCGATCGTTTTCATGTCGATCCTCCGCCTGTCCAAGTGGTGAGAAGCATTTTGAAACGGACGTCCTACTGGTTGTCTGGAAGAACGAGTACCGATGGGTACCGTTCCCGCCGGAAGCCGGCGCGGTCAGCGTTGGCATCGGCACGAGCCAACGTGTTGACGAGCGACTCGTCCTTTCGACGCAACGCGTAACCCGTAAGCGGATCGGCTCCGAGTTCGGCAATCTTGGCATGCAACGCGCGTACTCGTACGTGGAGTGCGACGACTCCCTGCACTGGAGCGAGTACCAACGAAAGGTGGTTGTTCGCATCCAAGCTGAACGTATCTGTTGGATTGAGGATATGACCCAGAAGCCCAACGACGTGATGGTGGATCCGCTCATCGTTGGAGCCAAGGCGAATGCTGACAATCGCAGAGGCGACGCCGGTCTCGTCGAAACGTCGGGTCTCGGTTTCCAAGTCTCGGGTCCAGTCAGTCGCGTGTGACGTGGAGTTCGTGAGATGTTGCTTTGCCGTCATGTGGGGTCCTCAGTGAGCTTCGCTTCTGGTTCAATCGGCCCATTTCCCAGACAGTTGAGCGAATTACAGGAGAGCCTTCGGGTCCTGTCACACCCCATAACTACGGTTTGGTTATGAGCTATTCATCGCCTCCGATCCACGTACAACGGGTGCCCATCGACCGGGCGGTCCGGCGCGCCATGGTCAACGAACTCCCCGAGTCTCTTCGGCGCCTGTACCGCCGTATCCTCGTCGAGACCTTGCGCGAAGGCGTTCCGGTATGCCCCGACGCGCTGGCGGTACTTTTCTCCGCCCTCGATGAGAGCGCTGAAGATCCCTTGCATATTCGCTCCGAACTCGTCGAACGGATGTTGTGGTTCGAGATCGCCTCGTTCTGCGAGAGCAACAATCTCGAGGTTCCGGCGGGTTGCGCGGATGCGCTCTTTGCCACGCTGGCAATCGGTGTTGCCGAGAGCGGTACGGGGCTACGCGTCGAGGACCCCGAAGCGGTCTTCGGGGTCCTCACAGAGCTGTCTTTATAGCTAGCTCGCGGCTGCGAAGCCGGAGCGAAGCGGGAAATTAGACGAAAGCGCTCGCAAACACGAGGCTGACGATCGTCATCACCTTCAACAAGATGTTCATGGCCGGACCCGAGGTGTCTTTGAATGGGTCGCCAACGGTGTCGCCGACAACAGCAGCCTTGTGTGGATCGCTACCCTTGCCGCCGTGTGCACCGGCTTCGATGTACTTCTTTGCGTTGTCCCAGGCGCCGCCCGCGTTCGCCATGAAGATGGCGAGTGCGAATCCGGTCACGAGTGCGCCAGCGAGCAACCCACCTAGTGTGTCGACGTCGATGAATCCAACCACGAGTGGAACCACTACAGCGAGCGAGCCAGGAATGACCATCTCTTTGAGAGAGGCCTTCGTGGAGATCGCAACACAGCGAGCCGAGTCTGGGTTGACCCCGGGCTTGCCTTCGCGCAATCCAGGGATCTCTCGGAACTGACGGCGAACCTCGACGATCATCTCTTGGGCCGCACGGCCGACCGCATCGATCGTGAGTGCGGCGAACAAGAAGGGGAGTCCGGCGCCGATGAACAGGCCGATGAACACGTCGACGTCGCCGACGTTCAAGTTGACCACGGTCTCGTTGTTCGAGGCCTGCGCAACGGCGAACTCGAAGCTCTTGAAGAGTGCGAGGGCCGTTAGGGCAGCCGAGCCAACGGCGAAACCCTTCGCAACTGCGGCGGTGGTGTTGCCGAGCGAGTCGAGGGCGTCGGTCACTTCGCGAACCGAAGGATCGAGTTCGGCCATTTCGGCGATGCCGCCTGCGTTGTCCGCGATCGGGCCGTACGCATCGACCGATACAACAACACCGGTGGTAGCAAGCATGCCGATCGCTGCAACAGCGATGCCGTACAGGCCGCCGATGCCGTTGACCGAGTCGCCGAAGGTCAGCTCGCCACCCCAGAAGGCGACGGCAACACCGACAAGAATCAGGCCGACCGAAGCCGCAACCGAGATCATGCCAGCCGAAATACCGCCGAGGATGGTGGTTGCCGGGCCGGTTTCAGATTGGGCGGCGATCTTCTTGACCGGCCCGAAGTGATCGGACGTGAAGTACTCAGCGGTCTTACCGAGCGCCCAACCGACCAGCAGGCCGCCGATGACCGATATCGCGATACCGACCGGGTTGCCGTCGGTATTGCTGAAGAGCCAGAACGCGCCAGCGAGAACACCGATCACCGTAATAACCATCGCCACGTTCGTGCCTCGGTGCAGTGCCTTCGAGAGTGCCTTGGAATCGGTCGAGTCGCCGCCGCTGACGAGGAAGGAGCCGATGATGGAGGCGATCATGCCAACGAAGGCTACGAAGATCGGGAATACCAGCAGTTCGATCGTGCCGACGTCCGTAGCCTGTTCGGCGGTGACGCCCAGAGCGAATGCGACGAGCGAGATCGGAGCGATAATCGATCCGGCGTAGGACTCGAAGAGGTCAGCGCCGGTACCCGCGATATCGCCGACGTTGTCGCCGACGTTGTCGGCGATGGTTGCTGGGTTTCGGGGGTCATCCTCGGGGATGCCCGCTTCGACCTTGCCCACGAGGTCAGCGCCGACGTCAGCAGCCTTGGTGTAAATACCGCCACCGACACGGCTAAACAAGGCGATCGTTGAGCCGCCGAGGCCGTAGGCCGTGACGATCTCAAAAGCGTCGTCAGCCTGTCCGATGACCACGAACGCGATGTAGACGATCATCAGGCCACCGAGTGCGAGGCCTGCGACGGAGAAGCCCATGACAGCGCCACCACGAAATGCGATGGGCAAGGCCTTTGCCGGGCCCTCCTTCGCAGCTTCGGTTGTTCGTGCGTTGGCCATGGTTGCCACGGTCATGCCCGCGTAACCTGCGCCGGCCGAGAGAACGGCGCCCAGTACGTAGGCCAACGCAGCGGCTGGAGCGATGACGATGGCGACGAGGATCGCCATGGCGATACCGAAACCGCCGACCCAGGTGTACTCCTGTTTGAGGAAGGCTTTCGCACCATCGGAAATTTCGTTCATCAGGAAGACCATGCGGTCGTTTCCTGGACTAGCCGCCTTCACGTTGTTGAAGAAGAAGAAGGCGAGCCCGAGAGCGGCCAAAGCCGACACGAGGGCGAGGTAGGGTATTGCTTGCAAGGTGAGTCTCCGTCTCTATGCACGTCTATATGCAGTGGGTGAACGATAAGTTCACCTCATGAGGTTCGCCCAGCCCTCGACACGTCAAAACATGTATGTCGAAAGCGTGACCCATGAACGATAGCGGAGAAGCTCTACGAGACCGACTTCGAGCGAAGAGAGAATTACTAACAAATTCGGTGCAAGCCGCGGCGGCCAAGGCCATAGTGGAACCGGTAATTGCTGCCACAGCGGACCGGGTCGGCACGGTGGCTGGATACTTTGCCTTCCGCGGCGAGATTGACCCGGGCGTTGCGCTCGAACAGCTGCGAGTGCTCGGATGGCGTGTCGTGTTCCCCATTTGTGGAGACGACGCATCGATGTCCTTCGCGCCGTGGAATCCTGAGGATCCACTCATGACGAATCGCTACGGTATTCCAGAGCCCGCTTCGCCGCCGGTGGCTCTCGTTGCGATCGACGTGGTCCTCGTTCCGGGCGTCGGCTTCGGACGTGATGGGTCCCGCATTGGCAACGGTGTTGGCTACTACGATCGGTTCTTCGCCAGGTGTTTCTCCGCCGATCACGATCCGCTTAGGCTGGGGCTGGCCCACGATGTACAGGTCGTGGACCTCCCAAAACCCGAGTCGTGGGATGTGGGCATGCACATGGTGATTAGCCCAAGCCATGTCATTTCAGTGAGTAATCACTGAAGATGACCAAAAGTTCGCCCCCGACGGACCGATTGAGAACACCATGCGAATCATTGTCGTAGGAGCGGGCGAAGTCGGCTCCTATATCGCCGACTTGTTGAGCCGTGAAGGCGTCGATGTCACCGTGGTCGAGCGAGATGCGAAACGGGCGGCATCATTGGCTGAGCGGGTCGACGTCGAAGTCATCACTGGCTCGGGCACCCACCCGGCCACACTTGCGCTCGCCGGAGTTGATTCCGCAGATCTGCTCGTGGCCGTTACCAAGAGCGACGAGGTCAACTTGGTGGCATCGCTGCTCGCGAAGGAAGCTGACGTTCCAAAGACCGTGGTGCGCCTCGAAGCTGACGAACTGCGTGGCCACGACGCCGCGAGACTCCGGCGCACTGCTCGGGCGGACCTCTTTATCGACCCCGATGAGGAGACGGCCCAAGAAGTGCTGGCGCTCATGGAACTCCCCGGAGCATCCGAGGTTGCAAAGCTCGGTAATGGTGAGGTTCTAGCGGTCGGGGCCCGCGTGCTTGAAGGAGCGCCGATCGTCGGGAAGTCGCTCATTGAGATCGGTGTAGAGAACGAACCGGAATGGGACTTCATCGTCTCCTCCATCCAGCGTGGGGAGCGCACCATCATACCGCGCGGTGATTACACGATCGAAGCGAACGACCTCGTTCGGATCGTCTGTAAGCGAAACGCCCGGCGAAAGGTTGCCAAGTTGATGGGCTTGGAACGGGACGTTCCACGCGAAATCTTGCTCCTCGGCGGAGGCCGAACTGGCGAGTTGGTGGCACAGAAGTTGAAACACACCAATGCGCGCGTCCAGATGATTGAACGAGACGAAGAACGCGCACGGGTGCTTGCCGAACATCTCGATGGTGTTCGTGTGCTGCATGGTGATATCACCGATTCCGACGTACTTGACGAGGCCGACCTCCCACGCGTGGAGCTCGTTGCGGCGCTCACCGGTGAGGACGACGCCAATGTCTTGGCGTCGGTCTATGCAAAGACTGCGGGCGTTCCCGAGACGATCGCCGTGGTGCATCGACTCAATTACTTGTCTCTGCTGGACCAGGTGGGTGTCGACGCAGCACTTTCTCCTCGAACCGCCACCGCGAACGGTGTTCTTCGGTTCGTGCGCGGAGGCCTCGCACAAGTGGCGACCTTTTTGCACGGTGAGGTGGAGTTGCTCGAGTTCGAGCTTCACAGCGGTTCAAATGCCGACGGAAAGTTGATCTCGGAACTCAACTTGCCCCGAGAGGTGCTCATCGCTGCGACCGTCCGAGATGGCCGCGCCGAGATAGCCCGCGGTCGTACAACGTTGCGCAAGGGCGATCACGTCATCGTGATTACCGAACCGCAGTCCATTGACGTAGTAACAGAAATTCTCGACTGATGCTTCGAGCATCCAAGCCGCGGACCAAGACGCGAGGTGGGACGCTCATACACCTCCCGTTGCCCATAGGCGTGGGATTGGCTGCGGGCGGCGCGTGTGCACTTGCTGCGGGCATTGTGGGATTGATCTTGGACCCCGACCGGTTCAGTTTTGATCGGGTCAGCGAGCTCGTACTTGGGCTGGCATCGCTCGCCATTGGCGCCACACTGGCTCGGTCCCGACCGCTCGGACGTCCGAGTCGGGCAAAGGCGATGGCGATGTTCGTTGTCGGATGGGTCGCGATGACGTTCGTGGCCGTGGTCGTCTTCCTCGTCGCAGGTGAAGTCAACACGCCGCTAGAGGCCGTTTTCGAAGCGGTGAGTGCATCGACGACGACGGGCTTTACCAGCGTTTCCGATCCATCGCAGTTGTCGCATTCGTTTCGCTTTCTTCGTGTGATCCTCCCATGGACCACAGGCCTTGGCGTGCTGATGGTGGCAATGGGGGTTCTTCCGACGGCGATTGGCGGAGCCGAGCTTCTGCCCAAGCGACAGTTGGGGCGCGAACGTCAACTGGTCACCACCGTGCCGGTCGCGATTCGAAACATCTTGGGGATGTACCTGCTGTTGACCGTCGCTTTGATCGTCGGATACGGCCTCGCAGGCATGGGAGCCTTCGACGCGTTGACCTACGCCCTGAGCACGGCATCAACAGGGGGAATGGCGAACCATGCGGATTCGCTCGGCCATTTCGACAGTGTGGCCGTGGAGTGGGTTGCCGCTGTTGGGATGGCGGCAGCGGGCGGCAATCTGTTGGTGGTCTGGTGGGGACTGCGGGGCCGGTTCGAGGCGGTCTGGCGCTCGACTGAGCTTCGTCTATATCTGATCATCCTCGCCGGAGGTTTCGTTGCGGTGTTGCTCGGGAGCGACCTCAGCGCCTCGGACTCCGCCGTCGCCATAACATCGATGCTGTCCACTACGGGTCTCCACTCCGCGAACTGGGGTGCTGCTGCAAGCTTCGTTCCAGCGGTGCTCTTCGTCGCTACGGGTATTGGAGCGATGAGCGGCTCGGTTGGGAGTGGCTTTCGTCAGGCCCGAGTTGCACGCATCGCCCTCGAGGTCAGACGATCTCTGCG
The DNA here is from genome assembly GCA_964562985.1 of uncultured Acidimicrobiales bacterium. Taxonomy (GTDB): domain Bacteria; phylum Actinomycetota; class Acidimicrobiia; order Acidimicrobiales; family SHLQ01; genus SHLQ01. Next base: position 24,272 of record CAZLWE010000022.1, read on the forward strand.
AAAGCTCCTCGATCCCCACCGTGTCGGGATTGTTCGCGTCGATGGTGAGGCCGTCAGAGAAGACTCACTCGAACTCACGATCGGGTATCTGTGGATGCACGCCTTCACATTGGGCGGGCTCGCGTTGCTCATCTACACCCCGGATCTCGACCTCGTGGCGACCCTGTCGCTGGTGGTCTCGATCGTCTCGAACAGCGGGGTGCTCCTCGATGGCACTCAAGTAACCAACACGTTGGCGCTATCGGGTTGGTCAGAGATCGTCGCCTCGTTCGGGATGCTGTTAGGGCGCTTGTCCATCTACCCGGTCTTGATCACCGCCGCTGGCTTCGGCCGGTGGGTAGCAAGGCTCCGTCCCCATGAGCGCATCGGTGTCGGAGCTGAGCTCTGATGCTCGAACGACGCGCCGCTCGCCGAAGCCCCGACGGCTTTACTGAATCCTCACGGCGCCTGCCGTCCACGGTCGCCCACATTTCGGGGCTCGCCTTGCTGGCGATTACGCCCGGTCTGGTCATTTCGGCGATCGTGGAGTTCATCGGCGCTGGCGACGCCGGTTGGGTGATCTTGGCGTGCGCTGCCATTTTCGGAGTCCTCGGAGCGGTGCTCTGGCAAGGAACACGACTCGGCGATCTGGCGATCCGTACGATCTTTGCGTCGGTAGCGTGGTCGTGGCTGTTGGTATCGCTGTTGGGTTCGCTCCCGTTCATTCTCGCTCGCACCTTCGAACGTGAAGGGGTGGGTAGGTGGATCGAGGTCGCAGACGCCATCTTCGAGTCCGTCTCTGGCTATACGTGTACGGGGTCGACCGTTCTCACGACGCTGCCCGATCTGGGCGATTCGAGCCCCGCGCCGGGTCGAGGAATCTTGTTCTATCGCCAGCTCATTCAGTGGTACGGCGGTATGGGTTTCGTGCAGCTGGTCATCACGGTGCTCCCCGCCTTGGGTTCCCGGGCACTTGGCTTCATGGGCGCTGAAGCCCCCGGTCCGACGGCAGACCGACTTGCACCACGCGCTGCTGATACGGCGAAGATCCTCTGGAAGCTCTATGTCGGCGGAACGATTGTCATGGCCGTGGCATTTGCTTTGGCTGGGATGGCTCCGTGGGACGCGATCAACCACTCTCTGACGACGGCGGCAACCGGCGGCTTCTCGACCTACAACGATTCCATCGGCGAGTTTGACAGCGTGTCGATCGAAATAGTTGCGCAGGTGGCGATGCTCTTCGGCGGCACGAATTGGGCGCTGCACTGGCTGTTCTTAACGAAGAGCCGCTCGGTCTACTCCCGAGATCATGAATTCCGGGCGTACATCGCTATCTACCTGCTTGCCACTGTGGCGATGGCAGCGCGCCTCACCGTCGGCGACGAAGTCGGGGGATTTTGGACTGCCTTGCGGGTGTCGTCATTCAATGTCGCTAGCCTTCTTTCGAGCACCGGATTCGGCAACGCCCAGGGATCGGGCAGTGCGGGCGATTTCGTGTTTTGGTCGGCGACCCCGCTCACCGTGCTTCTTCTGTTGATGGTGGTGGGAGGTATGTCGGGATCGACCGCGGGTGGCACCAAGGTGATCCGCACCCGTGTCCTCGCCGCGTTGAGTACACGTACCGTCGCGGTGGCGCGTCAGCCTCGAGCGGTCGTACCGGTGAAACTCGGCGGCGATGTCGTGCCAGAGGGGATCGTACAGCGTGTCTCGTTGTTCATGATGGCCTACGCCGCTCTCGTCGTGGGCGGTTTCTTGGTGGTGACGTTGCTGGGCGGAGGTGTCGAGGAGTCGCTTGCAGCCGTTATCGGCTCACTCGGCAATATGGGGCCAGCGTTTGGAGATGCAGGGCCGACTTCGACCTTCCTCGATGCCTTCCCGGCACCAGCGCGCCTCGTGCTTGCATTCCTGATGTTGGTCGGGCGTCTCGAACTATTCGCCGTGTTGTTGATGTTCGCCGCCCCGCGCCGTGCACTACGGCGGATTAGGCCGCACAAGCACGCGTTCTAATGTTCAGCGCGGCTTCGTTAGCGCAATAGTTCAGCCAAGAGCATCGTCATGTCCCATGGATCATGTGCGCCGGCAAGTTCTCTACAGGAGTGCATTGCGAGCTGGGGACAACCGACATCGAGGGCCCGCATTCCGAGTGAGGCGGCCAAGGTGGGCCCAATCGTGGAGCCACAGCTGAGATCGGTCCGGTTGACGAAGGCTTGGGTGCGCACACCCGCACGTTCAGCCGCAAGATGGAATTCGGCGGCGGTCACGGCGTCGGTGGTGTAGCGCTGATTCGCGTTGTGCTTGAGCGTCGGTCCACCGTTGAGCGCGATGTGGTGGTTGGGTTCGTGGCGGTCTGCGTAGTTGGGATGGGTTCCGTGAGCGTTGTCGGCGGAGACGCAGAGGCCGTTGGACATCGATACTGAAAGGTCATTGTCGGCTCCACCGAGGTCGGTGTTGATCTGTGCGAGAAGACGGGGGAGTAGCGCGGTTGCGGCACCCGTATGGCTAACCGATCCCACCTCTTCATGGTCGAACAGGGTGACCATCGAAATGGCTTCATTACCTTGCACTCCGGCGAGTGCGGTGAGCGCTGCGTGGCACGAGAGCTGATTGTCGAGCCGCGGCGCACTGAGGAACTCCTCGTCGACGCCGAGCAGTGAGCTGGGCGTGATGTCATGGAGCATCAGGTCTGTAGCGAGGATGTCCGACGCGGCAACGCCAGCTGCGTTGGCGATCACTTCTGATACGGCAGCTTCGCCGAGCCCATAGATAGGTGCGACGTGTTTCTGTTTGTTGAGCAACAATCCTTTTTGGGAGATCTCGCGATCGAGATGAATGGCGAGCTGGGGGATACGCAGCAGTGGCTTATTCACCAAGACCAGCTGCTCGATGGAACCATCCGAACCATCACGAACCACGACCCGGCCTGACAGACCTAAGTCCCGGTCGAGCCAGGAGTTCAACAGCACGCCGCCGTATACCTCCACGCCGACACGCCTGTAACCAAAGGCATTGGCATCCGGGTTTGGCTTGAGTCGCAGGTTCGGACTGTCGGTATGGGCACCCACGAGCCGGATCGGTGTGCCTGGCGTGGTATCGCTCATGGCACGCCACGCGATGAGCGAACCATCACGCTTCAGGTAACGCGTTCCCGTCATGCCGCCAGGAGATCCCGGCTCCGCTGGCACGTATCCGGCCGACTCGAGTAACGCAATGCCAGTTTGCACGACATGGAACGGCGACGGTGACGCGTCAATGAATCGAGCCAAGGAGAGTGCGTGTGCGCGAGATGCTGTCAGGTCGTGTGCCATATACCCATTGTGGCCGCTCGTGGCGCCCTGCCGGTGTTGGTGACGGGATCTTCCAGCCGGTACTCTGGATTCCTGGCCGGGCCAACGTCGTCCCACTCGCCGATCTACGACAACGAGGACTGGACGACAATGTCAAACGGATTGCCCCCGCGGCAAGGCCTTTACGACCCTGCCAATGAACATGACGCGTGTGGACTGAACTTTGTCTGCGACATCCACGGCCGCCAGAGTCATGACATTGTCGTTCGTGGGCTTGGGGCGCTGTGCGCGCTCGAGCATCGAGGAGCTGCCGGCGCCGATCCCGATGTCGGGGATGGCGCAGGGATCTTGTTGCAAATCCCGGATCGGTTCTTGCGCGAGGTCGTCGACTTCGAACTTCCTGAGGTCGGCAAGTATGCGACCGGAATCGGGTTCCTGCCACAAGATGGCGTGGTTGCCGCCACCGCGAAGGCCGAGATCCAACGGATCGCAGTCGAAGAGGGCTTGGTGGTTCTTGGATGGCGTGATGTGCCTGTGCTCCCCGAAACGATCGGTGCTGGAGCTCGACTCACGATGCCATCGTTTAGCCAGCCGTTCTTTACCTCCGTTTCGGGTGATCTTGCAGGCGTTGAGCTCGATCGCGTGCTGTATATCGTTCGTAAACGGTTCGAACATGACATTTCGCTTCCTGCGGGCCCCGATGAGGCAAACGAAGCGATGGGTGGTGCCTCGGGAATGCACGATGGGGTCTACTTCCCATCACTGTCCGCACGCACGATCGTGTACAAGGGCATGCTCACGACGTCGCAGCTCAATGCCTTCTACCCAGATCTGAACGACGTCCGCTTCGAGTCCGCTATGGCCCTCGTGCACTCACGGTTCTCGACGAACACATTCCCGGCATGGGCACTTGCGCATCCGTACCGTTTGGTCGCCCACAACGGAGAGATCAACACCATTCGCGGCAACCGAAACTGGATGCGGGCCCGGCAGTCGTCACTGCAGTCGGATCTCTTTGGCGACAAGCTCCAAAAGGCCTTCCCGATCTGTACCCCGGGAGCCAGCGACACAGCAGGTTTCGACGAGTGTCTCGAATTGCTCACGTTGTCGGGTTACACACTTCCCGAAGCCGTTCTCATGTTGATTCCCGAGCCCTGGGAGAACCACGAGACGATGGATGCGGAACGCACGGCGTTCTACGAGTACTTCTCGACGTTGATGGAGCCGTGGGACGGACCGGCGTCGGTCTCCTTTACCGACGGGACGATGATCGGTGCGGTTCTCGATCGAAACGGATTGCGACCATCCCGATACTGGGTGACCAGTGACGGTCTCGTCGTTATGGCCTCCGAGGTCGGTGTTGTAGACATCGAACCGGAGAAGATCATTGAAAAGGGTCGCCTCGAGCCTGGTCGTATTTTCTTTATCGACACCGAACAGGGTCGGATCGTCCGCGATGATGAGATCAAGGCGACGGTCGCGAAAGCGCGGCCGTATGGGTCGCTGCTCGCGACGGGCCTTACCGACATCGACGCACTCGCTCCACGCGTGGATGACCGTCGCCATGACACGCCACTCGCAACACAACAGCAGGTCTTTGGCTACTCCCACGAAGAGCTGAAGGTGCTGCTCGCACCGATGATTCAGAACGGTAAGGAAGCGCTCGGTTCGATGGGTACCGACACGCCGATCGCTGCGCTATCGGAACGGCCGCGCCTACTCCCAGATTACTTCCAGCAACTCTTTGCCCAGGTGACGAACCCGCCGCTCGACGCGATCCGAGAAGAACTGATCACCGCCGTTGGAACAACGATCGGTCCGCGAGCAAACCTGCTCGCGCCAGGCGCAGACCCGGCCCGCCAGGTTCGCATAGGGCATCCGGTTCTCACCCCAGACCAATTCGCACGCCTTTTGCCCGGTGACGACGCACCGCTGAAGAGCGTAGTTCTCGACTTGGTTTACCCGATTGAGGAAGAGGGCGATGGACTCGCCGCGGCGATACAACGCCTTCGTGACGAAGCAGACCAAGCGGTCGCGGAAGATGCGGAACTGATCATCCTCAGCGACCGAGCAGTTTCCGTGCAGTTGGCACCGATCCCAGCGTTGCTCGCAACAGCGGCGATTCACCATCATCTGGTCGCCTCAGGAACGCGCATGCGTACGGACCTCGTGGTGGAAACGGGCGAAGCGCGTGAAGTGCACCACATCGCCACCTTGTTGGGATTCGGAGCGAGGGCCGTCCATCCCTACACCGCGTTCGCAACCATCGCTTCGATGGTCGAGAGAGGCGCCCATGGTGTTGATGTCGATCAGGCAACGGCGGCCAAGAACTATCTCAAGGCCTTCGATAAGGGCCTTCTTAAGGTCATGTCGAAGATGGGCATCTCGACCGTGGCGTCCTATACGGGCGCACAGATCTTCGAGGTCATCGGCCTCGATGCGTCGGTCGTCGGGGAGTATTTCGGTGGCATGGCAAGCCGTCTCGGTGGCATCGGAATCGATGTCCTCGCCACCGAAGTGCAGAAGCGTCACCTCCGGGCGTATCCAACGTCACCGAACCCGCAAAGAGCCCACCGCACGCTGGAGATCGGTGGCGAGTACCAATGGCGTCGAGAGGGAGAGTTCCACCTCTTCAACCCGGAAACGGTCTTCAAACTCCAGCATGCAACCAGGCAAGGTCGTTACGACATCTTCAAGCAGTACACCGCGTCGGTGAATGACCACGCCGAGAATCTGTCGACGCTGCGGGGATTGTTCAAGTTCGCAAGCGATCGGAAATCGATTCCCCTCGACGAGGTCGAGCCGGTGAGTGAGATCGTGAAACGCTTCTCGACAGGGGCCATGTCATATGGGTCGATCTCTGCTGAAGCCCATGAGACTCTCGCAATCGCGATGAACCGGATCGGCGCGAAGTCGAACACCGGCGAGGGCGGCGAGGACGACGTGCGTTTCGAGGCGCTAGAGAATGGCGACTCGAAGCGTTCTGCCATCAAGCAGGTCGCGTCTGGTCGCTTCGGGGTCACCTCGAACTATCTCGTAAACGCCGACGATATCCAGATCAAAATGGCGCAGGGCGCAAAGCCCGGCGAAGGCGGACAGCTACCCGGCCACAAGGTCTATCCATGGATCGCTAAGACCCGCGGCTCCACCGCTGGTGTGGGGCTCATCAGCCCACCACCACACCATGACATCTACTCCATCGAGGATTTGGCGCAGCTGATCTATGACCTCAAGAGCGCGAACCCAGAGGCGCGAGTGCACGTGAAGCTCGTGAGCGAGCTCGGTGTTGGCACGGTCGCTGCTGGTGTCTCCAAGGCGCACGCTGACGTAGTGCTCATCTCCGGCCACGATGGCGGTACCGGCGCATCGCCGCTCACGTCCGTCAAGCACGCAGGATCGCCTTGGGAACTCGGCCTGGCCGAGACCCAACAGACGTTGCTGTTGAACGGTCTTCGAGATCGAATTGTCGTGCAGGTAGACGGCCAGTTGAAGACCGGTCGAGACGTAATGATCGCGGCGCTGCTCGGCGGAGACGAGTACGGCTTCGCCACAGCGCCACTCGTCGTCATGGGATGCATCATGATGCGCGTTTGTCACCTGAACACATGCCCCGTCGGCGTCGCCACGCAGGACCCCGAACTACGCAAGAAGTTCAGCGGTACACCGGAGTTTGTCGTGAACTTCTTTGAGTACATCGCCGAAGAGGTTCGAGAGATTCTGGCCGAACTCGGCTTCCGTACCCTCGGTGAGGCGATCGGACAGGCCGAAGCACTCGACATGACCGATGCGATCCGCCACTGGAAAGCCGACGGTATGGACCTGTCGCCGATCCTGTACGTTCCGCCGCTCCTCGAAGGCGAGAGCCGCCGTCACGATGGCGAGCAGGACCATCGACTCGACGAAGCCCTGGACGCCGACTTGCTGCGCACCGCTGGCTCGGCGATCGCAGGCGGTACGCCGATCACCATTAACACGAAGATCCGAAACGTGAACCGAAGCGTTGGAACGCAGCTTGGGTATCACCTGACAAAGGCCCACGGCGCGGCAGGCCTTCCTGATGGCACAATCACCATCAACGCGGAGGGCTCGGCAGGCAACAGCCTCGGGGCCTTCATGCCAAGGGGTATCACCATCCGCTTGACCGGCGATGCGAACGACTTTGTCGGTAAGGGCCTCTCCGGGGGTCGCGTCATCGTTCGACCGCCAGACGATTTGAACGTCGTTGCAGAAGACAACGTCATCGCCGGCAACGTCATCGGTTATGGCGCCACCGGGGGACAACTGTTCCTGCGGGGGCGTGTTGGAGAACGGTTCTGCGTCCGCAACTCAGGCGTTCAAGCGGTCGTTGAAGGAATCGGTGACCACGGATGTGAGTACATGACCGGTGGGGTAGCGGTCGTGCTCGGTGCTACCGGGCGCAACTTCGCTGCAGGCATGTCTGGAGGCGTGGCCTACGTCTACGACGAGGCTGGCGACTTCGAGCCGCTCGTGAACCCGGAGATGGTTGATCTCGAAACCCTGGGCGAAGACGATGAAGAGTTACTTCAAGGTCTGATCGATCAACACATCACCGAAACCGGATCTGACGTCGGTATCCGAATCTTGGCCGACTGGGCCGAATCGAAGGAACGATTCGTGAAGGTGATGCCGTCGGATTACAAGCGGGTCCTCGAAGCGGCAGCGCACGCCCGGGCAACCGGCGCAGACGAGATGGAAGCCGTCATGGCATCGGCTCGAGAAGGAGCAAAAAATGGGTGATCCAACCGGCTTCATGAAACACGACCGGCAGACGCCAACGATGCGTTCGGTCCCGGTTCGCTTGCTGGACTGGAAAGAGGTCTATGAGCCATTCGACGGTGAGGAGCTCAACCGGCAGGCGTCTCGCTGCATGGACTGTGGCATCCCGTTCTGCAATAGCGGATGTCCGCTCGGAAACTTGATCCCCGACTGGAACGATCTCGTCTACCGAGACGACTGGCGCGAAGCGGCCGAACGATTGCATGCCACGAACAACTTTCCGGAGTTCACGGGCAGGCTCTGCCCGGCGCCGTGCGAAGGCTCCTGTGTTCTCGGCGTGAATGAGCCGCCCGTGACGATCAAACAGATCGAGATCGAGATCATCGAGCGTGCGTTCGCGGAAGGGTGGGTAACGCCCGTCATTGCCACGGCCAAAACCGGCAAATCGGTTGCGATCGTTGGATCGGGTCCGGCGGGACTCGCCACAGCGCAGCAGTTGACACGTGCAGGCCACGACGTCACCGTCTTCGAACGGGCACCTCGCATCGGCGGCCTCCTTCGATATGGGATCCCTGAATTCAAGATGGAGAAGCGCTTTATCGACCGCCGGCTCGAACAAATGGAGGCGGAGGGTACGGTCTTTGAGACCGGTGTGAATGTCGGTGTCGACATCACGACCGATCAGCTCGCCGAAGACTTCGACGCCATCGTCCTCGCCGGTGGCGCCACCCAGTGGCGCGACCTTCCGATTCCCGGACGTGATGCCAAGAACATCTTCCAGGCCATGGAGTTCCTCCCGCCAGCCAATGCGGTACAGCTCGGTGACCTCGACGAGCACCCGAGCAACGCGAAGGACAAGGACGTCGTCATTATCGGTGGCGGCGACACCGGTGCGGACTGTCTTGGTACCGCGCTTCGTCACGGCTGCGCCTCGGTGCGCATGTTTGAGATCATGCCCGAGCCGCCAGGGAAACGAGCCGAGGGCAACCCGTGGCCGGCTTGGCCGCTGGTACTACGCACCCCGTCGGCGCATCTCGAGGCAATCGAGGTTGAGGGTCGCGACGTTCGTGAGTACGCGATCAGCACGGTGTCGTTCACCACCGACGACGATGGCAATGTAGCTTCACTAGAAACGATCCGGGTTGAATCCCAGATCGTGGACGGTCGTCCAACGTTCGTTCCCGTCGATGGAACCGAAGAAACGTTCCCAGCACAGATGGTCCTGCTAGCTATGGGCTTTACCGGGCCGGAAAAGTCGCCGTTGCTCGAAGGGCTCGGAGTTGATTTGACCGATCGCGGGAACGTTTCACGCAACGACAGCTATGCAACGAACGTCGAGGGAATCTTCTCCTGCGGCGATATGGGTCGCGGTCAATCGTTGATTGTTTGGGCCATCGCCGAAGGCCGTGCCTGCGCCGCCGCAGTGGACGCAGCGCTAGTTGGTGAGTCGGCTCTACCAATACCGGTAGCACCAACGGATCAACCGCTTCGTTAACAAAGCTCCTCGGAGCGAGTTATTGCTTAATTGTGGTGGTGGCGAACCGATAGGTCGGGGTACGACCGTGTTGCTATCGGGGAAATCATGCTGCAAAACCTCTCGCTTCGGCCAAAGCTGGCCTTGATCGGACTAGGACCACTCCTCGTCCTACTTGTGCTCGCGTTTCTAAGCGACAATCTATCCGTCGGCCTCTTGGGCGTTGTCGTAGGTGCACTATTGATGGTGGGAGCCACCATCGCGGTATCCAAGTCCATCACTGGTTCCTTGACCGCGCTTCGTGAAGAGGTAACGCGGGTCGCCGATAGCGACCTGCCCCAATTGGCCGCTTCACTACGGACCGGTACTCCCGTTCCTGCGGGCTTCGATCAGCAGCGTGGACTCGCTGGAATCGGCGATGACGAGTTCGGTGAGGTCGCTTCTGGCCTGCGTTCTATTCGTCAGAGCGCTGTCGGCCTAAGCAGCCAGGTCGCAGAGCTCCAGAATGGAATCTCCGACACCTTCGTAAACCTCGCACGCCGTAACCAGTCGCTGCTCGACCGTCAGCTCGAAGCGATCGACACGCTTGAAGCCGAAGAACGCGACGCTGACAAGCTCGCAGTGATGTATCGGGTAGACCACCTGGCTACTCGCATGCGTCGAAACGCCGAAAGCCTGCTCGTTCTCGCCGACGCAAAGACTCCTGAACGCCACGGCCCCGCAGTCGAACTGCGCGAAGTCCTCCGTGTCGCCATTGGCGAGGTCGAGGATTACCGCCGCATCGTCCCTGTGTCTTTCGAGGACCTCAGCGTTCCCGGGCACCGTGCCCAAGACGTGGCGCACCTCCTGGCCGAACTCATGGAGAACGCGACGCAGCAATCACCTCCGGGAACCGCCGTTGACGTTACCGGCGGAATTGAACCTACTTCTCGTGACTACATCATCTCGATCATCGATCATGGCACCGGTATCGCCGCTGATCAGCTGGTTGCACTGAATGAGCTGTTGGCTAAACCGCCAACCTCAACAATGGCCATCTCTCACTCGATTGGTTTGCAGGTGGTTAGCCGCCTGAGTCATTCGCTCGGCATCGACGTCCGGTTGGCGCCAAGCCCACAAGGTGGCTCGATCGCAGCCGTTCGAATTCCAGCGGCGGTAGTTGCTGAATGGAACGGCGTAGATGGCACTCCGTCGACTCCTCAGGTCGCCCCAATTCAATCAATGGCCCCAGATGCGCCGATGCCAACCCCGTTGGCAAGCGACGCTCCTGGCGCCCCAAGCCCGCTCGAGGCAGCTGGAGCCGTCGGTGTCGCCGGCGCCGCAACCGCCGGCGTAGTGCCTGATCTCGGCGTTCAGGACTTGGGCGTTCCTGATCTCGGTGCTCCTGTTGCCCCTGATCTCGGTGTCCCGGACCTCGGTGTGCCGGATCTCGGTGTTCCGGATCTTGGCGCTCCTATTGCCCCGGATCTCGGTGTGCCTGATCTCGGCGTTCAGGACTTGGGCGTTCCTGATCTCGGTGCTCCTGTTGCCCCTGATCTCGGTGTCCCGGACCTCGGTGTCCCGGACCTCGGTGTCCCAGTCCTCGGTGTCCCAGACCTTGGCGTTCCAGATTTGGGTGTTCCTGATCTTGGTGCTCCTGCAGCCCCTGACCTCGGTGTCCCAGACCTTGGCGTTCCAGATTTGGGTGTTCCCGATCTTGGCGCTCCTGCAGCCCCTGACCTCGGTGTTCCGGATCTCGGTGTTCCTGATCTTGGTGCTCCTGCAGCCCCTGACCTCGGCCTTCCAGACTTGGGCGTTCCGGACCTCGCTGCACCTGCAGCCCCGGATCTCGGTATTCCAGATCTTGGTGTTCCCGATCTTGCTGCTCCTGCCGCTCCAGACCTCGGCCTTCCAGACTTGGGCGTTCCGGACCTCGCTGCACCTGCAGCCCCGGATCTTGGTGTTCCGGATCTCGGAATCCCAGACCTTGGCGCTCCAGTAGCCCCTGCGCCAATGCCCGACCTTGCGGCTCCTCCGATGCCTGCAGCTCCTGCGAACCCATTCGAGGATGTGGCCCCTGCGCCAATGCCCGACCTTGCGGCTCCTCCGATGCCTGCAGCTCCTGCGA
>CAZLWE010000022.1:35952-48659 GCA_964562985.1 uncultured Acidimicrobiales bacterium
ACCCATTCGAGGATGTGGCCCCTGCACCAATGCCCGAAGCTCCGGCTGCTCCCGTTATGCCCGAGGCTCCTGTGGCTCCGGCCCAACCTGCGGCGATGACCCCACCGCCAGCGGCACCGGCACCGGCCCCTGCGCCAATGCCCGAAGCTCCTGTAGCTCCGGCCCAACCTGCAGCTCCTGTAGCTCCGGCCCAACCTGCGGCGATGACCCCACCGCCAGCGGCACCGGCACCGGCCCCTGCGCCAATGCCCGAAGCTCCTGTGGCACCGGCTGCTCCGGCCTTCCCAGCGGTGACGCCAGTACCAACAACGCCGCCAGCAGCGGCAGTACCTCAGCCTGATGTAGCGCCACCGGTGGCCCCGCTTGGTGCTCCAGCAGCAGCTCCGGCTCTAGCGCCCGCTGCTCCACCCGCAGCCCCCGAGGTGACGTCATCCGGGCTTACCAAACGAAAGCGAACCTCCTCGACGGAGAACGCTGCAAGTCTCGACGGTGACCGTACGGCACCGTCACAAAGATCTCCTGATCAGGTCAGGAGCATGTTGTCCCGATATAAGACAGGACTGGAGCGAGGAAGAGGCTCCAAGGATGGTGAATCATGACCCAGGTTGAAGACGTCAGCTGGCTAATTTCAAGCTTTGTCGACCAGACACCCGGTGTCGTTGAGGCGATCGTGGTCTCATCGGACGGACTGTTGATGGCAATGTCGAAAGGACTCGATCGAGCAGGTGGCGACCGTTTTGCCGCTGTTGCATCGGGCCTCATCGGCCTCGCATACGGAGCGGCTGGGCGCTTCGGTGGCGGAAAGGTCAACGAAGTGATCGTAGAGATGGACAATGCGCTACTGCTCGTAACGGGCATCAGCGACGGTTCCGCGCTCGGCGTAGTCGCCGATGCAAACTGCGATATTGGCTTCGTTGGCTATGAGATGGCTGTTCTCGTTGAGAAGGCCGGTCGTGTTCTCACGCCTGAACTTCGAGCCCAACTTGTGAGTTCATTGCCACGATGACCGCCCAGGAAACGAGCAACGAGCAGAGCGGGGGACGCTCTCGGCTTCGTGTACCGCCCTATGCGGTCACGGGCGGCCGGACCAAAGTCGATGTCGACATCCCCTTCGAAGCGCTCGTTCGAACCACACAACGTGGCAAGGAAAGCATGCCGATGGCAGCTTTTGAACGCCGCGACATTCTGCGCCTGGCCGAAGCGCCAATAGCGGTAGCTGAACTTTCTGCCCACCTTCGACTTCCCATTGGCGCCATCCGCGTGCTCGTGGGCGACCTCAGCGTCGAAGGGCACGTGCAAACCAAGGCGATGACGGTCAAGGCCGACACCGCTCTCCTGGAAAGGGTTCGTGATGGTCTCCGTAGACTCTAGTTTTGATGCACCGAGCGAGAGCGGCTCGGAATCAGTACCGCTCCCAGTAAAGATCGTGGTCGCTGGCGGCTATGCCGTTGGCAAGACAACCTTCGTGTCGTCAATCAGCGAAATCGACCCTCTGACAACCGAAGCGGCACTCACCACCGTGTCTTCTAACGTTGACAACGAGGGTGCCGCAGGCGCAACCAAGACCTCAACGACCGTTGCAATGGACTTCGGTCGAGTCGGTCTCGGTCAGGATTTGGTGTTGTATCTGTTCGGCACGCCTGGTCAGGATCGTTTCCGCTTCATGTGGGACGAAATGACTCGCGGTGCTATCGGCGCTGTTGTGTTGTTGGACACCGGCCGTTTCGAGGACTCCTTCGGAGCAGTCGAGTACTTCGAGAATGCGCAGGTCCCGTTCGTCGTGGCGATCAACGCCTTCAACGGAGAAATCCACCACTCACCAGATGCTGTGCGTGAGGCACTCGATTTGCCCCACGACATCCCGGTTGTCACTACCGATGCCCGCGATCGCGAGCGTACGAAGGAAACCTTGCTCGTTCTCGTGGAGCATGCGCTCCTACGAGCGCAGTCCTAGCCGCCCCAGGGAGCGGTTCTCCTCACGGATCTCTTGTGGTCTCGTCGACGTCAGCGATGTCGACGAGATCGCCGCTTTCGATGCGGTCTAGTACAGGGCGAATCTTCCAGAAGTAGTAGGCAGCGGCGGGAACTCCCGCGAAAACGATGCCAGCGCCAATCAGAAGGCCTGCGAGCCAGGCGATCTGGGTTCGCCCCGACATGATCCACGCCCATTGGGGCACCCGAGCAGCGTGTAAGAAGGCGAGCGCCACGAACACGATGGGTAGTGCAGCGATGGCGATGAACAACGCCGTCAGCCAGAACTGTCCAAGACCCTCCACGTCTCGCCAGGGTACTAGGATGAGGGCGATGGAAGCGGCACGGCCTCAAACATGCCCACGATGTTCACAATCGTTGGGAGACGCCGAGTACTACGGCGTCTGCAGTACCTGTGCTGACGACCTGCGCTCCGCCTACGACGGCGCGTCGCGAGACGACGTTGAGGCTGCGGCCTACGAACCAAAAATGAACGTCACGCCCAACGCGGTGGCGCTCAAGGAGTAAGACTTCGCGGTTCTACACGTTGTCGCCAGCCCACTGGCCACGTTCGATGAGTACGTCGCGAAGCACGGTTGGGCGGTCGGTCATGATGCCGTCGACGCCCAGATCGAGGAGCTCATGCATGCGGGCTCGATCGTCGACGGTCCACACGTGAACCGGTGAGCCGTTTTGCTTTGCGGCGGCGATGATACGAGAAAAGGGCATCGGAGCTGGTCCGAGGGTGTCTGGCAACTGGAGCGGGCGACCACGGGTTGGGCCGTAGCTGTTGCCCGTCACTCCAGCAGCGAGCGTGATCATGGTGTCGATTGGCCCTTGGCTCACACAGGCGTCGTCTCCGAGGCGGTCGCGGGCGGCGGCGAGCCGTCGGTCAACGAACGATGCGATACATACGCGATCGAGCGCATCGGCGGCCACGAGCACGTCGAGTACCGGATCGACGACTTCGGCAGTCTTTAGATCAATGTTGAAACGCATATCGGGGAAGTCGGCGAGGAGTTGCTCGATGGTCGCCAAACGGCCGCCCCCAGCCTCGGGGTGAATAACCAGCTCGGAAAGTTGGTCCCACGTCAGCTCATTCAGTGCACCCTCGCGAGCGCTCACCCGATCGATTCGCTCATCGTGGAAGGCCACCGGGATCCCGTCTGCGCTGAGTTGCGCGTCGGTCTCGAGATAGCGGTAGCCAAGCTCTGCGGCATGGGTAAACGCCTCGATGGTGTTCTCCGGTGCTTCGGCGGCGCCACCCCTGTGGGCGAATGCAATCGGCTCAGCGGCAGCAAGATAGGGGTGAAGCGTCACCAGACAAGCGTAACGCTCTGCTGTAGCGCAGCAGCTAAGGTGAACAGTTCGCTAACGTAACGCCGCCGTGTGCCCCTGAGTGAGTAGCCTTAGAAACTTATGCGTAGGACAAAACTCGTAGCCAGCCTCGGTCCAGCAACCGACAACCCTGAGATTCTTCGTGGAATTATCCGCGCCGGGGTGGACGTCGCACGAATCAACCTCTCTCACGGGTCGCTCGACGACGGAATGGAGCGCTACGACGCCGTACGTGCGATGGCTGCGGAGGAGGGTCGAAAGGTCGGAATCCTTGCAGACCTCCCAGGTCCGAAGGTTCGCGTTGCACCATTCAAGGAAGAAGCCGTCTTCGGGATCGGCGACTCCGTGCGTATCGTCGCTGGTGACTCCTCATCGACCCGCGAAGTAATCGAAGTCGACTACCCAGATACCGTGTCCAGCTTTAACCCCGGAGACCGGGTCGTGATCGGCGACGGCCGACTCATAATGGAAGTTGGCGAGGTGAAGGGAGAGGCCCTCATTGCCTCGGTAGTGAACTCGGGCAAGTTGACGGGTCAGCCAGGCGTGCACATTCCCGCAGACAAGCTCACCATGCCGACGCCGACGCCACACGATTTGAAGCTCCTGGACGCCTTCGTAGACGTTGGTGTCGACATGGTCGCCATCAGCTTTGTGCGCTCGGCACACGACATGCGGCGCGTGGGCACGGAGCCGCACCCACGCGGGCCGTTGCTCGTGGCAAAGGTTGAGACCCGTTCCGCGATCAAGAACCTCGACGGCATTATCGAGGCATCCGGGGCCATCATGGTTGCCCGCGGCGATCTCGGCAATGAGCTGCCCATCGAAGAGCTGCCGATCGCACAAAAGCAGATCATCGAGCGCTGCATTGCTGGCGGAAAGCCCGTTATTACGGCAACGCAGATGCTGGAGACCATGATCACTGCGCCAGCACCCACGCGTGCAGAAACGAACGATGTCGCGAACGCCGTCTGGGACGGCACCAGTGCTGTCATGTTGTCGGGTGAAACAGCGGTCGGCGTCGATCCGGTCAATGTCGTTCGCACGATGGGTCGAATCGCACGAAAGGCCGACGAAGTCTTTGATCACTCCGCATGGGCCAACAACGTCACCGAGCGGCGCATGACCGAGTCTGGCTCGGGCCGTGAGGTCACCGACGCGATGACCTTCGCCGCCTGGCGCGCCGTACGAGAGATCGACGTCGCAGCAATTCTTTGCATCTCCGGTACCGGTTTCACTGTCCGACAAATGGCTCGCTTCCGACCGGAGTGTCCGATTCTTGGTGCGAGCACCGATGCAGCGACCACCCAGCAACTGACGCTGAGCTGGGGGACCATACCGATCAATCTGACCAATGGTGGATCCTCCGAAGCAATGGTGCGAGAAGCCCTGGAGAAGGCCACCAACGGTGGCTTGATCCGGTCCGGTGAAAAGATCGCGATCCTGAGCGGTGACGGCATTGGAGCCAAGGTCACCAACAACCTCCAGATCGTTACGGTGCCGTGAGTTCGCACAGCGTTTCCTTCGGCGGGAGTGGTATTCCACAGACGGTCCTTCCGCAAGAAGACGACGAGGTCCTCGGGCAGCTAGCCGCGTTGGAATCCTTGCCGGAGAATGAACGCCTCGACGCTGCCGCTGCGGTGGCGGCCGCGAACCCCCGGTCGCTGGCAGCCTGGGCGACCTTGGGCACCCTGGGTCGCAACACCATCGAGTCCTACGCCTACTACCGAATCGGTTATCACCGCGGCCTCGACACCTTGCGTAAGAACGGCTGGCGCGGTAGTGGATACGTCCGTTGGGAACACGAGACCAACCGTCCGTTCCTTCGTTGCCTGGCAGGGCTCCGAGCCAGCGCCGAGACCATCGGTGAGACCGATGAGGTCGAGCGCTGCGAGTTGTTTCTCAAACAACTCGAGCCGTCGTGGAGCGAAGTGGCGGCCTCGGTACTCGATAGCTAGAGCGGTGCGAGTAAGTGGTGCGGTCCTGGCGGGCGGTGAGAGCCGGCGCATGGGGTCGGACAAGTCACAGCTGATCATCGATGATGTCACGATGCTCGAACGCACCGTTGCCACGCTCGAGTCCGTTGTTGCTGAGAGGGTCTTTGTCGTTGGCGGTCAGCACGAGACGGAGGGCTCTCACTATGTAGCCGACCGCTTTCCGGGCGAGGGTCCGGTTGGGGCCGTAGTAAGTGCGTTGGCGGTTGTGGAGACCGATGCCTTGCTCGTGGTGAGCTGCGATCTTCCTGCACTGCGCGTCGACCTATTGGGCGAATTGCTCGCGGCGCTCGAAACCACCGATGCCGACTACGTTGTCCCACTCGCAAATGGGCGGCGCCAATGGCATTGCATGGGCTTTCACAAGCGGTGCTACGAGCCCCTTGCCCAGTCCTTTGAAAGTGGGGCAAGGTCCTACCACGATGCGGTTCACGGGCTCGGCGAATGTGCGGTGCTCTCGCGTCGACCCGGAACACTGCTCGACATCGACACGCCAGAGCAGTATCGGCGCTATTGCGAGTCGCAGACAACCGACGAGTGACCGGCAGGTACCGGTAGTGGTGCATTGTCGGCTGCGCGCCCCTTTGGCCCGGACCATCGTGGCCCGAGGCGCTACTATGGCCCGATGCAGCACATCACACGCGGCCTCGAGGTTAGAAGTTATACCTGGTGAGTGTCGGAGACTTCACGCTTATTACTGACGATGCGGCGCTACACCGCTTCGTCGAAGAGAGTCTGGGCGCGGAGGCGTACGCGATTGACACGGAGTTCCATCGAGAGCGCTCCTACTTTCCCCGTATCGCACTTATTCAGATCAACAACGGACGTGAAGTCGTCATCGTTGACCCGTTCGAAGTTGATCCTGCGCCGCTGCGCACACTCCTTGAGTCCGACTCGATCGCCGTCTTGCATGCCGCCAGCCAGGACCTAGAGGTCCTCTTGCATTGGGCGGAGGCGATTCCCAGCAAAATCTTCGATACCCAACTTGCGGCCGGATTTACGGGGCTATCTACTCCGTCGCTCGCGTCGCTACATGACAAAGTGCTGCACATCTCGCTACCGAAGACTTCACGCCTGACGGATTGGCTTGCCCGTCCGCTGACCGAGGATCAACTCAACTATGCGGCGAGCGATGTAGCGCATTTGTTGGAACTCTTTGAGAGGATCCGCGCAGA
This sequence comes from uncultured Acidimicrobiales bacterium, assembly GCA_964562985.1. Classification (GTDB taxonomy): domain Bacteria; phylum Actinomycetota; class Acidimicrobiia; order Acidimicrobiales; family SHLQ01; genus SHLQ01. Next base: position 42,428 of record CAZLWE010000022.1, read on the forward strand.
CCTCATCGAGCGGGGCCGTTTGGAATGGGCGGAAACCGAATGCGAGCAAGTGCGGATGGTCCCACGCGGACAGCGGGACCCCGAGGAAGCGTGGCGACGCATTAAAGCCGTCCGGCAGCTAAAGGGCGGCGCCCTTGGAGTTGCGCGGGCGATTGCCGCATGGCGCGAGAAGCGCGCCGCAGAACTCGATCAGCCGGTGCGATTCATTCTTTCGGATCTCGCACTTGTCGGAATTGCCCAACGTCGCCCGTCTACACCCGAGCAGCTTCGCTCTGTCCGTGGCGTCGATGATCGGTTGAGTCGAGGCGACTTGGGAGGGAAACTGCTGGAACTAGTCGCTGAGGGTAAGGACCTCCCGCCACCTGCTCGTGGCGGCGGCAATCGGCGAGAGCCTCGTCCTGACCTTCGGCCCGCCGTTGCGCTGGTCGCAGCGTGGGTTGGCCAGATCGCCCGGGAAATGTCGATCGATCCTGCGCTCTTAGGAACCCGAGCCGATATCGAAGCGCTCGTGCGCGGCGATGAGGACGCTCGGCTCAGCATTGGCTGGCGGGCTGAGCTAGCCGGTGAACCGATTCGCCGGCTCATGAGTGGGGAGGCAGCGGTTGCCTTCGATGGCGACGGCGGATTGGTCCTTGAAGAACGGTCCAGAATTGTTGTGCCCGGCCCCGGTAGTTGACCGCGGTCCGCGACCGCTAAACTCGTCGAAGATTTGAAGCTCTCCCAGGGAGGTCCTCCGTGAAAAAGGGTCGCCATCGTCGATTTGAAGAAGCGCGTGCGCTCAAGCGTTCGCGCGATGTAGATCTTGAAGATCTCTTCGAAGACATGACAGATGACAATCGGGATGGTGAGCACAAACCTGAGCACGATGCGTGGGCCGACTTGGCGGAGGAGTGGGAGCAGAAGTCAGCCACAGACGATGGTGGCGACGGTGACGCTTCAACAGAAACCGAAGCCGCTGCGATCAGCAGTGAGGAAGAATAGCTCTGTAGCCCGCGTGCGGTAGCTGGCTATGTTTGGCCTATGAGTTGCGCTTTTTGCGGCTCGGCATCGGCAGTGACACGACCTGGCCGCCACCGGCGATGTGGCTAATGAGCGCATCGGCGACGGTGTCGCCTGCAAGAGCGACGATCTCTGCACGTAGCGTTTCTGCGGCTGTCTCTTCCCCGGAATACGCCTCGGGGGCCTCGGAGCACCACCATGCAATGCCCGAATCCTCGCCCCAGTCGGATCGATTCCATTGTCGGACGAAATGGCTGTGTCGGTCGTAGTCGTCGACGTGGTGTTCAACGCGAATTGGGACTTGCCAACAGACCTCTGGCTTCCACACCATTGGATCGAGTTCCGCACGTTCCGCGGCGAAGTGCATGGCACAACCTGGACCGGTTGCTGCCTTGTCACCATTGAGTAACACGCACGCGCCGTCAATAACGCTGGTGATACGATCGCCTTCTTCGTCGATGTCGGTGAGCGTGCCGATGAAATCCTCGATTGTTGTATCGGGCGCACCAAGTTCGGGAAACAGTGCCGCGTTCTCCCACTGATCTTCGTTGAGCATGGCCACGACGGACATCACCCGGTGGACGTCGGCGTCGTCAACGAAGTGCGCGCCGTAGCTGCAACAGCCGCGGTGGCCAGCCGGGTCTGGTTCGGCCTCGATTCCTTGACAGCCCTGACCGTAGATACAGCGGTAACTCGAACGAAAGAACGTCAGGTCGAACAACCAGGTATCGCCGTCGTCGGCGACGAAGGACACCCATTCTCGGCCAGCGCCGGGAGGTGGTGTGGGGATAGTGGGCGGGTTGGTCATAGCTGTCGTAGGGGAACGCTACTGTCGTGACATGACCGATGCATATGACGACGTCATTTCACGACTCGAAGGTATCCAGGAAGTTCTCGTCGATCGTGGCATGTCGCGGTTGCGCGATGCGATCGAGGCTGGCGAGGCCAATGGTGGACAAGAGGAGAAGCAGATCGCCAAGGCGCGTCGAGCGGTTGAGAAAGCCATACGAGACTTGCAGGCGATTTCCTAGCTACTCATTGCTCAGCCGGCGTCGTTCAGGGCGTCGATGAGGAGGCGGAGTCGGGCGTAGCCGTGGCGGTTGAAGCGGAACGCGATGCGGTGCAGGTCGAGGTTGTCGTCGTCGGCGACCTCGGAATCGGTTGCGTCGATGCGTTCGATCTCGCCCGCCTCGATGATGTCGCCGAACTCGCTCGTGAGCGTGGCGAGTTCGTCATTGCTGACTTCGCGCTTGAGTCGAAGCACCAAGCGCTGGCCGACCGCTCGGGAGGAGTGGTAGGTCGAATAGAAGCGCACCATCTCATCGGCGGCTTCCTCGACGGAACTCGTGATGATGAACAGGTCCATGTCCGCGGAGGAGATGAGCTTGGCTTCGAGCAGCTCGGCGGCGACAAAGTCTCGCCAACGGTCCCAGTAGGTGGACCCTTCAGGGTCGAGCAGCACAACAGGGGCGAGCATGGTCTTGCCCGTCTGCATCAGTGTGAGGAGTTCAAACGCCTCGTCCATCGTGCCGAAACCTCCGGGGAGGATCGCGTAACCGGCTGTCTCCTTCATGAAGGCCACTTTGCGAGTGAAGAAGTAGCGGAAGTTGATGAGCTTTGGGTCATCGGCGATGAATTCGTTGGCCGACGCCTCGAACGGCAACACGATGTTGATCCCAAAGGAGTTCTCGGAGCCTGCGCCCTCTAGGCCTGCGGCCATAATGCCGGGCCCTGCGCCGGTCATAACCATCCAGTCGCGTGCAGCCATGGCAGCACCGAGTTGCTTCGCGCATTCATAGGCCGGGTCACCGGGTTGGATTCGGGCGGAGCCAAAGATGGTGCACTTCGGGCTGGCCTTGTACGGAGCGAAGACATCAAATGCGTAGCGAAGTTCCTTCAGTGCAGCATTCACCAGCTTCAGGTCGGCTCGATCTGCCTCGTCGTAGCCCAGGCGAAGCGCCGAGACGATCATCTCGAAGATCAACTCGGTGTCTTCATCGATGCCAGAACTGTCGATCAGGGCCTCGATGGCTTCGTTGACGTGCGGTTTCTTCGTGCGATAGCTGGGGAGTTTGTCCACACGGCGAGCCTAGTGGCTCGTGGTGGTCACTGGTTGGTGGTTCTCGATCAGTTCGTAGGCGGTGTTGCGCTGGCGCAGCACGCGTCCAAGTGGAGCTACCGCGTTGTGGAAGTCCTGCGGAGTGAGCGCTGTGCCGTGGGCGGCTCCCGCAGCACGGCTGATGTTCTCATCGATCAAGGTTCCGCCGAGATCATTGACCCCCGCGTGGAGCAGCTGGGTGACGCCATTGAGGCCGATCTTGGGCCAGGAGGCTTGGATGTTGTCGATCCAGCCGTGGTAGGCGAGGCGTGCCACCGCATGCATGAGCAGCGTCTCGCGATAGGTGGGGCCGCGGCGGGCCTTACGTCGTAGATAGATGGGCGAGGCCATGTGCACGAACGGGAGGGTCACGAATTCGGTGAAGCCGCCGGTCTCTTTCTGGAGTTCACGAGTGCGGACCATGTGTCGAGCCCAATGGATCGGATTCTCGACCGCACCGAACATGATGGTGACGTTGGACGACAGCCCGACCTGGTGGGCGAGCCGATGGGCCTCCAGCCATTCTTCGGTGTTGACCTTGTCGGGGCACAAGATGGCCCGAATCTCGTCGTCGAGAATCTCGGCCGCGGTGCCAGGGAGCGACTTCAGGCCGGCGTCGCGAAGGCGAGCCAGGTAGTTCTTGAGTGGCTCGTTGAGGCGCCGGGCGCCTTCGGTTACCTCGAGGGCAGTGAAGCCGTGGATGTGGATGTCGGGCACGGCGTCGTGGACGGCTGCGATGACATCGATGTAGTAGTCGCCATCGAAGTCGGGATGAATGCCGCCTTGGAGGCACACCTCCGTCGCGCCAAGATCCGCGGCTTCCCGAACCCGTTCGGCCATGTCGTCGAGCGTCAGCAGGTACGGAGCACCGCGCAGGTTGAGCGACAACGGACCCTTTGAGAACCCGCAGAAGCTGCACTTGAAGGTGCAGACGTTGGTGTAGTTGATGTTGCGGTTGGCGACGTAGGTGACGGTGTTGCCATTGACCTGTTCTCGGAGATGGTCTGCCGCATTCGCGATGGCGATGACATCTGAACCCCGCGCACTGAATAGCGCTGTGATCTCGTCTACGCCGAGTTCGTGACCGAGCTCAGCGCCGGTGAGGATTTCGGCTACCTGTCCGGTCGCTGTTGCTTGAGCTGGAAGCAGGTTCACTGGGTCGGTGCCAGCACCTGAGTACCAGGCGGTGGATCGGTCGCCGATCAGCAACACTTCGGCGCCGTCGGTGACACCGGCGTTCTCCATGGTCTTCTCGGGGAAGACCGACCCCGGATCGTCTCGGCCCAGTCCTTCGGCGTCGCTGCGATCCATGACCGGGAAGTGGAGGGCGTCGTCGAACCAGCGGTTGGGTTCCAGCACGTAACTGGGGTGAGCGGTGAGGCGAGGTGCCAGCGTGCGGCCCATGGTCGCGAGGGCGTCGGCAATGGAATCGATCTGGGGCCACGGACGCTCAGGGTTGACGAAGTCCGCGGTGATCGGCGAGATACCACCGAGGTCGTCGATGCCAGCGTCGACGAGAGACGCGACGTCATCGACGAGGTTTGGTGGCGCCTGGATTCGAACGTCGGGCGGGAGGATCACCCGTGCGAGGGAGATTGCGTCGAGGTGCTCGTCGCTCGGGCATGCGGGAGATCGGTGCATGCGGGTGCCAGGTTTGGGCAGGAAGTTCTGGACGATGACTTCCTGGATATGGCCGTGTCGAGCGTGGCTTTCAGCGATGGCGTGGAGTGCGGCGATTCGATCGTCGCGTGTTTCGCCGATGCCGACGAGAATGCCGGTCGTGAACGGGATCGCTAGTTGACCAGCTGCTTCCAAGGTGGCGAGGCGGCGTTCGGGGGTCTTGTCTGGTGATCCGGCGTGGCAGTCGAGGTCGTCGCGAAGCGTTTCGAGCATCATGCCCTGCGACGGGGTCACCTTTCTCAGCAGGGCCAGCTCATCGGGGTAGAGGGCGCCCGCATTGCCGTGAGGGAGCAGTCCTGTTTCCGCGAGGACGGCCTGGGCGGCGGCCTGGACATAGTGGACGGTCGATTCGTATCCGTGCTCATCGAGCCACGTGCGTGCGGCTGGATAACGGAGCTCAGGACGCTCCCCAAGGGTGAAGAGGGCCTCGTGGCAGCCTGCCCGAGCGCCTTGTCGGGCGACCTTCAAGACCTCGGCGATCGACATGTAGGGCGACTCGACGCGTGCCGGAGGATCCGCGAAGGTGCAGTAGCCGCAGCGGTCCTGACATAGCTTGGTGAGGGGAATGAACACCTTGGGGGAGTAGGTGATGCGTGTGCCGGTGGCGGCGTCGCGGATCGCTCTGGCTCGTTCGAACAGCGCTTCTCCGGGTCGCAGATCGTTCATCAGGTTGCCCGCCGGATCGCCGTGGTATCGACGACTTCTTCGCAATGTCCGCAGCGGGTGGCGTTATGCACCGGTGTTCCACAAAGGTCATGCACGAGCACGGTCGGCTGCTGCCCACCATTGCGGTGGGTGTCACCCCATTGCATAAGCGAGATGAGTACCGGCGAGAGGTCTCGCCCTGCGTCGGTCAGGCGATACTCGTAGCGCTCCGGGCGTTGGCTGTAGAGCTGGCGTTCCAACACCGCTTCGTCGACCAATCGGCTCAACCGGTTGGTGAGCAGGTTCGAGGCGATGCCGATGTCGTCTCGGATCCCGCTGAAACGGGTCTGGCCCCGAAATACCGATCGCATTACGAGCAAAGACCAACGATCACCGATCACTGCGAGCGCTGCGGCGATCGAGTCGTTGTCCGCGGCGGTCATCGTGGTCATGGGCAGACCGTAGATGAGTTGGTTGCAATTTGCAACTAACTCGGTGCGGAGTTGGAGAGGTCTGTAACGTGGCGCTGGTCGATGTAGGTATTTCGACCCATTCGACAGGCCGAGCATTCTCTATCCTTAACGAATTTCCTGCAACACGCCCCTACATCGATTAAGAACCCCGCGCCTGCATCCGATTGGTTGATATGGCGGGTATTTGTACACACGAGAAGGTGCCATTGCAAGGGTGCAATCGGTACCGGCTATCACGGAGGCGGTGCCGACCCATTCGTTGGCGGAACGCGACCCCACTCAGGGACTGTGGATTCCTGTGTGTAAACGTTCGGTGATCTGACTTCGATCCGCGACG
>CAZLWE010000023.1:0-10388 GCA_964562985.1 uncultured Acidimicrobiales bacterium
CGCCGCCTTAGCTCAGTTGGTAGAGCAACGCTCTTGTAAAGCGTAGGTCATCGGTTCGACTCCGATAGGCGGCTCGAATTCTCCGCTTCCCTGTTTCGATCAGGAAGAGAGCAAACCATCCACGGTTGCTTCGCCTGACGAGTAGCGCCGAACCACCTCGGCTTGCACCGCATCGATCACGCTGTGCAGCGTGCGCCGATTGGTCGACACCTCGTCCTCAAGGCCCCTCATCGCGGTCATTGCTTCACCTAGGGCCGCGTCATCGAGGCCGGTGACCTTGCCCAGTTGTTCGGCATCGATTACCTCATCGAGGCGGGCTTCGAGTTGGTTGATCACCAAAGCGTCTGGCTCCAGCGAGCTTGGTGGGCGCACGGACCCAGGTCCACCGGTTGTGCGAGAGCCTTCGGCCAAGATGTCGGGAAGACGACCGATCAATTCGCTCGTGTCGCCGGCATCGCCGCCTTCACGACGACGTTGTAGCTCGCCACCAACGATGTCGAAGCGGCCCTGAATCATGCGTCGCACATACGACAGGCTGTTCTCCAGCTCCTGACAACGGGTTCGCATAGCGCGCAGCTCGTCGAGCGGGCGGGCATCCAACTCGGATGCAAAAGCAGGGTCGGTGACCACACTGATTTCGGGCGTCATGAAGATCCTCGTTTGCGTTGCCTTCAAGAAACCTAGTCGGCGCAGAGGATGCCGTTTGTGAGTCCTAGGCAAGCGAACCCGCGCCGTCGCTTGGATCAGCCGCCCGAAACCGGAGGTAGCAGCGCAACCTCATCGCCGTCGCCGACCGGCGTTTCGCTATCAGCGCCCTTGCCATTCACCCAAATTCGACACAGCGGAACCAGCGATTCGAACTCCGAGCCGTACTCGTTAGCCGCCGCATCAAGGACTTCTGAAACGGTCGAGCCCTCGAAGCTGGCCTTTCCGGTACCGGCGGCGACTCGAACGGTGGCGAAGAGGCGAAGGGTTGCCATATCCGGAGTGTAGTTTGAGATCTATGACACGCATCTTGCTCGTCCGTCACGGTCAATCCGTTTGGAATGCAGAAGGTCGATGGCAAGGCCAGGCCGATATCGAGCTTTCCGACCTAGGACGCTCCCAGGCTCGCGCTGCGGCGGGGTCGCTCGGTTCGTTCGACCTGATCGCGGCATCCACCCTTTCGCGGGCCGCCGAAACCGCCCACATCATCTCGACCAAATTGGGTATCGGGCCGGTGATCCCAATACCAGCCCTCATCGAGCGGAGCGCCGGGGAGTGGAGCGGACTCAACCGCATAGAGATCGATGAGCAGTACCCCGGATATCTGGAGGCGGACAAGCGACCACCGGGTTACGAAGATGACGATGCACTTTGGGCGCGGGTCAAGGTTGGACTCGCTGAGGTCACGGAAATGCTGGGCCACGATGATGAGGCGCTGGTAATCGCCCACGGCGGAATCATCTACATGTTGGAGGAACGCCAAGGTGGGAGCCGAGGCCGAATCTCGAACCTCGGAGCGCTCTGGTTGAATGTCGATTCATCGGGTGACATCACGATCGGCGAACGGGTCGACCTGGTCAGCGATGCATCGCTCGCATCCGCCCAGGCCTCGGACATTCTGTAGACGAGCACTGACGCCATGAGCCATCCGCTGCCTCGGGAACAGATCACTGGCGTGGATCTTCCAGTCCAGATCATTGAGTCGGCTCGGCGGACCAAGACCGTGTCGGCGAAGATCGTCGATGGGGTTTTGGAGGTTCGCACGCCGGTCGGGATGCACCGCGGTGTTCGCGATTCACACATCCGCGACCTAGCCAAACGGCTGAAGCGCAGGCGGGCGTCGACCGAGTTCGATCTCGAAGCTCGTGCTCGCTACCTCGCAAAGCAGTACAGCTTGCCAAGACCAACCTCGATCGAGTGGTCCACGCGTCAGAACTCTCGTTGGGGGTCGTGCACTCCGTCCAACGGGTCGGTCCGGATATCGGATCGAATGACGGGGATGCCGAAGTGGGTGGTCGACTACGTGATCATCCACGAGCTTGCCCATCTCGTTCATTTTCACCATGACGAGGAGTTCCACGAACTCGTCGCCCGCTATCCCAAGGCCGAGCGCGCCGAGGGGTTCCTCGAGGCCGTCTCGCTCGGTTTCTCTGAGGGAATCGAACGTGCTCAACCACCGAAAGAAGGACCGACAACATGAGCCGAACCGTCGCTGCACCGCATGGGATGGTGTGCTCGATCGATCATCTCGCATCCAATGCCGGAGTATCGGTGCTGCAGTTGGGCGGTACGGCCGTCGACGCGGCGATCGCCACCAGCGCGGTGCTGGCGGTGACGGCACAGCACGCGTGTGGGATGGGCGGTGACTTGTTCGCGCTGGTGCACACGACGGGTGGACCACCGGCAGCGCTCAACGCTTCGGGCCGATCGGGGTCGGGGGCCAATCCCGTTGCACTACGAGCGAAGGGCCATGAGTCGATGCCCCATCGCGGGAACATCGCAGCCGTGCCCGTGCCCGGTTGCGTCGACGGCTGGCTCAGCCTGCACGAACGGTTTGGCCATCTTGAACTTCGCGATGTCCTGGGCCCAGCGATCTTGTACGCCGAGAATGGTTTTCCAGCGATGGCGAGCCTTGCCGAGGAAGCATCGGCCATTACACACCCCCATGCGCACAACGACTTCGACGGCGTGCAAGCGGGCGACATCGTTCGTCGGCCCGGCATTGCGCGAACACTGCGATTACTCATCGAGGGCGGCCGAGAGGCCTTCTACCAGGGTGAGTTTGGCCAGTCCTTGATCAAGGTCGGTCAGGGCGAATTCACCGAAGATGACCTCGCGAATGATCAAGCCGAGTGGGTCGCACCCCTCGGCATCGAGGTCTGGGACCACGAACTGTGGACGATCCCGCCGAACTCCCAGGGCTACTTGGCGCTAGCGGGCACCGGCATCGTCGAGGGCCTCGAGCTCCCCGATGACACGCGAGACCCGCTTTGGGCACACCTCATGGTCGAGGCGGCCCGAGCGGCCGCCCATGACCGGATACGCGAACTGCATGAGGGCGCCAACGGCGCTGAACTGATCGCGCGGGCTCGCCTCGACGAACGGCGTGCGGCGATCTCTCCAAACGGGGTCGCCGACTGGTCGAATTCGTTCGGCGAGGGCGGAACGATTCATCTCACCGTCGCCGATGCCAGCGGCATGGCGGTGTCACTCATCCAGTCGGTTGCTCGGGGTTTCGGCAGTTACTTGATCGCGGGTTCGACCGGCATCTTCTTGCACAATCGCGGCATTGGGTTCTCGCTCAATCCGGGGCATCCGGCTGAATACGGGCCGGGCCGACGCCCACCGCACACGTTGTCGCCGGCTCTGATCACGCGGGCTGATGGTTCGTTGCGGGCGGTGCTCGGAACGATGGGTGGCGATGCGCAGCCCCACGTGATCCAACAGATGGCCACCCGGTTGCTGCGCCATGGCCAGACGCCAGGCGACGTGATCGAGTCGGGACGGTTCGTCCTTGGACCGGCAGATCCGTCATCGATGTTCGGCGTGTGGCATGGCCGTGGCGACGTCGTGGTCAAGATCGAACCGTGGATGGAACCCGCGTGGCGTAAAGGACTGGAGGAACGCGGCCACCGTGTCGAAGTCGACACCGTGTCGGACCACTTCGGACACGCCCACTGCATCGAAGTCCGCGACGACGGGCTGCTGATGGGCCAGGCCGATCCGCGGGCCGAAGCTTCGGCTGCTGCCGGGTATTAGATCTGGCGCAACGCGGCTCGGATCTTCTTCTCGCTGACCTTGCCGGCTCCACTCGATCGCTTGGCGGCGATCTGTTGAGCGAAGGTGACGAGGCGGAAGTCTTCGAGCTGCCAGTTGAGATCTTCGATCGCTGCGGAGTGACGACCCGCGGTGAGCGCATCGAAGTCGGCCTCCAGGGCTTGGACCTTCAGCATGAGTTGGCGGTCTTGGGTTATACGGTCGGGCAGCTTTTGGAGCCGGGACTCGATGCCTTCGAGGTATCGGGCCACGTCGATCCAGCGGTGTGCGCCGACACCGGTGAAGTGGCCGTCGTAGACCAGTCGTTGCATCTGGTCGAACATGTCTTGGCGTGCCGGGGCGACGGCGGCTGGGGCCTGTCCCTCGAGCGCTTTTCGTAGCCGTGCGGAGCGGGTGAGGATCTCTGCGGCAACCGGGCCCAATCGGTCGACGGTGTCTGGCACACGTTCACGCACTTGTGTTTGGAGCGCCTCCCAGTCGGCTTCGTTCCACACCGGGCCGCCCGCTTCGTCGAGGACCAGGTTGAAGATGGCGTCAGCCACGTCGAGCACCCACCCCACCTTGGAACCGTGAGGAGCGACCGCCAGAGCGAGGTTCGCTTCCTGGTCGAGGTGGCCGTCGATTCGGCGGGCGATGCCACCGATGGTGAGGCGCAGCAGGCGGCGTGTGCCGAGCCACATGGCCTCGTATTGAGCATCGGCGTCGGCCAGCAGCCGGAGCGCCACAGTCTCGCCCTCGTCCACGATCGCAGGAAACGCCGCTACTTCTTGGCCAGCGGCAGTGACCGTTGTCGACCTGGGGATCGTTCGGAATGTCCACGACTTTGCGCCGGTGGCGACAAGATCGTGTTCGGCTCCGGCCACGACTTCGCGGACTTCTTCCGCGAGTTGGGATCGAAGGGCGTCGAGGTCTCGTCCTTGGGCGATGAGGTTGCCGTCTTCGCCGACAACTCGAAAGACGGGCCGAAGGTGATTGGGCAGCCTCGTCATATCGAGGGCGTCTGGCGGGACGGGGACGTCTTTGTGTGCCCGTAACGCCGACCGCACTGCGTCGGGCAACGGCCCCTCGACCGTTTCGAGGTCTCCAAGGATCGCGGTAACGGTGTCGGGGATCGGGACGAAGGGCTTGCGAATGGCTTTGGGCATCGACCGGATCAGTGCGGTGACGAGCTCTTCGCGTAGGCCAGGAACGTTCCATTCGAAGGCGCTTGCATCAACATGGTCAATGAGCGCCACCGGTACGTTCACGGTGACACCGTCGTTCGCCGATGATGCGTCGAACTCGTAATCCATAGCGAACTCGACGTCGCCTGCCGTCCATCGCTCGGGGAAGGCTTCGTCGACGCTGTCATCGGTTTCGGCTTGGAAGATCTCGTCGAGTTTGAGATCGAGCAGGCGCGGATTTTTCTTGCGCTCCAGGTTCCACCACGTATCGAAGTCGGCGCCGGAGGTGACCTTCGATCCGAGCCGCTCGTCGTAGAAGTTGTAGAGCACGTCGTACTCGACGAAGAGGTCGCGGCGCTGGCGGGCTCCGAGGCGGCGGACCTCGTCGAGAACACCTTCGTTCTGGGAGAAGAAGGAGTGGTGGGTATCCCACTCCCCCCCGATCAACGCATGATGAATGAACAGTTGGCGGGCCTCGTCACGATCGACACGCCGGTAGTGGACGCTGCGACCACCAACCAGTGGAACGCCATAGAGCGAGACCCGTTCGACGGTCATCGCCGAGCCCTTCTCGCGGTTCCAGGTCGGCTCCTCGTAGGTGCGCTTGACCATGTGCTCGCCTGCACGCTCGGCCCACTCGGGCTGGATACGTGCAGCGCTGTGCGCCCAAAGCCGATTCGTTTCGACCAGTTCGCCAACCATGACCCAATTGGGTGGCAACTTGCCTAGGACGGAGCCCCTACTGATCATGAACCGTGCGTTGCGGCCGGCGGTGAACTCGTTCGAGTTCTGGTCCTTGAGTCCGATCTGTGAGAGCAGTCCGGTCAGGAGGGCCTGGTGAATGACGTCGTGCTGCGCCGGTTCGACGTTCATGTGCCAGCGCATCGAGTCGACGGTGCGCTCGACCTGACGGACGATGTCTTGCCACTCGCGGATGCGATTGAAGTTGAGATACTCCCGTCGGCACATCTTGCGGAATTGATTGTTCGAGCGGGCCTTGCGTTCAGTTTCGAGGAACTCCCAGAGACGGAGCCAGCTCAAGAAGTCCGACCCCGGTTCGGTGAAGCGGGCGTGGAACTGACCGGCTTCCTCTCGCTTTTCTTGGGGGCGTTCCCGTGGGTCTTGAACCGTTAGCGCTGCGGTGATGATGATGACCTCGCGCAGGCATCCGGTTTCGGCTCCTTCGATCACCATTCGGCCGAAGCGGGGGTCGATCGGAAGGCGGGCGAGGTCGCGGCCGATGTCGGTTAGCCAGCGCTTGGTCTCGGCGTGATCGGCGTCGACCGCGTCGAGCTCCTCGAGCAGGGCCACACCGTCGCGAATGTTCCGCAGCTCGGGAGCCTCAACGAAGGGGAACCGCTCCATGTCGCCCAATCCAAGCGACGCCATCTGCAAGATGACCGAGGCCAGGTTGGTGCGCGTGATCTCGGGTTCGGTGAACTCGGGACGAGCGTCGAAGTTCTCTTCTGAGTAGAGCCTGATGGCGATGCCGTCGGCGACGCGGCCACAACGACCGCTCCGCTGGTTTGCCGATGCCTGCGACACCTCCTCGATCGGAAGCCGCTGCACCTTGGTGCGATGGCTGTAGCGACCGACTCGGGCGAACCCCGGGTCGACCACGTAGCGAATGCCAGGGACGGTGAGCGATGTTTCCGCAACGTTGGTGGCGATAACGATGCGGCGTCGAACGCCGGAGCGCTTGCGCTCGAACACTCGGTGTTGCTCAGCAGCGCTCAGTCGCCCGAAAAGCGGAAGGATCTCGACGTCGCGCAGCTTGGCGTCGGCGAGTGCGTCGGCGGCTTCGCGGATGTCGCGCTCTCCCGATGAGAACACCAAGATGTCGCCGGGCGCCTCGTCCTCGAGTTCGAAGACCGCCTCGACGATCGCCTCGGGGGTGCTGAGCGGTTCGCCGCTCGCCTCGTCTTCTGGCGGCCGGTATCGGACCTCGACGGGGTAGGTACGTCCAGATACCTCGATCACGGGGGCCGGGTTGCCATCGGCGTCAGCGAAGTGCGCAGCGAAGCGTTCCGTGTCGATCGTGGCCGACGTGACGATCACCTTGAGGCCGGGTCGACGGCAGAGGAGCTGCTTGAGGTAGCCGAGGAGGAAGTCAATGTTGAGGCTTCGCTCATGGGCCTCATCGATGATGATCACCGAGTACTTCGACAGCTTGCGGTCGTGTTGCATCTCGGCGAGCAAGATGCCGTCTGTCATGGTCTTTACCGCGGTCCGCTTCGACACCTTGTCGGTAAAGCGAACCTTGTAACCGACGAGCCCTCCGAGTTCATCACCGAGCTCGCTCGATACCCGTTCGGCGATGCTTCGGGCGGCAATGCGACGAGGTTGGGTATGGCCGATCCAACCGCGCTCGTGAAGCCCGAGTTCCAAACACATCTTTGGAAGCTGGGTGCTCTTGCCAGAACCGGTCTCCCCGGCGATCACTACGACTTGGTTGTCTCGGATCGCGTCGAGAATCTCGACGCGCCGTTCGCTGATCGGCAGGTCCGATGGGTAGGTCACCACCATCGACGGTGATGTGGTGCCGTCGCTAGCCATCGAGTTTCGAGAACTTAGATCCAGCGGCGAGTTCGCGCGGTGAAGGCCTCAAACTCATCACCGAACTTCTCGGCGAGCGCTCGTTCCTCGGGCACGATCTGCATCCGAGTTACGAGTGCCCCAAAGACGAGGGCTCCCAAGATGGCACCCGCAATGGTGCCACGCCACAAACCCCACCCCAGCAAGAGGAGCATTAACCCGACATACATCGGGTTGCGAGTGAACTTGTAAATGCCATCGGTGATCAGTGTCGACGCTTCCGAGACGTTGTGGGGATCGAACGTTGTTTGGGCTTGCCGAAAGCCCGAAAAGGCCATCAACGCGACCCCGACACCAGCGAACAAAAAGAGGACGCCCACGACTCGGCCCCAACCGAGGGCCAGCGAGTCCCCGAAGGAGACATCGACCAACAAGACGACCAACGCACCCCACGCCCACCAGATCACCGGCGGAACCTTCGTCTCAAATCGGCTCACTCGGCATCATCTCCCGAAACCGACGCGTTCTCTAGCGTGGCAATCGAGGCCTCTGCCGCATCGAGGTCCCCTCGCTGAACCTGATCCATCGCGTCCTGCAAACCGGTCAGTTCACCCTCGAGCTCATCGACGGTTTTGTCCGTGCCTGGCACCTCGTCCAAGCCCTCGGTGGACTCAGGGGCGCTCGGAGTCTCCTCGTCGGCGCTGATCTCATCGAGTGCGTCGTTTAGGTGCATCAACGCAGCCTAACGAGATGCGTCGGATACGGCTGTATTGAGAGTTAGGCGGCCTCGCCGTCACGGCGCCGAAAGCCGCGACGGTCATCGCCCCATTCTCGATGGCGATCGAGGCCGCGTTCGGTCAGGTGATGGCGGTAGGTGTATCCAACAACCTCAAGTACGACCCAACCCATGGCCTCAAGATCCTTCAAGGCCTGGCCATCAAGGCTCGCAACCTCGGGTTGCCACACAGGCTCGCGAACGACTCGCATGAGAACCTCGCGCCGTCGATCAAAACCTTCCATACTTACTGATCGGTAGCTAGGCGTATCGAATTTAGTACTTAACCCGCGAAGCTCGGAGCGTCATTACGACAAAAGTGCGACTATTGATTCGGGTATGAGATCGGGAAGGTCGCTTGCGATCAAACCGCGCGCGTGGCCTCGGGCTGCGGCGAGCCCATGGAGGTGTGCGGCCGCGGCAGCGGCCCGGAGCGCGGGGACTCCCTGGGCGAGCAATGCGCCAATCATCCCAGCCAACACATCGCCGGTTCCAGCCGTGGCCAATCGTTGATCTCCCGAGGTGGTCAACAACGCTCGGCCTCCGGGCTCGGCTACCACCGTGGTAGCACCCTTCAGGACCACGACCGACTCGGCGGCATCCGAAAGCTCCACCGCCGATGCGATGCGATCGACTGCTACCGGTCGACCCATCAACCGCGCGAACTCACCGTCGTGGGGGGTCAACACGGTCGGGATTTCGCGGCCTCTCACCACGTCGAAGTGATCGACCAGCGCGGTGAGGCCGTCGCCGTCGACCACGGCAGGTGCGGGTACCGACGCAAGCACGGTCCGGACGAATTCGGCGGCGGCTATGCCGGTGCCCAGTCCCGGACCGACAACCAGCGAGCTAAAGCGGTCGACATCAAACGTTGGACCTTTGCCCGCGAGGGAAGCGACCACCTCGGTAGGCACGTTGGGGTCCGAGGCCGCAGCGGAGTCGAGATGGACGTACCCGGCACCGGTTCGAAGCGCAGCGCGACACACGAGATGCGACGCACCCGTCATGCCAGGAGAGCCGGCAACGACGAGTACTGCGTCGTTCCACTTGTGGGCGTCTCGCGGTCGACTCGGCAACCAGGAGGCGACATCTTCATCGGTGACCACATCGACCAAGCTCTCGCCCGGGTGGAGCCCGATGCCGACTATCCGAACATCGCCAGAGTGTTCGGCTCCCGCGCCGAAAAGAAGGCCGGACTTCAGTGACATCAACGTCAAGGTGATGTCAGCTCGAAACGGTGATCCCAGTGCCTCACCGGTGAGTCCGTCGATCCCCGATGGGATATCGATCGATACGACCGGGGCGGGGCCTGGGGCGGGGGCATGGAATGGTCGGCTCAAGCCGATCCCGAACAGACCATCGAGGGTGAGCTCCGCCGGGGGCAACACGTCGGGAAGCTCGTCGAAGCAGAACCGTCTAACCCGAACGCCTTGGCGTTCGAGGATCGCCGCGGTTACCTCGGTGTCCGCGCCGTTGAGGCCGGGACCGATCAGCGCGTTGATGCGACGGCCGTAGGTTCCCCCAAGAATCGAGATCACTTCCCGAGCAAGCGCCGCACCGACCCGATCGAGAATGACCTCGAGCGGCTCCTTTTCGAGCGCACGTTCGTCGACGGCTTTAACCTCGGTCGGGGTGAGAACGGGCATCGCCATAGTTGGCCTATAGAGCGACGGCGATCGCTTGCGCGATCGATTCGGTGTGCGTGAGGGTGATCTTGAACTCGGTGATGCCCAGCTCCTGCGCCTTCGCGGCGGCGGACTTGTGTAGCAGGACGGAGGGTGCACCGCTCTCCGCTCGAATGACTTCGATGTCGACCATGTCGATGGTTCCGAGTCCGACGCCCATGGCCTTCATCACGGCCTCTTTGGCCGCCCATCGGACGGCGTAGCGCTCAGCCGGATCGTTCTTGGCGTTGGCGTAGGCCTGCTCGGCCTCAGTGAAGCTCCGAGTCTTGATACCGGGGGTCCGGTCGAGCACGGTTCGGAAGCGTTCGATTTCCACCAAGTCTGTGCCAATCCCAATCACCTAAGAACGATAAACCGGACAAAGCCTCGATTCCTAGTTTCGGACCCAGGGTTCCGGGCGGAAGTCCCAGCGAGACCGAAGAAGCGACCACGCCGGTTTCCGCGGTTCTGGGCGGAAGTTCCAGCGAG
>CAZLWE010000023.1:10488-45068 GCA_964562985.1 uncultured Acidimicrobiales bacterium
GACCGAAGAAGCGACCACGCCGGTTTCCGCGGTTCTGGGCGGAAGTTCCAGCGAGACCGAAGAAGCGACCACGCCGGTTTCCGCGGTTCTGGGCGGAAGTTCCAGCGAGGAAGAGTAGTTTCGTCACTATGACTGATCACGAATGGGGCTTTCGAACTCGGGCCCTGCACGCGGGAGCTCAGCCCGACCCGTATTCGGGTGCTCGGGCGGTACCGATCTACCAGACGACGAGCTTCGTCTTCGAAGACACCCAAGACGCCGCCGACCTGTTCGCCCTGCAGAAGTTTGGGTCGATCTACACCCGCATCGGCAACCCGACTCTGGCGGCGTTTGAAGAGCGGGTGGCAAGCCTCGAGGGGGGCATCGGGGCGGTCGCGACGTCGAGCGGCCAAGCGGCAGAGTTCCTGACCATGGCGGCTCTCGCGCAGGCGGGCGACAACATCGTCGCTAACGCTTCGCTCTATGGCGGAACGGTCACTCAGTTCGACGTGACCCTGCGGCGTTTGGGCATCGACACCCGCTTCGTCAACGCCAACAACCCCGACGCCATCGAAGCCAAGATCGACGACAACACCAAGGCGATCTTCACGGAGATCATCGCGAACCCATCGGGCGAGGTGGCCGACATCGAAGCGATCGCCGAGGTGGCGAACCGGCACGGCATCCCCTTCGTGATCGACAACACCTTTGCCACTCCGTTCCTGTGCCGGCCGCTCGAGCACGGCGCGGACATCGTCGTGCAGTCTGCAACCAAGTTCCTGGGCGGTCACGGCACCTCGATCGGTGGCGTCATTGTCGACTCCGGTCGCTTCGACTGGGGCAACGGACGCTTCCCGGTGATGACTAATCCGGTTCCGAGCTACAACGGGATTAAGTGGTGGGACAACTTTGGTGAGTACGCCTTCTCCACGCGGGTGCGCAGTGAACAGCTCCGTGACGTCGGCGCATCGATGTCGCCGTTCAACGCCTTCCAAATACTCCAGGGCATCGAAACGTTGCCGCAGCGGATGAGTGAGCATGTATCGAACGCCCAGAAGGTCGCCGAATGGCTCGACGCCGACCCACGCGTCGGTTGGGTGAAGTACGCGGGTCTCCCCGATTCACCGCATCACGCGATGGCAAAGAAGTACGTACCGATGGGCCCCGGGGCCGTATTTACTTTCGGCGTCGTCGGTGGTCGTCCCGCTGGCGGCCGCTTCATCGCAGCGCTTCAGATGATCAGCCACCTGGCCAACATTGGTGATGCCAAGACGCTGATCCTGCACCCGGCCACCACCACCCACCAACAGCTCAGCGACGAACAGCTGAAGGCTGGTGGCGTTGGCGACGACATGGTTCGCATCTCCGTTGGCCTCGAAGACGTCGAGGACATCATCTGGGACCTCGACCAAGCACTGGAGGCCGCAAATGGCTGAATGGGATCACGATCCGGTTGAGGGTTGGACGCCGCCGACGGCATTCCAACGCAAAGCCATTCTCGACGACACCACTTCGATCGCCATCGTGGGTGCGAGCAAGAACCCAGCTCGAGCGTCAAACTTTGTTGCTACTTACCTGTTGTCGAGCTCGACCGACTACGAGGTCTTCATGGTGAACCCGCGAGAGACCGAGATCCTCGGCTTGCCCGTATACCCCTCACTCGCTGACCTGCCCGAGGTCCCCGACATCGTCGACGTCTTCCGCCGCAACGAAGACCTCCCGGGTGTTGCTGAGGAGGCGGTGGCTGTGGGTGCCAAAACGTTCTGGGCACAGCTCGGCCTGTGGAACCCCGACGCGGCACTCATTGCGACCGAGGGCGGCCTCAACGTCGTCATGGATCGCTGCACCAAGATCGAGCACGCCCGTTTCGCTGGCGGCCTTCACCTCGCCGGTTTCAACACCGGCGTGATCAGCTCGAAGCGGCGTACGAACTAGTCGGTCCTCCGGCGGCCGTAGCTGACTCCGTAGGAATCGCTCCACGCTTGGAGCGCAAGCAGCAGGTCGTTCGCTGTGGTGTAGCGATCATCGGGATTCGGAGAGATGCAGCGCATGCAGATCGCTTCAAGCTCCTCGGGAATCTCCAGATCGAGGTCGGGCGCGCGCTCACTCGGGGGCAAAACGTCAGCGTCGACCACCGCGGACAACATCGCGTGCAATGCTCCGCGCTCGATCATCTCTGTGCCGGTGAGTACCTCGTATAGGACAGCCCCGACGCTGTAGATGTCGCTGCGGTGGTCGAGATCGGGCGATTCTTGAACTTGCTCGGGCGACATGTAGAACACGGTCCCCTGCAGCTTCCCCTGGCCCGTGAGCGATGGCTTGGCTGCATCTTCCAGGTCGAGAAGCGAATCATCCTCGCCAGCCAAGCCCCACACTTTGGCCAGCCCCCAGTCCAGAACCAACACCTCGCCGAATGGGCCGATCAGGATGTTCGCGGGCTTGACGTCTCGGTGGACAACACCATGCTGGTGCGCGTAGTCGAGCGCGTGGCATACCTGGATCAATACGTCGATCACACGATGTAGCGGCGCGTCGTTCCACTCCTCGATCGTCGCTTCGCCCTCGAGAACTTCGCGAAGGGTTGAACCCTGCACCAGCTTCATCGTGAAGTAGTAATTGCCCGAAGTGTCTCGGCTCAGTTCGTAGACCGGGATGGTGTTCGGATGCTGGAGGTTCGCCGTTACTCGGGCTTCACGAAGGAAGCGTTGCTGCTCGTATGGATCGTTCGCCAGCTCGGGGCGCAGACTCTTGTACGCAACCGTCCGGCCGAGGTGGAAGTCCTTGCAAGACGAGATGATGCACTTGCCGCCCGTGGCGATCGTCTTGAAGTAGGCATAGCGCGTCTTGTTATTGACGGCGTGCTCTGGCAGCGGACCGTCGGTGTCTTTTAGATACAGGACCGGATACTCATCCTGGGGCTTCGGAAACGGCTGCTCCATCCCCGGAGCCTAAACGACGTAGCCGTCGTCACACGACAGGTTTGCTACCCCGCAAAAGATCTGTCGCGAAAAACATACGACAGAGTACAAAACGGGCTACAGATCTCTTGCGATGCGGTTCCCCGCCTCTTTGGCCGCGTCGAGGATGTGGTCGAGGTCGATCGTGGTGATCGTTCGATCGGCAACGACGTGATTGCCAGCGACCCATACGTCGGTGACGGCTTCGGCTGAGCCTGCCCACACGATGTTGGCGAAGAGGTCGGCGTCTACACCTGGAGCGAAACTTGGCTGGTCGAGGTCTATGCGGATGAAATCTGCCCAGGCGTCGGGGCGGAGTTCGCCTACGTCGGGCAATCCAATAGCGGCGGCGCCTTCTTTGGTAGCAAGCGCCAGAGCCTGAGCTGCGGTGACAGCGCCCGGATCATGGGTGGTGCCACGGGCGAGTAGCGCAGCGAGACGCAGGTCTTCCCACATGTTGAGATTGTCGTTCGAGGCCACGCCGTCGGTTCCCAGCGCACGACCAACACCAGCCTGGGACCACGAGGCGATGTCGGCAATGCCCGAGCCAAGCTTCAGGTTCGACGTCGGGCAGTGCACAACCGAGGCATTCGCCTGAGCGAGCAATCCGAGGTCGACCACGTCGAGCCATACGCCATGCGCGGCGACCGTGGGCTGCGACAAGATGCCTGCATCGGCCAGCACCTGAGTGGCCGATCGGCCGTGGGCATCGATGACCTGCTGGCGCTCGACCTGTGTCTCTTCGAGATGCACGTGGACCATTGCATCGACCGATGCTGCGGCCTCGGCCAGCTCGGTCAGCCTTTCAAGGCCGAGGTCGTAAACCGAGTGCGGGCCGAACCCGCCCGTGATGCGAGAAGCCGGATTGGAGTACTTGGAGCAGAACGCGGATACCGCTTCAAGTCGACCGGTAAACGCTGCGGTGGTGGGGGCGACTGCACCCAGAACCCCTGCCATTACCTGCGCTCGACCGCCGGTGGACCCGATGGCTTGCGCCACCTGCTCTTCGAACATGTACATCTCGACACTGGTAGTCACGCCCGAAAGCAACATCTCACACGACGCGAGCTGCATTCCGACGATCACATCGTCGGGGGTCATGCGACCCTCTCGGGGCCAAACACCTTCGGTCAACCACTGCATCAACGGCATGCCGTCGCCCGCCGAACGGACGAGCGTCATCGGCCCATGGGCGTGTGCATTCACGAGCCCGGGCATCAACGCCCCCGAGAGCCGGGTGATTTCACCGCTAGCGTCTCCGAGCTCGTCGAGCGAACCGACAGCAATGATTCGCCCAGCGACGGTATCGATGTCGATAGCGCCGTTCGCGATCACCTCACCCTCACCCTCACCAGGAATCAGATAGTCGGCGACGAAGCGTTGCGCACTCATGGCTCGATCCTTTCGATGACCTCACCTATGAGCCGTTCGAGGTCGGGTCGAGTCGCGTCGAGCATGGCGAGAATCTGCTCGACGGTGAACTCTTCTGTGCCGAGTCCAGCGGCAGCATTCGAGATGACCCCAATCGCCGCGTAGGGGAGTCCGAGCTCGTTGGCCAAGATGACCTCGGGGCAACCGGTCATACCGACGAGCGATCCACCGACCGTCTTCATCATCGCGATCTCGGCCTTGGTTTCGAACCGTGGTCCGTTTGTCGCGCAGTAGGTGCCGCCGGAACGCACCGGCAACGACAGCGAAGCGGCAGCTTCGGCGATTACTGCGCGAAGCGCAGCGTCGTACGGGTCGCCCATCTCGGTGTGTTGCAATTCGCCCGGGGTATCGAAGAACGTGTGGGCACGCCCGGTCGTGAAATCGATGAAGTCATCGATGACCACGAAGTCGCCGACGGAGAACGCCGGGTCGATCGCACCGCTGACGGCGGTGGCCACAACCCCGGTGGTTCCCCGTTCGCGCAGGGCCCAGATGTTGGCCCGGTAGTTGATCAGGTGTGGAGCGATCGAATGATCGGTTCCGTGGCGAGGGAGAAAGAGCGCCGGCGTCTCGCCCTGCCAGCGGCCGGAGGTGACAACGGCATCCCCATAGGGCGTAGTGACGGTCTCCGTTGTGGCGTCTGTGAGAGCGTCCAGTGCGTAGAAACCGCTACCAGTAATGATCGCCAGCATCTACTTTCCGATCGGGAGTCGTTGCCGCAACTCGGACAGCTTGGGGCGACCCGCATGCTTAATCGTCACGCTCAAGAGATACCACGCCGCCAAGACCGTGCCTCGAATCGTGCCACTCACCTTCGACTCTCCTGCATTGCGAACCTGCCATGTCGCGGGCACCTCCGCGATGCGAGCCTCGTGGCGGGCGGACTTGACCATCATCTCCGTCGGCCAACCGAAGGTCATCTCGGTCATATCGAGCGACTGGAGCAACTCGGTCCGAATCGCACGAAACGGGCCGAGGTCGGTGACCTCGACGTCATAGAGAATTCGCATGATTGCGGCGGTCAGCCAGTTGCCAAAACGTTGGTGGGGGCCCATGGCGCCAGCCTCCATCGTGCCCAGCACTCGTGAACCGAGGACGAGGTCTGCTTCGTTCGCCCGGATCGGCGCAAGAAGGGCGGGCAGCTCATCGGGCCTGGAGCTTTGATCGGCGTCGATGTAGGCGATCACCGCGGCACCTTGTGCCACTGCATATCGGGTGCCCGCAGCGCACGCCCGGCCATAACCGGCGATGGGCTCGCTTACCACCACAGCACCGTGCCTCTCCGCCACATCGGCGGTGCCATCGGTGGACCCGTTGTCGACAACGATCACGAGGTCGACGTCTTCGGCTCGTAGGCCGTCGACCACTGCCCCAACGTTCTCGGCTTCGTCGAGCGCCGGAATTACTACGGCGTCCATCGGCCCGCTTCGCGTTCTCGCTTCTCCCACTTGAAGAGGAACGTATCGCTGCGCAAGCCAGTGTTGGCCATCGATTGAATGAAACGCTCCAAGTCCTCAGGCACGTCGACATCGAACCACTCGCGACCCAGGTGGACCCGGGCTCCGAGCCGCTCGGCGATCGCGAGCGAGTCCTGCAATACCGTTGGCGTGGACATCGTCACGTCGGTCACCACCGGCGGCCAAGGCTTCTTCCAGCCAATCAAGTAGTACCCGCCGTCAACGTTCGGCCCAAAGACAAGATCGGTTTCGGGGTGGTCCAAGGCTCGCAACGCATCGTCGAGGTGAGATTGTGGCAGGTCAGGGCCATCGCTATTGATCGCGAAGACCCGAGTAAAGCCGAGTTCGAAGGCATTCGTCATGACTCGATTCAACCGGTCACCGAGGGCTCCCTCACCCTGGAAGAGCTGAGCCACCCCTGGTGCCGCCTGCGAGAACCACTGCGAAGACTCAGTTTCGTCGACCGCAATGATGGGCGTGCAGTCCTCGCGAATCGCAAGAATCGAGATGGTGTCGAGAAGCATCGCCTCGTACAATTCCGCCGCATCCTCTGGAGACATAGTCGGGGTAAGTCGAGTCTTCGTTTTTCCCGGGTGGGGGCGCTTGGCCATGACGATGACCGCCGTGTCCTGTGCGCTCATTCAAGTTCAGCCAACTCTAGAGAGCTGGCAACGCCTCGATCGATTCTTGCTCGGCTCGAACGGTCCGCTCACGGCGACCTCGAGCCGCCCGGAGACGAATATTGTGCAGGATCGAGGTGGACGCCACGGTCAGCAACCCGATGCCGAAGATCGATGCGAAGATGAAGATGCCGGGGTTGAATCCCTGCCAGGCGACCCATGCCGACCACACCGAATAGAGACCCAAGCCCAATTCAGTGAACACGATCTTGTCAGGCGCCAGTTGGTAGCGCTTGGTGGTCCACGAAGCCTCGGCGGCTTCTTCTTCCAGCCCAAACTTTGCCGTGCGTTCGAACGCGGGGTTCTTGTGAGTGAAGATCTGCAGCGCAGCGCGTGCGGTGTTGACCATCATTCCGGCACCAAACACCGTGATGGCGAGAATTCGAGGAAGATCGCTGGTCCACTTGCGACCGTTGCGGTGGCTACCCACGATGAAGAAGAGCGTCGGCGCAAGCGAGGTCAGCGCAAGGAAATACCCAGCACCAAAGAGAGTGGAGAGCTGCCCAAACTCTTGGCTGGCCCGGACCATGACCGGGTAGAGCAACACGAGTAGTACGAGCAGCAGGTGAATGAAGTACGCCGAGAGATGTAGGGTCGCCTGCATCTTGACCATAAAGGGCTCTTTGGTCCGCCACACCGATGGAAGCAAACGGAAAGCGCATTCGATCGAACCGCGTGCCCAGCGGTGTTGTTGGCGGCGATAGCCAGTGAGCTGGGCCGGAACTTCGCCCGGCACCACGAGGTCCTCTACGAACTGTGCTCGCCATCCGCGGAGGTGTGCGCGATAGGAAAGGTCAAGGTCTTCGGTGAGGGTGTCGGCTTTCCAGCCGCCCGCATCGGCGATGGCTTCAACGCGCCAGATACCGGCCGTGCCGTTGAAGTTGAACCAATAGCCCGCCTCACCGCGGGCCGCTTGCTCGACGAGGAAGTGTCCGTCGATTGCAAGGGCCTGCAGCTTGGTGAGCCAGGAGTAGTCGCGGTTGAGATGTCCCCAGCGGGCCTGCACGAAGGCCACGTTTTGCTCGGGGTCATGTTCTAAGTCGAAATAGGGAATCGTTCGCCGGAGATAATCAGACGGCGGAACAAAGTCTGCATCGAACACCGCGACGTACTCGCCGGTGGCGGCCTCCAAGCCAGCAGCGAGTGCCCCTGCCTTGAAGCCCACCCGATCGATACGTTGGATGTGCTCGATGATGAGGCCTCGTGCGGCGACATCGCGAACAGCATCAGCAACGATCAACGACGTTTCGTCGGTGGAATCGTCCAGTACCTGGATCTGCAGTTTCTCGGCTGGATAGTCGAACTCGGCGACCGCTTCGATCACCCGACGAGCCACGTACAACTCGTTGTACACCGGCAGCTGCACGGTGACGAGAGGTAGCTCGTCGGCGCTCAGGCGTCGGGTGGCTGCCGGTTGCTCTACGGGACCCTTGCGGAGCACCCGCATCGCCATGGCGAGCAAGTTGATACCGAACACACACAGCATCAGCGTCGCGATGATGTACACCACGACAGCGCTGATGAGTGTGATTTCGAAGACCATAAAGACTGTTGCAGATCTTAAGGGATCTGTTACCAGATGAGACCGAGAGGCGATTCGCCTCGGGCCTTAGCGATGAACTGGTCAACTCCGAGGAAGCGTCCGCCCCAGTTGAAGAAGATTGTCACGGCCGAGGCTACGAGCAAGACGTACGTCCAAATCCACTCTGAACCTCCGAAGTACACGAGGAACAGATTGAAGAAGAACGCAATCGCTCCCAACGCAACGGCTCGGGTGAACACGCCGAAGATGAGTCCGAGCGCAATTGCCAGCTCGAAGATCGTGAGAACCCAGCCGAAGAACTCCGGCGCTTGCAAGATCGTTGCGTTCAATATGTCTTGTACGAAGAACAGGGACGAGCCGTTGCCACCATTCTCCTGCGAAACGAAGAGATAGTCATTAAAGAACCCGGGGAAGTTGGCGCCGTCATAGAAGTCTTTGCTGACGTTGTCGAACCAGGTGAACAGGGTGGTGAACCCGAGCGCCAGACGAACGATCGTCGTGCCGAGCGACCCCTTTTCTTCGACGTTGCGAGTAGCGGTTTGGATGGATGTGTCTGCCACGGTCTCTGCTGCCTCTGGTTGAGTGATCTCAGTATTTGTAATAGCCATAATTACCTTAGATGTCTGCGGCCGTTTCGTGCGGCGTCCGCTCGGGGGATTGATGATCTGTTTTGATTGCCCACAGTGACCCGGCTCCCGACACGAGGATCGTGCCGTGCCACATCGCCATGAGTATGTAGGACCATGGCCACTCTCCGGGTACTTCAAGAAGCGCAACCAATAGGTTGAGCGACATGAGTAATCCGAACAGTGCTGCGGTGCGGGTTGCGATGCCAAATAACAGACCGAGCCCTACGAGGAGCTCGGATATGAAGACAACCCAAGCGAACAAAGTGAAATTCGCAATGACGACCGATTCGATGAAAACTCCGTAGGAACTGATCGCCGCGTGCTCGACGATGAGGTCCAGCCACTCCCGCAGTCCACGCTGGCTTCCACCGTCAAAGTCTGGTGGAAGCTTCCAACGTAACGTGCCGAGCCACAGGACGCCGAGCAAGATTCTCGCGAGCGAAATCGGCCAGGTTGGCGAGACGTGATCGGGAAACTTCCCGTTTAACCAGTTGACGAGCGAATGAATCATGATGAGGAGACCTCCGGAGCTTGTCCCAAGAACGCGGCCACACGGTCCGAGTTGGGATCATCGAACACATCCTCTGGTGCCCCGTACTGAGCCACGGTGCCGTCGAGGATCACGGCGACGTCATCGGCGACCGCTCTTGCCTCATCGAGATCGTGCGTGACGAAGATCGACGTGATCTCAAATTCGCGTTGCACGTCACAGATCAAGCGTTGCAATTCCAAACGAAGCATCGGGTCGAGCGAGCTCAGCGGCTCATCGAGCAACAACACCCGGGGTTCAACCACGATCGCGCGAGCGAGCGCCACACGTTGACGCTCACCCCCGGAGAGATCTCCCGGCCAGCGATCTTCAAATCCATCGAGATGCACCGCCGCAAGCGCTTCTCCCACGCGGCGAGACCGCTCCCCCGCCGAGACCTTGCGCACCTTCAGCCCGTAGCCAACGTTTTCGGCCACGGTGTGAAAGGGAAAGAGCGCGTGGTCTTGAAATACCATCACCGCTTCGCGATTCTCGGGCAAGACCGACTCCATCGACTCACCATCGAAAGTGACCGACCCGCTGTCGGGCGCGACGAGCCCGGCGATCATGCGCAGGATGGTTGACTTGCCCGAGCCCGAAGGCCCGAGCAAGACGAGTTGCCGTCCACCGTCGGCGCGCAGCGACGCATCGATCACCGCATCGGTGTATCGCTTCGTCGCGTTGCGCAGCTCGACGGTGGTCAAGGCATTAGCCCCAGATCTCCATCTCGCCACCGAGTGGAAGAGGGATCAGGCGGGTGTCTTCGTCGACAAACCATGGGTCGTAGAGCTCCTGGAATTCACCGGAGGTCCAGATGTTCTGAAGAGCGAAGTTGACGTCGTCGCGCCATTCCGAATCGTTCTCGGGAACTCCGACACCGAACTGCACGGCGTTGTGGCCGCCAGGAAGCAGTGTGAGATTCGGGTCGCCAGCGGCCAGTGACAACATGGTGATGTTGTCCTCGGTGTAACCCTCGACGGCACCGCTACGGACCGCTTCGACCGCGGCGAGCTTGTCTTCGAACTCGACGATGTCGCCGGTCTCGCCACCGTTGTCGACCGCCCAAGCAGTCCACGAGTCGATAGCGGACGAACCGGCGCTTGCCGCGACGGTCTCACCGAAGAGCTCATCGATGGAGGAGTACTCGCCTGCACGGACCAGGAACGACTGGTTATCCCAGAAGTAGGTGATCGAGAAGTCGATGGCCTCGTCGCGAGAACGGGTGTGGTTCATCGAGGCGACCGACATATCGACCTGACCGCTCTCCAGGAAGCTGATTCGGGTGGTGCCGTCGACCGGCACGAGCTCAAGTTCTGCGCCGAGTTCCTCGGCGAGTGCCCGAGCGAGGTCGAGGTCGAATCCGACCCAGTCGCCGTTCTCGTCGATGAAGCTGACCGGTGGGTTGTCGTTGCGAACGCCTACCCGGACAACGCCGGTCTCGGCGATGCGGTCGAGAACGCTTCCTTGGGTGAGTTCGACCTCCTCGTCATCCTCCATGGCTTCATCATCGTCTTCCATGGCTTCGTCAGACTCTTCTGCAACCTCGGCTCCGGCGTCGGCACTAATGTCAGTGTCGTTGCCGCATGCAGCGGCGATCATCGCCATTGCAAATAGCAGGGCTAGTAGTCGTCTCATTGTTGATTCCCTCCAGGGTTTCTTTTGTTGGTATTTGGTTGCCCTCAACAGGACAATGTGTCTTACAAAAGGTGCCTCATGCAACAGCGTCGGGTTCATCGCGTTTTGGCGGGGCGTGTAGGTCTCCACTCACGGTGGGGATTCCAGCGTTACGGCGCTGTCAAAGACTATCTCTAACGTCGAGTAGGGGAAGGTCGGTCGCAGCGGTCTTCGCCAATGGCTCGAACGTCGTTGTCGAATCCAGCCGCTCGGCCTCGTCCGCCCACGCCTCAAAGAACTCGCGGTCGATGCCCGAGATGTCGTCGACGAGGCGAATGGACTCGGGGCCGTACAACTCTTCGAGCTCTCGGACCTCGGCGGCCACGCTCTCGGGTGAGCGCTGGCGGAACTCTTGACCGTGCACGGCGTCGACGCACCACTCACAACCGAAGGGACAGCCGCGGCTCGTGGAAACCGTGATCGAGGTGTAGCCCTTCGCTTCCTCCCACGCTTCGAAGTACCGCTCCATATCGATGAGATCTCTCGCAGGTGGCGGAAGTTCATCAAGGTTCTCGATTGGCGGCCGCGGTTGGTTGACCTGTATCCGAGCCTCGAGGCGGAAGGCGATTCCCGGCTCATCGTGGAGATCGTCGATGGTGAGCGTGCCCGCATCAAAGCGATCTAACAATGCTGCGATGGTCTGCTCACCCTCGTGGTGCACCACCAGATCGACGTCGCCGTGGATGAGATAGGAGCTCGGGTCGACGGTAGGATCCGGTCCGCCGAAGATCACCGTAGCGCCGGTGCTTGCGGCGATTCGAGCGAGCGAGAGCGCCGCATTCTTTGAGGTGATCAGCGCCGCGATACCCACGATGTCTGGCTGGTACTCCTCAAGATGTGCAACGAAGGCCTCTTCGCCACTCGTGAAGGTTCCGTCGAAAATCGATACCTCGTGGCCCTGCTCGCGGACATAGCTCGCGAGGTAGAGAAGTCCGAGCGGGAAGTATGGACTAGCGGCTTCTCGTTCGGCCTCGTCGAGTGCGAGAAACACAGGGTGAGCGAGCACAAGCCGGGCCATGGATCCCTACGGTAGTGCGCTTCTTTTGACAGTGGTTAGCGCGATTTAGCCGTTCGCGAGCTGTTCACGTCTACTGCTAAATTGTGCTTCCAGGCCTGCGACTGCGAAAAGCACGATCGTCGGGATCCATTCGAGCCGTCGAACCCATTCACGCTCGGCGTGGGCGCTTTGATCTTCGAACGTGAGATAGCTGAAAACTAGTAGCACGCTTAGCGCGACCCATGGCGCAATCTGAAGCCAACGAATCCTTGCTTCACCGGGCGCTGGAGCGAGGAACGGCAACAGTGCGATTCCGATCAGGATGTACCAGGGGTGCAACACGGTCGTGAACAATACGTAGACCGCCATCGGCGGAGCGAACGCACGGATCGTCTGGAGCGGATCACCCGTCTTGCGTGCCCGCACGAAGATCCAAAGAAGGAGCGTGCCGACGATCGGCACGAGGATCACCCGAGCCAAGTCGAACGACTCTTCGTAACCTCGGTCGAACAGGTCGGGCTGGCGCGATATCCATCGCCCTAACCAGGCAAAGATTCCGCTGTTGAAGCGGAAGGTTCGAGTGAAGGTTTGCGCCGAGCCGAACGCTCCCGCCGTCGCGCCTTGCTCCAAGCCAAACCCCGAGACCAGACCCACGATGAAGACCGGCACGGTAGTGAGCACCGCGTAGAGAATCCGCTGTCGCCAGTTCCACAACCAGAACAGGACCGGCAAAAACAAGACCACTAAGGGCCGACTGAGCGTCGCCGCGGCGAGTGCCGCAACCCCTGCGTACGTGGCCCACGGATAGCGATTTGCCAGGTCGAACATCAGCCAGAGCGCCAACATCGTAAACCCGACGATCACTGCATCAAAGTGGCCGCCATGGGCGACCTCCACGATCACGAGCGGGTTCAGCCAATAGATGAGCGCCCGCTTCTTCGGCAATCCGAGTGCGGCGAGGAGTCGAAGCATCATCGTCACGGCGAGCACATCGAAACCCACCATCACCACTTGCAGCACCGTTGGGTCGAGCCCTATGAACGTCGATAGCGCAAAGATGACCTGGATGAGCGGGAAGTACGGCGACGCCAGCGACGTGTTGTTCGCCAGGTCGCGAGCAGGAATCTGGAAAGGATCACCGAGCGGCGAGTCGATCGGAAACGCCCACGGGCTGACTCCTTGGGCAAAGAGGTTGCCCTCCCAGATAAATCGGTAGATGTCATCGCTGAGCGTCGGCTCGGTGAAAACCAATGCGATCCGCAGTGCGAGGCCGAGCGCGAGAAACCCCTTCCACGAAAAGTCTCGGTCGTCGCCACCCTGGATGGCGAACAACAGCAGATACCCGACTCCCGCGACCAGGAACCAGGTCACCGTTGTGGGCACGACCTCAGCGCGCAGCGTGCCCCGGGTGGCGTCGAGCCAAACGAGTGCCCCGAGGCCACTACTGAGCACGAGCGCTCCAACGATGCTCACCCACGTGGTCACCTTCGCGGTCATGCGATTGCGATCTCCGGAGCACGACTCGGCCCGCCGCGAGGCCGGGCGATCTTGGCGAGACCGAAAGCGACCACCCAATACATCGCCCCAACCGTCAGGTAAGTGGCAACCCAAAAGGGAGCGTTCGAGATGTCGCTACCGAGCGCGATTCGAGCGGTAGTTGTGAGATCGACCACACCGAGCACGACCACGACGGAGCTGTCCTTAAAGATCGTGACGGCCTGGGTGACCAGCGCCGGGCGCATTGCCCGAAGCGCGTACGGGACGGTAACCGTGCGGGTGACCGTGAACTTCGACGCGCCCAATAGCCGCGCGTCGTCGATGAGTTGTGCCGGTACTGCCGCAATTCCGGCCCGAACAATATCGCCCTGATAGGCAGCGGCATAGAGAATGAGCGTCACGACGGCAGCCCAGAACGCGCTGAGTTCCAATCCGAAGATCACTCCCGTTCCGAGAATTTGGAACAGCAGCACCAACAACACGATCAAGGGAATCCCCCGGATCAACCACACAAACCGACGTGCGAGAAAGCGAACGAAACTCCAGCGATGGTGGTGCGCGAAGCCGAGCACGGTCGCCAAGAGAAACCCCACGGCGATGGTTCCAGCGCTCAGAAGCACCGACAGAAGCAGGCCTCCGGGGCGGTTGTTCGGAAACCCGACCAACAGGTTCGGGATCTGTCGGAGGATGAAGTCGATCTGATCAGACATCGATCAACCGATCTTGCGGGCGACCTCGGCGGATCGACCTTTCAAAGCGCCCGAGCACAAACTCGAGAACGGCCGCCAGGATCAGATAGAGAACCGCAGCGAGGATCAACGTTTGCGTGGCCTGGAAGGTCCTCGTGATGGTGGCCTGCAGCTCTTGGAAGAGGTCGGGGACTGCGACAAACCCGACCAGGGCCGTGTTCTTCAGATTGTGAACGAGACGGTTCGTAACGCCGGGGAAACTCGTACGGAGAGCATCTGGCACGATCACGGTGCGGTACAACGTCCGGCGAGGTGCTCCGAGCGACCGGGCCGCTTCGATCCGTTGGCTTGGGATGGTGTCGATACCCGGCCCGATCACCTCGGCGAGGTGCGCTCCGGTATTTGCGCTTAGCGCAACCACCGCGGCGATCGCGTAGTACGGAATCGTCAACAGCGTCACGGTGCCAAGCCCGTCGATAAACGGGTTGTCGAAAAAGATCATCCGACGAAG
Source organism: uncultured Acidimicrobiales bacterium (assembly GCA_964562985.1). Taxonomy (GTDB): domain Bacteria; phylum Actinomycetota; class Acidimicrobiia; order Acidimicrobiales; family SHLQ01; genus SHLQ01. Next base: position 25,062 of record CAZLWE010000023.1, read on the forward strand.
GTCGACGGGAAAGACGTTCGGGATCGCGAAAGCGAAGAAGATCAACAAGATCAGTGCGGGGATATTGCGAAACGTCTCCACAAATGCCCCAGCGGCTCGTCGTCGAAAGGCGCTGCTGCTTCGCCGCCCAAGTGCGGCGGCCATCCCGAGAGCCATGGAGATGACCGAAGTCAGGATCGTGACCACAATCGTGACGCCAGCGCCGAGCAAAATGTCGCCGGTTAACAATCCGGTGATCGCTTCGACCATTTGAGGACGGTACCAGCGCTAGGCGAAACCGATGCCAATGGCACCCAGCAGTTCAGCCACTGTTTCGTGCCACCACCGTTTGCAGATGACCGGGCGGTTCCACCAACCCGTGATTCAGTAGCTGCTCCACCTCGAACCCACGCTCCTCCAGAAACTGTTGGAGCGCATCAGGACGAAACGCTTGGTAGCCCAGATGAAAAACACCGTCGGGACCATCGAAGACCTCGGTGACCAGGCCTTCGTGGTCAATTTCCCTCGTCACTTGCGTCAGACCGAGTTGCTCCTCGCGCACCAATAGCTCGTGAGAACGCTCGAACTCCGGCACCTCGATAATCAGCGGTGCACCAACGTTGAGCACCTGTCGGGTTGACGCGAGCAGCCCGCCTGTAGTCGCACCCGTCGGGGAGACCGCTGCCGGGTTCCATTGACCAAAGCTTGTGAAGAGACAAATCGCCAAAGCGAATCGACGTTCACCATCGACAGCTTCCGCCCCACGCTGGCGAAAGTCGACCGAAACTACACTCTCGGAAGCTCGACGCTTGGCTTCGGCGATCATCGTGTTGGATGGATCAACGCCAAGCACGGTTAACCCTCGACGAGCGAGGGCGATGCTGTGCCGGCCGAAACCGCATCCGAGATCAAGTACGGGACCGACGAGCGGTCCAACGAGCTCCTCGATGTAGTCGATCTCGCGATCGGTCCGCTCCTCGGTGAGAAGCGGGTGCGCGAGATAGGGAGAGTCTTCCCCGAAAAAGTTACGCCCGGAAGAGGCGCTTGAGCTGTCTCCCAAGAGCTACTCGGTAACGGTCACCACGACCTGGTCTGCGGACTCCGATTCACCGTCGGTCGCGACGAGTTCAATCGTCCACTCGCCAATGTCGGCGATGTCCATAGCGTTCTCGAGCTCAAAACTGCAATCGGCCATCACGGTTCGAAGCACCTTGCCATCGTCATCGGAAGCAGCTTCCGGAGCGCTGACGATCGTCCACTCGTAGTTGGCGAAGTCGCCTTCAGAAGCGCAGCCATCAAAGACCGGTGCCTCACCGACGGCAACAGTGAAGTCATCACCCGCGTCGACAACCAACGATGATTCTGCAGCGTCGCCTCCACACGCGGCCAATGCCAGTCCCCCGGCAACCAGTAGAGCTGTAACTCGTCGTCCCATTTACCTCATCCTCACGAACGGTGTGACACAAGTCTAGGTCGTTCTCCCCCACCTGTCTTGAAAACTTTCGGCAACGCATCCGTAACAATCCCGAAGATTTGTCCCCCAAAAGATACCACATAGGTACAAAAAGCGCGACAGATCTTGGCTACATGAAGGCCCGACGGTTCGTCTCGACGATGAAGAGCACATGGTCTCTAACAGCGGTCGCTTCCTCGTACGGAATCATCCCAATGGAGATGGAGCCATTGAGAATTCCTCCGGCGAGACGAACATCAACGGTGGCCAGCCCTCGGGATCTCTCAAAATAGGACTGGCGAATTGCGACACCATTCGCCTTGTGGAGCAGTGCTTCGTGGGCTCGCCATTCGATCAGTTCGTTGCGGATCGCTATCGAGTCGCCGTCGATCCCCCAGCGCCGTAGGTGGACACTACGACGGCTCCCCCACCAAATGACCGGAACAGCTATGAGGGCGAAGAAGGCCCAGAAGCCGACTACGAAGAAGAGCGCGAAGGTGAGCGCCGAGAAGAAGATGGCGGCGTTGCGGGCGTTCTTGAAGATCTCCGCGGTCGATGTTCGGCGATCGAGATCCTCCACACCGGCCATCTCCTCCAGCCCCGCCTTGCGGATTGCGGCGACCTCGTCGGCCGTGCAACCAGGGACCAAAAAGTCGCCTTCACCAATGTTGTGCAACGTGATGTGCTGAAGCCCGAACAACCGCTGCAGAAGACCCTGGCGGGTTTCGACGCTCTGCACCCTCGAAACGTTGCTCGCCACGCTCGTCGTCGAGAGCAGCCCAGCTTCACGCCGCAGACCCGACTCGGTTTGAGTGACCCGAAGATCCCAATCCCGAAGGAACGTCCCAATCAAGTTGAGTATCAGCCCAAAGACGGCGACGGCCACAATCACCAATGGCACGAACCACAGCAGCATGAGACCAATGTCGACTTCGAGGTCTGGAGCATCGAATGGGACCCGTTCAACGATCTCGTCGCCAAACGCGAACAGCGGGGCTAAGAACGCAAGCCCGCTGAAGGGCACCCGCGAGAGACCCAACCGGATGAGTCGAGCGGGTGAGTGCTTGAGAATCGTCCGCTCCTCAAACGGAGCTATGGGTACCGGCGGGACTCCCAGAAGGCCATCGCCAACGTCAGTGGTAGGGGCCGTTTCGGATCGAAAATCTGCGGCGACGCGCTGCAACTCGAGTGCGACATCGCGTTCCACGGCGTCGAAGGTGAACTCGGCGCTGCTCGTTCCAGCTGTGTCGAGCGAGACCTGAACCAGCTTCACCAGGCGGTGGAGAAACTGCTGCTCGATCGAAACGCTCTGCACGCGATCGAGGGGAACGGTGAGCGTGTCACGCGAGAGCACTCCGCGGTCGACTCGGAGCTCACCGCCGTCGACCATGAAGGTGTAGCGCCACCAACGCAGCGTTGCGACAGCGAGGAAGATCCCGCCCATCGCTAAGACCACCCCGATCAGCACCAGAAGCGATGGCGACCGAGAGATCAAGAAACCGCCCGCGATGACGATCTGCACGATGCCGATCTGGCGAATTGTTCGAGCTGCCAAGAAGATGATGGCGAGCAACGACTGGCGCTGCGGTTCGGTCAGGCTGACGTTACTGGAGACCGGGCTCGGGCCCGGTGGCGACGCTGGCGACGCGACGGGAGTGCTCTCACCCTCTGCGGGCGGGTACTCGATCATTGCTCCTCGATGAGATCGCCAGCTCGCTCAACGACGATCGCCCGCAACCGTTCTGCGTCGTCGAAAGACAACCCCGAGATGTTGAGGTCAGGACCAGCGGAGTTCACCGCCAACTTGGCGATTCCGAACGCTCGCTCGACCGGTCCTTGGGTGACTCGGGCGTGCTGGACTCGCACGAATGGGACCGTGGAGACCGTCTTGGTGAGCACACCCCGGCGATAGGTCAGGTCGTGCTCACGCACTTGATAGCCGATGTTCTTGACGCCCAAGACCGTCCCGAAGATCGAGAGGCCTGTCAGCACCAAAACACCAGCCATGACCGCGAGCGGGATCCACGCGTTGTCGGACAGTGCGATCGAGGCTCCGATACCCGCTACGAGAACGACGATTATCCATATCGCGTACCCGATCAGCGACACCCGCAAATAGTTCGGGTCCACCGGCGAGAAGTCCTCGTCGTGGAGCCGCGGGATGGTCGAGACGTCGATTGGAGCGTTCGAAAACCCTTGGTCAATCACACCCGAAGCCTACCCGCGTGTCTCCTATCGGGCAGTGCCAGGTTGCTCGGTCTAATCTGCAACTCGCCAGCGATCAGCGAGCTCCTGAATGGAGACCCAAAGAAGTTCGCCCACGTCTTCTTTACCGAGACGATCGAGCCGGAAGGTATCTTCGGTTTCGGTAACGGCCCCATGCAACGCGGAGAAGCGGTTGCGGTAGCCCTGAAGGACCCCGCGCATAATCTCCGGCTCTAGATGCTCGAAGAGATCCACATGCAGCAGTGTCATGCCAACCGTGACGTTGTCCTTTACTTCCGGGATCATCATGACCGTACGACCGTCAGAGCGACCCTTCGACACCAAGACCTCGCGCTCTTGAGCGACACGCTTCTTTGTTCCTCGTAGGGCTGGGGACTTATCGGTGCGACTCGGGATGGTCGCCGACACTCCGCCACGGTCGATGACGGTGATAGTTCCGTTATCAGCGTCTGGGTCGTCGATCGAATAGCGCGTCCAACCGGTGACTGCGTCAACGGCGGGGTCGAGGTTGGCAAGTGTGCGGATAGTCCCGTACGTGAGACCGTCTCGGGGAGTCCCGGTCTCGAGAACCTCCGCCACAAGCGGAACCTCGAGCAAGGTCTCGTCTGTACGAGAGATGCCGACGGTCACCGTCTTGGCCTGATGCTTGATCGCATCGACCGGGCGGGTCAACTCGTCGATCGCCGCGCCGAGCGACACGTTGAGGTCTTCGATGACAACGGCGGGAGTGCCGACCTTGCCGAACTCGGATTGATAGATATCGAGACCGACCCGGCGAAGGGCGTATCGCAAGCGCGAGGCCAGCTGCACTGCCGTACTCGCCTCGAGGTGGCCGTTGTAGGAGCCGATTCGCAGACCATCCATGAAGGTTCCGGCTGCGGTCGCGAGGGACGGTTCCAGTCGCTCGAGGAACTCTTCCCCCGAGAGCGTCCCGCGGGTTTCTTCGATCAGGCCTTCGATTGCGGCGCGAGCCTCGCGAAGAGGTCGGGCCTGGGCGTCGATGGCCAACGCGGCGCCATAGCCGAAAAGGTGACCGACGACGGTGGAGAGCACGAAGGCCAGACGCGGGTGGGTGACCGGAACGAAAATGACCTCAAGCGCCGAGGAGAAGCGACTCTCGCCCTCGTTGGCGACAACGATCGGGGCGGACTTGTGGGCACGGAAGATAGCAACCTCTTTACCGACATCATCCGCGGTAGAGCCTTCGAGGCCAGCGGCGCAGATGAAGATCAGCGGTTCCGAGGACAGATCGATGTGTTTCTTATCTTCGGTCGAGTCGGCAGCCATGGACTTGTAGCAGAGCTCGGACATTTTGATGCGCAGCTCGCGGGCGGCGATCAGGTTCGGGCCGTTGCCGACACACGCCCAATAGCGACGAGACGGGGCGTGTGCCGCTGCCGCCCGCGCGATTTCCTCACGCTTTGCGATCGTGGTTGTCATGAGGTCGGGGAGATCTCGCAAGCTCTGCAAAACCTCTTGGCGGTCGGCGGGTTCTTCTCGATCGGGGATCGCTAGATCAGAGATGGCAATGGCGAGCAGGAAGCCCGCAGCGATCTGTGCGTAGAACGCTTTCGTCGAAGCGACAGACATCTCCACATCACGACCATCGGAGGTGTACAACACTCCTTCAGCACGATCGGTCAGATCGCTACCGCGACGGTTGACGATGGCCAGAACCGATGCGCCGCGTTGCTTGACGATGTCTACGGTTCGGTTGGTGTCGGTGGTGGTTCCGGACTGAGAGATCGCGATAACGAGCACGTCGCTCATGTCCTTGCGGAGCCCGAAACCGCTCAACTCTGTAGCCGCGATCGCCTGTACGTGAATATGGCCGTCAACTTCGCTCTTGATGGCCTCTGCAACAGCTTGACCCGCAATTGCAGCGGTCCCCTGTCCAATGACGTGAATCTCGCGAATCTGGCCTGCGCGCAACTTGTCGGCGACGGCTGGGGGCATGGTCGAGTCGCCGACAGTGACGCTGAGTTTCCCATCTTCGCCCTCGATCAGTTTTCCGCGAAGCGTCTTTCGAAAGCTCCGAGGTGACTCGCTGATTTCCTTGAAGAGATAGTGCTCGTAGTCGCCACGGTCGATGTCTCGGGTGGTGACCTGGGCCGTCGCGATGTCGTCGTCGGTGATCGGCAGCGCCGTCCCGTCGTAGCCGACGCGATCGATGCCCTCAACCTGACCCGCGAACTCGCCGTCCAGACGCATTATCTGTCCGCGACTCGCACTCGGATTGTCCGGATTCGCTGGCGTTTCGCCATCCATTCGGATGTACTTCTGGGTTTCCTCGACAACGCCATATGGCTCAGAGGCGACGATAAAGCTGTCTTCGGCGAGCCCTACGTAGATGGACTGTCCGCTGCCACGCAGCGCGAGGAGGAGATCGTTCGGCGCTTCAACGCTTGAAAGCCCGATGGCCACCGAGCCCTCGAAGACGGACACCGATCGACGGAAGGATTCGGTGATGTTGTGGCCATCGCTCAGGTGCTTTGAGGTGAGGGTTGGGATGACTTTGGTGTCGGTGGTGATGTCGTCGGCAATGCACAGGTCATTCGAGCGAATGAGATCGCCGTAGTTATCGACATCGCCGTTGAGCACCGCGGTGCAGTACGGGCGGGCCGAATCGTCCGTGAGGTCGCTGTTGACCGGGTGAGCGTTTGGTTCGGAGATAATGCCGACGCTGGCCCAACGGGTGTGGCCGAGCACGACAACCTGCGCGGCGTCGTTATCGAGCGCACGGCGGAGCAGATCGTCGTTGCGGATGCTGTTGCGAAGCGACGCCGTGTTGTCGCCGAGCTCGCCGATTTCGGCAGCGATTTTGTAGACGATGCTGAGGCGGTCGCCGACGCGCTTTACGGCGGAGTCGGTGAAGAGTTCCGAAGCTTCGGAGCGAGCTTCGATGGCCGCGGCGATCTTCGGGCTATCGAGATCGAGACCGTGGTCGCTGATGAGCAAATGCAGGCCAGCGGAGTCTCGACCGCGAACCTCCATGCGATCGAGCGCGGACAGCGCCTGGTGAACCGAGAAGATCGCTTCGATACCGGCGCCATGCACATCTCGGCCGCCGAGGTCGGCAACGACAGCTGCGGCGCGAAGTCGGTCTCGTTCGATGTTCCACGCGGCGTCTCGAGCGCTGATGAGCGAAGCGTTGACGGTTTCCAGATCGAGCGAGTCGACGGTGGCCTGCGCGTCGAGTTGGGCTTCGAGGCCGTCGAGCACCTCATTGAATGACGACAGCTCGGCACGGATAGCACCGGCCAAGCCAGAATCGCCGAGCAACGCCCGAAGACCGGGAGTGCCACGCAGGAGGCGGTCGGCCTCGTGAAGGCGTTCACCTACGGCGTTGAGTGGTTCGAGTGCGGCCGATAGCTCGACCGAAGCCAGCTCGTCGGTGACCCCGCTGATGAGCGAAAGCACCTCGTCGTTTTCAGGAACGGCTCGTTCCGAACGCTTTCGAACTACTGCGATGATTCCACACATCAGAAAATCGGTCTCCTTGGCTGTAAGCACGGACATTCCGGCTAAGACCAGACGCCGCCCCTCCAATGATACGAAACCACGCGGGAGCTCCACTAGCCCGGCTATGGGGGCCGCCCCCCAGTTTACGCGGGGGCTTCGACGGCGGTCATGGGTCGATCGACCGATGCACGAGTGACGCACAAAAGCGTTCATACGACGCACTCCTTCCACTCGCCCCCAAACGCCACCGCCCCACCCGTTGGTTCCAATCACCCATCAACGCTAAGAGAGGGGCTGACCCTCAAGTACTGACCTACGTCAGCGCGGCAACAGCGGCTACGAGGCGGTCGACTGACGCTTGTGCCACCGATTGGTCGGCGGCCTCGACCATGACCCGGACTACCGGTTCGGTGCCGGACTCGCGAATGAGCACACGACCGTCTGCGCCGAGGGCTTCTTCCTCTGCGGCGATAGCTGGCGCGAGCCGGTCGACGAGGTCTGGGATCTTGTGATCCATGCGTACATTCTCGAGAATTTGTGGGTAGCGGGTCATCACGCCAGCGGCCCACTCCCCCAAGTCAACGTCGCGGCGAACGGCAGCGTCGAGCAATTGCACAGCGGTCAGCACACCGTCGCCGGTCGTCGCCAAGTCCCGATGGATGACATGGCCTGACTGTTCGCCGCCGAGACTGAAGCCTCCCTCGTCGAGCGCTTCGAGCACGTAGCGGTCACCCACCGGTGTTTCGACCATCGCCAGGTTCTCGGCTTCCATTGCCACGCGGAACCCAAGATTGGCCATCACGGTGATCACCACCGTGTCGTTCGCCAATCGGCCTGAGTCACGACGATCGAGTGCGGTCATCGCGATGATGCGATCGCCGTCGATCACTTCACCATCGGAGCCAACCGCGGCCACGCGGTCGGCGTCGCCGTCGAACGCAAACCCGACGCTCGCGCCGTTTTCGAGCACGGCTTGCTGCAGAAACTCCGGATGGGTCGAGCCCACGCCGTCGTTGATGTTGCGACCATCGGGCTGATCGGCGAGTGCCACAACCTCGGCACCAAGACGTTCAAAGATCGCGACAGCCGTTGTGCTTGCCGAGCCGTGTGCACAATCGAGGGCCACTCGAACACCATCGAAACGGCCAGCGATCGAACCAACGACCGCCTCGACATAGGGATCGATCACCCCTGCAACCAGTTCCGGGTCAACGCCGGTATCGGCAAGGGTCGGGTTGCGGTCAAGCTCGGCTTGGATCACGTCTTGATCATCGTCGCTGAGCTTTCGGCCACCAGCGGAGAACAGCTTGACGCCGTTGTCCTGCCATGGATTGTGCGAAGCCGACAGCATCGCAGCGGGCACCCCGAGCTCAGCGCTCATGTGCGCAACTGCGGGCGTCGGCACGACACCGAGATCGACAATGCCTACGCCTTTCGACGCACAACCTTGCGCGAAAGCGCGCAACAGTTCGGGTCCAGATTCGCGCGTGTCTCTACCGACGAGAAACGACTCGCCGCCCAAGACTCCTGCAGCGCCTGCTCCAAGGGCACGAACGTATTCGGTTGTAAGCACCGTGAACGCCTCAGCGCGCACGCCATCGGTCCCAAACCGCAGCGCCATCGAATGTGTCTCGTGGAGCGACTAGCGCTTCGAGTACTGCGGTGCCTTGCGGGCCTTCTTGAGGCCGTACTTCTTCGATTCCTTCTTGCGAGGATCACGTGTGAGGAATCCAGCCTTCTTCAGCGAGTCCCGGTACTCGGGATCAACCTCAAGAAGGCCACGGGCGATTCCCAAGCGCATTGCGCCAGCCTGACCGGTCTGGCCACCGCCGTGCATGGTGACGCTGACATCCCATGCGCCCTCACACTCTGCGACACGGAATGGCTCGCTGAGCATCTGACGGTGTACCGCTGACGGGAAGTAGTCGTCGAGCGCACGACCGTTAACGGTCATGGTGCCGTCGCCTGGGGTGAGGCGAACACGAGCTACAGCCCGCTTGCGACGTCCGGTTGCCTGAATGGGAGTTGCCATGAGAAAGATCCTTGTTTCCGGCTAAGCCTTGAGCCGGGCGTGTTCGATAACGAGTGGTTCAGGGCTCTGGGCACCGTGTGGGTGCTCCGGGCCGGCGTATACCTTCAACTTGGAGAGCTGCTGACGACCGAGTCGAGTCTTTGGGACCATGCCCTTGATCGACTTGAAGATCGTGTCGGCAGAGTCTTTGGCCATTGCTTCGCCGTAGGTCTGCTCCTTGATGCCACCCGGGTAGCCGGTGTGGTGGTACAGCTTCTTGCGGTCGGCCTTGTTCGACGTGAGCACGGCCTTATCGGCATTGATGATGATCACGTGGTCGCCGGTGTCGAGGTTTGGCGTATAGCTGGGCTTGTGCTTGCCGCGCAAGATGTTGGCTACCTCGGTCGCGAAACGGCCAATAACGAGGCCTTCCGCGTCGAGGACATGCCACGAGCGTTCGATCTCTGATGCTTTGGGGGTCACGGTGGACATGTCAGCTCCTGATGGGGTGCCGCCGGGAAAGTGGGCGGTAACCAGTCCAGCGTCCGAGTCTAGAACGGGTCGCGTGAAGAACCAATCCCCAGACGCGTAAAGCTAGGAGTTCTCCCAAGCTTGAGGATCGCTGGGCTTACCCAAATCTGTCATGTTCTTAAGAAGTTCAGGACTGCACGGAAGCAGAACCACCTGAAGCGGGTTCTATATCTCCGTGAGCGAAATGCCGAAAATTCTAGTAGTCGATGATGAGCCGATGGTGCGAGAAGTCCTCTCGCAGTACTTAACTTCCGATGGGTTCGACGTGGTCGAAGCCGGAGACGGCGATGCCGCAGTAGCAGCCGTGAGCGATAGCAATCCGGATCTTGTACTGCTCGACCTCATGCTGCCGAAGCGAAATGGTCTCGACGTGTTGAGCTTCATTCGAAGCACGACGAGGTTGCCTGTTATCTTGTTGACCGCCCGCGGCGACGAGATCGACCGAGTCCGTGGCCTTGAGGCGGGCGCCGACGACTATGTCGTGAAGCCGTTCTCCGCTCGCGAGGTCGTCGCTCGCGTCCGATCCGTTCTGCGACGTACAAGCGAAGAGGTGACGGGATCCGAGATGCTCACCGAGTTTGGTGATGTCGTCGTGAACCCCGCCCGCTGGACCGTCACCAAAGGCGGAGAGGTCGTTGACCTACCACGCAAAGAGTTCGAGCTGTTGAGTTGCTTCCTCGCCCACCCAGGTGAAGCGCTCACTCGTGAAGATTTGCTCCAGAAGGTTTGGGGTTCCTCTACCGAATGGCAGGACCCATCTACGGTCACGGTGCATGTACGTCGCCTGCGCGGCCGTCTCGAAAACGACCCATCGAAGCCCGAGCACCTAATGACAGTCTTCGGAGTTGGCTATAGATTCGACCCGTAGCGGGTCAGGATTGCGTTATGAGTCGTGGGTGCGAGATGAGTCGTGAATAACACACAACAACAACGATGGCCGCAGTTCCTTATCGGACTCGCGGTCATAGCCACGCTTGCAGGCCTTGCGTCAACCGTCGCGGGCGAGATCGTGATGGCGCCGACCAACGAGGAGCGCAACGAACTCATCCTTTTGTTGATCGCCATCGCTGCCGCGGCGATCGGCATCACCGTCATTTTCTCTGTCTTCGGACCTCGGTCACTCACCCGACGAATGCTCCTCGCGGCAATATCGGGACCGATCGTCATCGCAGCGGCCCTTACCGTTGGCTCGCGGTCGATGTTCATTGCCTCCGACGACCTTCCCTTCCTGCTGATCCTCGTCGCTTTCGCGAGCACCCTCGCCATCGGCGTGATCTATCTCCTGGCTCGCCCCCTCACCGACGACCTGGCAGCACTGACCGATGTGGCCCAGCGAGTCGGTTCAGGCGACCTTGATGCTCGTGCCGACCTCTCCCGCATGGACGAGGTCGGCTCACTCGCCGCCGCGATCGACGCGATGGTGCAACAAATCTCCACGTCGAACGCGCAACGAGACGAAGCTGAGCACGAACGGTCGGTGACCCTTGCGTCACTCAGTCATGATGCCCGAACACCGCTGACCTCTATGCGCCTCGCAACAGAGGCACTTCTCGATGGCGTCGCCCCCGACCCAGAGCGCTATCTACGCACTATTTCCACTGATATTGCTGCGGTCGAGACGCTCATCAACGACCTATTCACGATCGGCCAACTCGAGGCAGGCCGCCTTGAACTTCGGGCCGGACCTATGGATGCAATGACCACGGTTACCGACGTGACCGCGCAACTCGGCCTCATCGCCGACGCGAAGGACATCGAGCTGCGGGTCAATGGGCCTGGTTCGCTTCCGGTTACCGCTGACCCAGCCCAGCTCAACCGCGTGCTGCAGAACGTCATCACGAACGCGATCCGCCACGCCCCCGAAGGCGACGTGATCGATATCGAGGTCGACTCCGGTGAGTCCCGCATCTCCGTTCTCGACGGCGGAGACGGCTTCCCTCCCGATTTCGTGGAGGAGGCGTTTCAGCCGTTCCGACGCCACGACGAAGCCCGCGAGCGTGCCCAGGGCGGAGCCGGACTCGGCCTGGCAGTGAGCAAGGGCATCATCGATGCCCTCGGTGGTCGCATCTGGGCTGATCCTGGCCCCGGTGGAGCCGTACATATCGAAATCCCGGCCTAGGCTCAACGACTTGACCGCGACCGATACCTCGACCTTTGCCGCGCCCACATCATCGAAGCTCCGGGAGCTCACCGCTCTTCGCGAGCTTCCGCGCTTGGCGGCGAGCACCTCAACGCTGCGCGGCATGCCGCGTGGCGCTGCGAACGTGCTCGTCGTACCTGGATTCAGCACCAACGATCTCACGACGGCCCCATTGCGGAGCTTTCTCAACCATCTCGGACACGATTGCGTCGGCTGGGGATTCGGCAAGAACATGGCCGAAGTCGAAAAGATGCTCGGAGCGGTGATCGAGCGAGTTGCGACTCGCGTTGAGTCGACCGGAAAGCCAGCCAGCTTGATCGGCTGGAGCAACGGCGGTGTGTTCGTTCGGGAGGTCGCCCGGGATCGCCCAGATCTCGTCGAACACGTCTTCACCTACGGCACGCCGGTGTATGGCGGACCCAGGTACACGCGCGGCGCAACCTTCTACCCCGAAGCGGAAGTAGATCGAATCGAAGCCGTCGTCGATCGACGAAACACGATCCCGATCGAACGTCCCATTACCGCGTTCTACAGCCGACAAGACCACATCGTCGATTGGAGGGCATGTATCGATACGTTCAGCCCCGACGTCGAGAACATTCAAGTCTCCTCGACACACGCGGGAATGTGTATCGATCCCGACGTGTGGACCGGTATTGCTCAGCGATTGGGCTAAGGCAGGCGAGAGTTCTCCGTAATCGCGGCCATGATCTGGTCGGCGGCCTCTCCGGTCGCTTGCATGACCTTGCGTCGATTGTCGGAGCCAAGGGTTGCTAGTCTCCCGAAGCCCACCGGCCCGACCTGCAGCGCACGTCGATGCCCCGCGATTCGAGGTGGCGCCCCGAAACCAGAATCGGTCACTCCGAGGGGGTTGAGGATCCGATCGAAAACCGCTCGCTCATAAGTCCTATCGGCAACCCGGTCGATGAGGGCACCGACCAGGATGTAGCCAAGATTCGAATAGACGAATTTCCCCAGCCCTTGTGGAGGCTCGGACAGGGTCTGGGCAGCGACGATACTGCGCTGATCGCTCTCGGAGTCGACCGATGTGTGCCAGTCGTGCAAGTCGCCGAACGGCAGATTCGCTCCAATCCCCGCTCGACATTGCAAGAGGTCCTCGACCGTTGCAGCGTTCCAATCCGAATCGATACCGTTCACATCAGCGAAGACGTGGGACAGCGGCGTGTCCCACTCGAGCAATCCTTCCTCGATCAGGCTCGCGACCGTAAGCGCCGTGATGGTCTTCGTACACGACCCGATGTGCCAGGCGTCCCCATCAGTGACCGCGGTCGAGCCGCCAATTTCGGTCATTCCCGAAACGGCAACTGCTGTCGCGCCGGTTCGACCAACGATCGCCGCTCCCACTGCTGGCGCCCCCAGGTGGTTGCGGAGGTTCTCGACATTGCGGGCAAGGCGCTCCTTCATGTGTGAACCTTACTAATTTATGCCCTTATTTGTAAAGGCCTTTAAACATGATGTGAATTTACGCTGACCAGTGGTGGACTAGCTAGTGTCAGGTGATGCAACTGAACTCCGATCGCGCCGTGCTCACCCTCGACCCGCCCGATGGCGGTCGGGTGGCTTCGCTCGTTGTGGACGACATGGAGCTTCTCGTTACCGAAGGCGCGAAGCCCACCCGCTGGGGCTCATTCCCGATGGCCCCATGGGCCGGCCGCCTCGGGTTCGCGCGCCTCTACTTCGACGGCCGAACCCACGAGTTCCCCGTGACATCAGCGCCCCACGCGAATCACGGGACCGTGATGCACATGCCGTGGGAAGTCACCGAGCAAACGGCAACTACTGCGACGCTCCGCACCGAACTCGGCGATCGGTGGCCGTTGGGAGGCTGGGCAGAGCAAGTCTTTGAAGTTACCTCCAATCACTTCCGGGTCACGATGACGATCCACGCGGGCGACCACGCGATGCCTGCACAACTCGGCTGGCACCCGTGGTACAAGCGAGAACTCGACCGAGGGGAACCGCTCTCGATCGAGTTCGCCGCCGACGCGATGTATGCCGTCGACAGCGAACAGCTCGCTACGGGCGAGTTGGTAACGCCGCCCGAAGGCCCATGGGACGACACGTTCGTCAATGTGACCCAACAACCCATCCTCAGCTGGGGCGACGCTCTGACGTTGCGTCTGACGTCGGACATGGATCACTGGGTGGTGTTCAACCGTATGGAGCACGCCGTGGCGATCGAACCGCAATCCGGAGCGCCCAACGACCTCAATCGAGCACCCCAGGTTCTCCAGCCAGGCGAATCGCTCTCGGGCTGGATGCAGCTGACCTGGGGCTGAACAATCTGTGGTCCAAAACCGTGCCTATAGCCCGGTTTCCGAGCACGATTAGTAGCCGACTTCCCAGAAGGTGAGGCCGTGGGGCGGGGCGACTTGGCCCGCTTCGGTGCGGTCTTTGGCTGCGAGAATCTCTGGGATGGCATAGGCATCGATACGGCCAAGGCCGACGTCGACGCACGTGCCCACGAAACTACGCACCATCTGGTGACAGAACGCCGTCGCCTGTACCCAGAACTCGAGCACGTCATCCTCGCCGGCTCGCCACTCGGCAAATAAGACGTTGCGGACCGTCGACTTCTCCGGTTCACCCTCGGCGACCTTGACCCGTTTGCAGAAAGAGGCGAAGTCCTGCTCGCCGACAAAGTGGCCGGCAGCCACGTTCATCGCTTCCATATCGAGCGGCAGCCACACATGCCATGCGGTGTTCACACGAAGCGGATCGGCGTGCGTCGCGTTGAGGACCTGGTACCGGTAGCGCCGATAGGTCGCTGAAAAGCGAGCGTCGAAGTCGCCGTCGACGACCACTACGTCACGGACGACGATGCTCGGCTTGCACAGGCCGTTGATCGATGACTCTATTCTCGAAGGTTCCGGAGCACCCTCGGGCAACTCGAAGCTGATGACCTGGCCCCGGCCGTGCACGCCCTTATCGGTCCGGCCTGAACAGGTCAACGTGACAGGCTGGCCCACCACGCGTTCGAGGGCGGCCTCAATATCTCCAGCGACCGTACGGACTCCAGGGTTCACCGCAAAACCATGAAAGCCACTGCCGTCATATGCGACAGTGGCTTTCATCTTCATCGTTTTTGGAATCTGTGGTCAGAAACCGTGACTATCGCCCGGTTCTCGACCACAGATTTAGTCGACTAGCTCGATACGAGCCATCGGGGCGTTGTCACCTGGACGAGGGCCGAGCTTCATAATCCGGGTGTAGCCACCTGGACGGTCTTCGAAGCGTGGACCGATCTCGTCGAAGAGTTTGGTGGCCATCTCGCGGTCACGAAGGAACTTCACGACCTGACGATGATTGTGCACACCACCCTTCTTGGCTTTGGTGATCATCTTCTCGGCGATTGGACGCATAGCCTTGGCTTTCGCCTCGGTGGTCTCAATCGCCTCGGCTGCGATGAGCGATGCGACCAAGTTGGCCATCATCGCCTTCTGATGTGAGGCACTCCCGCCAAAACGGGGACCCTTCTTTGGAGTAGCTACCACGACGCATCAGTCCCTTGTACGCAGCGACAAGCCACGCTCGTCGAGCTTCTCGGTGACTTCATCAAGCGACTTCTGACCGAAGTTCGTGATCGCCAAGAGGTCGTCTTCAGTCTTCTCGAGCAGTTCGCCAACGGTGTTGACCTGTGCTCGCTTGAGACAGTTACGAGGACGCTCGGACAGATCCAAATCTTCGATCGGCTTCTCGAGGTCAGGTGAACCGGCAACAACCGGGCTCATCTCGCCCAATTCGAGGCCCTGTGGCTCATCGCTCATCTCTTCGACAAGCTGCACAAGTGCGCGCAGCGTCGCACCGGCCGAAGCAAGGGCGTCACGCGGCGAAATCGAACCATCGGTAGCGATCTCGATCTCGATCTGATCGAGGTCGGCAGCCTGGTCGACGCGGGTCTTGGTGACATCGACGGCAACACGTCGAACAGGCGAGTAGATCGCGTCGACGGGGATGATGCCGATGGTGTCGGACGTATTGTTACGGTCCGCGCTGACATAGCCAGCACCCTGACCGACGGTGATGTCGATCGCGAGGTGGCCCTTGCCATTGAGCGTGGCAAGCGGAAGGTCGCCGTTAAGGACCTCTACGTCGGCGTGCGGATGAATGTCGGAAGCGACAACATCCTTTGGTCCGCGCACGTCGAGGCGAAGCGTCACAACTTCATCGGTGTGAACCCCGAGGACGATGTCCTTCAGATTCAGGATGATGTCGGTGACATCTTCGGCAACACCAGGAATGGTGTCGAACTCGTGCAGTGCATCGTCAAAACGCACTTGGGTGATTGCGGCGCCAGGGATCGATGAGAGCAACGTACGACGCAGCGAGTTACCAATGGTGTACCCGAGACCTCGCTCGAGTGGCCCAATGGCAAACTTCTGGGTGTTGTTGCTTTCTTCGCCGATCGCTTCGACCGTCGGACGCTGAATGGTCAGCATGTGTTCTCCTCGGAACTTCGAAGACGACCCCCAAGCCAAAGGCTTGAGGAGTTACGTGGTTGGTGGATAGGAACTTACTTCGAGTAGAGCTCAACAATGAGCTGCTCGCGAACAGGAATGTCAATGTGCTCACGCAATGGGAGCTGGTGAACGACGGCGGAGAACTTGTCCTCGCCTTCATCGATCCAGGCTGGCTTCGCCCGGTCGAGCACATCCATGTTCCATTGCAAGGTCACGCCGTTGCGCGCCTTGGCTCGGATCGAGATGACGTCGCCCTGACGAACGCGGTAGCTCGGCACGTTGACACGCTTGCCGTTGACATCGATATGACCGTGATTCACGAACTGACGAGCCTGCGGTCGGGTAGCTGCCCATCCTGAGCGGTACACGACGTTGTCGAGGCGCAACTCGAGGAAGCGCAGCATGTTCTCACCGGTAACGCCGGTGCGACGGCTGGCCTCGTCGTAGATGTTGCGGAACTGACGCTCCGTCAGACCGTAGGAGTAACGAGCCTTTTGCTTCTCTTGCAGCTGTACGAGGTACTCGCTGACGTTGCCACGGCGACGGGTGCGTCCGTGATCCCCTGGTGGGTAGGGGCGCTTATCAAGAGCGATGGTCTCACCCTTGGTTCCCCAGATATTGGTACCGAGACGACGCGAGACGCGTGCCTTCGGTCCGGTGTAGCGAGACATTGTCAGACCCTCCGACGCTTTGCTGGACGGCACCCGTTATGTGGGATCGGGGTGACGTCTTTGATTCCAGTTACTTCGATGCCGGTGTTTTGGATCGAACGAATTGCGGTCTCTCGACCAGAGCCAGGTCCGCGAACTACGACATCAACGCGGCGAACGCCGTGTTCCATCGCACGGCGTGCGGCCTGCTCGGCTGCCATCTGCGCGGCGTATGGGGTCGACTTGCGAGATCCCTTGAAACCGACATTTCCAGCAGATGCCCACGACAATGCGTTTCCGTCTTGGTCGGTGAACGTAATGATCGTGTTATTGAACGAGCTCTTGATGTGTGCCACTCCGTGAGTGACGTTCTTGGAGACTTTGCGCTTCTTGCGCGGTGCGGGAGTTGCCATGATCAGACCGCCTTCTTCTTACCAGCGACGGTCTTCTTTGGACCTTTGCGGGTGCGTGCGTTGGTGTGCGTGCGCTGACCGCGGACCGGGAGCCCACGACGATGACGAAGGCCCTGGTAGGAACCAATTTCCATCTTGCGCTTGATGTCCTGGCTCGTCTGGCGGCGAAGGTCACCTTCAACCTTGAGGTGCTCCTCGATGTAGGCACGAATCTGCGCTACTTCGGAGTCGGTCAAGTCCTTCACCCGAGCGGTGGGATCAATTTCCAGCTCGGCGAGCATCTGCTGACTCGTGGTGAGCCCGATGCCAAAGATATATGTGAGGCTAATTTGCGCCTGCTTGTCGCGTGGGATGTCCACGCCCGATATACGTGCCATGGATTAACCCTGCCTCTGCTTATGTCGTGGGTTGCTGCAAATGACCATGACGCGTCCTTTGCGCTTGATCACCCTGCAGTTCTCACACATTTTCCCGACGCTCGCTCGTACTTTCACGACTGCGTCCTTTCTACATGTTGTGGCCCGATGCCGGGCCGGATGTTTGGCCCGTCGGGGCCGCTCCCTCAATCGAGGGGTGGTCTTTCACCCGAGGTGAAATGCTTCGTTGTTTCTACTTACTTGTATCGATAGGTGATACGACCTCGTTCGAGGTCGTATGGGGTTAGCTCAACCTGGACGCGGTCGCCCGGCAGGATCCGGATGTAGTGCATGCGCATTTTTCCCGAAATGTGCGCCAGAACTTTGTGGCCATTCTCCAATTCGACTCGGAACATGGCATTGGGAAGGGGCTCAACGACTGTGCCCTCCATTACGATTGCGTCCTCTTTAGGCTTTGCCAGTGGAATCTCCTCCTGTGAGATGTACACCTCCGTGCGTGAACGCGCGTAGGGCCAGCCGTTAAACCTAGCGGACCACGGGCAAGCAACCAACTGAGAGACCGAACAATCGCGGAGGACCTCTACTATCAAATAGGTGCAACAGATGTCGCCCGAGACCTTTCAACGACACGTTGAGGATGCGCTTGACCTCATCGATGAGCGTCTGACTGCCTACATCGAAAACGTCATTGTCGTAGTCGAAGACCGAAACGTTGACGAGCCCGACATCTTGGGGCTCTATGAAGGCGTCCCGCTGACCGAACGCGAAGGCTACGGCTTTATGGAGCTTCCCGATCGAATCTCGATCTATCGACTGCCACTATGCGAAATGTGCGAGTCCGTCGAAGAACTGATCGATGAGATTCAGATCACCGTCGTTCACGAGATCGCCCATCATTTCGGTATCGACGACGATCGCCTCCATGAACTCGGTTGGGGCTAGGTCTGGTACAACATGTCGATGGATCCCTTCGAGCCACAAGGCGACGGCCACGAATCCTCGGAAGGCGCCTTTCAGGATCCTCCTGCCTCTGCGCCACAAGTCCCATATCCCACCCCCGGCCCGGCTGCGGTATATCCCGAGGAATCAAAGGCTGTGGCGTCGCTTGTCCTGAGCATCCTCGGTTTGGTTGCGTGCGGCCTGTTATCTCCGGTTGCTTGGTACTTCGGACACCAGGAAGTGAAGGCGATCGATGAGGGCCGCCGCGACCCAACGAGGCGCGACCTGGCGACCGCTGGAAAGATCATTGGAATCATCGGCACGCTGTTTGTCGTCGCCGCAATTATCTTCATCGGCGCCTTTGTCATCATCGGGCTCACCGCAGCAGCGACGGGCTGACGCTCTTGTTCGCAACCCGGCCCGCCGTGCCAATCAACCCCGAATCGTGACCGGACCATTGGCGGTGACCACCAGCCTCAAGGCATCACCCGAACTTCGGCGCCACGCGCGAGCTCGAGCAACGCAGTGGGGCCTCCCGTTCTACGACCGCCGCAAGGACCCAATGCAACGAATCTACGCGCAAGCAGAAGTGGTGCTGCTATTCGCCGCAAAGGGGATCTACATCTCCACCGCGCACGGGCAGCTCCGCCCCAACCTGAGCACGGCAGCGGTCCGGCTTCGTCACATTGCTGCCGGCCAGAGCGACCCACTCATCCGCGCCTGCGACCTCCGAACGGGCGACACCGTGATCGACTGCACCTACGGACTCGGACGAGATGCGGTCGTGGCAGCCCATATCGTCGGCGCTACCGGTTCACTCACCGCCCTCGAAGCCAGCCCGGCGCTGTTCTATATGGCCGATGAGAACAAGCCGCTGGCTGAATTCGACGGCGCGGTCGATATTGAGGCGGCAAGGATCACCATGGTTCATGCAGACGCGCGGGAATGGCTGGAAACCCAACCGGCACAATCAGCAGACATCGTGCTGATCGACCCGATGTTCAATAGCCCCAAAAGCTCCGACGCGTCCTTCGGGCGTCTCCGTGCGGTGGCGAACGACAGCCAACTGGACCGAATTTGGGTCGAGCGAGCTCAACGCGTCGCTCGCCGTTGGGTAGTAGTGAAGTCTGGAAAGTGGTTTCCGTGGTTCGACGAGATCGGCCTAGACGCAGTGCCCAGCCACGGCAACGCCCGTTGGTTCCGCATACCGGGCACCTAGTCCAATCCTCCGGCCGCAGCGACGGATCGAGCCCACAGCAAGTAATCGGCTCTGCAGCCCGGAGGGGCAAAATCGCGACGGAGTCGCTGCCCCGTAGGGATCAGAGCCGCAGCGAAGCGAGGACGC
>CAZLWE010000024.1:0-15811 GCA_964562985.1 uncultured Acidimicrobiales bacterium
GCCCCTGTGCCTACGCCTGCGGCAGTGAGGGCGTCCGCTATTGGAACGAAAACTGCCGTGCTTACATACAGCGGCGTTCCAACCGCCGCCGCGATCGGTATCGCGAATCTGGGATTCGTTGACGTCAAACGTTCCGTTACTTCTGGTGGGACAAGCTGCTCGATGAGCAGGGATAGCACCACGCCGACTAGGAGAATTGGCGCCATGCCGCGGAGCAGCGAAATGGCACGACGGTTGGCTGACGCAACTTCGCTCTTCCAGCCTGCCCAACCCAGTGAAGTGTCGACGCAGGAGGCTGAGCAGCCTTGTGACTCATCGACAAGCGAATCGATTGGCCTCAGGTGCCGCTCGATGCCCGTGCGCTCAGCTACGAAAGCAAGGCCAAGAGCGGCGACAAACGCAATCGAGGCATAGATTGCCGCTACTTCTAGACCAGCGATTAGCCACAGGGCGCCGAACAAGACGGGATCGAGGACGGGGGCTGCGACGATAAAGGCGACGTATCCCGCAGGAGGAACGCGAGCTTGGCGAAGCCCAACCAGCATCGGTACAGCAGTGAATGTGCAAAACGGTGTGACGAACCCGATCGCAATTCCCTTGAGCGCCGCGAGCATCGGCGAACCTCCCATCCAGCGACGAATCCTTTCATCACCAAAGCGAGCTTGGAAGATTTGGACTGCCAGTGTCACGAGATAGAACAGCACTGCAATTTCGAGCAGCAGAACTATTGAACTCACACTCAGGATGGTATTAATCATTTATTCATGATGATAGATGAAAGAAGGTTCGTCAAGCGCTAGGGGCCTCGGAATATGCTTCGTGGCATGACTGTGCTGTCAGATGCCGAGTTTGAAGAATGGAGCGGATGGTTCAAATGCCTTGCTGACCCGACCCGCCTAAGGATTCTTCACCATCTTGCTGGGCTCAACGACCCGGCAACGGTCGGCTCGATAGTTGACAATCTTGGGCTTACGCAGTCGAACGTCTCGCACCACCTGAGCGTGTTGGAGTCACAGAAGTTCGTCATCCGAGAGGTGATCGGCGTGCGCACGCTGGTCAGTGTCAACCCACTTTGCATGGATGAGTTGCCGGATGCTGCGAGCAAGATTATGCGTCCGTCCGCGCGACGACTCATGGACTGAAGCTGGCACTCGGGCGTTTAGCGACTTTCGGGAAGCGCTCCCGTAGCTGGCCCAAATCTCAGCCAATTGGCGAATGTGTCTGATGCAGAAGTTGGTGACCGGTTAGGTTTGGTTCAGGCAGCAGGTGCTGCTTTGGGGGTCATGATCGACTCGTACTCGATCGATTTAGCTTCCCGAGCGGGTTTGTCCCCGGCATTGGCATGAAAGGGTCAGTGACTCAGTCGAGTTCGAGCACCATCCGAAGTGCCTCATCGACTGCCGTCAACTCGTCGAAGGAAAGCTGCCCTACCAGTGCGCCGAGCCGCTCAGGGGCGACGGCTGAAGTTTGTTCGACAAGGACCTGCGTATTCTCGTCATCGATTGACACTGTCGGTCGAAATATCATTGGCCTCGACGCAGTTGATGTAGGCGCAACGAGGATTGTCGAGAGGATCAGATCATCGGATTGCAAGACAACGCCGTACCGCTCGCCTCGCTGCTCGTGACCTCGGGCCTGCCTCGGAGCGCGAAGTCGATGCACGTCACCACGCACGAAGCTCGTCCATTGCGGCCAACACCTTGCGGCTCTCGGCGAGGTCCTCGCTGTCGGTGGCGAGCTGCCGAGACTCCGCACGCATCTGTTCGCGGCGACGAAGTTTGACCGAATCTACGAGCGCCTTTCGGATGGCATCGGAAGTTGATGCTCCATCAGCGGTCAATTCGGCGAGCGCCGCCGCCGATTCCTCATCGGTCCGGAAATTCACAACAGCCATAGCACAACTATACGACGTTTTGTAAGACATATCAATAACAGTTGGGCGTCAACCGCCGCAGTCGTACAACCCGCTCACGGCGATCATCGCCGCCGGATCGCTGGTCCTTTCCGTGACGATGCTTCCCGCCCTCCTTGCCCTCACCGATCAGACATCGCTCCCTGACGACAAGGTCGGGGTTCCACTCGATCTCATCGCAGGGCCTCGAGCGTCAACTGCTCGATAGAAAGTTGAGGAGTTCTCGTTCGTAGGTTTCGTTGTCGGCGTTCCATGAGGAAACGTGTTCGGCTCCCTGGGTTTCGACGAGACCTATGAGGTCTGGTCGGGCCGCTGCGAGTTCGCGGCTGGGAGCGATCGGCACGCTGGTGTCGTCCGTTCCGTGGAAAATGAGAATCGGTGTGTCGTAGAGTTCAGCGCGATTCACGTAGTTGGCTGCTTGCCAATCGACACCGAATCGCCAACGGGCCAGGGTCTTGGCAGCGAAGCGAATGCTGCCCGGAACGTGGAACTGGTCCGCTTGGAGATCGACTGCAGCTTCAAAGTCGAGCATCGGCGAGTCGAGCACGACTGCGGTGACATGATCGGTGTTAGATGCTTGCAAGAGGTAGTTGGTCGCGATTGCGCCACCCATGGAGCTTCCGAGTACCGAGAGCTGCTCTGCCGGTCGACCATGCGCATAGTCAACCGCCGCGGCGAGGTCTTCCCATTCGGTGAGGCCTTGACGGTAGAAGCCGGATGGGTCCGTGGGTGCTCCGTCGTCGTTGCGGTAGTTGATGACTAGGACGTCAATGCCGTTGCCGTGAAGGGCTGGGATGATTCGCAGTGATTCATTCAGCGAACCAGATTTGCCGTGGACGAAGATGAGCCACTGCTTGCCACCTGCTGGTATGTGCCAACCATCTAGCTGGCCGAGCGGCGACTCAAAGGAGATTTCGTCGAAGCTGATTCCATGTGTGCTCAATGGTGTGCCCGAGTAGCGGAACGGTTCGCCGATATCACTGCTCGCCGTATCGTCGTCGGGTTGAGCCGATGGTTGGACGACCTCGAGCGCTCCGGCTCGTACGTGATCGGCGAAGTACCACCCTGCACCTATGTGCACAAGACCGATAACTGCGAATGCAAGCGCGAGGCTGCGATGCCAAACCTTCGGGGATTCTCGCGGCTGGGGTTCACGTCCTAGTTGCATCGTGTAGCTCGACCAGCAGTTCCGACCGAGTACGGGCATGGAACGCTAGATAGAAGTGCGATAGAAGGCGAACGTTACAACGGTCAGTCGGATGGTGGAGAAGTAGTCGAATCCGGTTGCTTACCCAGATCGACTTACAGCTTCCAACAGGGCCATAGTTCGAGCGGGTCCAATTGTGCGCTGCTGGCGTCGTTCTGTTCGGATTCGCCATCTTCCATGAGACACCTCAAGCTGAACCTGTCTCAAACGGCTGGCGAATGGGAGGTGTTTCGCCACTTTCATTGAGATAGGACATAAGTCGCTTGAGCACTGACGCAACGATGAACGACTACCAACACATTGCGAATCTCATCGGCCGGTACGCCCACTTCGTCTGCGCCGCAACGATGTCCCCTCGTAGTAAACTTTCCCGGCCCACGAGCTCAGTGAACGCGTCGACTGCTCGATTCGCTCGGTTTGCGGGCCACAACGAAGTAGCTCGATGCACTCGCATAAATTTCTTTCGCTTCAACGAGCTCAAAGAGCTCACCAAGCACAAGCTCATCTACGTCCGCCGGCTGGAGCCTTCGAACAGGAATGGGAATGATGCCGGTTTTGCACAAGACGCGGGCAAGTTGAATTCGTTGCGTCGATTGGACTGCCGTCGACACTATGTAGAAGTAACCGGATGAAGGATCTTTCGAGGCGCTGACACACGGCATTGTTTGTGAGCGGTGTTCCATCGTCGAAAGTGGTGCCCTCACCGCGTACATGAATGACGACCTCAGTGGTCAGGTCGATGTTCTTGCCCAAGAACAGCAAGACGAAGGCATCGCAGCGTTGCTGGGTCAGCGTCGGAGCGAAGCAGTCGTCGGCGCCTTCGGGTTGCCAGGACTGTTTCAGCTGACGGATCTGCTCGCCCAATGTTTCTTGACCCGGTGTTGGACTTTGCGTCGTGGCTGCGTCCGCGGACACATTTTGTTGACGCAAAGCGGTCGGGCGTTCTACGGGTAGTGGCGAAGATGCGTCCGCGGACGCATCTACATCTGCGTCTTCTTCCTCGATCGGTTCGACCATCGGCGTTGCGGCCACTTGCTGAACGATGGTGTCGATCGCAGCCACGACGTGCTTGCCGACGTTGGGAGGCAACGTGGCTCGGACGACAACCATGCCATCGGCGTCGGTGTGACGGTGACACTGCGGCTGTCGTGTTGGCGCTGGTCACGGTCTTCGTCGGTTTCGGTTCCTGCTAGGTGTTTCGCTATCGCGGTGGTCAGTCGGTTGGCCGTGCGATCGTGGGCGATTTCGAGCAGTTCCGCCTCGTTCTCACGATCGGCCCAACGCGTAAGGATGTGAGCCTTCGCGTACGACAGGTCGTTCGATGCGAACGCGTCATTCACCAGGCCAAGCTCGTCGAGCGCGTGACCTACGCGAATCCACTCCCGTGCGGTCGAGTCATGGATGTCGAGCCTGTGAGCGATGGCAACGGCAGAGCTCTTGAAGCCTTCGCGAAACCAGTCGAGCGTCGCGTCATATTGGGCGGCAAGTCGCACCACCTTGTACTGATTGGCATTCAGCTCGATACCAAGCGATGCGATCTGTTCAACAAGTGATGTGGTCATGGCTCAGGGTCCTCCGCTAGTTCGTTTCAGACAGCTGAAACCCAAACTGCGTTAGTCCCTGAGGGCGAGCCGTCGATCCACCCACCGACGCAAGATCTCCACCCCGGCAAACCCAAAACTAGTGACGGCCTATGACACTGAAAGCCGCTCGGAAGGTCAGTGCTACCGCCGGGTAGACCCGACAGCTAACCTCGCGGGATGGACGAATCTGACGCTCGAGAAGTGGCGAGACAACTCCGCCAGCCCGATGGAGCGGATGGCCTGGAGATTGCCGAGCGCTTGAATACGACGAACGCTGAGATGATCTCTATGACAATCCACAAGATGGAGCTCAGCGATCGCAACAAGGTCCTCGAGCTGGGCCCTGGCAACGGTCAACATGTGTCTGACGTGCTCGATAGGGCCGAAGGAATCCACTACGTAGGCCTCGAAATTTCCGAGACGATGGTTGCCGAGGCGACCGCTCGGAACTCGGCGCTGCCACCGTCAACCAGCGTCCGCTTCGATCTCTATGACGGGTCGGTGTTTCCCTACGGCAACGACGAATTCGACCGTCTCTTTACGGTGAACACGATCTACTTCTGGGGCGACCCAGCCCATACGCTTAGAGAGATTCACCGGGTCTTGACGCCGGGAGGTCGGGCGGTCGTCGCCTTCGTCGATGCCTCCTTCCTAGAGGATCGGCCGTTTGCCCAGTATGGGTTCACTCCCTATGACGCGACTTCGATCACCGAACTTGTGGCAGGCTCCGAGTTCAAAACCGTGGAGATAAGCCAGCACACCGATCAGGTCCTGTCCCCCGAAGGCGAACCGTGGGACCGCGGGTACGTAGTCGCAGTCGTCGAGAAGTAGTTCCGCTACGGCGTGACAATCCCCAATACCTCGCGAAGCAACTTGGCTCCAACCATTGCGGTCATGTCGTGGATATCGCGGTCGGGGTTGATCTCGACGATGTCAGCTCCGATGAGCTGCACGCCGCTCCCCTCCTCACCGGGTCGTGACCTTCCCCGGATTTGGAACGCCCGAGACGTATAACTTCGTGCCGTAGGGCGCTAACGGCTACGACTCTTCGAGGAATGCGGTGCCGAATGCTGCGTCGATCGCGTTGTCCCAGATAAGGACTTCATCCCAGATGGTGAGGTCTGTGCCCTCCGCCAAAGCGAAATCTTGTTGGCCGCTTTCTGCTTGCAGCTGGCCGAGGCTAACTATCTCGCCATCGGCTGCTCGAAGCGCCACGACGGTGTCGTTGCCGAGATTGGTGCGGAAGTCGTCAGTGAGGCGGAGCCATTGTGTGCCCGAGTCGTCGGTGAAGACCACTACCTGACCGGTGATCGTGAACGACCCCTCCTCTTTGCGGACGAAATCGCCAGTGAATTCGAACTCGGGCGCCGCCACTTCGGTTGTCAACGCGGTTGGTTCCCCTCCTTCCAAGGTGCCGGCGCTCTGGGCGCCGGGGGTGGAAGGTGTCTGCCCTCCGGAGGAAAGGATCGCGGCGGCAATCACGAGGACGCTGATCGCGAGTACGGCGAAAAGCGGCACTTGGGTGAGGAAGTTTTTGTGTGTCATGGTCAGGAAAGGGGTCCTGAACATATTGACATTCCGCACGGCCCCTTAACAACTCCGAACATACGAAATGGCACCGCTACGTAGTCATCTGGCGGTCGTAATGACCGTGCTGCCGTCTGAGTTGTTAAGCACTCGAGGGGAATGAGTCTGCCCTGATGTGCCATTTCCTGAACATGACCATCGGAAAGTTCATCAGCGGCGTTTCAGTCTTCGTCGTACTCATCGCAAGTCTCGTCGTCATTGGCGTCGTCGCCAATGCGGGCAATTCCCCTCAGGCAGCAGTTGCGGAGCCCGTAATAGCCGCCGAGGACGGCACGGAAGTCCTCTCCCTCGACGCAATCTTCGACGACTCCAACTTTGCAGGGGCCTTCGTTGGCAATGGACCGTTCACCGTCGTCGGTGAAGTGACCGTACAAAACGACAGCCTCGGCCAGCGGGTGCTTCGCTTTGCCGAAGATTTTCGCACCAGCCGTGGACCGCAACTCGAGGTGATTCTTCGAACGGACAGCGGCGAGTCCATTGCCCTCGGCGCTCTTCAGACCTCGAATGGTGCTCAGGCGTTTGTCATTCCAGGTCAAACCGATCTCGCAGAATTTAACCAGGTGCAGATTTGGGACGGACAGGGCAACATCGACTTCGGTCGTGCGTTCCTCGCACCCGTCGTCTAGGTCACCTCGGTAAAGGTGGTCGTCCGACCAGCGTTAGTCGGGTAGCGGTGGGGTCTCCAGTTGCTTAACGACCCACCACACGACGGTCACCACAGCTTCGGTAATCGCAAGCAAGAACACTAGGAAGATCAAGAAATACACCGGTACGACCGCGCAGAAGATTGTGCCACCGCACGCATCGCCGAAGAATATCCACAGCGTCGCGAGCGCTAGTGCAGATATGGCGCCAAAGACCCCGAAGAAACCCGCGTGGGTTTCGCTAGCCGCCGAGTCTTGATGATTTAAGTCAATTTCATGCCGCATGAGATCGATGCCCCCAAAAGGTTGCTGTGACCAACGTTACATCCCCAGCAATGGCCGCCGCCAGAGTTTGGGGCCGTTCGACCTACAACTAGCTCCGAGATCGGGACAACTTAGCGGTGGGTCTGGATCCAGTTGGACAGCCCACTGATGTCTGCGAGCACGACGTCGGCGTGTGGTTCCAAAGCGGTCTCGTCAGCGGGCCCGGTGAGCACGCCGACACATGCCATCCCTGCCGCGCCCCCTGCGAACAGGTCGTGTGTGCTGTCGCCCACCATCGCGATTCGGTCTGGGGCGAGTCCGACATGTTCGGCAAAGGCCAGCTGCATGCCCGGTTCAGGCTTGGCGCCGTAGCCACTGTCATAGCCCATGATCTTGTCGAAGTAGTCGAGTGCACCGAGCTGTTTCATTTGGGCTCGGGCCGACTTCTCGGTGTCGTTCGTCGCAATACCCAAGGGCAGGCCGAGGTCGCGTAACTCGCCCAGCACTGCATGAAGGTCGACCGCGGCGACCGCCGTTGTCTCTTTCACCGTCGCGATCGCGCACTCGACCAATTCATCTTGTGTTCGCTCATGGGCCACCGGTGCAATGAGTCGCATCCAGGCTTCCGCTGTTTCGGCGATGATGGGACTCCCAGGAAGAAACACCGCCCTCTCGCGGTCAAAGACCATTGCATCGGCGATACGGTCCGAAAGCTCCTCGTCCCCATCAGCCAATGCATCGATGAAGCGGCGCCCCCACTGCCCCCACGTACGGTCAAAGTCGATGAGCACCCCGTCTTTGTCGAATAAAATGGCGTCAATCGGCATCGCGCTCAGCCTAGGCAATTCAACGAGGGGCGAACACGACCGATGGAATACGATACGTAGTACGACGGTGGGAGGCGAGATGACCGACACACGAAATGACGTAGGTGTTAGCGAGACCGATGTAGCCGCGCCAGACGTGGCACCGACAGCGGTGCTCGACCTGGATCGCGAGCCCTGGACGGCTCTGGCGAACTACGCGATCAAGGTCGCCTTGTTCGTCTCCTTCTTCATCGCGATCGTGATCCCGCCCGAGGTGGTAGTCGGCAAAGGGATGGGCTTTCGCGCTCCACTGTTTCTCGCGTCTGCGGTCCTGGTACCCATTATTGCAAAGGCACGAAAGTGGGATCCATACCCCCACGCCGCTGATGCCCTTCTGGCCGCGCCATTCCTTGTGGACACGCTCGGCAACCTCTTGGGCTTCTACGACGCATTCCTTGTCACCGACGACGTCCTACATTTGGTCAACTGGGTCCTGCTCGTTATGGCCTATCACGCCTTTCGGTTCCGGAATGTCCACGAACGCCGCGACGCGGTGCTCCTCGGCTACGGCTTTGGCGCCTTGATGATCATTTGGTGGGAGATTCTTGAGTGGGCCGTCTCCGAAGACGGCATCGGTGGTGTAGCCGGACTTGCTCTCACCTATGAGGACACGATCGCTGACCTGTTCCTCTCCAGTACCGGCGGTCTTCTCGGTTCGATCATTGCGTTGTATGTGCTCGGCCCAAAACGCCTCCGCACCTGACGTCGACGCGTGGACCAAGCTCGACTCTATGGTTTAGGCAATTTGACCAGTTTGGATCCTTGTAATCGGCTCCTTACTCCTTCACAATGACCATATGACGAACGACACACTAGAGCGCACGGCGTCGTCGAACGGCTCCTCCCTTTTCACTCGGTTCGTGGTGGCAATTCCCATCGTCATTGCGGTTTTGGCACTCATGATGTCGAACGCATTCGCGAGCGAGATGATGACCGAAGAAGAGCTGGACATGGAAGGCCAGGTCGAAGCGACTTGGGACTATGAAGACGAGGCGCTGAGTGTCGATATGGAGTACGAATAACACCCCAATCGTGGGGATGGCCCTAACGGGCGGCCTTTGTTACTATTCGGTATAGAACGACGCATTCGGTTTCCCGCCACCGGATGCGTCGTTCCTATTTTTGTCGCCACATCGTTGTCGCTGCGGCCCGAACCGTAGTGTGCCGGGTATGCAAGAAAGAGCACAGGCTCTGACCGGCGCTGACCGGGCGGTCCTGGACGAACAGGTCGTCTATCCATGGGAAGACGTCTCACTTCCGACGACGGACAAGACATTCCTCACATCCGGCAAAGGTGTCTACGTATACGACGCAGACGGAAACGAATTGATCGACGGCCCGGGTGGGATGTGGTGCGTCAACGTGGGCCACGGATCAACCGAGATCGCAAGCGCGATCTCCGAGCAGGCGATGACCTTGGGCTATGTATCGCCCTGGTATTTCGGAACCGACCGCACCCTCGGTCTCACCATGCGCTTGGCCGCGTAC
The DNA here is from genome assembly GCA_964562985.1 of uncultured Acidimicrobiales bacterium. Classification (GTDB taxonomy): domain Bacteria; phylum Actinomycetota; class Acidimicrobiia; order Acidimicrobiales; family SHLQ01; genus SHLQ01. Next base: position 9,552 of record CAZLWE010000024.1, read on the forward strand.
GCACCAGGCGACCTGAACCACGTCTTCTACACGACGTGTGGCTCCACAGCCGTCGACAGCGCCCTGCGGTTCGTCTTCTTCTATAACAACTGCCTTGGCCGCCCGAACAAAAAGCAGATCATTTCTCGAGACGGGGCGTATCACGGCAGCACCTTCCTGGGCGCCACGCTCTGCGGGAAGGATTCCGACAAGACGAACATGGACATGGTCGGCGACGGGCTTGTCCACCATGTATCCATGCCCAACCCACTCTTGCGGCCCAAGGGCATGTCGATCGAGACGTTCTGCGACTCGCTCGTTGATGAACTGGATGCAAAGATCCGCGAACTGGGTCCGGAGAACGTCGCCGTGTTCATCGCGGAACCCGTCATGGGCTCTGGCGGCGTGATCGTGCCGCCACCGCGCTATCACGAGAGAACGATGGAAGTGTGCCGATCCCACGATGTGCTCTACATCAGCGACGAGGTGGTTACCGCCTTTGGCCGTATGGGTGCGATGTTCGCCTCGGAGGAGGTTTTCGACATCGTGCCCGACATGATCACGACCGCAAAGGGCCTTACCTCGGGGTACGTACCGATGGGTGCGGTGTTCATCTCGGATCGTCTCTTCACGGATCTCCGTGAGGCGGCCACCGACGCGACATATTTCTCGAACGGTTACACCTACTCGGGGCATCCAATCGCTGCCGCCGCTGCGGAAGCCAACCTCGACGTCATGGAAAGAGATGCGCTTCTTGAGCATGTGCGAGACGTTGGCCCCTATCTGCAACAGCAACTGCAAAGACTCAACCGTTTCGAGACCGTGCGCGAAGTCCGAGGCCAGGGCCTTATGGCCGCGGTCGAACTGACGCTCGACACCGACAACCCCGACGAGGAGCGCGACAGCAAATTCGCGTTGGCCGTCGATCGGCTGTGTCAGGAGAACGGACTGATTGTTCGCCCCGTCTACAACGCCTGCGTGTTCTCTCCCCCGCTCATCATTACCCGTGACCAGATCGATACGCTCGTGCAGATTCTCGGCGCTGCCATTTCCGAGGCGAGCGAGGCGCTCCCCGGCTAATCCGCGCCAGTCAGGCGTCGCTGGCTGACACACCATGAGGTCGCCGCGAAGTACGCCGTGCTCAAGCACGCCTGGAGGAGGTATCCGCCGGTGGGTGCTTCCCAGTCGAGCATTTCGCCAACGGCATAGACGTTGGGTGCCGCGCGCAACTGGTAGCAGTCGTCGACTTGGTTCCACGCCACTCCCCCGGCCGTGGAGATGGCCCGATCGAGTGAGGACATTCCGGTGATGAGGATCGGCACGCGTTTGGCCAGCGCCGCGAGATCGGCTGGTTTCGCTGGCAGTTCGTTGTCGGTGGCTTCGCGAAGGAGGGACGCAGCGACAGGCGAAAAGCCATGGCGGCGCAGCCAGCGAGATGTTGATTCCTTCGGTGAACGAGACTCCAGGCGTGTCGCGAGGGTGTCGAGGGGCAAATCGGGAAACAGATCGATGCATATACGTGGCTCACCTGCAGCGAGGTTCTCGCGGATAAGGCGATACACGCCGTAGATCGGTCCGCCTTCCATGCCCTTGGTGGTCACGATCGGGTCGCCGCGTCGAACGTGCACCTCGTTCGTCTTCACGTCTCGTACGTGCACGGCAGTGTTCTTGAGCGGCGCTCCGGCAAATCGGTCGACCATGACCTTCGACCAGGCAATGGTTACCCCGCTGTTCGCGGGGGCGAGCGCTACGACATCTATCCCCCGCTCACCCACGGCCTGCTGCCACGAACCGTCCGAGGAGACTCGCGGCCAGCTCGCCCCTCCAAGAGCGAGGAATGCAGCGTCGAAGTTGACCTCAGTTTCTTCGCCTGCGATATCGAACTCGAAACGGTCGTCTCCCCTCCATCCCATCCATCGAGCCCCAAGACGAAGCTCCACACCGAGCGAGTCGAGATGCCCTAGCCAGGAACGGAGAAGTGGGACGGCGCGCATTTGTTTGGGGAACACGCGTCCGCTCGAACCGACGAAGGTCTCGTGGCCGAGGCCAGCGCACCAGTTTCGAAGATCCTCGGGCGGGAACGCACGTATCGCCGGTTCGAGGTGCCGGCGTTCTGGGCCGTATCGGTCGAGTAACGCATCGAGGGGCTCGCTGTGGGTGATGTTAAGCCCACCTCGGCCTGCCAACACGAATTTGCGCGCCGGCGACCGCCGCTGATCATAGATAGTCACTCGGTGGCCAGCCGACGCACAGACTTCCGCCGACATCAACCCAGCTGGGCCGGCTCCGACAACAACGACATCCATGAGCCGAGGCTAGCTCGGCGAGCGAATTACTCAAGATATGACGCGTATGTGACGTTTCGTAATGTTAATGTCATGTTTGCGAGCGGTCGCATCATCGCTGTTCTTGAAAGGACATGTGTGCAAATGACCACTCGTTCCCCCCACTTCGCCAACCCTGTCTTCCCACGACTACTCGCCGCTTTTCTCGTGTTTGGGATAGCCGCAACGGTAGGACTGACGCTCGTGAGCGTCAGGGAAGCGGTCGCCACCGGCCCAGATGAAGTCGTTGTACGCGCTCGCGGGAACTCTGGCACCGAGGTGTTGGAACTCGCCCTCAATGGCGAGGTGGTCGCCACGTGGACGGCGAGTACGCAATGGGCCGACTATCGCCACACCGTTGACTCTTCCTTGGCGATTGCCTCCGCCGAGGTGCGCTTCACGAACGATGGCGGAGCAACGAGAGATCTCTATGTCGACTACATCGATATCGCTGGTGATCGACTCGAGTCTGCACATTCGAGCACCACCTCGACGGGAACGTTCGTGCCCGGTGCTGGCTGCATTTCGCGGGCGTCAATCTCCAATGCTCTCCATTGCGCTGGGTCATTCGACTATGCCGTACCGGCCGGGACGGTTCTGGGTCGATCTGGTGTCAGTGGTGAGCTCGTGACCTTTCGGGCCCGCGGCAAGACGGGTGAAGAAGAGGTTCAACTGTTGATCAACGGCGAGCGGGTTTCCACCCAAACCCTGTCGACCTCATTCCAGGAGTTCACCTACAGCGCGCCCGCTGGCGCGACGGTGATCAGCGCCGAGGTTCTCTATGTGAATGACATCCCCGGCCGCGACGCTCGAATCGATTGGCTCGAGCTCGATGGCCACCGTTACGAGTCCGAGCACGCCACAACCCGTGCGAGCGGGATTCTGGTGAACGACCGATGTGTGGGCAACGTCGCATCGAGCAGCGACTGGCTTCGCTGCAACGGCTGGTTCCGATACCCGATCGGGCTATCGGCAGCGATTGGCGCCTCGAACCCCGACGCAGCGATCACGACCGAACCCGTCGAGACCACTACCGTCGCGCCAGCACCTGTCGCATCAACGGTGTCATCGATTCCGACGCCGAGTAGCTCAGCTGCTCCAACTCCAACCACCACCGGCGCCCCGACCACGACGGCCGCCCCGAACCGTGCGCTCACGGCGGAAGACGCCTCGGCTCGCTACAGCATCGCTCAGGTCATTGAAGGCACGATCAGCGCCGGCGATGGCTCGAACCCGAATGAAGAGGCGCCCATGGGGCGCCACGATGCACCACTCGCGCTTCCCCAGGGATGGAACTGGACACAGGGCCCCACTCGGAACTCGCAATGGGGTCAGTTCGGTTCCGGTGGGTCGCAGTTTGCCGAGTGGCGCTGCGCCGTCATCCCAGAAAGTGGGCACACCCCCTCGGTACCATTCCGGATCAATGTTCGAAACGGCGCCTACTACCAATTCGCGAATGGTGATTGGAACAAAGCCTTCGACGTGGATCTCACGGGGGGCAACCATGGCGGATACCTCGGAGTGGCTGGACGCGAGAACCAGAACCCTTTCGATTCGCCGAGTCAAGGTCTGATCGAGTGGCGCCGCGAGGCCGACGGGAGCTTCTCTGCGCCGTGGAACCCGAATGCGCTGATGATGCACTTCTGGGCTGGGCAACGCCAGCCCGCAGCCCCCGGTCAGATGGCGGAGTTCCTCACGAGCGAGATTCGCCTGCAGCAGCCCGATGGACAAACGGTAGACCTGGCACAGATTCAGGTGCTGTTCCAGTGCGGTGTCGACTACTACAACACGACCGGCGGGCAGGGAACTCGAGTCCCAGGCCCGGGCATTGCCAAGTACAGCTTCGCGACGCCTCAGTGGCAACCAGGACTATGGGTAACGCTCCCTGGGAATGTGCCCGCCGGGTCCGTGGGTGACTTCACGAACTGGCTGACGCGAAACCCTCCCCCGAACGTGGGCTAGGGGAGGTTTCAGGTTCTCAAGGAAATGCTTGAGCAAGGGCCTGCGACAACCGAAGAGGTACCTATGGTTCGCACGATCATCCAAGTCATCCAGGTTCGCATGAGCGATGTCCAACCGGGCGACGTTGTCAATAAGGACTTCGAGTCCTCGTCTGGCTGGTTCGTCGCGAAGGACACGCAGGAACTGCACAGCGGTGATATCGCGGTACTCGCAGACTCCGACAAGGATTCCATCAATGGTGGACCCTACGACTTGGTCGGCATTCAGATTGCCAAGCAGGTCAACGCACCATCGGTCGCCGCTTAAGCGCGGCCGACGATCTTTGTAACCGCAAGCTCAATAACGACTCGGTCGTCGCGCTCTTTGGGTTGGCGGTATCGCGCCGCGTACCGCTCGACTCCTTCGCGAACAGCATCGACGTCGTCGGTAACCGTCGCGGTTCCACTAAAGGTCAACCAGCGTCCACCATCGATGGTACAGACCGCAGCTTGGGCCGTCCCGAGCGTGTCGACGTGTTTTGCCTTCCAGCTGTCGCGCCAGGTGATCACGCGGACAATCGCCCGTTTGGGTTCATAGGTGAAACCCACCGCCGTGACATGAGGTCGGCCGTCTCCTCGCACGATGGACAGGGTGGAGAGGTGGTACTCGCTACAAAAGGCGAGCACGTCGTCGCCCGGTGCGTGGGGTTCGTATGTGGCCATAGTGCAGTATGCCAAGGTCGGGGCCTAGCGGCCGCGGAATCGATCCATATGGCGGCGATCCCGCTTGGTCGGGCGGCCAGTGCCGGGTTCGCGTTGGGCGGGCGGTGCGTTCTTGGCTCGAGTCTTGCGTGTCGGTGGCGGCGGCGAGTGATCGATGAGTGCCTCGCTCGCCAAGGCCGCACCGAGCCGTTTCTTGGGGGTCTCGACCACTTCCAAGTGCCGCTCTCTGCCTCCGGCTCGACACCGGATATGGTCTCCGGGCTTGACCGATTTGGCCGCTTTAGCCCTAGTGCCGTTGATCGAGACCTTGCCCGAAGCGCAGGCGTCGGTGGCCTGAGTTCGGGTTCGGAAGATGCGAACCGACCAAAGCCAGACATCTACTCGCACGCCGGTCGCGGACTCTGAGGACAAGCCGGATCTCCTGCTGCAAAAAGGGTGAAGCCCCCGTGGCTTGGCCGGAGCCGCCCCACGAGGGCTTCAAGATCGGTCCAGGGTCCACCCACATCGAACTTGACAGATGTACCGTCTCAAACGATGCAATTCACTGCCCCGTCGGACTAGGTCCGGCGGGGCAGTTCGCTTTTGGGGCTTACCTCAGAGGCCGGAGCCTCATCGGAAGCTGTGGTTCTCATGCCGTCTCACCGAAGTGATCAGACCATCGATCCACTGCGAACCATGTGCCTGGCGTCAAGGACCCGTTTTCCCCGAAAGCTGCAGATCCTATGGAGCTTCTCCTCGGCGGCAAGCCGCTTCGAATCAACTCAGTCTCTGTAGCTCCGGAGGGCGTTTCCTCGTCGCTGAGAAGCACTCTTGTACATCGGCGGCCCCTCGTCAACACGAAAGTCAAAATCCCCAGGGTTGTCGACAGGATTTTTGAGATATCCCCAAGCAATATGACGTTAGTCACAGCTTTATCCACCGCATCGGTCAAGGATCGATCCCAGATGCGGTACTTTCCGCACAAAGCGGCTACCTTACGAAGCATGTCGAGACGCCTCGAAGTCGAACTAACAAGCAAACGAGATGATGGCACCTATACCTGGCGTGCCGCCGGTGCGAAGCAGCCCAAGGGTGAACTCGACGGAACGTTGCTCTACGAAGGCGCCGGGGTGGGCGACATCGTCCGCGTTGACGCTGATTTTGCGGTGGACGGGGTCTTCATCACCTCGGTACTGCCCCCGAAGACGAAGAAAGCTCGAGCGGAGACGCTCGATATGCTCGTCTCGGGTAAGGACGAAGGTGGAGTCACCACCCAACTCGTCGAAAAGCGCGGCCGGGGCGGTCGTGGTCGTGG
>CAZLWE010000024.1:15911-17125 GCA_964562985.1 uncultured Acidimicrobiales bacterium
GTGGAGTCACCACCCAACTCGTCGAAAAGCGCGGCCGGGGCGGTCGTGGTCGTGGAGACGGTGACAACCGTGGTGGTCGTGGCCGGGGTCGTGGAGACGGTGACAACCGTGGTGGTCGTGGTCGTGGAGACGGTGACAACCGTGGTGGTCGTGGTCGTGGTCGTGGAGACGGTGACAACCGTGGTGGTCGTGGCCGGGGCCGTGGAGATCGACCACGAAACGACCGTCCTCGCCGAGAGCGCTCAGGCGGTCCGGCTCGCCCGAAGCCGAAGCGATTGCGAGCACAGCGAACACACCGAGACGCGACGCTACGCGCACTACCACAGGAGCAGCAGCCGCTCGCACGGATCGTCTTACGCGATGGCATCGCTGGTCTTCGCAAGGAGATCGAAGCGCAGAACGCGGAAGCAAAGACTGCCGAGCAGCTAGAGATTCCGCCAAAGGTGCTCGAAGCGGTCGGTGAGAACCTTCTCCCCCGTCTCCGCAGCGCAGAATGGCGTGACAACGCCGAAGCAGCGGTGGCCGGCATCGATGAGGTTGATCTTCGCGATCTCCGAAAGGTCGTCGTGGCTGCCGAGAACGGAGCGAAGGATGATGAGGCTCGAGCGCTCGCAGAGGAACTCAAGACCGGTTTGCAGCAGCGAGTCGAGAAGGAACACGGAAAGTGGCTGGCCGAACTCGCTTCGTTGCTGAAGGAGGGTCGTACCGTACGCGCTCTGCGCCAATCCTCACGCCCGCCGAAGGCTGGGTCGCCAATGCCCCCAGATCTTGCATCACGACTCGCAGAGGCCGCCTCAGCGTCAATGACGCCCGATACGGCGCCGGATCGCTGGGGAACGGTCATGGACGCCGTGGCGTACTCTCCGGTCCGTCAACAGGTGAAGCCGGTTGGCATCCCGAACAACGTCAACGATGAGCTTCGCTCTACGGCCAAGAAACTATCCAAGCGAGTGCCCCACATCGCCAACCTGCTCATTGTGCCAGCACCGGCAAAGGCACCCAGCACTCCTCCGATCCCTCCGGCTCCCCCAAGTGCGCCTCCTATACCACCCGCTGAGCCGCTAACTCCAGCCGCCGCTGCGCAAGCCCCAAGCGAGCCACCAGCGGCAACTGAGGAAGCCCCAAGCGAGCCACCAGCGGCAACCGACGCCTAAGGGGGAGAACCCCGCAGCGAGCGAGGATGCTGCGTGCAACGCCCGCCGGAGGCGAGTTAT
>CAZLWE010000024.1:17225-27474 GCA_964562985.1 uncultured Acidimicrobiales bacterium
GCCCTGCAGCCTGTGGCGCCAAAATCGCGACGCAGTCGCTGGCGCCTAAGGGATCTGGGCCGCAGTGAGCGCAGCGAGCGAGGATGCTGCGTGCAACGCCCGCCGGAGGCGAGTTATGCCCTGCAGCCTGTGGCGCCAAAATCGCGACGCAGTCGCTGGCGCCTAAGGGATCAGGAGATCAGGGCTCTATGGACGTGGATGGCGCGGGCTACCAATCCGAAGCTCTCGAAGAAGTTCTTTGAGACTCGGTCACCCGGTAGTGCTCGGGAATCCAGTCCGCTGGCGCCCCAGTTGCGAGCCTGTGTCTCGATCACGCCCATGAGCGCGGCACCAACTCCTACGCCACGAGCGTCCTCATGGACCCACAAGCTCGTGATCGAAGCAATGACGGTTCCGTCATCGAGCGGCGTACGTTCAACCGCGGCATAGCCCACGGGAGTTTCGTCTGCCTGGCCGATCAGCAGCAGGCGCTCGTCAGCAGCGATATAGGACGCCCAGTGCGACTCGTCTCGCGACACACTGCCGTGCAGCAGCGTGTCTAGCCTGCCACCCCGCGCGTCTTGTTGAGCCTGGTGTGCGCGTTGATGCGCGGCGACGACGAAGGACAGGTCCTGAGAGTCGGCTTGTCGAATCGCGATGGCGAGGCTGCTCGTCACGAAGCTTTGCGCAGCTGCTCGATCTTGCGAAGGATCGTCACCCGTCCCCGTCCGGCGGCTTCATAGCTGGCGATCTCTTCGCGCTCTTCGGCGCTTAGTTGGGCCAACATCTTGACGACCTGTGCTGCTGCCTGGCTGTCGTACTCTGCAATCGGCAAGTCGTCAGCCAACGCCTCGACCGTGGCCTTGGCCACTGGCTTGGAGGGCGGCGGCTGTTCGTCGGGAGACAGGTCGATGCCGAAGATATCGACGATCACTTGCCCTACTTCGTTGAGCACTCGCTCGCCTACGCCTTCGGCCATGGTCGAACCACGTTTCGCGACCGTCTTCGCGACGAACCGTCCGAGGGTCACCTGGGACTTGCCACGTTCGACGTATTTCGGCAGATTGTCGAGCGCTTCGAGCGCGATTCCTACCGGTGCGTATACCAACAGGTCGACGAGGGCCTCGTTCGACGTGGAGTCTTTGTCTGCCATAGCTCGATAGTACCGAGTCTCGATCGACTAGGTCAGGCGCAATCGATACAAATCGTTGGATCGCTCGAATCCGGAAACTGCATGAGTGGCTTGATCAGCCAGCAGCTTTCGCAGGTCCGCTCATCTTCGGTCTTTGCCGGTACGTCGGTACCGGTGGGGGAAGGCGCCTTTTTCTTCTTCTTAGCGGGAGCGCCGTCGTCGTCCTCGTCCTCGTCTTCGTCCTCATCGTCGCCAGAATCGAGCCGATCCTTCAGGATCGCGTCGAGGTCAGCTTCGATCTCGTCGTCGTCCTCTTCATCGTCGTCGCCAGCTTTCGGCGCGGGAGCAGGCCCGTCCTCATCCTCGTCTTCATCGTCATCATCGAGCAGGTCGTCGTCGCCATCGGGCAGGTCGAGGTCGTCGTCATCAAGTTCGTCTTCATCGAGCAGGTCGTCGTCTTCGAGGTCTTCTTCACCCTCGTCATCCACCATCTCTTCTTCTGGCTCTTCGCTAGGCATTGTCATCTCATATCACCTTCGGACAGAGGGGAATATAGGCATCGAAGAAGCGAACGTCGACCATTATGTGAAATTTTTTCTTAAGCCCCGCCCGGGCGTACCCGTGCGGCCGACTTGTTTTCTGCTTGCAATCGCTCCAGGTTTTCTTCCGGAGCGTGGTCGACGAAACGCATCATCTCGGCAACTGCGTGATGACCCGCGCGGTCCGCGATCAAGGTATGCATCTGTTGGGCGACCGAACGATACGTCGGGTGGCCTTGTGGAGCGGATCGCAACTCGAGGACATGCATGGCCGATCGAGCGTTCATTTGCATGGAGTAGCGCATCCGGTAACCCAAGGTGACCGCGTAGGCGGCTTGGGCTGGGAATTCTTCGATCATGGCGTCGTAGAGCGCTGCAGAACGTTCCATGACGTCCTCGAAGGGCTTCTGCTTTCGCACGAGTTCGATGGCCTCGGGCATCACATAGCCGTGTCGTGGTGAGAGCGGTTGCCATTCGATGGTGAGCATGCGGTGCCGCTGCATGTCGCGGAACGCCCCATAGTCACCAAGGATGTCGAAGCGGTAGTCGACCCGCTCCAGGGCTCGACCAGGGCGATGTCGGCGGTTGGTTCGGTCTCCGACGTATGCCTTCATTACCGCGAGTCGTTCCTCGACGGTCATGTCGCGTACCTGCTCTACGATCTTTCGTTCGCTGAGCGCAGTTGTCGGGTACAGCATGGCGGTGACCAACTTGACCTCTGCGTCCGGATCGAAATCGACCAGGTCGACCTCGGAGTCCTGCGCCGGAGGCTGTGGAGTCAACAACTTGTCGCTGAGTTGCTGAATCGCATCGCGATTGTCGGCCATGTAGGTCGAGGTGACCTCGCCGCGGTCTGGGAGGTCGACACGCTTGAGGAAGCTCGGAATGACCTTTCGGAGCTCTCGCAACATCAGGTCTGAGTAGGCACGAGCTTCGGGAAGTTGGCTCGCCCGCATGCGGAGCAGCAGTGCTTCGTAGGCCTGGCCCGTTCCGTAAATTCCGACGTTCGACAGCGATGCTGCTGGGAGAAGACCGCGGATTGAATCCAAGGCCTTCGCTCGAATCGCCATCTTGTAGGCGATGTCGGCATCGGTGGTCTTCTTTGGAACGGCGTTCTTGTAGAACTGTTCCATCACGGGAATGAGTGAACTGTAGATGTCGAACATCCGGTCGATCTCGCCGACGTAGCGGGTGCCGTGTACCGAGTTCAACACATCGGGATCGCGGAAGAAGCGGTATCGACCGCCCAAGCGCTCGTCGTAGCGGATGTAGCGCGTCGATTGCTCGAGGTAGGACATCAGACGTCCCCACTCGAGAATCTTGGTCAAGACGTTCGATGCCTGTTCACAGGCGAGGTGTACGCCACCGAGTTGGGCCACGCTGTCGTCGCCGTACTGGAAGAAGACTCGGTCGTAGAGCTCTTCGGCTCGGCGCATTCCAACCGTGGCGTCGACCGTCTCGTCGCCGCTGATGTCGAGGTCGCCGACGAATTCGTCGAGAAAGAGTCGACGCAAACTCTTTGGTGACCGTGAGTACCGGGCGAAGAGCGCACCCTTCACTACCTCGGGCAGGTTTACGAGGGCGAAGACGGGTGAATCAAGGTTGGTGAAGTACCGACGAAGAACGTCGGCTTCTTGCGACGTGAATTCTTCGGCGTCATAGGGCGTCACGAAGCCTGATGTTATGGTCCAAATCGCCATCCCGGACGGATCTGGCCCAGATTTCAGATAGCTACCACAGTGGCGTCTGGGTAGACCACGACTTCGACGGTGCGTACGCCGGTGCACAGGACTCGGTCGATCCAGACTTTCTCCTGACCCGAGACCTCCCAACGGACCGTCTTAAGACGCCGAATCGAGATATCGGGGTGTGGGACGTGGAGACCTGCGGGGAGGCGCTTTCGTGCCTTTAGACGATCTCCCATCCCGAGGCTGGCTTCGATGACATCCACTCGTCCGTCGTTGGGATGGCCAGCTGGTGAAACATTCCATTCGCCGTAATGCGATGCGTTCATGGCAGCCCGGGTAGCTCCAATCCAAAAGGGCGACCGGATCACGAGGCTGGCCGCCATCACGTGTTCTCCGTGATCGGTCCGCGCGATTGCCAGATCGAGCGGAAGCAGCGTACGCGGCGACCCGCGAAGCTCGTCCTCGTTCGAACGCGCCCCCAAGGTGGTTGCGAGGTCGCCCCCCGTGAGTCCCACTTGCGCTGGCCCGGTGAGCGTGTCTCCCGAAACCGTGAAGAGCGAGGCCAATGCGGCGTCGGAGTCGACTACGGGAGCGTCGTCGATGAGTTGGCCGGTCGTCCCCCAGTCCTTTCCTTTCTCGATTGTCATGATGAGTCCGGAATGGCATCTGCCGACTCGCCTGCAAGGTCGTCGACCGTCGCGTCGACGATCCCGCGTTGGAGCAAATCCTTGGCTTGGCGCGCGGTTCGACGGGTATCGCTGTTTGGGGCGACATGTGCCAGCTGCGACAAGATGTCGATCACCTGACGCATCGAGCGCACGAAATCGCCCGGCGTCAGGATCTCGGTGGAAAGGACGTCGACCAGGCCGCCACCTGACGCCCAGCCGTATGTAGCGGCTACGAGGCCAGGGTCGATCGAGCGTGACTCCGGCAGGCCATAGGCCGATTCCCGACGTTGGACATCGGTGATCACGTCCGCGATCTGGCCCGCCGCGAGTTCGATCGATTCGTTTGGGTACCACGGTGGCGCATCTTCGGAATTGCGCGCTTCGTAGACAAACACCGACAACAGCGCCGCAAGCTCCGGGGCGCTGTGACCGTCCATGTGGCCGGCTCGGATCGATTCGCAAAGCGCGAGGTCGAGCTCATGGAAGGTACCAAGTAGCAGCGACCCATGTTCGGTCAGCTCCCAGTTCTCGACATATCCCAGCTCACTCAAGAGCCCCACGACCGATCGGAAGCGTTCGGTCAGCCGTCCTCGTCTTTCGGCGATTCTCGCGTCGAGTCGCCGTAGATCGCGAGCCAAATCGTTAGACGCTGTGCCCTTCCACACGGAGTGTGCAGCGCCTTCCTGTGTAGAGGACGCGTTCTTCGCGTTCTTGGCCCGAGCCTTCGCTCGCTTGGACTTACCGCTTCTGCGAACGCCGCGGAGCTGTCCGGAGATCTCGTGGTGGTGCGAACGAGAGTTTGGATTGAACGGTTCGGGGAGTCGAACCTGTCCGACGGTGACGGGCACGGTGGTCAGTGCTTCGGGGTCGAGAATGTGGCTCTCACCGTTCGCTTCGATCACGCGAACCCGGACTTCCTTACGTCGCCAGGTGTTCGAAAGCACGGCGACGATTTCGGGACCGAGGTCTACAACGTCCCCCGGTTTGAGCCTGTTGATCTCGGCAATGATGGCGTCGTGGTCGATATCTGAGTTGTACGGAGAGTCTGGCGTCGGGTCCGCCACTGCCCCGCTCGCACGTTGGAGGTCACGGGCAACACGCTCACGTCGCTCCTCAAGCTTGAGGATCTCCGCGTTGGTTTGGAACTGCCCGAAGGACTTCTCGACGAGCTCCTCGGCTTGTGCACGTGTGTAACGGCCGACGAGGTGGCAAGCCATGTTGTAGGTGGGACGAAACGCTGAGCGCAGCTCGAAGGACTTGGACCGCGCCAGCGACACGACCTCGCCGAACTCCGTGAAGGGCGTCCAGAGAACGAACGCGTGGCCTTCATCGTCGATTCCGCGTCGGCCAGCCCGGCCGGTGAGCTGGGTGTAGTCGGCGGGAGTGAGCAGCTCGTGGCGCTCCCCGGTGAACTTGGTCAACCGTTCGATGACAACCGTACGTGCGGGCATGTTGATGCCGAGCGCAAGCGTTTCTGTGGCAAAGATCGCCCGCAGGTACCCCTTCGCGAACAGCTCCTCCACCGTCTCTTTGAACAGCGGGACGATACCAGCATGGTGTGCTGCGAGACCGCTTCGGAGCCCGCGAAGCCAGGTCGAATAGCCGAGTGCGGTCTTGTCGTCCTCGGAGAGGTCGGCCGTCCGTCGTTCGACGTAGTCAACGATCAGTTCTTCGGTCTCTGCGTCGGTGAGATGCACTCCGCTCTGGCGGAGCTGGCTGACCGCATCTTCGCATCCGGCTCGACTGAAGATGAAGGTAATGACCGGAAGTAGACCGCGCCGTTCGAGCTCCTCAACAACCTCAGAGCGTCGTGGCGTTCGGTAGGGCTGACGACGCTGGCGATCGCCGTGCCTTTGGCGACGACCACCGTTGTTTTGTCCGTCGAAGCGTCGACCCTCGGGGTTGGGTCGCCCCTTCTTGAGGGTCGGAACGACATGACGTCGACCATTGCCCTTCTCCCCCACCATGAACGAACTCGACAAACGCACCGGTCTTGTGGTCTCGGTGACGGCGCTACATGGGCCGTGCACCGAGCCGATCCAATCGGCGAGATCGTCAGCATTCGACACCGTCGCCGATAGCGCCACGATCTGGATGTGTTCGGGGAGATGGATGATCACCTCTTCCCACACGGGCCCGCGGAAGGTGTTCTGCAGGTAATGCACCTCGTCCATTACCACCACGTCGATGTCACGCAGACGCTCGGGCTCCGCGTAGAGCATGTTGCGCAGGACCTCGGTGGTCATGACCACGGCCTGCCCGTCACCGTTGATCGAATTGTCACCGGTGAGAAGCCCGGCGGAGTCGTGACCGAGCCACGCCCGAAGGTCCCGGTACTTCTGATTCGACAGGGCCTTGATCGGCGTGGTGTACACGCTGCGCTTGCCCCGTAGACGTGCCGCATCGATGGCGTATTCAGCGACGTAGGTCTTTCCGCTGCCCGTCGGAGCCGACACGACAACCGAGCGACCGGCGTCGAGGTGCCCTAACGCGGCTACCTGAAAGTCATCGAGGTCGAACGAGCGAGGCGGGCCAACGTGGAGTTGGCTCATGAGGTCGACGCGAGCTCTTTGCGTTCTTTGCGGCCTCGCCACCATCCGAAGATGATCGAAATTTCGTAGAAGATGTACATCGGAATCGATAAGACACCGAGCGTGATCGGGTCGCCTGAGGGAGTCAGCACTGCGACCAGCACCACGATGCCCACGATCGCGTAGCGCCTACCTGCCCGGAGCTGCTTTTGGTCGACTACTCCAATCATCTGCAGCAAAATCAACGCGAGTGGGAACTGGAACCCAATGCCAAAGGCGACCAGCATTCGCACCACGAACGAGATGTAGGGCCCTGGGGCAAGAAGTGGCTCAAAGTCGCCGATGTCGAGGAGGAAGACCAACGCTCGAGGAATCGACCAAAAGGCGAGCCCCGACCCGAAAAAGAAGAGGATGGTGCCAAAGCCGACGAAGAGAAGGGCGAAACGCTTCTCGTGTGGGTAAAGCCCGGGTACAACGAACTGCCAGATCTGCCACAAGATGACGGGGATCGAAACGACAATGCCGCCGTAAACAGCAACGGTGAGCAACAACGAGAAACCCTCGAGCGGCTGTGTCTGGACCAGGTTGCAGTTTTGCTCGGTGATGATCCGGTTCTCGGTGCCCTCCGGGAGTTCGCCCAAGGCTCGGCAATATGGCTCGACCAACGCATCGATGATTCGGTTGGCGAAGATCAGACACAGCACGGCCCCGGCGGCAACCGCGATCACGCTCTTGATGATCCGAGTCCGCAGTTCGGTGAGGTGCTCGATCAATGTCATCTCGCCGGCGTCGCGAGTGGCGGCGTCGTCAGCTGCCACCATCAGCGATCTCCAAACATCGGTGGGTCGACTGGTTCGGCGTCGTCCTCTAGGTCGAACTCAACGCTCGCTGGTTCTTCGGGCGAGCTCGTCGATTCGGCCGCTGCGTTCTCGATATCGTGGCTTTCCGCAGCGCTGTCTGGGGAGCCTTCGTCGGGTTTTGGAGCGTTCGTTAACGCATCACTGCCGCTCATTGGAGCGATGGGCGGAATCTTGGTGGATTCGGGTGTTGGTTTTTCGTCGACCTGTACCGATTCGAGCGTGACGATCTCGGCTTGCGCTGGCGTGGCCGCGGGCAGCGAATCATCTTTGGCTCCGTCGGAGTCGTTGGTATCGGCATCAACAGGCGCAGGCTCTAGCGCCTCCGCCTTCTTGACCGCGTGGGAGACCGGATCCTTCATGGCGTCGCGAACTTCGGTCTGGAAACCAGCGGACAGTTTTCGAAACTCACCCACCCATTTACCAACTTGCCTGGCTACTTCGGGCAGCCTCTTTGGGCCAAGCACGACGAGTGCAACCAAAAAGATGACGAGGAGCTCGCCACCCCCGATATTGAACATGATTCAATTCTACTCGGAGGGCTTGGTCGCTTCGTACTTCAAAGAAACGTTCACACGTTTCTCACAATCGCTTACCGCTTATCGGTGATTGCGTTGAGGGCTTCGGCGACTGCGTCTTCGTCATCGAGCAACTTGTGAAAGTCCAAAATGTCGTCGTGGTCGATCCGACGGCCGGTGCGCGACTCGAATAGCTCTGCTGGGAGTGTCCATGTGTCCATTTGTACGCCGCTAGCGACGAGCAGATCGATGGTGCGGTGTTCCGCAGGCTTCACAACAACCATGGAGCACACAGGGCACGTGAAGCGGTATTCGCCTCGGTCGTCGTCCAGGCATACTCGCACTACGACATCCTCGGTGGTGAGTTCTACGTCTCCACAGTCTGGACAGCTCGCTCGTATGGTTGCCATTTGGGATTCACACTCCACTCTTGCTTACAAGGAATTATTCGGAGAATTCGCGGGGTTCCTTGAGGAGCAAGAGGCCCATTTCAAAGCGCAAGCGACCTATTTGAGAGCGGCGTGCATTGAGCCATTCCGACCATCTTTGCGAATACGATGCCGTTATGGCCCTTCGTTTGCCGTCTCAATTCGCTACGCCGATCGGATTTGCGCATCGGGGAGCGAGCGCTCACGCCAAGGAAAATACGCCTGAAGCCTTTGATTTAGCAGTGAAGTTAGGGGCTTCGGGTATCAAGAGTGACGTCTGGTTGTCGAAGGATGGCCACTTGATGCTGCACCACGTAGGTCATATCGGCATGCGAAGGCGTCAGATTCGGTCGCTTGGGCGTGGCGAATTGCCCGACGCGATGATTTCGCTGCCTGAGTTGGTCGAAGCGATGCCTGATTCGCTTGCGCTGTTAGTCGACATCAAAGACGAGGCGGCGACGGCTCCGCTGCTCGATTGGGTCGTCACCCTCGATCCGGTCACGCGATCTCGGCTTTACGTCTCCTATCACGACTGGCGGCGCTTATCGGAGTGGCGGACGTTTGATGAACACATCAAATTGGTGGACTCGACCAGCGTGAGTGAGATGTCGGAGGGGCCCGAGCGCCGCGCCTCGAACCTTGCTGAAGCTGGTATTGACGCGGTCAATCTCCGACACAGCGAGTGGACCGGGGGAATGGCAACGCTGTTCCACCGTTTCGGACGGCTGTGCTTTGGTTGGGATGCCCAACATCGGCGAATCCTTGACGATCTCCTCCGCATGGGACTCGATGCCGTATGTAGCGACTATGTCGACACGATGATGGAAGCCATCAACGAGCGCCCACCTCCTCCGCAATCTGGGGTGCGGATCTAGGTTTCGCGCTACAGCGTGGATAGGTCGCCGAGCGGCCAGATCCTCACGAAGGCCCGACCGACAACGTTCTCCTCGGGCACCGGGCCAAAGAAGCGCGAGTCCGATGAGCGGACGCGGTTGTCGCCGAGCATGAAGAAACTGGAGTCGTCGAGGGTGCATCGACCCGGCGTTCGATTGTTCGTGCATCGTTCATCCCAGATGTCCTGAGCGACGGGATCTGATGCTGACGGAGCGCGCAAGAGTGCGTTTTGGGGGTTCAAATACGGTTCGTCGAGCAAAAGGGCGTCTTCAGGGCCTTCCCCGGGCCCCCAAATCCAGATTTGTCCGTCGTCGCGCACCTCGATGGTCTCGCCGGGAAGCCCAATCGCTCGCTTGATCAGGTCATCTGTCCCCGCGGTGCCTTCGATCTTGCGAAACACGACGAGGTCGCCACGGCGCACGTCGTGGAGTCGGTAAGAAACCTTGTTGACCAAGATGCGGTCGCCGCGGTTCACCGTTGTCTCCATGGACTCCGAAGGAATCCAGAATGCTTGGAGCACGAAAGCTTTGATCAAGAGCGCAACCGCCAATGCCGAACCAATCACGGCGAGCCACTCGATGATCGTGTGGAAATCCGACGACCGGAATCCGCTCGTCGATACATCCGATTTCACCATGACGTCGTCGACACCGTCAGTGTCAACGAATGGGTTCGTTCCGCCTTCAACGGAGAATCCATGCTCGACCCGACCGGGTTCGATCACTTGATCCTGGCGACGGACCGTACCGGATTCGGCGATAGGGAGGTCAACCTGGTCTGGGGCAGGTCGCGGACCAGGAGCCACGGGTTGGGGTATTGGAGCATCCACGATGGCAGAAGCAGCACTTGCTGGCCGAGCTGGGATGTCGGGCTGCAATTCGGTGACGGCCCGCTCCGTCGGGAAAACGGGTGAGGGTGCCGTCGGGGGCTCGAATGGCGGCAACAGGTTGGTTTCGGCTGGTGGCGCCTGTTCGGTGCGCATGACCGGCTGGGCTGTGGGTATCACCGGTTGGGC